>JAITUU010000023.1 GCA_031286165.1 Bacteroidales bacterium
GCTTGTTTTATACAGAAGTTTATCTTACATTTGAGGCGATTTTTTCACAGAGTTTTAACGCACTTCGGCTCTTTGTAAAAATCAAAAACGAAAAAAAACTAATTTTTAGAGGTGCCCTATAATCTACTCGGTCAAAAACTCAATGAAGAACCTCAAAAAGGTATGTATTTTATTCTGTATGATAATGGAAGTACCGAAAAACGAGTGAGATAACAAGGGGGCATGCCCCCTTGCTGCTACAACACTCCTGCGAACTTCGGTTTGTGGGAGGTTTTTTGTACTGTTTCCCTACTTGAGGGAGTTGGAGAAGGCTTTTTTTAAAATAATTTTCAACTTTCAACTCTCCACTTGCAACTAATTTATATTTTTGTGGCAAGATTTTTGCAAATAAATGTGCAAACAATTACGTTATAGCATAAAAAAACAAATGATATGAAAAAGAATATTGTATTACTCTGTGCAGCCTGCTTATGCAGTATGGCAGCCTTTGCGCAGCCCGGCTGGGGCGGTGGCAATCCGGGTCAAAATCAGTTAGACGCAAGCGAACTGAAAGCACCAAAAATTACATGGGTAAGTGAATCAAAAGATTTGGGAAAAGTGCCGCAGGGCGTACCGGTTACAGTTATGTTTGAATTTACCAACACCGGCAATGCACCGCTCATTATTTCCAATGTGAAACCAGCCTGCAACTGCACCGATGCAAAATGGACAAAAACCCCTGTACTGCCGGGTCAAAAAGGCAGTATAGAAGTAACCTTTGATGCCGCAAGCGGCGGAATTTTCTCGAAAACGGCAGTAGTAACATCGAACGCAAAACCTACAGAAAGTACCATAGTATTTACCGGTACAGTGGTCGAAAAAGGTAAAAAGTAACACACCATGAACATTCTTGTAACCGGAGCCTACGGGCAACTCGGAAGTGAAATGAAAGTAATTTCCGCACAGTTCTCGCAATACAACTTTATTTTTACCGATGTTGATACGCTCGATATTTGCAACGAAAGTGCGTTGCGCGTTTTTTTTTCGCACCATAGGATTCACTATATTGTAAACTGCGCAGCCTACACTGCCGTAGATAAAGCCGAAGACGATGCAGAAACGGCGCACAAAATTAATTGCGATGCAGTTGAAAATTTAGCGCGTATGGCAGTCGAACATTCGGCAAAAATGATTCACATTTCCACCGACTACGTGTTCGATGGCACAAATTACCTGCCTTACACCGAAAGTGTAACACCCTGCCCCCACACTGTGTATGGAAAATCGAAATTAGCCGGCGAAAAAATTGCTTTGAGCACTGCTCCGCAGCACACGGTTATTATTCGCACTTCGTGGCTCTATTCAAGTTTTGGCAACAATTTTGTAAAAACCATACTCAAACTCGGCGTTGAACGCGACTCGTTGCATGTAATTTTCGACCAAGTAGGCACACCCACCTATGCGGCAGATTTGGCGGTGGCTATTATGCAGGTAGTTACGGCACAAGAATTTATACCCGGCGTGTATCATTTTTCCAACGAAGGCGTGTGCAGTTGGTACGATTTTACCATTGCCATACACCGCGCAGCAGGCATTAGTACCTGCAAAGTGCTCCCCATAGAAAGCAGTCAATATCCTGCAAAAACACCGCGTCCGCATTACAGCGTGCTCAATAAAGCGAAAATCAAAACCAACTACCATTTTGA
This sequence comes from Bacteroidales bacterium, assembly GCA_031286165.1. Taxonomy (GTDB): domain Bacteria; phylum Bacteroidota; class Bacteroidia; order Bacteroidales; family UBA1715; genus WQTX01. The sequence goes on from JAITUU010000023.1 coordinate 1,686, forward strand.
AATTCCGCATTGGGAAAACGGCTTGCAACGCTGCATTGCGCTCCTTGTGCAGTAATTTTTTTGCAAAAAATATGGCAAAAACGGTGGATTGAGCGAATAATTTACTACCTTTGTACTAATTATGCACAAAATAGTGCCTATATAGAAAAATATAACTCACAAAAACATGAAAAAAACAGTAGTACTTATCGCCTCTTTTTTACTGTGCGGCATGGCTCTCGTGGCGCAAAACATTACGCTGGAATGGAATCGCTACGCGCCCTATCCTTCGGCTTTTTATCAAGCAACACTCCCTATTGACCTTGAAAGTGAAAAACTTCACCAAAACGATGTGGTTTCGGTGCGAATTGCCGGCGTTGCCAACAATGATATTAACGAATTTCAAATAGCAATTATCAACGAAGACGCACCTACGTATTGGAACGAAATGACTGCCTTCGGACTTGTGGGTGATGTGAAAGCCGGCGAAAGTTTTGAAAAAGTGGTAGAATTAATTGTAAAAAAAGGACTACCCCACCCCAAAATTGTATTGAGCGGAAGAAACGTAACTCTTAGTTCCACCGGTACCGCCGTAGGTTCCGATATTTTAGGACAAGGCGGCAATGGCGGCGGCACTTCTATTGCGCTCACACTTACAAAAACCGAACTTACCGTTATTCCTCACAGCGAACGACTTACACTTTTGGTGGAAAATTGGGACGGCAAAAATCAAACTGCCGCCATTCAAAATAAAATTTCAAAAGTAGCCGTAGGCGATGTGTTGCAAGTTACCGTTTCGGGAAAATCGAACATTGATGCCAAAGAATTACAAGTGGTGTTGGTGGACGGTACGCCGCAAGCAAACTATTGGAAAGAACTTTCGGCATGGACGGATTTTAGCGGTGCTGCGATAACAGCCAATACTGATTTTAATTTCTCCACCAACGTAAAAGTTACCGCACTACCTACCGGAACCGGTGCCGCAGCATTGCAATTTTACATAGTGGCAGCAAGCAATTCGAGCATTATGCAGGTAGAAAATTTCGACCTTGCCATAAAACTCGTGGAAGCCGCCGATGCTACAAAAATTCAATACAAAAAAAGTAAAAAATAAATCCTTAGATTACTGATACACAAAAGGTTGTTCTTTGCGGAGCAACCTTTTTTTATGCAAAAATGAGGCGTAAAAAAAACTGCTCACAAACAATGTAAGCAGTTTTGAGAGGTTCCTAGCGGATTCGAACCGCTGTAAACGGTTTTGCAGACCGGTGCCTAACCACTTGGCTAAGGAACCAAAGGAGCGCAAAAGTATATTTTTTTTCAATACCATGCAACTATACTATGAAAAAAAGTGCATTTTTGTAAAAAAACACGTTGCATGACTTGCGAAAATAAAAACACTACGCAGAATTACAACACCTTACTGCGCTCTATAAAACCGCGACAAATACTTTTACCCATTGCCATTGGTTTTGCTGTGGTAGTGTATTTGTTTTGGAACGATTTTTCGCGCAATTCCTTTGCCGATATTCACTTTACGCGCTACGCCCTCCTGTGGATTTTTATAGCCTTCTTTATGATGTTTTTGCGCGATTTCGGCTATGTGCTGCGCCTGCGCATACTTTCCGAGCGGTCGCTTTCGTGGATTCAGTGCATTCGTATTATTTTTCTGTGGGAATTTACTTCTACCGTAACCCCTGCTGCGGTAGGCGGCACCAGTCTTGCCGTAGTGTTTATGTATAAAGAAGGCGTGGCTCTCGGCAAGGCTACTGCTATGGTGTTTGCCACCGCGCTGCTCGATGAACTCTACTTTCTCATTATGTTTCCGCTTGTTATTCTCTCGGTTTCGTTTTCCGACTTATTTTCGGTACAGTCCGAATTTTTGGGAACTACCGGCGGTGCGGGCATTATGAATAAATTGGTGTATTTTTCCCTCATAGGCTACGCACTCAAAGCAATTTTTGTGTGTTTCGTGTTTTACGGATTATTTATCAATCCACGTGGATTTAAACGCTTATTAGGTTGTGTATTTTCCTTGAAATTTCTCAAACGCTGGCGCAAAGCGGCTATTCGCACCGGCAGCGATATGGAAATAGCCTCAGCGGAATACAAACGCAAATCGGCGTGGTTTTGGTGTAAGGCATTTACCGGCACGTTTATTTCGTGGACGGCACGCTATTGGGTGGTGAATTTCTTGTTTTTGGCATTTTTTGTGGTTCCCAATCATGTGCTGCTCTTTGCGCGGCAGTTAGTAATGTGGATTATGATGTTGGTAATGCCTTCGCCCGGCGGCAGTGGTTTTGCCGAAATTATTTTCTCCGACTATTTGGGCGAATTTATTCCCATTGCGGCACTCATTCCTATTCTCACCCTTTTGTGGCGATTAATTACCTACTATCCCTATTTATTGGTGGGTGCTTTTTATGTGCCGGTGTGGATTCGCACGCGATTTTTGAATAAAAAATAAATGATTGTTACGAAAATCGCAACGCGCTCAAAAGTTCAAAAATAGACCTGCACTGCGTGTGTTGATTTTTATATTCTACGCACCACGTGCCTTGTTCTATGCAAATATGCGGAATTTCGGGATTTTTTTCACGCACCGCTATTCCATATTTATAGAGCGCACGAGTAGTCCACAGCACAAAGGGTTGCTCGCCATGCAGCGACACAGTGTGTTGCACCGGATAGGTGATTTTAAAAAACCCGGTATTGACATCGAAATTGCAGGCATCGGTACTAAATATGCGCTGAAAACTGCCGTTGAGCACCAAATCTTCGGGCATGCCGCAGAGCATGGGCGCGTTTTTTTGCATAAGCCATATTCTATCTGCTACTTGCAGAGCCAAATCGAGTTCGTGGGTAGAAAGTAAAATAGATTTTCGAGTGCTATGCGCCAAATCACGCAAAAGTTTCATAATTGCAATTCTATTGGGTAAATCCAAATGCGCCGTAGGTTCGTCCAGCACTATAAAATCGGTATCTTGCGCGAGGGCTTTTGCTATCATGGCGCGTTGTTTTTCGCCATCGCTCAGCATGCCTATATTTCGGTGGGCATAGTGAGCAAGCCCCACTTTTTCTATTGATTCGGCTATAATTTTGGTATCAATTTCACGCAATAGCCCCAGCCAATTTGTATGCGGATAGCGACCTAAACTCACCACGTCCCACACCGTAGTATTGGGAATAGAAATACTGTCGGTGAGTACCACACTCATATTTTTCGACAATTCACCGGCGGTTTTCTGTGCAATTTCTTCACCGTGAATACGAATAGAACCCGCGAGCGGTGCTTGCAAACCTGCAATGGTGCGAATAAGCGTGGACTTTCCGCTGCCGTTTGGTCCGAGCAGGCAAAGCATTTCTCCCTCAAAAATTTCACATTCTATATCCTGTGCTATTACAATCCGCTCTTTGGCGTGCGTGTAACCAACGCAGAGTTTCTGCGTTTGCAAAATTGCCGAGTACTTTTGTGCGTTCATGAGCGTTGGAAGGTTCGTGATGAAAAAATAACAAAAATAACCACCGGAGCGCACACTATGGACGTTACCACATTAATCGGCAGAGAACTTTCAAAACCCGGCAGTTGCGAAAACAAATCGCACACAAGCACCAAATTAGCACCAATGAGTGCCGAAGCAGGAATAAGAATTTGATGATTGGCAGTTCGGAAAATCATACGAGCAATGTGCGGAATAGCCATACCCACAAAACCGATAGGTCCGGTAAAAGCAGTAATTACCGCCGCCAAAACAGACGAAAGCAAGAGTATCATGAAGCGTAATTGCCCAATAGAAACGCCCAAACCGCGAGCATAATTTTCGCCCAAAAGTAGTGCATTGAGCGATTTTTGCAGAGCAAAAACACCTACAAGTGCCGGAAGAATAATACTTGCCATAATACCTATGTGCGCCATGCGGATACCAGAAAAACTACCGAAAGTCCACATCAAAAATTGCTGAATTTCCTGCGGATTGGAAAGATATTGCAATACACTCACCACTGCCGAAGTAATGCTGCCAAACATAATTCCCACAATAAGCAGCGTGGAAGTATCGTACATTTTTGGCGCAACTACCAGTATTAATCCCATGATAAGCATAGCACCGGCTGCGGCACTTGCCACCGAACCCAAACCTCCGAGAACACTCAAATTCTGCGTTGCCACAATGCCGCCCACGCCGCCGGCAAGTGAAAAGAGGGCAACGCCCAAACTCGCGCCGGTGCTCACACCTAAAATATCGGGTCCGGCAAGGGGATTGCGAAAAAACGTTTGCATACACAAACCCGACACCGGCAGTGCCAGCCCCGTGAGCAACGCCACCAACGCACGCGGTATGCGAATGTTTTCTATAATACTACTATATATAGTATTGCATTCTTGCCCACGCACAAAGCACCATAATTCCCGTAGCGGTATGTGCACACTGCCAAATACAACATCGGCAGCAAACACGCATGGCAGCGCAAACGCAAACAATAGTATATATAACCACGAATTTTTCACACAGCAAAGATAAACCAATTTGCCAATGTGCTAATATGCTAATACGACAATTCTCGATGGATTACTTCACTTCGTTCGCAATGACGCTCTTTCGTGTGTTTTTTCGTCATTAGCACATTAGCATAGTAACTCATTAGCGCATTATTGTATTTTTTTTCAAATACGCGCAATATTCATAAAAAAATGCCGTTACGTTAAAGGAAAAATTTTATATTTGCATACTTTAAACACTTTACTCATGACAAACACACTCAAAACACTTTCCGTAATTGTAGCAGTTGCACTCTCTCACAATGCTGTGGCACAGCAAGTTAATCCGGGTGGCGATGATATTATTGGTCGCGAACATTCTTACAATGCTATTACCACCGCAGTTCCGTTTTTAACCATAGCAGCCGATTCCCGCGCAGGCGGTATGGGCGATGTGGGTGCTGCCACCACCGCCGATGTATGGTCGCAACAATGGAATGCCTCAAAATATGTACTCGCACAAAGCGATATGTCGGTGGGGCTTGCCTACACTCCTTGGTTGGCGCACATTACCAACGATATTCACTTACTCTACGCAGCAGGATATAAAAAATTCAGCAGTGGAAACGATGCCATAGGTGCTTCGTTGCGCTATTTTTCGGTAGGTGAAATTCCTGCTTATGATGAAAACGGCACTTCACTTGGTTACAATATTTCTCCCACCGAATTTGCCTTAGATTTTTCGTATTCTCGCAAACTTGCCGATAAATTTGTAATGGGTATTACCGGTCGTTTTATTTATTCCAATTTGAATGCTGCGCAATCCGATGCCGATTATCGACCCGGTAAAGCAGTGGCAGCCGATATTTCGGGTACCTATATAGAGCCTAAACTTCGCTTAGGTTCCATGCCGGCTTCCTTCCGCGCAGGTTTCAATATTTCCAATATTGGTTCCAAAATAGCCTACACATCGAATAATCGCGATTTTATTCCCACCAATTTAAAACTTGGTGCCGGCATGGAACTCGAAATTGATAAACACAACGACTTAGGATTTTATTTGGATTTCAACAAATTATTGGTGCCAACTCCGCCGCTCTATGGCTATGATGCCGATTCAAACAGAACGATAGTAAAAGGTCGCGACCCGAATGTAGGACCTATCGCCGGAATTTTTCAATCCTTCTACGATGCTCCCGATGGTTTCAGCGAAGAATTAGCCGAAATTATGGTAAGCGGCGGTGTGGAATATTGGTACAACAAACAATTTGCCGTGCGCGGCGGTTATTTTCACGAATCACGCATAAAAGGTAACAGAAAATTCTTCTCGGTGGGTATTGGTTTGCGCATGAACGTAATGGGCTTAGATGTAGCCTACTTAGTACCGCTGCAAGGCACCAATTCACCGCTTGCAAATACCTTCCGCGTGTCGCTCAAATTTGATTTGAATAGAAGTTAGGCTTCAGAAAACAGTATGTAGTTATTAGATTTATAAATTGTATGATTTTAGAACTAACAACTAACGACTAACAACTATTTTCATGCGTATAGGACAAGGCTATGATGTGCACCGTTTGGTGGAAAATCGCAAGTTGATGCTTGGCGGCGTTCACATTCCGCACACACACGGTTTGCTGGGTCATTCCGATGCCGATGTACTCATTCACGCCTTGTGCGATGCCTTACTTGGTGCGGCAAATTTGCGCGATATTGGTTTTCACTTTCCCGACACAGGTGCGGAATTTAAGAACATCGACAGTACTATTTTACTCGCTCGCACTATGGAACTTGTGCGACAAAAAGGTTTTGAATTGGGAAATTGTGATATTACTGTGTGCGCCGAACAACCAAAACTCAATCCGCACATACCGCACATGCAGCAGGTGCTGGCGCGAGTGATGCAGGTGAACGAAGAACAAATTTCAATTAAAGCCACCACCACCGAAAAACTCGGTTTTGTGGGGCGCAAAGAAGGAATTTCTGCTTTGGCAATGGCACTGCTTGTGTAAGATTATTTCTTGAAAAATAATTTACAATTTACAATTTACAATTAGTAATTAAAGTGTATTTTTGCGCTTTGTAACCGTAAAAAATTAATTACACAATGGAAATTCCTGCGAAATATACCGCCGCCGAAGTTGAAGAAAAATGGTACGCCTATTGGTTGAAAAACGGATTTTTTAAATCCACGCCCGATGAGCGCGAACCCTACACCGTAGTGATACCGCCGCCAAACGTTACGGGCGTGCTGCACATGGGGCACATGTTGAACAACACCATTCAGGATATTTTGGTGCGCCGTGCGCGTATGCAGGGCAAAAATGCCTGCTGGGTGCCGGGTACCGACCATGCCTCCATTGCCACCGAAGCAAAAGTGGTGGCAAAACTTGCTGCCGAAGGCATCAAAAAAACCGACCTCTCGCGCGAAAAATTCCTCGAACACGCTTGGGAATGGACACATAAACACGGCGGCATTATTCTCGAACAATTAAAAAAACTCGGAGCCTCCTGCGATTGGGACAGAACCTGCTTTACGATGGACGAAAAACGTTCGGAAAGCGTGCTCAAAGTATTTTGCGACCTCTACGAAAAAGGCAAAATCTATCGCGGCGTGCGCATGGTGAATTGGGACCCGCAGGCACTCACCGCCCTTTCGGACGAAGAGGTGATTTTCAAAGAGCAACAAGGAAAATTGTTTTATTTAAAATATAAAGTGGTAGGCGAGGAATCCTACGCCATTGTAGCCACCACACGCCCTGAAACCATTATGGGCGACACGGCTATGTGCATCAACCCAAACGACCCAAAAACCGCGTGGCTCAAAGGCAAGCGCGTGATAGTGCCGCTCATAAACCGCGAAATTCCCGTGATTGAAGACGACTATGTGGATATGGAATTTGGTACCGGCTGCCTCAAAGTTACCCCCGCGCACGATGTGAACGACTACATGCTCGGCGAAAAATACAACCTGCCCTCTATCGACATTTTCAACGACAACGGCACACTCAACGAAAATGGCGCACAATACGCCGGAATGGAGCGTTTTGAAGTGCGCGAGCACATTGAAAAAGATTTGATTGAAGCCGGATTGATGGAAAAAGTGGAAGATTACACCAACAAAGTGGGTTATTCCGAACGCACCAATGTGGTGATAGAACCGAAACTCTCCATGCAATGGTTTCTCAAAATGGAAGATTTGGCACGCCCCGCACTCGAAAATGTGGAAAACGACACCATACAATTCTATCCCGAAAAATTCAAAAACACCTACCGCCATTGGATGACCACCATTAAAGATTGGTGCATCAGCCGCCAACTCTGGTGGGGACACCAAATTCCGGCGTATTATATAACCCAGCCTTCGGGCGAAAAATCGGTTATCGTAGCCGAAACAAAGGAAAAAGCATACGAAAAAGCACTTTCAATGTTCAATGTTCAATGTTCAATTGACGATTTGAAACAAGATGAAGATTGCTTAGACACGTGGTTTTCTTCGTGGCTCTGGCCCATATCGGTGTTTGATGGCATCAACAATCCGGAAAATGCTGATATTCAATATTATTACCCCACCAACGACCTTGTAACTGCGCCCGAAATCATATTTTTCTGGGTGGCACGCATGATAATGTCGGGCTACGAATATCGCGGACAAGAATGTTTCAAAAACGTGTATTTTACCGGCATTGTGCGCGATAAATTGGGCAGAAAAATGAGCAAATCGCTCGGAAATTCGCCCGACCCGCTCGATTTAATCGAAAAATACGGCGCAGACGGCGTGCGTATGGGTATGATAGTAACCGCCCCTGCCGGCAACGATTTTCCTTTCGACGAAGCACTCTGCGAACAAGGACGAAATTTTTCTTCCAAAATTTGGAATGCCTTTCGATTGGTACAAGGATGGGCGGTTGATACCAACATAGTGCAACCCGAATCTGCCAAAGCTGGAATTGACGCATTTCACGAAAAATTACACGAGGCAGCACAGCAAATCAACGAACAATTTGCGCACTATCGTATTTCCGAAGCATTAATGACAGTGTATAAATTATTCTGGGACGAATTTTCGGCATGGTATCTCGAAATTGTGAAACCCGAATACGGCAAAGCGATTGACGGAAAAACTTACAAAATCACTATTATCTTTTTCGAGGAAATTTTGAAACTCCTCCACCCTTTTATGCCGTTTATTACCGAAGAAATTTGGCATTATTTGCAACCGCGCAGCGAAGGCGAAACTATTATGCTGCAACAATCGCTTACCGCCACTACCTTTGATGCCAAAGTTTTGAAACACTACGAAGAAGTGAAAGAAATCATTGCCGGCATTCGCTCTATTCGCAAAGATAAAAACCTTCCGTTTAAAGAATCTATCAAACTCTATATCAAAGGATTGCACAAAGAAAGCGCGTTTGCAAATGTATTGATACAAAAATTGACGAATGTATCGGAAATTGCACTCACTACCGAAGATATTGCCGGTTCGGCATCATTTCGCGTGGGAGCGGTGGAATATTTTGTACCGCTTGCGGTGCAGGTAAATGTGGCGGAAGAACGCGAAAAAATAATGGCGGAACTTGCCTACGTGCGCGGATTTTTGCAATCGGTGGAGAAAAAATTACAAAACGAACGCTTTGTGGCGAGTGCACCGGCAGCGGTGGTAGAAGCCGAACGTAAAAAACAAGCCGATTCGCTCGAAAAAATTGACATTTTGGAAAAACGATTGAAAACTATGTAAGTATGAGCAACGAAGCAATTAGTATTTTTCCGGCACAAAGCGAACATGAGCACTATGCGCAAGCGATTTCCGATTTGATTTTAGAGGCATCGAAAGACTCCGATTCGGGTTTGGCTCTGCGCTCGCCGGAATATATTCTCAAAAAAATGCGCGAAGGAAAAACCGTGATTGCTCTTGCGAAAAACGGCGATATTGCCGGATTTGTGTATATAGACACATGGCAAAACGGCGCGTTTGTGGCAACTTCGGGTTTGATAGTCAATCCACAATATCGCGGCGTGGGTTTGGCAACGTTGCTCAAAAAAGAAGCATTTGCACTCGCGGCAAAACTATTTCCACTTGCAAAAAATTTTGGACTGACCACCAGCGATGCCGTGAAAAAAATCAATAAACAATTAGGTTACAAAGAAGTATCATACACCGAAATTACTACGGACGATGGATTTTGGAAAGGTTGCGAATCATGCACCAATTTTGCAATTTTGGAAAAAAACAAACGAACAACCTGCCTCTGTACCGCCATGATTTTCGACCCAAAAGAAAATTTGTGAAAATGAAAAAACACCTGCTGATTTTTCTACTGAATATTTTGTTTATGCTTTCACTGCAAGCACAAACACAAGGGCAGGCAGTACCGCGCATTGCACCCATTACTCGCATTTTGTTTATTTTCGATGCCTCGTACAGCATGACCGGAATGTGGGGCACAAAAACCAAAATGGAAGTTGCAAAATCGGTGCTCATTCCGTTTATCGACAGTGTTTCCAAAATTCCCAACACCGAATTGGCACTGCGCATTTACGGCAATCGAAGTCCTGTGCCGCCGCAGGATTGTGGCGATACACATTTGGAAGTGCCCTTTGGGAAAAATAATGTGATAGAAATTCTCAATAAAATTACCAACGTAACGCCACGCGGCACCACTCCCATAGCCTATTCACTCGAACTTGGCGCACAAGATTTTCCGCACGACAGCACCGCACGAAACATTGTATTTCTCATAACTGATGGCATAGAAGCCTGCGATGGCGACCCCTGCGCTATTTCGCGCGAATTGCAGAAAAAAGGCGCGATTTTACGCCCGTTTATCATTGGAGTGGGCAGCGATATTGATTTCAATAAAGTGTTCAACTGCGCCGGCGATGTGTTTACCGCCTATTCGCAAGACGAATTTTTACCCATTCTGAATGCTGCCATGCAAAAAGCCCTCATGACCACGCCGCTGCAAGTGTATTTGCTCGATGTGTATAAAAAACCTACGGAAACCGATGTGCCCATGACCTTTTTCGATGCCGCCAGCGGATTTGCCCACTATCACTTTGTGCACTCGGTTATTCGACCCGGCGAACCCGATATTTTGTTTTTAGACCCTTTGGTGCGCTACAAAATTAAGGTACACACCATGCCGCCGGTGTATTCCGAAGAAATTGATTTAGACGCAGGAAAACATACCATTGTGAAAATCAACGCCGTACAAGGATTTTTAGAACTGCCTCGCCCGCTTGGATTTCCACACAATATAGATTGCATAGTGCGGCAGGCAAATGATTTGCACACACTCACCACGCAGCGCACCGGCGAAAAACGAAAATATATAGTAGGCGAATACGATTTGGAAGTATTCACCCTGCCGCACACCTATTTCTACGGCGTGCGCATAAAACCCGGCGAAAGCACCACGCTCACTATTCCACAACCCGGAAAAGTTACATTTTCACGCACGCAACAAGGATTTGGCGCAATTTATTTGAACCGAGAAACCGACTACGAATTTGTGGTAAATTTGGAAGTTGCACCCAAAGGAAATGAAGTTTTTCTTTTGCAACCCGGAAAATATGTTGTAATTTGGCGCAATAAAAACGAAAACGATACCGAAAAATCCGTTACAAAATACTTTGAAATCACCTCAGGCGGCTCGGTTTTTATTACCTTAAAATGAAATTAATATGGCAATATGCTAATAAATCAATGAATATCTCAATATCAACAAATCTCACGAAGTAACTATCAATATCTATGAATACAATGAAAAAACTCACAATCTTAGTCTGCGCTCTGCTTTGCGCAATTACAGCGTTGGCACAACGCCCTACTGCAAAAAAAACACAACTTCCCGCATTTTTTGCTTCTACGCTCTATGTGGTTACAAACAATAATCCGCTCAGTGAGTATAATGAAATGATAAAAGAGGCGGTGCAAAAAAATTGGCGCGTTACGCAATTCGATTTTATTAGCCTTGCCGAATTTGAGCAACAGCGATTTGATGCCACAAAATCGTTCATGATTTACAGCGAAACCACCTTCCCGAAAGATAAAAATCCCATTCCTTTCGATATTTTAAGCATAGTGCTCGGCGGAAATTACGCATCGGTAGAGCAAATGCCCGAAGTGTGCTCCTTCCCTATTTGCGTGAGTGAAAGCGATGGCTCCGATGCCTACTACAAATTACCCATTATTATGAGTTTTTTGAATCAACACGTAAAAACGCTGCAAACAAATTCCGCACTTTTGAAAGACAAAAAATATGCCTATCACGTGAAACAAAGCGGCAGTATGGCAAAAAAAACGCTCTATTTGATAGAAGAAGAACAATTGCCGGAATTTAATACTGCACAAAAAATCAAAGCATTGTACAAAGGCAAAGTGGTATTTTTGGCACAAGAAGAACTTGCGAATTTACTCCGCAAACGCGCTATCAACGTGGCATTTTTGCACAAAGTGGCACCACTGAGCAACGAAATTATGGGTGCCCGCTGTTACATTATTTTTATGGGAACCGATAACGCACTCTATCATTTTGGCTGGCACACCATTAGCGAAAAAGAAGGCAATGGCGTAACGGCAAAAATTTGGAAAACGCTTGCCGCAAAAAAATAAATTACGCTGCCTGCGCACGCTGTTTTTCCACGCACTGCACCACGCGAATACTCAATTCATAAAGCAGGCACAGCGGCAGCGATACCAGCGCGAGGGTAAACGCATCGCCGGTGGGAGTAATAATGGCTGCCACTACCACAATAGCCACAATAGCATGGCGGCGATAGTGCTTCATGAGTTGCACCCGTATAATGCCTAATTTTGCCAAAATCCAGCATAGTATGGGAATTTCAAACATCACACCCATAAGTAAACTTATGGCAAACAAACTCTGCATATACGATTCCAGAGAAATAAAATTAACCACCGAAGTACTTACCGAATAGGAACTCAAAAAGCGAAAGGTGAAAGGAAAAATAATGAAATAACTAAGCAATACGCCGCACACAAACAGCAGATATGACGACAAGCAAAAAAGCAGCGTAGCACGGCGTTCGTGCGCATAGAGAGCAGGCGAAACAAAACGAAAGAGCGCGAACAATATATAAGGAGAAGCGCACACTACCCCCACCGCAAACGATGCTTTGATGTGCATAAGAAATTGGTTTGCAAGTTCGGTATTTATCAACTGAACTTCCTGCATGGATTCGGCAATTTCGGCACCGTTCCACCGTGAAGAAAAAAATGCTTGCACACTATCAAACCATGAATACACAAAAAAATCGGGTTTCATGGGTGCCAAAAGCACGGCAAACACATACTCTTTGAAAATAAACGCAACTACGGAAAAAACCAAGCACAGCACACACACGCGCAGTAAATAGCGGCGCAAAACATCGAAATGCTCCCAAAAATGTAAGCCGGTGCTTGCTTCGTGCGATTTCAATAGTGTAACTATCTAAGGTTCACAACTTGCTGCGGCGCATTATTGCCTGTTTTCGCATCTTCGGGCAATGGTTTTTCCACTTCATTCAAGCCCTCTTTAAAACTGCGTACTCCTTTGCCTATTCCTTTCATCAATTCGGGAATTTTTTTACCGCCAAAAAGCACCAACACGAGTATGGCAATAATCAAAATTTCGCCACCGCGCAAACCTCCTATAAATAGTACTGTATGTGTCATAATTTCTGTTTTTATCTCACAAAGGTAGAAATAATTGTCAATGTGCGCAGATTTTCGCGCGTAAATTTACTCTTTGGGTACAATTTCCAACGTAATGGCAGTAATTACATTGCGATTTTTCTTAGTAATGGTGGCACTATAATTTTCGAGCGTAATTTTTTCGCCCACTTCGGGTATGCGCCCAAACTGCTGCACCATAAGCCCCGAAAGGGTTTGATATTCACCACTCACCGGCAGCGGGAAAGGCAGCGAGCGATTGAGTTCCACAATATCGGTTTGCGCACAAATAGTAAATTCACCTTCACCGGTTTGCTCTATTGCTTTTTCTTCTTCGTCAAATTCATCATTAATTTCACCCACCAATTCTTCTATAATATCTTCTAAGGTTACAATTCCCAGCGTGCCGCCATATTCGTCCATCACTATTGCCATTTGTGTATTGGTTCGCTGAAAATCGCGCAATAAATTGCTGATACGCTTATTGGACGGCACAAAAAACGGCTGCCGCAACACATCTTTGAGCGTTTGCTCCGGATTGTGCAGCAATTTGAGTAAATCTTTAATATGAATAATTCCTTTGATATTATCAATCGTTTTTTCAAATACCGGAATGCGCGTAAATCCTTCATCTAAACACTGTTGCAGGAGTGTATCTACGGGCGTATTGATTTCCACCGCGTAAATTTGCGTGCGCGGCACCAAAATTTGTTTTACCGTGTAATTATCAAATTCAAACACATGCTGAATTAACTCATGTTCGTTGGCGTTAATTCTGCCTTCTTCGCGGCTTTCGTCTATTATCAATCGTAATTCTTCTTCGGAGTGCGTTTCATGTTCCTGATGTTTACTCACACCCATTAGTTTGAGTATGAAATTGGCAAATCCATTGAAAAGCCAAATAAAGGGCATAAAAATATAGTAGAAAATTTGCAGCGGAATTGCCACTAAGAGTGTGATTTTAAGTGCATAACGAATAGAAAGTGATTTTGGAGCCAATTCTCCGAACACCACGTGTAAAAACGTAACAAAAGCAAAGGATACAATAAAGGAAATTTTATGCAACATGAGGGGGTGCATGGTAATGTGCAGCGATGAAAATATGCCGCGAATGAGTTCGGCAAAAGTGCCTTCGGCAACCCAACCCAACCCAATACTTGCTATGGTTACGCCAAGTTGTGTGGCGGCTAAGTAGGCATCTAAGTGGTCGGTCATGCGGAGCGCAATGGAGCGCGACCAACTTTCTTTGGGAGCATAAATTTCTATTTGCGAAGCACGCACTTTGACGATTGCAAATTCGGCAGCAACAAAAAAACCGTTTAAAAAAATAAGAAACGCAGAAATCAGAAAGCCTATCAGCATAGTGTGTTCATGTCTTGGTTGCTGCAAAAATAGAAATTAATTTGCAATTTACAATTTATAATTCGTAATTTATCAGTATTTTTGTGCAAAGATTATAGAACGAACTATGGATTTACTCAGTTATATGTTGCTCGGAGCCATTGTGGGGGGCTTTGTTGCCGCTCGCAAAATTGGCAATCGCGCCTTGATTTTGGGCGCAATTATAGCCGCACTTCCAAGTTTAGACGACCTCATCAACCGCATAGCACTTACGCGCAGCGGCGTATTTTATAATAGCACATTTTTTCACAGTTTATTCTTTATACTCATAGCCTCGCCGCTTGTGGCATGGCTACTTGCCAAAATCAGTCCTCACTCGCCCTATTCTTTGGCGCAACGCTGTATGCTGGTATTTTGGGTGCTCATAGCGCACTTGGCTCTCGATGTGTTCAGTATTTCAGGTGTATCGCTGTTCGCTCCGTTTTCCGCACAACGCATAGCCGTAGCCTCCATTGCCCCCATTGATGTATTGCTGTACTTACTGCTATTTATAGGCATAGTTATTACGCTGGTAGTAAAGCAGTTAAAAATCAAAACTATGGTACTGTGGTGCGCACTGTTTTTCACAAGTTTATATGTGGCATTTTCGCTTATCAATAAATTATACATAAAAACCGAATTTCAGCACATGCTGCAAGCGCAGGAAATTCCGCACTCGCGCATCGGTGTTTTTCCCGTGTCGGGCTCCAATTTCAAATGGAATTGCTTGGCGCAAGACCACGAAGTGTATTGGCAACTCTATCTTTCCAATATTTCGGGCAATAGTGCCGATTTTACATTTTTTATGCAAAACAATCACCTTTTTGATGACATTGCCGACACTACACTATTGCTCTCGCTCAAAAATGCCACCAACAATTTTTACACCATACAGCAATGGGGCACCGCGCCAAACGACAGCGAAAATGACTGCGAAGAAACCGATGCAACTATTCTGGTGCACGATTTGCGCTATGTGCGAAAAAATAGCGAATTGCAAACGTTTTTTGCCCGCTCGTTTGAAATTTGCATACAAAACGCTCATATTCACTCTATTCAATTAATTAAAAACAATACTATCTTACAAAAAAAGCAACCCACCCCCTAACCAATGCTCAATCTTTTCATTACATTCCGTTTTATTGATGCCCTCGATATTTTACTCGTGGCAGCACTTATGTACTTTTTATTCAAGCACATACGAGGAACTGTGGGTATGAATATTTTCTTTGGAGTGATTGCATTCTATGTAATTTGGCTCATAGTAAAAGCATCGGGTATGATGTTGCTTTCGAGTATTTTGGGGCAATTCATTGGCATTGGTGCGCTCATGATTATTATTTTGTTCAAAGACGAAATTCGGCAATTTTTAATCGTGCTGGGCAATCAATATTTTTTCAAACGCCAGCACTATAAACTCGAAAAACTTTTCAACGTAAAATACACCGTAGCCACAAGCAGTGTTACCGAAATAGTGAACGCGCTATTCAAAATGTCGGAAACAAAAACCGGTGCACTCATTGTACTTTCTGCCGGCATAGAATTCGATTCTTTCATGGAAACCGGCGTGCAAATAGACGCAAAAGTGAGTTCTTCACTCTTAGAATCTATTTTTTTCAAAAACAGTCCGTTGCACGATGGTGCGGTATTTATTATAGGCAACAATATTCGCGCTGCAAAATGTATTTTACCAACATCGAAAGATAAATCGCTGCCAGCCGAATACGGTATGCGCCACCGCTCGGCAATAGCCATGAGCAACGTTACCAACGCGCTGATTTTAGTAGTTTCCGAAGAAACCGGTACCATTTCGTACTGCCAACACGGAAAAATTGCCAAAGTGAACGACCCCGAAAAATTATCGCTTATTATTCACAATAAATTGCGCGGAAGTTACTAACTATGAATACGAACAAACCTTTGGCAGAACGTATGCGCCCAAATAATTTGGACGATTACATAGGACAGCAGCATTTGGTAGCACCCAAAGCCGTACTGCGCCGCGCCATAGAATCGGGGCGATTGCCGTCCATTATTCTATGGGGACCTCCGGGAGTAGGCAAAACCACCCTCGCGCACATTATTTCGCAACAACTCAATCGTCCGTTTTTTGCCCTCAGTGCCATTAATTCCGGTGTGAAAGATGTGCGCGAAGTGATAGAAAAAGCACGAAATTCACAATTTTTCGATAGCAAAAATCCTATCCTTTTTATAGACGAAATTCATCGTTTCAGCAAATCGCAACAAGATTCCCTGCTTGCCGCCGTGGAAAACGGCACCATTACCCTTATAGGCGCAAGCACCGAAAATCCTTCGTTTGAGGTTATTTCTCCCCTTCTTTCGCGCTGTCAAGTGTATGTGTTGCAAAGTTTACACAAAAAAGATTTGCAAACCCTACTGCATAAAGCACTCAGCGAAGACGAAGAACTCAAAAAACTGCATATTGCAATCAAAGAAGACGAAGCACTTTTGCGTTTTTCCGGCGGCGATGCTCGCAAACTCTACAACGTGCTGGAAATTGTAATCAATGCCTGCAATACAAAAAAACCAATAGAAATTACCAATGAATTGGTTACTACCACATTGCAATCGAATATTGCTCTCTACGACAAAAATGGCGAACAACACTATGATATAATTTCCGCTTTCATAAAATCCATTCGCGGCAGCGACCCGAATGCCGCCGTGTATTGGCTTGCGCGAATGTTGGAAGGCGGCGAAGAAATTACGTTTATAGCCCGCCGTATGCTCATACTCGCCGCCGAAGATATAGGCATAGCCAACCCCAATGCACTGCTGCTTGCGCATAGTTGCTTCGATGCCGTGCGCGTGATTGGCAATCCCGAATCGCGCATCATTCTTTCCGAAACAGCGGTATATTTGGCTACTTCGCCAAAAAGTAATTCCACCTATTGCGCCATAGACGAGGCTATTGCGCTGGTGCGCAAAACCGGGAATTTACCCGTGCCACTGCATTTGCGCAATGCGCCCACCAAATTGATGAAAGAATTGAATTATGGCGCAGGCTACAATTATTCTCACGATTACGATGGAAATTTCAAATTCCAAGAATTTTTACCTGCCGAAATTTCGGGAACAAACTTGTGGCACGCCGGCACAAACGCTCGCGAACAAGATTTAAAACGCTCTATGCAAAGTTTGTGGAACAAAAAATATGAATTTTAGTGTATCTTTGCCGACGTGAAACAGAAAGTAAAAAAAATAGCGGTAATCACAATGGCTCGCAACGATGAGTTTTTTCTCAATCGTTGGGTGCACTATTATGGAGCGCAGTTTGGCGAAGAACATCTCTATATCTATTTAGATGGTTTAGACCAATCGCTTCCGGCGCAAGCAGGAAAAGCGAATGTGCACAAAGTGGAAAAACAAGGCATACAAGTAGTGGATGCAGAAAATCGCCGGCTTAATTTCCTCTCCAACCGCGCCGAAGAACTTTTTGCAAACGGTTACGAATTGGTAATCGGTTGCGATGCCGATGAATTTTTGATAGTAGAACCAAACGTAGGAAAATCACTCGCCGAATATCTCTCTTCGCTCAAAATCAACACCTCCGTTTCGGCACTTGGCATAGATGTGGGGCAACATCTGCACCTCGAAAAACCACTCGACACATCGCGCCCGATTTTGGAACAACGCCAATTTGCACTTATCAATTCGCGATTTACCAAAGTGTGCGTAATAGCAAAACCCGTGCGCTGGGGGCGCGGATTTCACCGAGTTCGCGGACATAACTTTCACATTGACAAAAACTTATACCTCCTCCATTTTGGAAATATTGACTACGATACGTTGGTAGAAAAGGCAAACTCGCACGATATTATCGCTCGCGGCGAACAGGCGCACTATAAACGGGCGCGTTTTGCGGTAATCAATTCTATTTCAGAAGGAAAAGCGGTGGACGGCGACACCGTTTTTGCCAAAGCGCGAACAATACAAACCCTGTTTCGGCAGTTTTTTGCGTGGAACAAACCCGCCATGCTCGGTATACGCAGAGTTGTGAAACTTCCTGAACGATTTAAAACAATAGGAATATGAGTAGCAGATGCATTAAACTTCGCATAAAACTATGTACTTGGGTGCTTCGTTTTGCCGGTTGGTTGCAAAGCGGCGATATGCGGCGCAATAAACCAAAAACAGAATTAATGAAAGGCGAAATGCTTACTCACTATTTTGCCAAAACATATTTGCCCAAAATAAACACGATTGAAAAACAAGAAATTACCACCGAAACACCCGAAACTATCTGGCAATTTTGGGATAATCCTGCCGGACGCACTACGCCCGAAATTGTGAAAACCTGCTTAGCAACTACTGAGCAATATAAAGGCAATTTCAATCATGTAGTGCTAAATAACGCCACTATGGAGCATTATACCGATTTACCCGATTTTGTGATGGATAAATTCCGAAAAGGAAGGATTGATTACACCCATTTTTCTGATTTATTGCGGCTGAATTTGTTGAAAAACCACGGCGGAATTTGGTTAGACGCTACGGCGTATATGACTAATTTCACTCCCAAAGAAATTACAAATCAAGATTTTTTTGTATTCCTAACCGGTAAAAAAACCGGATTTCCCTATTCCTATATGCAAAATTGCTTTATTCGCGCAAAAAAAGGCAGTGCGCTTTGCGCAATGTGGTACGCACTCTGCTTGGAATTGTGGAAAAACGAAACAAAATATCTCGATTATTTCCAGCATCAACTGCTATTTCGTGTTTTAGTAGAACACAATCCTGATGCAAAAAAATTATTTGCTCGAATGCCACACGTTTCCGAAGACGAAATACACGGACTTGTGGGAGAAAAATTATTCTCAACATTTGATACAGAAGAATGGGAAAAGATAAAAAGACAGTCGTTTTTTCAAAAAACAACCTATAAAGTACCCGGCGGTACAGATATTTCAGGCACCTATTTTCAAAAACTTGACGAAGGGAATCTGTAAAATGAGAATAATTGTCTTTTTAAAAGAAAAATATATGCTCAATAAAACAGTATCTTTGCGAGATATAAACGTAACAAACTATGGGAAATATCAAATTATTTGAAGAAAAACAGGTTCAGTCTGTTTGGAACGAATCTGAAGAAAAATGGTATTTTGTAGTTGAAGATATAGTTGCTATTTTAACTGATAGTAAAGACCCAAAGCAATATATCAAGCGTTTACGCCAACGCGATGAAGAACTCGCCAAAGGGTGGGTACAATTTGTACCTACCCTTACAGTAGATACTGCGGGGGGAAAACAACAAATGAGTTTTAACGACCTTGAACTCATTTTTTCAATGCTTGGCGAAGCATCTACTACGGCTATTGTGCGTACTCAAAATCCCGAAGGGTTTGCTGAAAATAAACAAGCAGCAAGGCAAGGTGGAAAAATTGCAGGAGATGCTCGCAAGGCACTTGAACTAAAAATAGGCGAAAGTATTGTATCTGAATCTAATTTTTGCCGGAGAAAAAGACAAAAAAGGTAAACAAAAAGAATTAATTGTATTTCTAAATGACAGAAACAGAAATAATAAAAAATAAGATGTCTGGAACGAATGAAGATGCAAAAATCAGCATTATCATACCGATTTACAACGTTGAAAAATATGTGAAGACAACGTTGGATAACGTGCGTTTTCAAACCTACAAAAATTTGGAAATCGTGTGCGTACTCGATTGCCCTACCGATACTTCGGCTCACATTGTGGAAGAAATTGCAAAAGAGGATAATCGCATAAAAATTGTGAAACACGAACAGAATTTGGGACTTCCCGCTGCGCGAAATTCCGGCGTGGAACAGGCTACGGGCGAGTATATTCATTTTATGGATTCGGACGATTTGCTCAGTCCCGATTTTTACGAAACGCTTATTTATGCTGCCGAAAATGCCGGTGCTGACGTTGCCGCGTGTTCGGTGTTGTATGAAAAAAAGCCGAGAAAAAGTATTTGGTTCAAAAAACATGAGATTTTGACCGACCCTACGAAAAAAATTACAAAAACCGAAGTGGCTATGCGTGGTTGGGCGTGGCGGTATCTTATCAGAAAAAGTTTTTGGATAGAACATAATTTTTCCTTTTCCGAATTAGTGCCTATGGAAGATATGCCGGTAATGGTTCCCATGATTTATTTTGCCAACAAAGTGGTGCTGTGCCCTACGGCGGTGTATTTTTACAAAAATCGCGAAAACTCTATTTTGAATGCAAAAATAGACCCTGCACGCGAAAAACAACGAAGCGCAAACCGCCACAAAGCACGAAAATTATTCAAAGATTTTTTGCACGAACACGGTGTGAAACGCGAAAATAAATTGCTGTATTATATACGGAAATACTTTTCTTAAAACTACCAAAATGCCGAACATACAACACACCATAGTACAAAACGTAAAATTTTTGCTCAAAAAAATACGGCAAATAAGCAGTATTCCCAAGCAAGAAAAGGTTGCGCATAAATTAGAAGCCTACATCGTTGATTTTCAACGCGGTGAAATACCGCATTATGGCACAGTGGCGAAAAAGCCGGAGTTGGTGGGCAAAAAAATTATTTGGCAATATTGGCATCAAGGCGTGAGTGAACAGACCTCGAAAATAGTGGCGGCGTGCCTTACTTCCGTGCAGCAGCACAAGGGCGAATGTGAAGTGATTGTGTTGAATAAAAACACGGTGTGGGATTACATTACGCTACCCGATTTTGTGTTTGAAAAACTTGATAAAAACGGTTTCCGTTTGGCAGAATTGTCGAATTTGATACGCCTAAATTTACTTTCGGCTTATGGCGGTGTATGGTTAGACGCTACCATGTACCTCACCGCGCCTATTCCCGAAGTACTATTGAAATCTGATTTTTTCGCCTTTCAGCGCACAAACACGCTTCCACCCGATGCTGCGATGTTTCTAAAATTTGACCCACTCTATTTTTCGTGGAATCCGCGCTTTTTGGCAGCTATGCTCAATGCGTTTATGGTTGCCGTGCCGCATCACAAAATTGTGGACGACTTGCTTTCTATCTTACTTGAATATTGGAAACGCGAAGAAAAAATAGGGCAGTATTATCTGTTTCAAATTTGTTTCAACCGCATGATGCAGCACAAAGAGTGGCGCGAATTGAATTGCGAAATCACAGGCGATACCGATTGCCACCGATTGCAAATAGTGGCTATGCAGCCATTTAACAAAAAACTTTTTGACGAAATAACCGCCCAAAGCACGATTCACAAACTAACCTATCGTTTCGATAAACTCAACCAAATTCCCGAAGGTTCGTTTTTTGACTATATTGCGAACGAAAAAATAGAAATGGAATGAATCTCAAAAAAAACGATATGACGGATTCGATAGAACATACTAACAAATACCACGTGCTGGTAGAACAAATATCTTCGGCAGTATCTAATGCCAAAAAACAGGTGGCGACTGCTATCAACAGCACACTTGTGGAAACGTATTGGAACATTGGCAAATACATTGTGGAGTTTGAACAAGACGGACAGGCACGCGCAAAGTATGGCGAGCAGTTGCTGGTAAATCTTTCCAAAGACCTCACGGCGTTGCTTGGAAAAGGTTTTTCTAAGTCTAATTTGTTCAATATGAGGATGTTTTACACACGTTTCCCAATTTTCCAAGCAGTGCCTGGAAAATTGAGTTGGACTCTTTTGTCTGAAATAATACGCATAGACAATGAGCTCGAACGTAACTTTTATTTAGCAGAAGCCGTAAATGAAAATTGGAGTTCTCGACAACTAATCCAGCAAAAAGAGCATGGACTTTTTATGCAACTCGCTTTGGGTAAAAACAAAGATCAGATAATGGCTCTTGCCCAAAAAGGAAATACGATAGAAAAACCCGAAGATATTATCAAAAGCACCTACACGCTGGATTTTCTCAATATTCCCGAAATAACCTATTCGGAAAACTCGCTCGAAGATGCCCTAATTGCCAATATTGAACATTTTCTGCTCGAACTTGGCAAAGGGTTTGCTTTTGTGGGCAGACAATATCGCCTCACGGTGGACAATTCCAATTATTACGCCGATTTGGTTTTTTATCATATCATTCTCAAATGTTATGTGGTCATTGACCTCAAAATAGGCAAAGTGAAGCACGAAGATATTGGGCAAATGAATATGTATCTCGGCTACTTTGCCATCGACAAAAATAACACCGGCGACAATCCGCCCATCGGAATTATTCTTGCCAAAGAGAAAGACGAAGTGATGGTGCAATATGCCATGTATGGCAACAATAACAATCTTTTCGTGTCAAAATATCAACTATATTTGCCGGAAATAGAAGATTTACGGAAACTACTTTTTCAAAATTTAGACAGAAAATAGAACAACACAGAAATGACTATGTGGAAACTCATAAAAAAAGAATTTAAGGCGTGGAAAAAAGGGCGGAAGGTGGAAAAAGACCTGATTGCCCAGCGAAACGTTGCCGAAAAATTGGACGGTTATATTGACGATTTTCTGAACGGGAACATTGAAAAAGTGCGCATACATGCCAAAAAACCGGAGTTGGTGGGCAAAAAAATTATTTGGCAATTTTGGCAACAAGGCATTGACGAAAGCACGCCACAGTTGGTGCGCACCTGCTTTGAATCGGTGCAACAGTACAAAGGCGACTATGAGCACATTATTCTCTCCAAAGCCACGTTGAACGACTATATTGACGAATTTCCCGATTACGTATGGAAAAAATTCGGCACGGGCGGTTTTGATTTCCCAAAGATTGCTAATCTCGTGCGCTTGTATTTGCTTTCTTCGTATGGCGGCGTATGGCTCGATGCCACTATTTTGCTTACCGCGCCAATTCCGGAGAGAATGTTGAACGCCGATTTTTTCGCACTTCAACGCAGCGATACGCCGCCGGCAGATGTACAGCGTTTTACAAAATTCGACCCAACAGGTTTGTCGTGGTCTGAACGAAATTTGGTGCGTATGCAAAATGCGTTTATGATAGCAAAACCACATCATAAAATTATTGATGACCTGATTTCCATACATTTAGCGTATTGGAAATGCGAAGCGCACATAAACCACTATTTTTTCTTTCAAATTCTATTTTTCCGTATGATGCTGCACAAAGAGTGGGCTGATTTGAACTGCGAAATTGTGGATTACGCCGATTTTCACCGTTTGTTGATGGGCGAATTTGAACCCTTCGACAAAACAATGTATGACGAACTGACTGCTCGCTGGAGCATACACAAACTCTCGCTCTATTGGGCACGCAAAGAGCAACAAGGCAAGGTACCCAAAGGCTCGTTTGCCGATGTGCTGGTAAATAAGAAAATTAAGATGAATCCAAAAATTTACGCTTCAAAAAACATTACAAAATATATTCAACACGAAGTAAAAAACCGATTTATAAAATCGGGATTGAAAATCAGGTGTGTGCAAAATGGCGTAATTGCAGTAGGAAAAACAAGTTCTTACTTTGGCGTTTTCGACAAGAAGGGTATTTTTGTCAAAGAATCTTTTTCATTACGTGAAGGAAAAGACCAAAGAATACCACATAACGATGTACTGAAAAATCCGGTTTATTTTGATTTTGATGTGGTGTATTTGGGAGACCTAAGTACACATTTTGGACATTTTTTGTTGGAACATTGGGATAGAGCATATGCCTTTCTCGACACAAAATATCAAAATATGAAATTTGTGATGACAAATGACAGAAGAATAGACCCTATTCCTGAATTTGTAACAGAATTAGCTCGATTGTTGGGAATACCTTCAAACAACTTTTTCATCATATCAGAAAGCACAAAATTCAAAAACGTGTACGTGCCGGAACAAGGTTTTAGAATACCACAATTCTCTACCAAAGAATTTGGAGATATTTATATAAAAACTGCCAATAATGTCAAAAAACAATACAATTTTGATAATATATATGTATCGCGTGTTGCATTAGAAAATAGAAAAGTATATGGAGAAGAAAAAATACAATCTATCTTTGAAAAAAATGGCTATCACATCATCTTTCCGGAACAACTTTCGATAGAAGAGCAAATTGCATATATGAAAAATTGTAAATCGTTGGCTGGTTGTGCAGGTACGGCATTGCATTTGGCTTTGTTTATGCCCGAAGGAGGTAATGTTATTCAAATAAAAAGAAACAGTATAACGGAAGACAACTGTGGTACTCAATATTTAATAACAAAAACCAAAGGACTCAATTTAGTATTCATTGATGCCTCTATCGAAAAAATCAAAACGCATCACTTTGACAACTACGCTTATCCTCAAATAATAGGTGTAACAGAGAATATGAAACGTTTTTTTGATGACAATCAGTTTGCGTACTCTCTCAAAGATATAGAATTTGATACAGATACGTGGAACGCATATATTGCAGCAATAACAACGTGTAAAAGTCGGTTTGTAATTTATGTACTGCATAAAATTGTGAAATACAGTTCATGCTTTATTCCCAACCGATTGAAAAGGCAAAATTTCAGAAAGCGAATGAAAAAATCTTTTGGTATTGAACAGTTTTAGTTTTTTCACTACCTTTGTTCTCATTTACAAGAAAACTAATTATAATATACCTATATGAACCAAGCAACAGAACAACCGAAAGTAGCCATATTGTACATCGCACTGGGGCGATACATCGTTTTTTGGAAAGATTTTTTTGAATCGTGCGAAGAAAAATTGCTTTCGTGCGAAAAGCACTATTTTATTTGGACTGATTGTCCGCCGGAAGAGTTAGAACATGGCAATAACTCGCGAGTTACCATTATTCCAACGCAAAAACGCGGCTGGCCCTACGATAGTTTGATGCGTTTTGATATGTTTTTGCAGAAAAAAGAAGAAATTCTGCAATGCGATTACGCCTTTTTCTTCAATGCCAATATGATGTTTTACAACCCAACCGATTTATCGGAAATAGCACCGCACGAGTGGAATGAAGGATTAGTTGCCGGTGCACACCCCGGCTTATTGAAACGTAAAATATATCTGAAAAATCCCGATGAACATAGTTACGAACGCCGCGCAGAATCAACCGCGTATATTCCTTTTGGGAGTGGCAAACACTATGTGTGCGGTGCTTTCAACGGCGGCACAAGTAAGGCATTTGTACACATGTGCGAAGTATTGAAAGAAAACGTACAAAAAGATTTGGATAACGGCATTGTTGCCTGCGTGGACGATGAATCGCACTTAAATGCCTACATGAGCCAACACAATTATCTTTTTTTGGGCATTACCTACGGCTTCCCCGAAAAAGAACTAAAACACTTGGGGCGTTCCGGTCATAAAAATATGATTAAAATAATCAGTCGGCAAAAAAGCCATCCGAAATATGGCGGACTGAAATATTTACGCGGAAAACGCAATACAAAAATGAGCAGTGGAGAATATGTTGTTCTAAAAACACTGAAATTGCTCTGCGGAATAATTCCGGTGCGCACGTGGCGTAGGAAAGTTAAAAGTAAATTATTGTAAGTATAAAAACGAATAATTGAATGTATTCATGGCTGAAACAACATCAAAACACGGTGTATTGCGCGGTGCTTATAGTAATTTGCGCAATTTGCACATGGGGAAATAGTCTTATTACTATTTCTCTTGTAGTATTTGGTGTATTTTGGCTTGCACAAATACCTTCGAGGCAAAATTTCAAACTCCTTACAGAACGCCGAACGCCACTGATAGTAATAGCCTGCTGTGCACTTTTTATACTGCGCAACGTGTGGCAACTGCCCGATAGCGATACCGGAGTAGAAATGAGCCGCTGGGTGGTTGTTGCTCTATTTACACTATTTGCCGCCTCGTTACCTTCTCTTTCTCGTAAACAATTTTTTATAGTACTTATACTACTTACTCTTTCGGTAAGCTTCAATAGTGTGTTTAATTTTGTGTGGTTTATACTCACAAAACCAACAACAAGCAGTGTACGTGGAGCCTTTATGTTTATGAGTTACAATCACTTTGTACTCTACTGCTTGATGGCAATTTCGGTATGTATATATTATGTATTATTTCAATCGCATACGCACGTGCCGCGATACCTAAAACTTACATTCATAGCCTGCGCACTGTGGTTGGTATTTTATCTTATTTTCCTCAAATCCATTACCGGCTATGTTGGTTTACTTATCATAAGTATATTTGCTATTATAGAACGTATTCGGCAATACAAACGCTACGATTTTTTGATTATTTTTCTTGCTCTTTTTTCTGTAATTGGAGTTAAAATTGGCTACGAAGCGAATTTTTTTCTCAATCCCGACCGCATTGACAGAGAACACTTAGATACACACACAGCACAAGGAAATCCCTACGCACCATTCGTTCAAAAAGGGATTATTGAAAACGGACATTGGAACAAATTGTACATTAGCCACAAAGAACTCCACGAAAATTGGCATGTATATAGTGATATTCCGTTAGATTCTATTAATACCAAAGGTTTTACAATTTATGCCAATTTGATTCGCTACATGACATCGAAAAACTTGCGCAAAGATGCCCAAGGACTTGCGCAACTCACGCCCCAAGATATTCGCAATATAGAACAAGGATTTTCCAACTATCGTTTTACCTCGCCACTTGATTTTGGCAGCCGTATTTACGAAACTCTGGGAGAATTATATATAACGCAACAAAATTACAACCCATCAGGAAAATCTCTCGTGCAACGCTCGGTATATTGGCAGGTGGGATTTGCCATATTTTTGGAGCATCCATTTTTCGGTAGCGGCACAAAACGCTACGAAGAAGAATATCGCCTTCGCTATGCTGCTCTGAATATACCGAAGCAATATTGGCTACGCACGCACAATCAATATTTGCGCATTGCCACCGTGTATGGCGGTGTGGGTTTTGTTTGCTTTATAGGTATGTTGATACTGATACCTATCTATTCTCGAAAAAAAACAACCCTACTTTTCGGCGTAAATTACAGTGTTTTTCTGATTTCTATGATAAGTGAAGATGTGCTTTCCGAAATCAACGGCATAATGTTTTTCAGTTTATTGTGTGTATTATTTCTCTATGCACAACCCAATAAGGAAGAAAAAACTATCAATTAACTCAACGCGCCATACAGCACCACGCCCACAAAATACGCGGCAAAACCAATGGCGAGTACGCTACCATTGTGTTCGGAGTAAATATGCGCCGATGCGCTTGGTGCTAATTTAAAGAGTTTTTTGCGAAGCGGCACAAAGGCTACGTAGTACAACGAGAGGGCTATCAGCGTTCCTACTATAATACCACCCACCACATCGCTCACAAAGTGCATTCCCAAATAAATGCGCGAATAGGCTATGAATAGCCCCCACACGAGCGCAACGGCTGTAACCCAACGATTTTTGAACATGAGTGAACAAAACACAGCGAAACCCACCGCATTGGTAGCATGCCCCGAAATAAAACTATAACCCCCACCGCGATGGTTGTTCACCACCTTTACCACATCTTTAAAATCGGGGTGGTGTCCGGGTCGCGGACGCTCAAAAATCGGTTTTATCAATCCGCTCGAAAATTGGTCGCAACACACTATCAACAATATAAAAAAGAGTGTTACGAACAAGGAATAGTACAGATTGGTACGAAAATCTGCCTGTTTTTCGTGTTTGCGAAATATACTTCTGTAAAAAATCATAAACAACACAAATACATAGAGCGGAATCCATATCTTCGAGGAACTCACGGCACTCATTATGCCGTCTAACAGCACTGAATTGCTCCCATTGAGCACAAGAAACAAATTTCGCTCTCCATGGAGTAGATTTGCTACAAATTCTTTCATAGTTTTATACAAGTAATGAAAATAAACACACGCCTGAAAATCCCATGGCGAAACCTGCCACCGTTTGCATAGCAGTATGCGCTTTGAGTACTATGCGCGAAATTGCCACACACAGCGAAAGCAACACCATAGCCACCAGCGGCAGCAACACAAAATGCTCATTGCGCCACGCAAATAGTGCAATCATAGCCGTTAAACTACCCATACCGCACAAGTGCGCACTGATTTTCCAGCGAAAATTTACCACTCCGCAGCACAACACGGCTATCACGCTGCCCAGCATCATATTCACCACCAAAGGGGGCGTGTGCGCATAATACAAAAACGCAATGGCAGCGGCGTAGCACACTATGGTAATGATATACGGTTTCGTGCGTTCAGTGCGTTCCGGTAAAAGTATAGAAGAAATTGCTCCGCGCTGTTTCAAAATCACAATTCCCAAAAATGGCACAAGTGCCGTAAAAGTAAAAATAGCCAACACAAAAAGCAGCGGATTCATAGTTTCAGAAAAAAAATCGCTCGAAACCAGCAATAGCGCACAATAGGTAGAAATAAGTATGGGTTGAAAAACGGCGGAAAAAATCTTCCACATAGCAAGTGCCTTCATTGAGTAAAATTGCGTGCGCAAAAAAATATTGTTAGTAATTGAAGTGCAAACATACAAAAAACTGCGCTACTCACCACATAAACGGTAATTTTTATTCGCTCGTAATTTTGTTTTATGAAAATTTTTATCGAATTTCGCCTCAATTCAATACTTGTAACACCAAAAATTCAGAAAAATCATGTCGGCAATAGAAAAAGCGTTGGCAAAAGTACCCGCACTCATTTCGAGCAAAACTTCCATTATACTCTACGTATTCTTATTTTTTTACTTGGTAGTATTTGCCATTTTGTGCATTGTATTTCCATTTTTGAGCGATTGGATTCCTTCGGATAGAGTGCAACTCATTTTGGGAAATTACACCAACGTACTCAGTGCATTGGGGGCGAGCATAGCAGCAGGCGGCGGAGTATTGATTCACGAAAAATTAAAATCCATGCACAAACATCAGCACGATAATCATGAATTTATTAACAAACGAATTGACGAATTGCACGAAAACCACCGCAATTTGAATAAACAACTAAGCGAATTGCACGAAAAAATCAACAAACTCACGCAGCACTCACATATTTAACTTTTTCGATTGATTATCACAATGTTACATACACTCACCTGCTATCAACAGCCGCTTGTTCACTATTTTTGCAAAAAGTATTTTTACAAATCATTGTAGGGTTTGTTTTTTTTTTATCTTTGTGTGATTTTTAAAAAACGAAAAAATGAAAGCAGATGTTCTTTTAGGACTACAATGGGGAGACGAAGGTAAGGGTAAAATAGTAGATGTTTTAACCCCAAAATACAATATCATTGCACGATTTCAAGGCGGTCCGAATGCCGGACATACCTTAGTTTTTAATAACGTAAAACACGTGCTTCACACCATTCCATCGGGAATTTTTCGCGAAAATGCCATAAACATTATAGGTAATGGCGTGGTAATAGACCCTTATATATTCAAAGAAGAAGTGGATAAACTTACTGCTCAAGGCATTGACGTGGCAAGCAAAATAATACTTTCGAGCAAGGCACACATTATAATGCCTACGCACAAAGCACTCGATGAGGCATACGAAAACGCAAAAGGCGACAAAAAAATAGGTTCTACGAAAAAAGGAATTGGTCCTACTTATACTGACAAAGTGGCGCGACACGGATTGCGCGTGGGCGATATTTTGAATAATTTTGCGGAGCGATACAGTGAATGTAAAAACAATCACTTGCAAATTCTCAAAAATTACGACTATTCTTTCGACATTGCAGCCTACGAAAAACAATGGTTTGAAGGTATTGCGCTCCTCCAATCGCTCCGCATAGAAACTACCGAAGTATTGGTAAACAAAGAATTACAAGCAGGAAAATCAGTATTGTGCGAAGGTGCACAAGGAACTTTGCTCGATGTGGAATTTGGTTCATATCCTTTTGTAACCTCATCGAATACCGTATCTGCCGGAGCCTGTACCGGACTTGGCATTTCCCCCAAAGCAGTGGGCGAAGTATTCGGAATTTTTAAAGCATATTGCACGCGCGTAGGAAGCGGTCCTTTCCCTACCGAACTTTTCGATGCCGATGGAAAAACCATGCAAGACGTTGGTCGCGAATTTGGCTCTACCACCGGACGCGCTCGCCGTTGTGGTTGGTTAGATTTAGTGGCACTCAAATACGCTATTATGATAAACGGCGTTACGCAACTATTTATGATGAAAATAGATGTGCTTAATTCCTTCGATACCATAAAAATATGTACCAAATATGCCTACAAAGGCAGCACAATAAATTACGTGCCCGATGATTTGGAAAACGTAACGCCAATATACGAAGAATTTAAAGGCTGGAAACAGGATTTGCCCATGAGCACATACGAAGAACTTCCTGCTGAAATTAAAAATTATATTACATTTATAGAAAAAGAAACAGGTGTACCGCTTACCATAGTTTCCACCGGACCGGAACGCGAAAAAACCATTATACGATAGACTTTCAGACATTTAGACGTATAGACATTCAAACTAAAAATATAACCCTAAAAAATAAAACACTATGTATTGGACATTAGAATTAGCCTCAAAATTGGAAGATGCGCCGTGGCCTGCAACAAAAGAAGAATTAATAGATTTTGCAATGCGTTCGGGTGCACCGCTCGAAGTAATTGAAAATTTGCAAGAAATTGAAGACGAAGGAGAAATTTACGAAAGTATCGAAGAAATTTGGACTGATTACCCAAGTAAGGACGATTTCTTTTTCAACGAAGAAGAATATTAATTTAGTGATTAGTTGTTAGTTATTAGTGAATTACAAATAATTTTCAATTTTCAATTTTCAACAAAACAAGATGGAATTACAAGCGCAGTTGCTCAAAATACTTCCTGCACAAACGGGGCAGGGAAAAAACGGAACGTGGAAAAAACAAGAATATGTGTTTCAAACCCAAGACCAATACCCCAAACAAGTATGTATAGCCGTGTGGGGCGATAAAGTTTCGGAAAGCAGCATGATTCCGGGAAGTACCTACGCAATTTCTTTCGATATAGAAAGCCGCGAATACAACGGTAGATATTTTACCGAAGCCAAAGCATGGAAAATAGTGCCTGCCGGCGGCGCAAGTGCCACACCCGCGCCAAGCAGCAATCCTACTCCGCCGCCTTTCGATGCACCTATGTCGAGCGAGCCGGTTATGGAAGCTTCAGACGATTTACCATTCTAAGAATATAGGTGCATGAAAAAACTTTGTTTTCTTGTGTGTATGTTTGTAGGCGTTTCGTTTTGTGCTGCGCAGGCGCAAACTATTCCCTTACTCGACTCCACACTATGTTATTCCCTCGAAGTATTTCGCACCACCTTCGGTTCATTTAGTGCCGATAATACTTTTGCAGCCGACTCTACCGTAAAACGCTCCATTCAGTTCCAATTCGCCTGCAATATGAATAGAATTTTAGAAGTGCGCTCACTCACCGAATGGAGCGAATACAGAATTATGGAAGACGGCGAAAATGATGTTAATTCCTTTGTATATACCACATTAGGAACTGACGATACCGTGTATAAATTTATTTTGGAATCCTCATCGAATACTCTTTCAAAAGTATTCAACACCGCCGATGGGCGCACCCACGCCGAAATTAACGAAATTCATTCGGTATTCGAGCGATAACACACATTGTGTGTTTTTTTATCAGTTACAAATCTCGAATACTCCTTTTGTCATTCCTGCGAAAGCAGGAATCTCCCCCAATATTTAGATTCTGTATCAAGTGCGGAATGACTACATTTATGTAACATTGCAAACGTTTATTCCTCCACAATATCTTCTTCAAAGCGAAGATTTTGAATAATAAATTCTTGGCGAGCCGGTGTATTTTGCCCCATATAGTAGGTCAAAAGTTGCTCTATGGACATATCTTTGCTTGCTTTCACCGGTTCCAAACGCATATCTTTTCCAATAAACGCCGTAAATTCGTTCGGCGAAATTTCTCCCAAACCTTTGAATCGCGTAATTTCGGGACTTGGTTTGAGTTCCTCAATGGCACGCTGGCGTTCTTCTTCGGAGTAGCAGTAGCGCGTTTCTTTTTTATTGCGTATGCGAAAAAGCGGCGTTTGCAGTATAAACACGTGCCCGCGCTGAATGAGTTCGGGAAAAAATTGCAGAAAAAATGTAATCAAAAGCAAGCGAATGTGCATGCCATCGACATCGGCATCGGTAGCTATAATTACATTGTTGTAGCGCAAATTATCTAAATCGTCTTCAATATTGAGTGCGGCTTGCAGAAGATTAAATTCTTCGTTTTCATACACCACTTTTTTGGTAAGTCCAAAGGTATTGAGCGGTTTTCCTCGCAGGCTAAACACCGCTTGGGTATTGGGATTGCGCGATTTTGTAATAGAACCGCTCGCCGAATCTCCCTCTGTGATAAATATGCTGGTATCGTGGCGAAGGTCGTTTTTTTCATCGTTGTAATGCACGCGGCAATCGCGCAATTTTTTATTGTGCAAATTCGCCTTTTTCGCCATTTCGCGAGCGGTTTTTTGCACCCCAGCCATTGCTTTTCGTTCTTTTTCGGAACTTTGAATTTTTTTCAATAACGCATCGGCTACCAGCGGATTTTTGTGTAAATAGTTATCTAACTGCTCTTTCACAAAATCGCCGATAAATTTTTGCACCGAAGGTCCTTCGGGTCCCATATCTTTGGAACCGAGTTTTGTTTTTGTTTGACTTTCAAACACCGGTTCTTCCACGCGCACACTCACCGCCGCTATCACACTTTGGCGAATATCCACCGCTTCCAAATTTTTGGCACTGAAAAATTCCTTTATCGTTTTGGCGTATGCCTCTCTGAATGCATTCAAATGAGTACCGCCCTGCACGGTATTTTGCCCGTTCACAAAGGAGTAATACATTTCACCATAGCGATTTTCGTGGGTCAAAGCAATTTCTATATCGGTGCCGCGTAAGTGAATGGGGGCGTAAATAGGCTCGCCGCCCAAATTTTCGTTGAGCAAATCGAGTAATCCGTTGCGCGAAATGAATTTTTTACCGTTCAAAACTATGGTCAAGCCCGAATTGAGGTAGGTATAATTGCGCAGCATATCTTCCACATATTCCATGCGATACACAAAGTTCGAGAAAATCGTATCATCAGGATAAAATTTGATATACACGCCATTCGGTTCATCGGGCGCAGCTTGCACGGCACTTTCGGTAATTACCTCGCCACGCGAAAATTCTATTGCTTTTACTTCGTGTTCGCGAAAGGATTTGATAATAAATTTGGTAGAAAGTGCATTTACGGCTTTCAAACCCACACCATTCAAACCCACCGATTTTTTAAACGCACCCGAATCGTATTTACCGCCGGTATTGATTTTAGAACTCACATCGAGCACTTTCGAGAGCGGAATACCGCGTCCGTTGTCGCGAATTGTAACCGAATGTTCGGAAATGGTAATGTCGATAACCTTACCAAAACCCATCATATATTCGTCAATAGAATTGTCGAGGGCTTCTTTCAAAAGAATGTAAATACCATCGTCCATAGCCGAGCCATCGCCAAGTTTTCCAATATACATACCCGGACGGCGGCGAATGTGCTCTTTCCAATCAAGACTTTTTATACTATCTTCGCCGTATTCTGCTACTTCTTCTGCCATAATTCTTTTTTTTACAAAAATACAAATTAGTTGAAAGTAGAAAATTGAAAATTGAAAATTATTTTAACAAGTAATGAATAGGTAGTAATGAATTTTCAAACACAACTAACTCCCAATTCCTAAACTATCGCGCACTACACGCAATTCAAAGTATGAATAGTTCTCGCCGAGCACATCGCGAGCCGCACCAAGCGAAGGGTCTTGCGTTTCGGTAAAATATTCAGTTATCGTGTTCACTTTTTCTTCCGGCACCAATTCGTGAATACTCAATTCACCCGTTTGCACATAGTGCGCCACGTGTCCTTCTATGGTGGAAATAGCAAAACCTCGTGCTGTAGCAATTTCTTCTATCGTTTTCCCTTGTTTAAACAGTTCCAAACTTCGCAATTTCGTATCTTCGTCCTTTGTTTTTTTGGGTGCACGTTGTTTTTCGGAAAAAAGTGTGGGTGTTATATTCTGCTCTTCACAATAGAGGCGAATAATTTCAGTAATTTCTTCACCAAATTGCTGGGTTTTCATTTTTCCAAAACCTTGTATTTGCGCCAATTCTTTGGGATTTTGCGGCAGGTGTGTAACTAATTCGTACAATACTTTTTGTGAAAATATTGCAAACGGCGGCACACTCAAATCCTTCGATTTTTCCATACGCCACGAGCGCAATGTATTGAAAAGCGGCATATTGGGTAAATTTTTCGGGTCGATTTCGGCTGTAACTTTTACAGTTGTTTTCTCTCCACCAATGCTCTCTTTCTTATTTTTCTCCAGTTTTCGTTCTTTTTCAATCAGTGCTTCTGCCTTTGCTTTTTGCAATTTCACAAGCGAAAATCCTTCGCGCAAGGTTTGCAATGTCGCGGTTTTTACCCGCAATTCTTCCGAAAGTGTGTTTGTGGCATTACTAATCTGCTTTTTCACTTCTTGATTATCTATGTCCAAATCCATTTTTTCAAAAGGAAGTGCCACCAAATCAACTACTTTTGTAAGAAAATACTCTGCTCCTTTTGCAATGCGTTCTTGCAGAGCATCGTTTTTTTCCACATCGGCTTCGGTGAATAAAAGGTGTGAAATATGCCGCTGAAACGAAACAGAAACGTTCGTAATGTCGGTTTCAAACTGCTGCGGATTGAACAACGAGTGCATAAATACCGGAAAACTTCCTTTGTGGGTATCTATAATTTTGAGTATTGCAAACAGGTTTTTGTGCAGTTTTTGAAACGAAAATACATCACGCACAAGTTCGTGTTGATAAGCAATTCGCGCCTCATTGAGTTGTGCTTCGTTCGGACGATTTTCCTCAATCTGCCGCGTAAATCCGCTCACAATGTGGTCGTTCAAAATATTACCGGAGCGAATGGGTGCGGCAAGCACCATGCCCTCTAAGGTTTTGCAACGGCTCAGAGCCACATACACCTGTCCGTGGGCAAACGATGCTTCGGCAGAAATCACCGCCCGCTCAAATGTCAATCCCTGACTTTTGTGAATAGTGATAGCCCACGCCAATTTGAGCGGAATTTGCATAAATTCTCCCTCGATTTTTTCTTCTATGGCGTTGCTTTGTTCATTGAGCGTGTATTGCACATTTTCCCACGTGAGCGGCGTTACGGCTATGGCTTCCGGTTCGGCAGGCGATTGCACAAACACCGTGTCGCCATCTATTTCCACTATCATTCCTATTTTGCCGTTGTAAAACTGCTTTTCCGGCGAAGGGTCGTTTTTTACAAACATTACCTGTGCACCCACTTTGAGTGTCAGTTCTTTTTCGGTAGGATAGGAATATTCCGGGAAATTTCCTTGCACCCGCGCAGTAAATGTGTGTTCTTCGCCCTGCAAATCGGTCAATCGCTGCGAATTAATGCGCTGCGCCTGCGCATTGTGCGTACACAGCATTATGTAACCATCATCGTCATTGGGCTCAAAATCAGGAAGATAGCGTTTATTCAATTCCGTAAGCGACTGTGTATCAAGTCGATTTTCGCGTACTTTATTCAAAATTTCTATAAAACTGCTATCCTGCTGGCGAAACACTTCCAAAAGTTCTATGCTCACAAAAGACGTTTCGCGCAAAGCGCGACTACTGAAAAAATAAATGGTTTCGTAGTGAGGGCGCAGCAATTCCCACTCTGCATCTTTTGCCACCGGCGCAAGTTGCTGTAAATCGCCAATCATGAGCAACTGCACGCCGCCAAAGGGTTTGGAATGGTCGCGAAAACGGCGCAGAACGGTGTCAATACCGTCAAGCAAATCGGCTCGCACCATACTGATTTCGTCTATCACCAGCAGTTCTATACTTTTTATAATATTGATTTTTTTCTTGCTGAATCGCTGTTGGTCAGGTTTAAACTCGCCCAAAATTGGACCAAAAGGAAGTTGAAAAAACGAGTGAATAGTAACGCCGCGAGCATTGATAGCCGCCACGCCGGTGGGTGCCACCACCACCATACGCTTGGGCACTACATCTTGTAATTTCCGCAAAAATGTGGTTTTCCCGGTTCCCGCCTTTCCTGTCAAAAAAATGTGTTTTCCCGTGTATTGTATAAAATCGAGAGCGAGTTGGAGTTCCGCGTTGGTTTTCATGAGTGCTTTGTTTGAATACTGCAAAAGTACGCAAGTTTGTAGAAATCGAATAGTTGCAAGGGTAGATTTTTTTGCACAATGGCGCGATACAGCGGTTTTCCAATGGTACGGAATATGAGTTTCAACAACGTAACTACATGAATTTTTTTGCACAACATATAGGTTCTATATATTGTAATAGAACGCAAAAAATCGCGCTCAATATCGGCATTGCGCACAAGAAGCGTTACCGTGCGCAAACTTTCTTCTATTTTGTGTAAAAACACCGCGTTCGTATCCAGCCCTGCATGAATGGCGGCATTGTTGATATGAATAATGTGCGCTTTCTGTTGTTTGAGCGTATATTCCAGCAAGGTATCTTCGTAGCCATATTCGCGAATAATTTCGTTTAAACGAATACGTAAAAACAACTCTCTATCAATCAGTAAATTAAAAAGTGTCAAACCCTTTCCTGTTTTGGTACGCACTTCGGCAGAAATTTTTTCGCGCTGCACACCATAGTTCCATCGCAGAAATTTCGCGCGTTCGGGTGCTTTTTTTTGATAATCCACCCCACCGCATATCACACAGTGTTTGTGTGCTGCCGCCACATAATCTTTTATAAAATGCGGACTTGTAATCTGCGCATCACAGTCGAGAAAGAGCAGGTAGGAAAACTGCGCTCTACGCGCAAGAATATTGCGAATGGCAGCCCTGCCCCTATTTTCGCTTTCGCGCCAATAGAGCACCTGCGGCGTGGCGGCACAACTTTGATTTCGCTCGTGAACGTGCAATTCCGAATGGTCATCTGCCACAAGAATTTCAAAGGGTACGGCGGCTTTGCGGCACTGCTTATGCACTTCGCGCACAAGTTCACGCACATCGTAATTATATGTTGCTATACAAATCGAAAGCATTATGATAAGTGTGTAATATGTTGTGTATCAATTTCGCGTCCGCAATTCGGACATGTCGTTCCGTGTTTGTGTTTACGCTTTTGCAATTCTTCGGAAAATCCCGAAGCCAAAATACCGGCAGGCAAGGCAAATACCCCTATTCCCAAAATTGAAATAATAGATGTGAGAATTTTACCGGTAAGGGTAATGGGATAAATATCACCATAACCAACTGTAGTTAATGTAGTTACACCCCACCACATAGTTGCCGGAATACTCGAAAATTTTTCGGGTTGCGCCGAATTTTCGGCAAAATATACAAATCCCGATGCCGCTACTATGAGCGAAACAGTGATTGCCAAACAGAGTATTAATTCCTCGCGCTTAGAACTAAACACATTGGCTATCAATTCTTTGGCACTCAAATATCGCCCCAATTTGAAAATGCGCACAAACATAAACAAACGCAAAATACGCAAGTGCCGCCAATCCACCGAAGTAAAGGGCAAATAGAAGGGTAAAAACGCGAGTAAATCTATCAATGCACCCAGCGAAAACATATAGCGCAATCGCCCCCACACCGGGTGTTTGTATTTTTCATCGCAGGTGCACACCCACACGCGCAACACGTATTCCACCGTGAAAATATGCACCGAGACTCGTTCAAAATTCTTAAAATACACGGCATACACGGCGTAAATGCTATTTACCGTTTCCAAAATTACGGCAGCAACATTCAGCGAAATTAAGATTACCAAAAAATAATCGAGAATATTATCCCACACTCTATTGCCTTTGGCTGGACTGAGGAGAATATACAGGCTCTGTTTCAATTTTTTATACATATTGGCACGGGTGTTTGGGCAAATATAGTATAATTTTTTAAAAAGCCCCCTAAATCCCCCATAGGGGGACTAAAAAAGCACAAAAAATCATACACATCAAATCATTTTCAATACCGTATAGATTGCTGCACTGCGTTGGCAATGTCGGCACATATTTTTTTCAAAACTCAAAGCCCTCCCTTATGGGGAGGGGTGGGAGGGGCTTATTTTTCGCGTTCCACCGCAATCTTATTTGCCAATTCTTGGGCTTGCAGCATCACATCGAACTCATCTATGGTTTGAAATTGCTTGTGCAAATACACACATCTGCCGTTTACAAACACCGTATCTACATCGCCGCCCGAAAGCGCATATACTATGTGCGAATACACGTTGTAGAGCGGCACTGCGTGAATTTGATTGATATTCACCATTTGCAAATCGGCTTTTTTACCCGGTTCAATAGAACCGCACAGGTGCTCTATTCCCAAACTTTGCGCCGCACCGCGCGTAGCCATAAATACCGCTTGCCGGGCATTCACTGCGCGAGCATTGCCGCTATTGAATTTATGCACGAGCGCGGCAGTTTTCATTTCGGCATACATATCGAGTGAATTATTGCTTACCGCGCTATCGGTACCAAAACACACCTTCGCGCCTTTTTCGAGCATGGCAGGCACCGGCGCAATACCGCACACGAGTTTGAGGTTACTCTGTGCATTATTCACCACTGCCACCTGCTTTTCCGCCAACATTTCCGTATCGGTTTCACTCACATACACGCAGTGTGCCGCTATGGTTTTTCCCTCAAAAATTCCCAAATCGGCGAGATATTCCACCGGTGTTTTCCCATGTGCCTCCATGCAATTTTGATATTCTTCGGCAGTTTCCGAAAGGTGGGTATTGAGTGGAAGATTATAGCGATTGGCAAGCGCACGCGCTGTTTTAAAATATTCCGCCGAGCAGGTGTAAATACTATGCGGACCGGGAATAATACGCACCAAATCATGTTGTTCATATTCGCGCATGAGTTTTTCCAAATGCGCAAACGCAATATCGGGCGAGGCTGCATCGGCTACCGCAAAATCGGCTATTGCTTGCGAAAGAAAGGCACGCATACCTATGTGTTCGCACAACTGCGCGGTTTCTTCCACAAAATAATACATATCTACAAAGCAAGTGGTACCACTCGCTATCATTTCGAGCATGGCAAGTGCCGCGCCGGTTTTTACATTGTCGGGATTTAAAAACTGCTTTTCCACCTGAAAAATATGCTCAAAAAGCCACGTTTTAAGCGGTACATCATCGGCATAGCCCTTCAAAAAACTCATACCGGCGTGGGTGTGCGCATTGATAAAACCCGGCAAAAGCAAACTTCCCTGCGCATCTATCTCCGTTTGTGCCTCTAATTCGTAACTTTCACTCATGCAGCACACCTGCGCTATGCTATCGCCCTGCACACACACGCAACCATGTTCTATCACCGAAAAATCGGCATTCATGGTTACTACGTAGGCATTAATGATTTTGTAATCGTACATACGGCATACTATATATGCTGCAAAAATAGGATTAATTGTAAATGAAAAATTACAAATTGTAAATTATTTTAGAAAAGCCCTCTCAATCTCCTCTAAGGTAAGGCAATACTAAAAAATAACTATCCTTCATTACATCTACTTCCTTATGTCATTTCCTGAGGCGAGGGCTACTTGTAAGCAACTTAGGCTGCGGAACAACGTGCTTGAATATTCGTAATTCACCACATACATACGTGGATTGCTTCACAACGTTCGCAATGACGTGCAAAAAAGC
>JAITUU010000051.1 GCA_031286165.1 Bacteroidales bacterium
AAAGAAAGGGATTTTTGTACTATTCCCACATAATTTCCGCTTGCATCAAAATTCAAGGAAGTTATAACTTCGCCGTTCTCGTAGTAAATATCTATTCGATAGCCGGTTGCTGTTTCTTCTTGTTGCCATGTGATTGTAGGAGAAGGATTGTTTTTACTAAATTGTATAGAATAATACGGCAGTTCTTCTTCGGGAAGACGAGCGGAACCCCATAATAATAAATATATAGGTGCATATACTGCAACAGTCCCATATTGTTGCAGGCTCTGATTATCTGGATATGCAAAAACGGCATGAGCAGTAGCATAACCTAAAATAGTTTTTGGATTATCTCCAGCAAAATAGAATTCAAAACCAGATTTGGAAGAAGTAGTAAAAAATTCAAAATTAAACGTTTCTGTAACATTAAGTTTATAAACTTTTATATATGTTCCT
Organism: Bacteroidales bacterium; assembly: GCA_031286165.1. Lineage (GTDB taxonomy): Bacteria > Bacteroidota > Bacteroidia > Bacteroidales > UBA1715 > WQTX01. Next base: position 436 of record JAITUU010000051.1, read on the forward strand.
CTATAAGAGACTTCTAAATCAATCTGTCCGGAATAGTTTTTAGGAAAATCATTTATTGTTATTTCTTCTGTGTGATTAAGAGCGATAGCGTATTCTGCGGGTATCATATATTCCGGCATATTATAATTCGGACGAAATTGAGCGTATGCACATAATGATACCATACTCATAATGAATAATATAATTAATTTTTTCATGGCATTAAAATTATCGTTAAAAACAAAATGCACATGATGTTATGTAACATCATGTGCATAGTATTAAAGTTATTGAATAATAAGTTTTTCTCTAAACGTTAATCCATTTTGAGAAGCATATACTACATACCAATAGGCTTTTTTAGTAAACAGTTTTTTCATAGTAATAAAATTTATGTAATAACTTAGCGACTTTCATGTGCAAATATACATCAATACATTCCGAAAAACAAGGACATATCTGTAATTTTTTATATGGCAATTTGTTTTTTGCAATATATTCATTATCAGTTAATTACAAAAAAATAGTGTTGGCGTTTTCATTGGCATATTACTCAGTACTCGCTACTGAATACTACCTACTCTATACCTGAATCTAAAAAAAATTACAATTACCAATTAACCATTTACAATTAATTGTACTTTTGCACTCGTATTCAAATAGTATTGCATTATTTCTCGCATTGTGAAACTTCCGACACAGGCATATTTAACTAAATTTATTCGTTGGCGGCATCAGCACATCAACGATAAGCAGTTTATTTATCTGCTGAGTGTGCTTGTGGGTTTTATCAGCGGTTGCGCGGCGGTCATTTTGAAATCGCTGGTGCATGGTATTCGCCACCTGCTACACGTGTGGTCGCCATTCAGCGAGGGTAATGTGTTCTACTTTTTTCTTCCCATGATAGGAATTGCCATTGCGGTGATTTTTATGAAATATGTGGTAAAATATTCGGTGCGGCACGGCGTACCGGCGGTGCTCTATGCTATTTCCATGACCAAAGGGCGTATTCGCTGGCACTACACGTTTTCGTCCATCATCAGTTCGGCATTTACCGTAGGTTTTGGTGGTTCGGTTGGATTGGAAGGTCCAAGTATTATTACCGGTGCGGCACTTGGGTCGAACACCGGGCGGATTCTCAAACTCAATTACAAACAAATAGTGCTGCTCATAGCCTGCGGTGCTTCGGGGGTAATGGCGGCAATATTCAATGCGCCGGTGGCTGCCATGATTTTTGCCATGGAAGTAATTGTGCTCAATCTTTCATTGGCTACGGTGGTGCCACTACTCCTCGCTTCTTCGAGTGCCACCCTCACTTCGTATTTTTTTATGGAGCAAGACGTACTGTTTCACTCCGTAGAACTATTCAACAAAGGTTATGAAATTATAGACACGCCCACCTTTATTTTGCTAGGCATTATCACCGGGCTTATTTCGGTGTATTTCAAGCGAATATACGTAAAACTCAATACCGCTTTCGATGACATTCCTTCGCCGCGCCGCCGCTTATTTGTGGGTGGCGGATTGTTGGGAATCCTGCTCTTTCTTTTTCCCGCGCTCTATGGCGAGGGCTACGATTTTATTAACATGGCTATTCGCGGCGATTATTCGTTTTTGTTTCAGCACTCTATTTTTGTGAGTTTCGAGAAAAGTTTTGCCCTCAGTTGTGTGCTCTTTCTGTGTTTGATTTTTGTGAAAGTAGTGGCTTCTTCGCTCACTTTTGGAGCCGGCGGCGTGGGAGGTATTTTTGCACCTTCGCTTTTTATGGGTGCCATGATAGGATTATTTATTTCCTTCATTTTTACGCATTTCAATATTCAAGTGAGCGAAACAATTTTTGTGTTGCTCGGCATGTGCGGCATGATAAGCGGCGTAATGCACGCACCGCTCACGGGGATTTTCTTGATTGCCGATATTACCAGCGGTTATAGTTTGTTTGTGCCGCTTATGATAGTATCGGCAGTAGCATACGCTACGGTGCGCGTGTTTGAAGAAACATCGGTGTACACCTATTTGCTTGCAAAGCGCAAACAACTGCTCACCCACAATACCGACCGCTCGGTGCTTACTATTATGCGCCTGCGCAATGTATTGGAAACCAATTTCAGCACTGTGCCCGAACATGCTACACTGAAAGATTTTTTGGAAATTTTTAAAACTGCCACGCGCGATATTTTCCCCATAATAGACAAAGAAGGAAAACTCAAAGGAATTATCAAACTCAACGACATTCGCCACCTCTTGCTCAATCACAAAGCGCACGAACAATTACCAATCCGCACACTCATGTACTCGCCTGAACTATATTTTTCACCCAATGACGATATGGCAAAAGTAGTGGAAGTAATTCAAAAAAGCAATCACTATAATTTCCCTGTGATACAACCCGATGGCACCTACGTAGGATTTATTTCGCGAGCACAGGTATTTTCGGAATACCGCAAAGTATCGGAATTTTTCTCCGGCGATGAGTAAGCCCCCTAAATCTCCCATAAGTGGGATTTTGCGTTCTGAACTATTTCATTTATCATTACACACACTTCACTCCTTCGTCATTGCATCTTCATCCCTTCGTCATTGCGAACGCAGTGAAGCAATCTCTCTATTTAGCAATCAAAAACATCACGATTTTTCAGCAAAATACTCGCTCAGCGGAAAGCGAGCGCGAGCGTTCATAGTTTGCGAAGCAAATTCTCCGCTCACATACTTATAATACGCGGCAACGGCTATCATGGCGGCATTGTCGGTAGTATACATGCGCGGAGGCAAGTATGTTGCTACACCGTACGTTTCGCCATACTCATGAATTGCGCTGCGCAAACCGGAATTTGCAGCCACACCGCCGCCTATTGTTATGTGTTTCACTCCGGTTGCCTGCACTGCTTTGTGCAATTTATGCAGCAACATTCCCACTATGCGGTGCTGAATAGAAGCACACAAATCGGGTACATTTTGTGCTACAAAATTGGGATTTTTTGCAATTTCTTTTTGCAGAAAATACAATACCGAAGTTTTAAAACCACTGAAACTGTAATCAAAACCTGCAATCTGCGGTTTATTGAACGTAAAGGCACAAGGATTTCCCTCCTGCGCAAGTCTATCTATATGCGGACCGCCGGGATAGGGCAAACCCATGAGTTTTGCGCATTTATCGAAGGCTTCGCCGGCGGCATCGTCTATAGTTGCGCCCAGAATTTCCATACGATTGTAATCGTGGGCAAGAATGAGTTGCGTATTGCCACCCGAAACCAACAAACACAAAAACGGGAACTGCGGTTTTGCCGGTTTATAAGTAGGCGTTTCTATAAAACTCGCCAGCACGTGCGCATGCAAGTGATTCACTTCTATGAGTTTACATCCATGCGCCAGCGCAAATCCTTTGGCAAACGAAACTCCCACAAGCAACGAACCGAGTAAACCCGGACCAACCGTGCACGCCACCGCCGAAATATCGGAAACAGTAACTCCCGCCTCGTTCAAAGCCTGATGCACCACCGGCACAATATTCTGCTGATGCGAACGCGATGCCAATTCCGGTACCACTCCCCCATACTGTTCGTGAATTTTTTGACTTGCTATGCAATTCGACAACACCTCCCCACCGCGTATTACCGCAGCCGAAGTGTCATCACACGAAGATTCTATGGCAAGAATTGTTGGATTCATTGCGCAAAAATAGAAAAAACTTCGTAATTCGTAATTTGAAATTCGTAATTGTAGTATTTTTGCCGCAAAACACACAATCATGCAAATCTCAACAAGCGATACTCCGCTCCCATCCTTTCGCAAAATTTGGAACATATCCTATCCGCTCATGATAGGGCTAATCGCCGAAAATTTGGTGGGAGTAATCGACACGGCTTTTTTGGGGCACGTAGGCGATTTGGAACTCGCGGCTTCGGCTATTGCCGGCACATTTTACATTATACTCTTTGTAGTGGGCATGGGTTTTGCCAACGGCACACAAATTCTCATAGCACGGCGCAATGGCGAAAAACGCCTACGGCAAATCGGCGGAATTTTTGAAAACAGTTTATACTTTATTTGGTTCTTTTCGGCGGTCATTATTCTTGTATCGCTGTTTTTTTCGCGCTCCATACTTGGCTTCATGCTCAATTCCGAAGACATTCTCAATGTTGCCATGCGCTATTTGAATATTCGCGTGTTCACGCTGTTTTTTTCGCTTGGATGTGTGGTTATGCGTTCGTTTTTTGTGGGTATAGAATACACCAAATATATTGGCATGGCTGCTCTGGTGGTTGCCTTTACCAATTTTGTGCTCGATTATATTCTCATTTTCGGAAAAATAGGATTTCCCGCGATGGGAATTGAAGGTGCGGCATGGGCAAGTATGCTTGCCGAAGTTGCCGGATTTGTATTTTTCATAATCATAGTGCTGCGCAAAGTTGATATACGAACATACCGAATGTTCCGCTTCAAACGCCCTAATTTCCACATTATAGTGCAAACTATGAATTTGTCGATTTTCACCATGTTGCAAAATCTGTTTTCGCTCAGTTCGTGGTTTTTATTTTTTATCATTATTGAAAAAACAGGCGAACAAAATTTGGCGGCGAGCAACATTATTCGTAGTTTTTACATTCTCGCCATTTGTCCGCTGTGGGCGTATGGCGCCACAGTGAGCACGCTGGTGAGCAATGCGCTGGGGCAAAATCAAGCAACGCACGTACTGCCTATTATTCGCCGCGTGATTCGATTCAGTGTAATTACTTCGCTCATCGTGTATCTGCCGGTGCTTGTGTCGGCACGCGGAATTATGAGCCTGTACACCGATAGCGCGTATTTGGTTGAAATTGGCTTTAAATCGTTTTACGTAGTGGGATTCGCCATTATTCTTTCCGGCTTTGCGTGGATAATTTTTTCGGCAATTTCGGCTACGGGCAATACCATGATAGCACTCTTTGTGGAAGGAATTACGCTGGTGTTGTATTTAATTGCGGTGTATATGCTTTCCTCGCACTTTCCGCACAATTTGGAATATATTTGGAGCGGCGAAATTGTGTATCAAATTCTGCTCGGACTACTCAGTGTGTGGTATTTCAGCGGCACACATTGGCAAAAAAAGAAAATATAAAAAAAACCTGCTACATTATATTAACGTAACAGGTTTCTCGTTTCGCATGTAAAATTTTTTCGTTTAGAAATAGAAATTCAGGGAAAGATTTGCGCCCAAATTATCGGTTCCGTAATAAAATCCGCTGCTTTTTGGAGCATATAAATCAGTGTATTCCACAAGCGAATTGCTGATAATGTCCCAACCTTCGTAGGTAGCACTTACTTGCGGTGTCCATTGATAGAGGAATGAAACGTTCATTTCGCCGCCAAGCGATACTTTTGGCGAGAAAAACCATTCCACACCCACATGACCTACCGCTCCCACTGCGTGCGCATTGTCGTAAGATTGTTTCAAAAAGCGGGCATTATCCAAATACCCTGCGCGAAAATAGATATTCTCAAACGTTGTAGGTGTTTGATTGATTGCAGTAATTGCATTGCCATAGACATAATCAATAGTTGATTTTCCGAAAGCATAGAGCGCACTTGCTGCTGCAAATCCGCGCACATTGCGGTAGGCGCGTTGTTTTTCAATTCCTATGGCTATGCTTGCGCCGTTGTTTCTTTGTTTGTAGGTATCTACTACTTTTGCTTGCGAAAGAGGGTCTAACACGGCAAGTTTATCGTCTTGCACATAGTAGCGTTCGTTTACCGAACTGCCAAGAAAGCCAACATTTGCACGAAGTGCGGTAGTTTCACCCAACTGATATTTACCCATAAGAGAAATACGGGGCAATAAATAGCGAGCAATCGTTATTTCGGTAGCCATAGATTCTTCTATCACGGGGCGAGCAATGGGGCTTCCACCCCATGCTGTTGCAAATCCTATTGAAATATCGCCTTTTTCGGGCATATAGCCGGCGGGAATTACCCGCATAGTGCGTTCTTCTTGCTGCGCAAAGGCTGCGTTGCCCACGCAAAGAAGGGCTGTAAGTATATACAGTATTTTTTTCATGTCTTCTGTTTTTCTGTGGTTTATACTTAATTAAGGTCGTCCGGAGTTTGAATAATACCATTCTCATCGGCAAAAATATCGACAACTTGTATTTCATGCGGCATCAACGAAACTGCGTATGCCGAACCGGAAAATACCGCTTTTCGAGTTATTGTTGTATTTAGGGCATAATCCGCCTCAAAATTCACCGTAATTATTACATCGGAATTAAGTCCATAACTCGTAGGTACGGAAATTGAATACATTCCGTTTCCATCGGTAGTGGTGCTACCCGTTGCAAGTATTCCATCGTCTATCAATATCACATAATTCAAAATTTGATTTGCCAATACCTTTACAAAAAAACTGGTACTTGCATCGTAACCCGAATTATACGATGCAATACCTTTTACCGTTGCTTGCTCGGTAAATGCACTCACATCAAGTGAAGATTGTTCTTTTTCGCAACTTGCAAACCCTACGGCTATGGCAAGTGCACACACTGTTTTTACAATTTTTTTCATGTTTATTAAAGTTTTTAAATTATACACAAAGGTACTCTTTTTTAGAAACTTAGTGTTGAAAATCATAAAAAAATGTGCAATATTGCACTTCTTATTGGCATAAAGATTTTGAGAAGTCGAATTTGTATGCTACTTTTAGCACCGAATATAACAATCAAACATCATGAAAAAAATTCTTTGCCTTTTCCTCATTTCTCTTGCAACGCTGAGTGCCCACGCCGACGAAGGTATGTGGCTGCTGAGTATGCTCCAAAAACTCGGTATTGAACAAAAAGGCAGCCGCCTCACCGCCGAGCAAATTTACAGCATCAACACCTCATCGCTCAAAGATGCCATACTCGGACTTGGCGGCGCGAGTAATCCGCTCTACTTTTTTTGCACCGCAGAATTGGTGTCGCAGCAAGGGCTTGCGTTTACCAACTATCACTGTGCCTTCGATATGATTCAAAAACACACGAATTTGACGCAGAATTACATAGAAAATGGATTTTGGGCTATGAATCAAAGCGAGGAATTGCCCAATGAGGGAATTACCGCCACGCGATTTGTAAAAATGATAGATGTGAGCGACCGAATTGTGCCTCTGCACGAAGAATTTGGCTCAGTGCAAGGCAAACTGCAAGGAGCACAAAAATTGAACGATACCATAGAAAAAGTGGTGGCTCAAATAGAACAATCTGTTACCGATACGTCTGCCTATCTTGCTTCGGTGAAAAGTTTTTTCGACAATAATCAGTATTTTTTAATGGTATATGAAGTTTTTTTCGATGTCCGCTTGGTGGGTGCGCCGCCGCGCAGCATAGGAAAATTTGGCGGCGATACCGATAATTGGACCTATCCGCGACACACGGGCGATTTTGCAGTATTGCGCCTATACGCCGATGCCGGTGGAAAACCTGCGGAATATTCGCCGAACAATAAACCCTACTCGCCGCGTTGGTTTTTACCCGTTTCGCTGAAAGGCTACGAAAATGGCGATTTTTCTATGGTATTGGGATTTCCGGGCAGCACCAGCCGCTACCTAAGTTCCACAGGAATAGAGGTACTTGCCAATTACACCAACCGCGCCACCATAGAAGTAGGGCAAAGCGTGCTGAGCACTTACAATCAATTTATGCAGAACGACCCCGGCATAAAAATACAATATGCCGCAAAATACGACCAAATGAGCAATCAATGGAAGTACGCCATAGGGCAAAACAGAGGCATAGAACGCCTCAATGTAGTGCAACAAAAGCAAGAACAGGAAGAATCCCTCCGCGATTGGATTAGTGCCGACAGCACACGCGCTTCGCGCTTCGGAAACGTGCTGCCCACGCTCGAAGATTACTACACTTCTACCAGAATTTACCAATACGCCAATGTGTATTTTTACTTGGGCTACCTCAACGCAGTAGAAATGCCGGTGTTTATTTACGAATGTATTCCGTTTTTAGAAGCCCTGCAAAGCGATGACCCGGTGGAAATTAAAATACAGGGCAATCGCCTGAAAGCACGCGCTACCGAACATTTCAGCAACTACAACGCCACCGTAGATGCCGCGCTGTTGCTCAATATTCACACACTCTTCGAGCAAAATCTTCCTTCGGTATTTTTTCCTCCCTATTTCAGCATTATCGACAAAAAACACAAAGGGAATGCGCAGAAATACATACAAAACATCTACAACAAATCCATATTTACCGACCAAAAACGCTTAACGGCATTTATAGATAATCCCAACGAAAAAACCTTTATGCAAGACCCCGGATTTGATTTTTTACGCAACTTACTCCCTACGTATTTCGCCATTCAGCAAAATTTGCAATCGCCGCAATACGACCAAGCAAAACGCTTATTCTTAGAATCGCTCAAACAGCAACACCCCGATTCTCTCTTTTACCCCGATGCCAATTCCACCATACGCCTTACATACGGTTCAGTAGCCGATTACAGTCCGCGCGATGCCGTGCATTACAATTACTATTCTACCCTCGATGGTGTGATAGAAAAAGAAAATCCCGCCAACGAAGAATTTATAGTGCCGGCGCAACTGCGCACGCTGTGGAAAGATAAAAACTTTGGGAACTACACCAACGCCAAAGGTGAATTGCCGGTGAATTTTATAACCACCAACGATATTACCGGCGGAAATTCCGGCAGTCCGGTGGTGAATGCCAAAGGACAACTCATAGGAATAGCCTTCGATGGAAATTGGGAGGCAATGAGCGGCGATATTATTTTTGAGCGCGAAGTGCAACGCTGCATAGCAGTTGATATTCGCTACGTACTCTTTATAATCGACAAATTTGCCGGCGCAGGGTATTTATTGCAGGAAATTAATATCCAATAAGACAATTAGTCAATATGCAAATGTGCTAATTAGCACATTACCGTTTCTTCCGCTTTTTACTCAAAAATCGTTTCACAATTCGTATCAATTCTTCGTTGCTCAGTGGTTTCGACACATAATCGTTGAACCCGGCAGCGAGGAATTTCTTTTGGTCTTCTTTGAGTGCAAAGGCTGTTTGTGCCACTATCGGAATTTCGGGATAACTGCTGCGAATCAATTTCATGGTGTCCACACCGTTCAATCCGGGCATGTGAATATCCATAAAAATCAGTGCCACCGAAGGATTTTTTTCTACGTATGAAATTCCGGCACTGCCCGAAGCCACGTAATCTACGGTAATATTGTAATCGGCAAAAAATTCTTTTATCAATACGTGTGAACTTTCGTTGTCGTCCACCACAAGAATTGTTTCTCCCTCAAATTTTGCCAACGTAGCATCTAAGCCGCTTGCGTGCAACATATCAGCAGAAACTTTGGTGGTGGTTTCTTCTTGTTTTGGAATGTAGGGAATTTCAAAATAGAACTGCGCACCGCGTCCTTTTTCCGACTCCAACCAAATTTGTCCGCCCATGAGTTCCACCAATCGTTTGGAAATGGTAAGTCCCAGCCCCGTGCCACCAAAACGTCGCGTAGTGGTTTCGTCTTCTTGACGGAATTGGTCAAATATGTATGGTTGTTTTTCGGGCGCAATGCCCACACCGGTATCTTTCACAAAAAATAATAACGTATCGCTATCTTTGAGCGTGTAGCCAAAATTCACAAATCCTTGTTCGGTAAATTTAATGGCATTGGAAAGCAAATTGGTAAGGATTTGCTTCAATCGCACATCGTCCACGTAAATATTCACCTGCGCATCGGGCAACGATTTTTGACAGAACAAACTCACGTCCTTATCTTTAATTTGGAAGAGCAGGGCATCGTTCACTTCCTGCATGAGTTGATTGAGGTCTGTCCAAATAAAAGAAAGTTCCAACTGTTCGCTTTCTATTTTTGAAATATCTAAAATATCGTTGATAAGCGTGAGCAGTTGTTTTGAATTTTGCTGAATATCGTTCAAGAATAGTTGGCGTTTTTCTTCGGGATAATTGCGGCGAGCGAGCAAATTACTGAAACCCACAATGGCATTGAGCGGCGTGCGAATTTCGTGGCTCATATTGGCAAGAAAACTCGATTTCAATCTATCGCTTTCTTCGGCTTTTTCTTTGGCATGAATTAATTGCATTTCCACTTCGCGGCGCGTGGTAATATCTTGCAACCACCCTTCGGTGCGCACCCATTCGCCGTCTTCATAGAAATTTTCCAACTCGGTATATAGGTATTTTATGCGACCATCATCGAATTGCAAACGCACTTCGCAAGAAAGAAATTTATCTTTTTTCTGCAAACTATCGGCAAAAATATGTTGCACAAAATCCTTTTCTTCGGGGTGCACCCGCGCTACGTATGCCTCCACGCTTGGTTTTACGTTGGTATTGTATTCAAATATTTGATACATTACATTGTTCCACACATATTCGCCTGTAGCATAGAGCGTCAAACTACCAATTCGTGCATAGTGCTGAATTTTCTGCAAGCGGTCGGCTATGTTTTTAGTAAGTTGCAAACTCACTTCCTGTTCGGTAATATCTTCCACAAATCCCATTACCTGCAATTTATCGGAGGTAACAAATATAGTGGCTTTGAGCGTTTTTCCAAAACGCGGAATATATTCTTTCGTGCGTATAGTTTTTCCCGTTTCGCACACTTCTTTGCAGGCTTCCAAAAGGAAGGAAAGTGCCGGCGGCAATGCGGTCAAATTTTTCCCGCGCATAGTGCTGAAATCCACATTATTGTCGGTCCATGTATGTTCGCAAGCAGGATTTACATCTTGTATAACAAACTCCACCGGTTTTTCGTTTTCGTAGAGCACCGAACAGGCAAAGAAAGGAACATCGAGATTTTTGAATAACTGCGTATATTTATTCTGCGCTATTATCAAATTCGATTTCGTGCGTTTTTGGTCGGTTATATCTTCTAAAAATAAAAATACCTGTGTTTTGTCGGACGACTTAAACATGGTACATTTCAAGGTTTTTTTCCAAATTTCGGTGTAGGTTTCAAAGTGCAGCGTTTGTTCGCCGTGAAAGGTTTCATCGAATTTCCCCTGCCAAAAATTGGAAAGTACCACCGCATCGCGCACATTCACATTGATAAGCGTGCGATAATCTATATTAATAGCCGAACCCCACAAAACACCACAGGCAGGATTCATTTCACGAATAATGTAATCATTGATTTGCCCGGTGTTGTATTGCTGCACTTCGCACACCAGCACCGCCACATCAAGATTGTCGAACAAATAGGAATACGAATTTTGCGAACGAATGAGCGATGCCTGCACCTGCTGCAATTCTCCTATATCTTGAAACGAAATAAGCATTTCATTGCCGCCGCCATGAGAAATTACGCGACACCATAGTTGCACAAAAATCTCCTTATTATCAAAAGAGAGTAACGTAAATTTTTCTTTTTCTTTTTCTTTTTCTTTTTCTTTTTCTTTTTCTTTTTCTTTTTCTTTTTCTACAAATTTTTCAAATTTATCTCGCTGTTCGGGCAGCACCATTTGGGTAATTTCTTTGTGCAAATAATCGGCTTTTTCACCTCCCAAACTCAGCAGAGCACTTGTATTGATAAAAGAAACAATACCTTTTTTGAAAATAATCAGTCCGTTTGGCGATTTTTCCAACACCGAACGAAACATTGCTTCATTTTGTTTGATTTGTTTCAAAAAATCAGTGTCTTCATTTTGTTTCATAAGCACAGCCAAGTGCACAAAATCGTTATCTACATTGATGCGAGTAATTTGAATTTCGCGTTTTATTGGCTTTCCGCTTTTTGTTTTCAAATGCACAATTTCTTGTTCTTTGCGGTTTTTAAAATCCACATCGGGGAAAATTGCCATAATAGATTTATAGCACACTTCACTCTCTTCGTAGCCCAAAAGTTTCACAAACGCCTTATTCACATCGGTAACAATTCCTTTGGAATCGAACACAATTACCGGGTGTTTATCTTGTAAAAAATATTCTTTGTATTTTTCGCGATTGTAGCGAATGGTATTTTCCGAAAAAATCGCTTTTTTGTATAAATCAAATCGAATACGCAGAATGTGTTCGGGCATATCGTAGAGGAGCACATCTTTGAAACGTTCAATTTCGGCGGCTTTTTTTTCCTGAACACTACGCACCACGGCTACCAAAAAGCACTCCGCCGCACGGTCGTTTTTGGCAATAGAAGCAAAATTTTCAAATTCCACAAACACCAACATTTCGTTTAGTTTGCCACACTCACAGTGTTCTATTTCAGTTACATGGGTGATTTTTTGCGGCGTGCAGGATTGCAATCGCTCGTATGTTTCGTTATTATATCCGAGGAATAATATCTTTGGTTCCATTCAGTGCTTATTATAAATTTCAACAACTATTTTCAGAACCTCAAAAATATGGTTTTTCCCTACTCTCTTCTCATTTTTTTTATGATTTCTGTCATATTACCCTATGTTTCTATTCATTGTTTTTCATATAGGGTGTGCGTAGATTTAACTGTCAAAACGCACTGTTTGCAGACTTTTCAACTTCCAAGAAAATATTTTTTGCAAGCATTTCGTTTTTTCAAAAAAAGAGTATATTTGCACAAGCAAAAACGAATTTCGATGACAACAACAAACAACATACTTCTCCTCAGCCTGCTGCTCAGCAAATAAGGGCAAAGGAGGTGTGCGTATCGGTTTTGACATTGAAACACTATATAACCTCCTTTGTACAAGCATTGGAGGTTTTTTTATAACTATAACTGACTACTAATTACTAACTACTAATTACTATTATAATGAACGATACAGTTTTTGTGTTCGACACCACCTTACGCGATGGCGAGCAAGCACCCGGCAATCAATTAAATATGGTTGAAAAAATAGAAGTTGCGCGTGCTTTGGAACTTTTGGGCGTGGATATTATTGAAGCCGGCTTTCCGATTTCAAGTCCGGGAGATTTTGATTCGGTGGTACAAATATCGAAAGCCGTGTCGAATCCTATTATTTGCGGACTGACCCGCGCGGTGCAAAAAGATATAGAAGTAGCCGCCGATGCACTGAAATTTGCAAAACGTCCGCGTATTCACACCGGCATTGGCACTTCGCCCTATCATGTACTTTCAAAACTCAATTCCAACTACGAAGCCATTATAGAACGCGGCGTGGCTGCGGTGAAATATGCAAAAAAATTTGTAGAAGATGTGGAATTTTACTGCGAAGATGCCGGCAGAAGCGACAATGAATATTTGGCTCGCGTGGTGGAAGCCGTAATAGCCGCCGGTGCTACAGTAGTGAATATTCCCGATACTACGGGCTATTGCCTGCCACACGAATACGGCGCAAAAATCAAGTATTTGATGGAACACGTGCCCAATATTCACAAAGCAATACTTTCTACGCACTGCCACAACGATTTGGGAATGGCTACGGCAAACGCCATGTCGGGTGTAATCAACGGTGCGCGGCAGGTGGAAGTTACTATTAATGGTGTGGGCGAACGCGCCGGCAATACTTCGCTCGAAGAAGTGGTGATGGCTATCAAAAGCCATAAATTGGGTGTGCATACCGATATTGTAACACCGCGATTACTGCAAACCAGCCGCCTCATTCAGCGATTGATGAACTCGCCTGTGCAAGCAAATAAAGCCATTGTGGGCAAAAATGCCTTTGCGCACTCTTCGGGTATTCATCAAGACGGCGTGTTGAAAAACCGCGAAAACTACGAAATTATAGACCCCAAAGATGTGGGTGTGGACGAATCGTCAATAGTACTCACCGCTCGCAGCGGACGTGCGGCACTGCGACACCGATTAGAATTGCTCGGTTACACGGTGGAAGGCGAAGAATTAGACAAAACCTATCAAGAATTTTTGCGCTTAGCCGATATTAAAAAAGAAGTGAACGACAGCGATTTACACGTGCTTATTAATAAAGAAAAACACGAAGAAAAACGTGCAGTCAAATTGGAATCACTCCAAGTAGTGTGCGGAAAATCCATGATTCCTTCGGCTACGGTGTCGCTGCGAATCAACGGCGAAGTGAAATCGGAAACTGCTATGGGTGATGGTCCGGTAGATGCTTCGTACAATGCTGTAAAAAAACTGATTCCCAAAGATTTTCGTTTACAAGAATTTGTAATTCAAGGATTTAACAATGGTAGCGATGACTTTGGGAAAGTGAACGTGCAGGTATCGTGTAATAATTCGGTATATTACGGCTTTGGTGCCGATACCGACATTGTAACCGCTTCGGTGGAAGCCCTTGTTGATGCACTTAATTCACTTGTGTAACGAAACTGCACAATATACTATTTGTCATTCCTGCTTTCGCAGGACTGTAACCAATAAGAAACTCCCCAAACCACTCGCGGTTTGGGGAGTTTTGATATAGTATACATGGTGTTTTCTTACTGCCTCTCGCTCACTATTTTCTTCACAGCCTCCACCAAGCGGTCGATTTCGGCGGTGGTGTTGTAGAAAGCAAATGAGGGGCGCACGGAAGTTTCCACTCCCAAACGGCGCAGGGCGGGTTGGGCGCAGTGGTGTCCGGCGCGGAGGGCTATGCCTTCGCCATCGAGCAGTTTGCCCACTTCGGGCGAAGAAATACCCGGCACTACAAACGACACCACACTCACGCGGTCGCGCGGATTGCCGAGTAGTTTTATGCCGTCAATTTTGCCCAATTCGGTGCGTGCATATTCGGTGAGATAATGCTCGTATTCGGCTATGCGGTGAATACCCACACGGCTCACATAGTCGAGCGCGGCACCCAGTCCAATGGCATCGGCTACATTTGGCGTGCCGGCTTCAAACTTCGCCGGAGCCTCGTTGAAGGTAGTTTCCTCAAAGCTAACGTCCTTTATCATATTGCCGCCGCCTTGCCAATGCGGAATAATATCGAGCAACTCTTTTTTGCCGTACACCACCCCAATTCCCGTAGGCGCGTAAATTTTGTGCCCCGAAAAAACGAAGAAGTCCACGTCCAATTCCTGCACGTCCACCGGCGAGTGGGCTATGGATTGTGCGCCGTCAAGCAGCACACGCGCTCCGTAGCGTTTCGCCATATCAATCATTGTTTTTGCCGGCGAAATGGTTCCAAAGGTGTTGTTTACCTGCGAAAACGACACAATTTTAGTGCGCGGCGTGAGCAATCGTTCATACTCTTCCAAAATCACTTCACCTCTATCGTTTATAGGAATAACCTTCAAATGCGCGTTGCGCTCTTTGGCAAGTTGCTGCCACGGCACAATATTGGCGTGGTGGTCTAAGGTCGAAACAATGATTTCATCGCCCGGATTGATAAACTTGCGCCCGTAGGTTTGGGTAACAAGGTTGATACCTTCGGTAGTACCGCGCACGAAAATAATATTTTCGGACGAAGGCGCATTGATGAACTTTGCCACCTTGTCGCGTGCGCCCTCGTAGCCGTCCGTAGAGCGTGCGGCGAGCGTATGCGAAGCGCGGTGAATGTTGGAATTATCGTGTTCGTAATAGTGCGAAATGGCATCTATCACTTGACGCGGTTTTTGCGTAGTGGCGGCATTGTCGAACCAAATCAAATCCTTACCGTGCACTTTTTGGTGCAAAATCGGAAAATCTTTGCGGATAGCCTGCACATCGAAGGTTTCACGTCCGTTGTAGGTTATGGGTTGGTCGCGCAGCGATTCATAGGGCGAATTGTGCGATTTGGCGAACTCGGTTTGCGCTCCGGTTTGCAGAGCAACCTCCTCGCCTTGCGGTGTTTCCACACTCGGCACTTCGTCCGGAAAAAACAACCCCGCCAATCCCGATGTTCCGGAAAGTGCATCGCCTTTGGGCAGTTCAAAACCGCCGCTTCCGCCGCCGAGCAACTGCTCGAAACTTGCATATACGCTGCTCAAATCTACGTCATCGGGTGTAACTTCGGAGGCAACGCTACGCGCCTCATCGCAGTCGATAAACCGACCGGCAATTTCGCGCAGATGCCCTATGTTTTCCCAACTATTATAATTAAATTCACTCATAACCTCTTATTTTACAGTGATTTTGCGGTTGTTGTAGTCGTGATAGTAACCCACTTCTACGTTTTCGAGCACGGCAATCGCGTCATCGGTGAGTGAAGCGAGCGAGAAATATTTGGTAAGCAAATAACTTGCTACGGCATATTTGTCCAACGCCATCAATCGAGCCGAAAGACTTGGTGCAATTTCGCCCGGAATACCGGCTTGGTGCAGCCCAACCACACCTTGCTCTTGTTCGCCGGTGCGCACAAGAATAATGCTGGTGGTGCCCACGCCGCGACTTGTGAGGTACTGTCCTTGAATTTCGATTTTATCGCTTGGAATAATAGGTACACCGCGCCACAAAAGCACCGGAAGTCCGAAAATATTGCTTGTTACCGGCGGCACACCGCGCCAAGTACATTCGCGCTCAAAGGCTGCAATGGCGCGAGGGTGCGCAAGGAAGAATGACGGTTTTTTCCACACGAGCGACAAAAGTTCGTCCAAATCGTCCGGCGTTGGCGAGCCGTAGCGCGTGCTGATGCGGTAGCCCGGAGCCACACTTGCCAGCAATCCGTAGTTTTTATTGTTCACCAATTCCCACTCCTGACGCTCTTTGATACTTTCGATAGAAAGGCGCATTTGTTGTTCCAATTGGTTATAGGGATTGTTGTAAAGGTCGGTAACGCGGGTGTGCACGCGCACCACAGTTTGCAAGGTATTGAGTTGATATTCGCGCGGATTTTCTTCGTAGTCGATGTAGGTTTCCGGAATCACGTTATCTTCTTCGTGTCCCGAAGCAAGGTCAATGTGTTTTTCGCCGTGCACATTTACAGTTGCTTTGAGGCGCAAATGTTCATCAACAGCGGCTTGAAACTGCTCGCGGAAGTTCGGAACATCTTTAATCACATCTTCCAACTCTTTGCTATTGAGCGAAAACGCAATAGCCGGCGTAATTGCTTTTACCGTAACCGAAGATGGTTTGTCCGACAAAAGGTCGGCTTCGCCAAAATATTCGCCTTCCGAAAGAATGGCAATACGGAGGTCTTCACCGTGCACCCCTTTGCTCGAAATTTCTACTTGCCCTTGCGCCACAATGAAAAATTTTTGTTGGTCTTTGCTTTCGGTTATCAAATTTTTGCCCAAATCAATGGTTTCTACTTGAAATTTGCGAGCCAATTTTGTTACAATATCGGCTTCCAAATAGGCAAAAAGCGGAATACGGCGGAAAGATTCCACCTTGAATGAAGGCGTTCCTTCCAAAAATTCGATTTCAATGCGGTCGGCTCTTTTCAGTTCTACTTTGGTGCGGTTCACACGGTAAGTGCCCGAATCTACCTGCACCCAAGGGAGGAGTTTGAGCAATAATCGCGGAGTGATAGACCCCATTTGAGGCGGGGTTTTGGTGGTGGTTGCTAATTTTTTAGCCGTTGCAGTGGTAATACTGCGTTGTAATTCATTCTGTGCCATTGTTTTTATTTGTTTTAAAAGTTTAAAAATGTTTTTGTTTTTTTGAACGCAGAAGGAACAGATGTACGCGGATTTTTTGTTTAAATCCTAAATCTGCAAAATAGTGTATCATATATATTCCTTTTTATCTGCGAAAATCCGCGTTATTTGCGTGCTTATTCAGTCTCTTCAAAAAGTGGTGTCGAAAGATAGCGTTCGCCGGTGTCGGGCAAAATAACTACAATGTGTTTCCCTTTGTTTTCCACGCGCTGCGCAATTTCTAATGCGGCAAAAGCGGCTGCACCGGAGGAAATGCCCACGAGCAAGCCTTCGTTTTTGGAGAGCAAACGGCTGGTTTCAAATGCCTCTTCGTTTTTCACTTTGAAAATTTCGTCCACCACTTTGGGGTTATACACCGGCGGCACGAAACCCGCGCCGATGCCCTGAATTTTGTGCGGACCTGCTTTTCCTCCCGAAAGTACCGGAGAATCTGCCGGCTCCACCGCCACAACTTTGATGTTCGGATTGTGCTGTTTCAGAGCCTCGCCCACGCCCGAAACGGTGCCGCCCGTGCCCACTGCCGACACAAAAATATCGACCTTGCCATCGGTGTCGCGCCAAATTTCCTCCGCCGTAGTGTGGCGATGCGCTTCGGGATTTGCCGGATTTTTGAACTGCTGCGGAATAAATGAATTGGGATAGTCTTTTTGCAACTCCTCCGCTTTACGAATGGAACCCGCCATACCCTCGTAGCCCGGCGTAAGCACCACTTCGGCACCCAGCGCACGAAGCAGGTTACGGCGTTCCACGCTCATGGTTTCGGGCATAGTGAGAATAAGGCGATAATTTCGCGCAGCGGCAATGTATGCCAGCGCAATGCCGGTGTTTCCGCTTGTGGGTTCTATAATCACCGTTTTGGGATTGATAAGCCCCTCGCGCTCGGCAGTCTCAATGAGCGAAAGCCCTATGCGGTCTTTCACGCTGCGACCCGGATTGAGGTATTCCAATTTGGCAAACACCTGCGCCTTACTATTGCGTTCTTGCTCGGTTTTGCTCAGTTCGAGCAAAGGCGTATTGCCAATTAAGTCAGTTAGTTTTTGTGCTATTTTAGCCATGTTATGTATAGTTTTTCTGAGTGTTTATATAATTAAGAGTGCGAAGGTAATTTTTCTTCGCAATTCCGATATGGCAAAACTCTATGAATTTCGGCATATTTCTATACGTCTTTATTCATATTTTGGCACTACGTACTTTTCCCACCATGCTTCGGCATTGGAATACAAATAGAAACTATGTAGGTGCCGGAGATTTTTACTCCTCGCGTTCACATACCGAGACAGCAGAATACAACTCACCGCTGTTGGGCAATACGGCAATAATTGTTTTCTGTTTATTCTCACTGCGTGCGGCAATTTCTATGGCGGCATGAACGGTGGCACCCGAAGTTACGCCCACGAGCAGCCCCTCGCGTTGCGCCAGCAATCGGCTTGCGCGGTAAGCGTCTTCTTGGCGCACGCTCAACAGTTCATCTACCTCCGTAGTTTTGTAATCGGGCGAAAGGATAATCGTGTTTCCTCGCGATTGTAGCGCAGTGTTAAACGTTTCCACCGCCACTACAATAATATTCGGATTGCGCTTTTTGAGTTCCTCACCCACAGTGCTACCCACCGGCGCAATACAAATATCTACATTGCCGTTGGCATTGCTCCAAATTTCTTCTGCGGCATACACACTGCGCGATTGCAAATAGTTTCGGTTTTCATAGTTCTGAACATTGGGCGAATGCGCATAGAGTTCCCGCAATTCTTCGGCTTTGCGCTCGGCTCCTTCTCTTCCTTCCAATTCGGGAGTCAATACCACTTCGGCATCGAGCGCACGCAGCAAATTGCGATGTTTCACGCTAATAGTTTCGGGAATAGTGAGAATAAGCCGATAACCTTTTGCTGCCGCTATATAAGCAAGTCCAATGCCTGTTTTTGCATTCGCAGGCTCCACTATCACCGGTTTTGGCGCGTATAAATATTCACGTTCCACATCGTTTATAAAGGAATATTCCACATTTTCAGCAGGTGCAGGGTACACAGGCGTAAAAATATGTACATTGTCGTGCGGAGCAAATTCTATTGTAGAAACATTGAATAATGGTGCGATACCACTAAAATTGGAGGTTGTGCCTGCTAATTGAGCCATACTGTAATTGTATAATGAGTGCAACACTCGGTTCGTAATTCATATATGGCAAAAATACCATTCACAAATGCACAATGCTATACCGCTTTGGGGGTATATTTTAGTTGAGAATGGAGAACTGAGAATTGATAATGGAAAGTGGAAAGTGGAAAGTTGTAAACAAATTTCCCCAAATATAGACACAGAATAGCGAAAAAAACTATTTTTGCGCCATGATTGAAATTAAGTATATATCCATAGAATTGTGCCTTACCTACGCCCTGCTTGCGTTTATTGGTATTCAGTTGTTTTACTATGTATTTTTTTATATGCGCCTGCTTTTTATAAAGCGCAATCAACCGGCGGCGAATAATTCCGTACCTATTTCAGTGATTATTTGTGCAAAAAATCAAGAAGAAAATTTGCAGCAATTTTTACCCGCAGTGCTGGAACAAAATTATAAGACCTACGAAGTAATCGTGGTAAACGATTGTTCTTCGGATAACACGGAGTTTTTGCTCCAACGCCTGCAAACGCAGTATCCGCATCTGCGCTATACCTTTATAAAAGAAGACCAACACTTTAAGCACGGCAAAAAACTCGCCGTAACAGTAGGTATAAAAGCCGCTCGCTACAATCATTTTGCCTTTATAGATGCCGACTGCTACCCCGAATCAAAGGAATGGTTGCAAGGATTGAGCAATCAATTTTGCAGCGGCATACAGTTGGTGCTGGGCTACGGCGGCTACGAAGCGCAAGAGGGAATGTTGGATAAACTTGTGCGCTACGATACCTTGCAAGTTGCCATGAATTATTTATCCTTTGCTCATACCGGCATTCCGTATATGGGCGTGGGGCGTAATATGGCATATACTCGCGAAGCGTACATGAAAAGCAGTCGATTTTCCAACCATTATCACATACTTTCGGGCGATGACGATTTGTTTGTGAGCGAAGTAGGGCGAAAACACAATACTGCCATAGAAATTGCGCCCGAAACCATTACTCGCTCGCTGCAAGTAGATAATTTCAAACAGTGGTGTGCTCAAAAACGCCGCCATTTAACAAGTTCAAAAAAATACCGCCTCATTCATAAAATTCTACTCGCCCTCGAAGCATTTTCGCGCGAAATGTTTTATATGCTCACCTTACTCTACGTTGCACTCTCTATTTTTATGGGTCCGGCACATTTATTTGAATGTGTGATTGGGGCTATTGTAGTGCGATTTGCAGTGCAGCATGCAGTGGTAATGAGTGTAGCAAAACGCCTGAACGAAAAAGGATTGGCACCCTACATTGTGCTTTTTGATATATATTTGCCACTCGCTTCGGCGTGGTTTTTCGTACACAATAAACTCCACCCCGACCGCGCAATTCGCTGGTAGCAGTAACACCTTAGCAATATGGACGAAATATATGACTATTTTCCGGATTTAACCAAAGTGCAATACGAGCAATTTGCCCGATTGGACGAACTCTATCGCTATTGGAATGAGCGCATCAACGTGATTTCGCGAAAAGATATAGATAATGTATATTCACACCACATACTGCACTCGCTCGCCATAGCCCGCTGTTTTGAATTCAAGCAAGGCAGTTCCATACTCGATGTGGGCACCGGTGGCGGATTTCCGGGTATTCCCTTAGCAATTATGTTTCCCAAAGTGCAATTTTGCCTGATAGATGCCATAGAGAAAAAAATAAAAGTGGTGCAGGCAATAGCCGAATCGTTGGGATTGCACAATGTGCGTGCGCTGCAAATGCGTGTAGAAAATTTCCCGGAACGATTTGATTATGTGGTAAGTAGAGCGGTTACGTCCTTCCCCGAATTTTACAAAATTGCCCACAAATCGGTGAGCACTATTTGTAATAATAAATTGCACAACGGCATTATTTACTTAAAAGGCGGCGATTTTTTTGAAGAAATGAAAGGTTTCAAAAAATATAAAATATTCAATATCAGCAATTTCTATACAGACGAATTTTTTGAAACAAAAAAAATAATCTACGTGCCGGTGGAGTATTAAATGCGCAAGGCACTCTTTTCAAAAAAAATGAAAAGAATGAAACGGCGTGTAAAAAATAATCCGTACTTTTGGACGTTTAAAGTAAAACGGATAAAAAATATGAAAAAAACCTCCTTTCGCATTTTGCTTGTTGCTTTTGTACTATGCTGCAACACGGCTTTTGGTCAAATAAAAAAATTCTCCGGCGATTCGCAACTGTTTTTTAAAGAGTTACAAACGTTTTTTGAGGCGAACACCAAAAAAGACGAATTGATGACGTTTTACAAAGGGTTCAAAACCTTTTGGGAATCGGGCGCACTTTCCGATGCCGATAAAGAGCAAATTGTAGATAATTCCAACGCAATGCTGAAAAAATCTGCGCGAGCCTATCCCAATTTTTTGAATTATTATACTGCGGTACAAGTATTTTTCGATAAAAAAATATCGCGCGACAATTACAAAAATTGGAATGCGGCATACTTATATCTTTTGAACAGCAAAAGTTTGGCAACCACCGATAATTTTGTAACATCTACCATAGATTTATTGCAAAATGCCACTTTGTATTCGTCTAATTCCCTCACGTGGAGAGTATTGCAATTCAAAGATTTGAACATTTCGTTTCAAAACAATCAAGCGATTGTGCGATTTGCACCGGCAGATATTATTTGCGAGGCGTTGAAAAACGAAATGAGCATACTCAAAGCCGATGGGTATTTTTCTATGTTCGACAACACATGGCACGGCAAGGGCGGTATGGTTACGTGGGAACGCTCCGGATTTGTGCGCGAAGACGTGAATGCCACGCTCTCGAATTACACCATAGATATGACAAAATCGAGTTACACCGCCGATTCGGTGTGGTTTATCAATAGCAATTATTACGACAAAAAAATACAGGGAAAATTGGAAGATAAGGTAATAGCCACCAAAAATCCCGACCAAATAAATTACCCCAAATTTGTGTCGTATCAAACGGTATTTTTACTCAAAAACGTGTATCCCAATGTGGATTATCGCGGTGGATTTTCTATGAACGGTTCGCGATTTATAGGTTCGGGCACACCCGAAAGTTTGGCTACGCTTACCTTCCGCCGCGGCGATTCGGTGCTGGTGCGTACTCGTTCGCTCAGTTATGTATTTCGCAACGAAGGCGTAGTGAGCCAAAACAGTGCCGTGAGTATTTACATTCAAAAAGATTCTATTTATCACCCCGGCTTGGAATTTCGCTACGACATAGCCACACGCCAAGTTACGCTGCTGCGCAATGAAAGTGCCGATAATCTTTCGCGAACGCCGTTTTTCAATTCCTATCATCAAATAGATATGGACGTGCCGCAAATGACGTGGAAAATAGACTCACCGGAAATGTTTTTTGGCGGTTTAGACGGTTCAAACAGCAACAATGCCGTGTTTGAAAGTGCCAACTATTTCCGCGAATCGCGCTATATGGAAATAGGAATGTATGACCGCACGCACCCGCTTGTTGCGTTGAAAAACGTAGCAGAACAGCAAAAATCAAATACCTTTCCGCTCAGCGAATTGGTAAAATATTTGCGTATGCCCGAAAACGATGTGCGCCACCTATGCTTAGACCTTTCGTTCAGAGGATTGATAAAATACAATCGCGATAAATCAACCATAGAAGTGCTGCCGCGTGCCTTTGAATACTTAAATGCTCGCGTGGGGAAAATCGACTACGATGTTATTCAATTCAAATCGGTGCACGATGTAAAAGGGCTGCACAACGCAAAACTGAACCTAAAAACCAACGAACTCGATATGGTAGGAGTTTCGCGCATTCAAGTGAGCGATTCGCAAAATGTGATATTTTTTCCACGCGGAAGTCAAGTGGTGATGTCGAAAAACCGCAATTTCCGCTTTGACGGTATAGTTGCCGCCGGACTTTTTACCTACTACGGACGCGGATTTGATTTTAATTACGAAGAATTTAAAGTAAATTTGCAAAATGTGGATTCGCTACGCATAAAAGTAGAGAGTTTTACGCCCAACAAACAAGGCACCTATCCGCTGGTGGACATTAAAAACTCGTTGGAATACATTACCGGCGATATTCGCATAGACGCGCCGAACAATAAATCTTCGCGCAAAAAAATCCCCGAATACCCTATTTTCAATAGCAAACAGGATTCCTATGTGTATTACGATTCGCCTTCAATATACGGCGGCGTATATAAACGCGAGAAATTTTACTTCAAAGTATCGCCTTTTGTAATTGATAGTTTGAATAGTTTTTCCACCAAAGGTTTAGGATTTGATGGAGCACTCTATTCTGCCGATATTTTTGAAACGCTCACCGAACGCATTGCAGTACAACCCGATTATTCGCTGGGATTTGTGCGTGCCACCGGCGCGAAAGGACTTGCAATGTATAAAGGAAAAGCCACCTTTATAGATACTATTAATTTGAGTTTCAAAGGGTTGCGTGGGAACGGCACAATTAATTACCTGCAATCGCAAGCCGTATCGCGCAAAGGTTTTGTGTTCTTCCCCGATTCTACCAACGGTATTGCCGAAAAATACACCATTACGGCGAAAAAAGGCGTGAACCCCGATGCCCGCGGCGAAGATGTAGCAATTCACTGGGAACCGTATAACGATAGATTTGTGGCTCGCGAACGCGGCAAAAAATTCCAAATGTATGGCGACAGCACCACGCTTTCGGGCGGATTGGTGTATGGCGATGCCGGATTGCGCGGATTTGGCGTATTTACCTTCAACGAAGCACAAATTACCTCGAATACCTTTAAATTCAAAGACCGTCAGGCACTTGCCGACACTGCGAATTTTAATTTGATTTCAAAAAGCAGCGAATTGAATGAATTGGCATTTAAAACTACAAACGTAAATACCAAAGTAGATTTCGACACAAAAAAAGCAACCTTTGTGGCAAACGATTCGCTCACCGTAGTGCAATTTCCTAAAAACAAATACATTAGTTATTTGAAACAATTCTCGTGGGATTTAGTTACCAAAGAAATAGAATTGGGCAATTACGAAGCATTGAAAAATCCTGCCATTGTGCCCAATGTGCATTTTTACTCGGTACACCCGCGTCAAGACACCTTAAATTTCTATTCCGGCTACGCCAAGTACGATATGAAAAAATACATTATTCAGGCGTATAAAGTACCCTATATAGATGTGGCAAATTCGCGAATAATGCCGCACACCGATAGTATAGTGCGCGTGTTTGAAGATGCAAATATGCAAACGGTGGCAAATGCCGAAATGTATGCCGACCGCAGCAACCGCTATCACAAAATTTACAAAGCCTCGTTCGACATAAAAGGAAAACTTGCCTACGAAGGTACCGGTACTTTCGATTATGTGGACGAAACGCAAAAACGCACACCGATAGCACTCTCGAAAATTGCTCCGAATAGCGACAATCGCACGGTGGCAAGCGGCACCATAGCCGAAGACGCCAATTTCTCGCTTTCGCCGGCATTCAAATACTACGGCGCATTCGGCATCAATTCATGGCGCAAAAATTTACAATTCGATGGCAATGTATTGGTAGATTTACTCTGCACCAGCCGTCCGCCAAGCCCCGACTACGACCGCTACAAACCGGCATGGTATGCCTTCAAATCGGAAATAGACCCTGCGGAAATTTTCATTCCTATTTCCAAATCGCCTACCGATATTTACAAAAATCCGCTCGGAACTTCGCTCTATTTGGCGTATAGACCTACCAACGTGTATGCGGCATTTATGACACCAAAATATTTCGATAAAGATATTCCTTTGATAGATGCCTCAGGATATTTGTACTTCGACAAAAACTCGAAACGCTACAAAATCGGTTCTCGCGAAAAAATTCTGAACGATTCCCTCAATGGCAATTTGGTGGCTATCAATCGTGAAAATTGCAACGTGTATGGCGAAGGTTCTATCAATTTAGGACTTGATTTGGGTCAAGTGAAATACGGCAATTACGGCACCATTACCCACAATGGCAGCACAGCCCGTACCACACTCGAAACGGTGGCATACGTAGATTTTTACTTCGATGATAAAACGCTGAAAGCCATAGGCGACACCGTATTGCGCCGTTTCGACCTTTTGAGTGTAGATATGACAACCAAAAAATTCCGCAAAGGACTTACCGAAGCACTCGGCGTGGCTGAAGCGAATAAATTGCTCAACGAAATTCAATTGAACGGAACCGTGAAAAACCTGCCCAAAGCCTTAGACCACAGCATTACCTTCTCTTCACTCGATTTGGTGTGGGATACCACCGCTTCGGCGTTCCGTTCGGCAAAAGGCGTGCAAATAGGCGTACTCAGCATTGGCGGCGTGGTGGTGAACAAAATGGTAACAGGCTACGTGGAATACGCAAAACTCTATCGCGGCGATATGCTCACCATTTACTTGGAATTAGACCCTACTTCATGGATTTTCTTCCACTACGAAAATCAAGAAATGCTTTTTGTGAGTTCCAATGCCGGATTCAATACTGCCATAGATATGCTCAAAGAAGCAAAACGCACCATGCAGGTTCCCAAAAAAGAAGCACAGTATAAATTCTCTACCACTTCGGAAGCATGGAAAACAAACGTTATCAATATGATACGTTCGGGCGCGGGTTACAGCAACTTTATGCCGCCTACCCAACCGCCGGTGTTGCGCAATGCGCAAAGTGCTCAATTCGACACCGAAGCGGCAGCAAAAACCGAAGAACCCACTGAAACCGAAGAAGAAACAAACGAAAACGGCGATGCAAAATCCGACAATGCCACACAGAGCGAAGGTGGGCA
Source organism: Bacteroidales bacterium (assembly GCA_031286165.1). Classification (GTDB taxonomy): domain Bacteria; phylum Bacteroidota; class Bacteroidia; order Bacteroidales; family UBA1715; genus WQTX01. Next base: position 26,738 of record JAITUU010000051.1, read on the forward strand.
AGCAAGTGAAAGCAGCGAAACTCCTGCGCAGAGCACTCCCGCGCCTACCTCAACAGCACCGGCAAAAGCAAGCGCACCTGCAAAATCAGCACAACCGGCACCGGCAAAATCGACAGAAAAAGCAAAAGCAGCCGCAAGCAATGATGACGATGACGAAAACCCCAAAGCAAAAAAAACGAAGAAAAAATCAGCAGACGAATATGACGACAACTAACAATAACGGAATAATAAAATAATAGAACATTCAATTATTCATTCCGTTACTCAATTATTCAGTTATTCAAAATTAATACAGTATGACACACAACGAATCATTAATAACAGAAACATTCAAATCGAAAAATTGGCAGGAAATAAAATCCGATTATTCGTGGGAAATTCTCAAAATACAAGCAGAATTTGTAAACGGATTTAAAAAACTCGCCGCCATAGGTCCCTGTATTTCCATTTTTGGCTCGGCTCGCACCGCAAAAGACTGCTCCTACTACAAAATAGCCCAAGACATAGCCTACAAACTTACCCGACAAGGCTACGGCGTAATTAGTGGCGGCGGACCGGGAATTATGGAAGCAGCAAACAAAGGTGCGCAAAAAGGACACGGAAAATCCGTAGGATTGAACATAGACCTGCCATTTGAACAACATCACAATAAATACATTGATGCCGATAAATTGATAAATTTCGAGTATTTCTTTGTGCGCAAAGCAATTTTTGTGAAATATTCACAAGGATTTATTGTAATGCCGGGAGGATTTGGCACGTTGGACGAACTTTTTGAAGCACTCACCCTCATTCAAACCCAAAAAACCGGGCATTTTCCCGTTATTTTAGTAGGCAAAGAATATTGGGGCGGACTCTTTGAGTGGATTAAACGCAAAATGATAGACGAAGTGCACTACATTTCCGATGAAGATTTAGAAATCATTCACTTGGTGGACGAAGCCGATGAAGCCATAGAAATTATCAAACGATTTTACAACAAATACCTGTTGAAACCAAATTTTTAGCACCCACAGGGTGTGCTGAGTTTTTATACAAGCGTTTCAAAATCCACAATTTCGGATTTTTGAAACGCTTTGATTTTTAGGATGATTGTTGTATCTTTGCCATAATATAAATTAGAAATCGCACGTGTGCAATTTTTTGCACACATGAGTAATGATTTCTATACAAATAGCAATGCACATAAAATCTTTCCTCATAAAACCCCAATGGACACTGCTCACTGCCATTATGTGCGTAGCGGTGGCAATGGTGCTGGAACACGCTTTTTTGCAGCACTCGTTTTCGGAGCGCACCGTGCGCGAATTTGAGCGTACTCTGCAAAAAAAACAACGGCAGGCTGAGCGCTATGCCCACAGCATTGCAGCCTTTGCCGATACCGCGCAGTTTGCGCAACTCGATGATTTTTTCGTGCAACACGAGCATTTTTTCACACGCCATGCGGTGGATTTTTTTGTACTAAAACATGGCACCTTGCGGTATTGGAGCAGCAACTCGATTGATTTTCCTATTGATTCGCTCGAAATTGTACGGCAACCGTTAGCGTTTATCGACCATTCGTGGTTTTTGAGCACGCTTGTAGAGCACGATTCTATTTCTATTGTTGTGCTTTCCAACATAAAAAACGAATATCCATTTGAAAATGAATATATTCACAGTGGCTTTTCGCCCGATTTCGACTTGCCGGCTGCCATACGCATAGGTGCCCGCGAAAGTGCGCACTCCTACTCGGTGTTCGATTCGCAGGGAAATTTTGTGCTTGCGCTTTCGCATACTACCGCCACTATTCACAATGCCGCAGTGCTCACCATTACCCTCATCCTCTACGCCCTCGCGCTCATTTTTGCCCTTGTATGGGTGCATCTTCGCTTGATTGCCATACAAAATCTAAAAAAACGCCTACTCGGTATTGTGCTTTTTGTAGGCGCAGCCTGTATTTTTCGTGTTATTCAGCACGTTGTGCTATTTCCTGCGGTGGTGTTCGGCACCAATTTGTTCAGTCCGCAACTCTATGCACAGTCGCTCCTTGTGCCTTCGCTCGGCGATTTGGCTCTGAATTGCGCCTTCATTATTTTTGCTCTGTGGCACATTACAGCACTCATTCCGCACCTTCCCACGCGCAATTTCCGCTGGCGCATACTGTTTATAATAACCACAAGTGCCTATTTGCTTGCTTGTATGTATCTTATACACACGCTCGTATTCGATTCCACACTCTATTTGGAACTCTACAATTTACTTGCGGTGAGTTACGAAAGTTTTGTAGCCTACGCCATTGTGGGCGCATTGTTCATACTTTTTGTGCGATTTTTTCTCTACTTCTATGCCGAACATCACACACTTTTTGCAAACAGAAAACAAGGAATTGCAGTAGCGGCGGTGTTGCTTGCCTGCTCCGCACTCCTCTACTTCATTGTGGGCACAGGTGCATTATACGCGCTAGCGTTATACGCTTTCCTTTTTATTTCCTGCGAATTACGTATGGGGCGCACCCTCATAAAAACCGTGTCTTTTGTATCTATTGTGTTCTTCGCACTCGTGTTTTTCAATCTGCAAATTCAAAAAAAACACCAACAAGTGCAGCGCATGATAGCCGAAAATTTGGCGAGCGAAAAAGATTTAGTTGCCGAATGGCTTTTAAAAGATAAAACTACTGCCATGCTAAATGACAGCGTGCTGCAAACCATGATACGCAATCACAGAGGGCAAGAAGCGGAAATTAATCAATACTTGCAAAAAAATTATTTCAGCGGATTTTCACACAAATACAATCTCGAAAGCACTATTTGCGGCAGCGGCGATGAATTTTTCTACGACAATCAAATTCACAACTGCGAAGAATATTTTGGACAACTTTTGCAACAATACGGTAGCCGCGTGCAAGATTCCGATTTTTATTTTTTAGATTATCAAAACGGCAATATCAGTTATTTTTATTCGCTGCAATTCACGTTTTCCGATGGCGAAATTGTGAAACTCTACATTGAACTTTATTCCAAGCGCGTACCCGAAGAATTGGGCTATCCTTCGCTTTTAATGCGCGAAGAAATGCACAGCAATATCGACCAAAATCAATATTCCTACGCAAAATACAAAGATTCGCTCCTTGTGAGCAGTCAGGGGCGATTTATTTATCCATTGCGCGTTTCGGGAATTTTGGCGCAAACCGATTCCGACCGCGACCACCACCAAATAGTGCACATTAACGAGCACGCCGTGATAGTAGTAACGCACCGCAGCCCAAGCGTGCGCAGTTTTTTGTATTGGTTTTCCAATATTTTTGTGTTCTACGCCATTATTTTTGTGCTGCCCTACTATCTTGTGCGCCGAAGTTCGCAGCACTCGCACCGCCGCTCCATAGCCGATAGAATGAAGTACATTATAGCCGTATTTGTTATTTTTTCACTCCTCATCACCATTATTTGTTTTGTGTGGTTCAATCGTCAGCAAAATCGCAATTTGCAAAATCAAATTTCAGCCAAAATGCAGTCGATTTTGGTGGAATTTACCAAACAGTTCAAATCATACGACTATCTTCCTATCAATCAGCAACGCGAAATAGAAGATATGTTGATAGATTTTTCCAACACATTTTTTACCGACATTCATATTTACACGCCGCAGGGCGAATTATTTGCATCTTCGCGCCCCGAAATTTTTGAATATCAACTCATGGGCAAGCGCATGAATCCGCAGGCGTATTTTACATTGGTAGTGCGTCAATTACCCGAATTTGCCACCGAAGAATCTATTGGCAATATGCAGTTTACCTCTACCTACACCGCTATTTTAAACGAAAACGGTGCTATTTTGGGCTATTTGAACCTCCCCTATTTTGCAAAACAATATGAACACACCCAGCAAATAGCCCTACTCATGGTGGCAATAGTGAATAGTTACATACTGCTTTTGCTGCTTGCGGCACTTGCCATTATGGGAATTTCAAAACGCATAACCGCACCGCTGCGCAACCTGCGCGACACCATGAAACGAGTAAAACTCGGTGCCTCAAACCAAAAAATAGCGTGGGAAAGCAATGATGAAGTGGGCGAATTGATAGAAAACTACAACACCATGATAGATAAATTGAGCGAAAGTGCACAACTTCTTGCCGAATCGGAGCGAGAAAGTGCGTGGCGCGAAATGGCGCGGCAAATAGCCCACGATATTAAAAATCCGCTCACACCCATGAAACTCAATATGCAACTGCTGCAACGCATGGCAGCAAATAAACCGGAGGATTTTGACGAACGACTGCAAAAAATAAGTAGGTCTATGCTCGAACAAATTTCCGTACTTTCCACTACGGCAAGTTCCTTTTCCAATTTTGCAAAAATTTCGGCATGGAAACCCGAACGCTACGAACTTACCGAACAAATTACCGGCATTATTACTCTTTTTGAACAGCACGAAGGCATACACATTCAGTATCGCATTGCCCACAGTCCGCTCTATGTGTATGCCGACAAAGAAAAAATTGCCCGACTTATTACCAATCTCATTACCAACGCAGTGCAAGCAATTCCGGAATCAAAAGCAGGCGAAATTCGCATTGATATACGCGGTGAAGAACAGCGCATTGTGCTTTCGGTGAGCGACAATGGCAATGGTATTCCGCCCGAAATTGCCGAACATATTTTTGAATTTCACTTTACCACCAAATCCACCGGCAGCGGGCTGGGACTTGCTATTTGCAAACAAATAGTGGAAAACGCGCAGGGACGTATTTATTTTGAAAGCACACAAGGCGCAGGCACTACTTTTTTTGTAGAATTGCCTAACGATACTTCGCGATAAAATGTATCAGCGTAGCGTTGTATCTATCGTTATCTCGCAGGCTTTTATTCGCGCTTAGTATATTTTACATATTCTTTCATGATATTATTCATAAAATAAATCAACATTCACTTAGTTATTCTCTGAACAAATAACATATCTTTGTCAAACCAAAATCACTATTATCTCCCAAGCAAACAATCATGAGAAAACATCTACAACAATCCGCTGTTCTTCTATTTTCTATGTTGCTATCCATTTCCACTTTTTCGCAATCGTGGATTGTAACGAATGGAAATATAAATCTTACACCTGCTTCCGCTCGTGTGGGAATAGGAGCAAACGCAAATAGTGATGCTAAATTAACCATACATGGGGCAACAAAATATGGAATACAATTAACAAATTCAGGACTTTCAAACGGAGAACCATATCCCACTATTACTGCAAACGGAATTTCCATAACTCATCCAGTTAGTGGATTTAATAGTAAAGCAGAAGGGATTTCCATAACCAATAATGCCTCAGGTACAAATAACTCTATTATAGGACTTACCATAAACAACACTAATACTGGCTCTCCGGGATATGCAACAGGGATTTATTGTAAAAATTCTGTAACAGTAGCCTCACCCTGTATCGCATACGGTTTTCGTTCAGAAACAACAACGACCGCCTCCACAGCCTCTGTGTATGGTGTACACTCTATGGTTTCCGGCATAAATCCCACAACTACCTATTCCGGTTATTTTAGTGGAGGCAAATTTGTTATTATGAATGGTAGTGTAGGTATTGGAACTGAAACTCCAAATCAAAAATTGCACGTTGTTGGTAATTCTTATTTTAATGGTAAAGTGGGTATAGGTTACGCAAATCCGACTGTGCCTCTTGACGTAAATGGTACTATTCGTGCTCACGAAGTGAAACTGTGTCTCACACAAGGTTGCGATTATGTGTTTGAAAACAATTATAATCTTATGCCATTAAGCGAATTAAGTGCCTTTGTAAAAATCAACAAACACTTACCCGAAGTTGCTCCCGCCGCTGAAATGAAAAACGAAGGAATTAATGTGAGTGAAATGAATGCGCTACTCTTGAAAAAAATTGAAGAATTGACTTTGTATATCATAGATTTAGAGCAAAGACTTTCAAAAGTAGAAAGTAACTAAATAAAGAGAAAATATGAAATATAGAAAAAGAAAATCATCTATAAGAATGTAGAACATTATTTTCGTATAATCAATTTTGAAGAAAGAGTTAATAGGAGAAGTAACGTTATGAAAAAAACAACTATTTTTTTGATGCTTTTATGTTCTTTGCAAGCCTTTTCGCAACAGAAGTACAAAAATGTGATAACGAATGAAAATTACTATTATAATCCGCGCGAATACGTATCAAAAATTGATACATCAAAAATTCCGACAAAACTTTTGATTGATAGAAGTTTATATGAAGAAATTGTTTTTGAATTTACAGGAATAGATAAAGTACGAACTACAAATTATTCAGAATGGAAGGGTTTATATGACGTAATGAGAAATTCCTATTATGATGTAAAGGCATTACCGGAAACGAAAATAATTCAAAAAACGGCGGACGATACGAGACAAGAAAGCAACAGATTTCCTATTGCTATTATGAATTATAAATTCGCTCGAATTACGCAAGAAGCCATAAATAATGGAAGTTTTAGAATAACAAATAATAGTTTAACCGATATAGAACGTTCCGAAAAATCATATTCTACACATAGACTAATAAGTAGTTCCTGCTTATATAGTGCTATTTATGGCGATAAAATCACGTTTTTTATTCCAAGTGATTTGGTTTTTACAAATTTATTTGATGAAAATATTGATGAAATACAAATTGATTTTGGAAATGGACAAGGTTTTCAAATTGTCCAAATGGACGAAGATATTATAGTAGATTATTCGGAAAAAAGTCAATATGAATTATGTAAAGTTAAACTTACAATAAGTAACAAAAAAAACAGACAAACAACTGATTACTACACCCATTTTTCGTTTCTTAGAAAAGGTTCTTCCTCGGTTCCTTTGCCGGACAAAATCGAAGAAAATGCGAAAAAATTAAAAACAATGTCGAATGCTCCATTGAATTATTCTATGAATTTTGGTGTTGTAGATGCTTATTTTCTTTTGTCAGATGCTACAAAAACAGAATTTTCAAATATGACAAATGTAAAATTGCGAAAACCTTTTGTGGTTTGCGATGGTTTTGACCCGGGTAATAAGAGAGATTACTATATGAACAATATTCAATCGTCAGACACCCCACGTGCAGATGATTTCCGTGGATTATATGAATTGATAAATGGCGACCGTTCTCCTTGGTACGACTCTCCTATACCAGCAACGGCAGGATTGATTGATTATTTGCGGAATGACGGTTATGATATTGTGATAGTAAATTTTATAGACGGTGCCGGAGATATTTTTATAAATGCAGGCACAAGTGGAATGCGAGGTTTCCTTAATTTTTTAAACACTAATTATCGCGATAATAAAACCGAAGAAATTATATTGGTTGGTCCAAGTATGGGCGGAATTATTACAAGACTTGCACTTACTTCTATGGAGCAGGCAAATCCACAAGAAGAACATTTTGTAAAAACGTGGATTTCTTTTGATTCACCGCAGCAAGGTGCTTATATTCCATTAGGATTGCAACACGCTGTAGATTTTCTGCAAGATACTCATCTATTTGGGCAACAACAAATATTTGCAAATGCAACAACTTCTCTGAATACTATTGCAGCAACGCAAATGCTTATATATCATCATACGGCAACGAATGGACAAGGAAATCCGCATAGTAGATTTTCTTTACTATATAATAGTTTAAATACTCTTGGCTATCCGGTGTTATCCAAAAATTACGCAATTTCCAACGGTGGAAAAAGCAAGTTATATAATGCTGATGCCGAGAAAATATTAGATTTTAAACTTTTTCCTTGGACTTACGCTTATGCCTATGGCAATCATAATACTACGGGAAATTATTATTTGTATGAAGGTAGCCGTCAAGGATTTTTTAATGACGAGGAAATTTATACAAGCAATCAAATTGCTTACGAAAATGCTCCCGGAGGATGGAATGCTTCATTATATAGTTTAAATTGTAATCCGAAAAATAATAATAAAAAAAGTGATACGAGTAAACCATATACCAAAGCAACGTTTATGATTACGGCATCAACATTTGGAATTCCTGTTACTTCAACAAATGTGCATAATACTTGGGAAGCCTACATGGGTTGCAGTGAAAGGCGAGGAAAAATCAAAACACCTTTCGATAAAGTACATGGAATGGACGAAAATGAAGAGCACGTAAGAATTAGTGTGGATACTCGAAATTATTTAATGAATGATGTATTACACCCTGATTTCAACAACATACAGCGTCCTGTCGTTAGAAATGGTAATCCAATACATCAGGTAGTGAAAGGGAAAGTTGCATACGTAGCAAAAGAAACTATCACTTTTGGCGGAAATGGTAATACAATCACTTTTGAGGAAGGTTCAGATGTTACCGTACGTACAGGAGAAAGTATTGTTTTTGGTGTTGGTACAATTATAAAGACCGGAGCAAAATTTTCGGCGAAAATTGAGAATATTGATTATGGTACAACTTTGAAATCGTCAAGCAAACACACAACAACGCCGATTGATTACTCTCAAAAATCACCATATTTTGGAAAATTATCCAACTACTCAATAATAGAAAAAGGAAGAGAAACGGATACCGATTGGTTTAATCTCTACCCAAATCCCACAAAAGATAGAATTTATTTTGACTTTATAGAAGTTCCAATAAAGATTGAAGTTTGTAATCTTGATGGTAAAATTTTTGTTGTTAAAGATAACATAAGTAAAGCAGAGTTTATTGATATTTCGCATTTGCCAAGCGGTATATATGTGGCAAATGTTTATTTTGCTAAAATTGTTAAATCGTTTAAAATAACAAAATTATGAGAGTTTTTTTAGTCATTTCACTGTCTATTATTTTTTCATACTCTTGTAAAAAATTGGAAGATGGAGGATTTTTTTCTGAAACAAGATTATGTGGACATAATAATGTGATTTGGGGCAAACAAAACGAAGAATTATACGGTTTTGATTCTACATCAAGCATAGAGTATTTTGGTAGTCTTAATCGCATTGAAGGTATTCAATTTTATAAAGATGGAACAGGGAAAGTTAAAAATCCGGCACAGAATTTTTCTCAGTTACGTTGGAATTTTTCAAAAAATAACACAGTATGTATTTCTATTGAATGGTCAGATGAAAATACATATTATGAGTGCAAAATAGTACAATTAAAAAAAGGTAAACTGCGATTGAAATACGAATTTAAGCAGGGAATGTTTATTATGTGGGATTTTTATAAAAGTCGCGATTGGGATTTTTATTCTCCTATTTTTTCTATGTAAATCTCTCAAACTTGGACTTATCCCAATTTTTGCAGAATAAGATAAAGGTAAATTAAAGTAACTCGTAAAATTTCATATTACGTATTTTTTATATATTTGCACTTTAATCACAGTCTATGAATACCATAAAAACAAATTATTCGGCGTTATATACGCTTATTATTGTCTTTTTCTTTTGGGGTTTTTTTGCCGCAGGCAATAGTGTATTCATTCCGTTTTGCAAGCATTATTTTTCGCTCGACCAATTTCAGTCGCAGTTGATAGATTTTGCATTTTACACAGCGTACTACGTGGGTGCACTCTTGTTATTTGCCATCAGTTCGCGCAGGGGCAGCGATTTGGTGTCGGCATGGGGCTACAAACGCAGTATTGTGTATGGGTTACTTTTTTCGGCAGTGGGCGCAGCGGCAATGATTGCGGCGGTGCTCTCCGATGTATTTATAGGCTTACTCGCCGGATTATTTATTGTAGCACTTGGCTTTTCACTCCAACAAACTGCCGCCAATCCTTTTGCCATGCTGCTTGGCGACCCAAAAACAGGCAGTAGCCGCATCAACTTAGGCGGAGGTGTTAATTCATTTGGCACCACCATAGGTCCTGTTCTCATAGGCATTATTCTTTTTGGCGGCGCGGCAAAAATCAGCAACGAAAACATTCAAAATCTTAATCTCAGTTCGGTGGTGTATTTATATGCCGTTGTTGGTCTGCTTTTTTTAGCGGCAGCGGCAATCTTTTTCTTTTCCAAAAAAGTTCCTTCGGGCGTAGAAGAATCGAAAACCGAAAAAGCGGGGAAATCGCTCAAAACCTTACTGATAATGACCGGATTGCTTTTTATTATGTTTGTGCCGGTGTTCAATAGTTATCGTTCGGCAAACGCTGTGGCGTTGGAAGAAAAATACGAGCAACTTGCTCTCACCGAACAAGCCCTGAGCAATAACACAGAAAACACCGCACTATTTGTGCAAGAAGCGCAGTTGCAGCAAGAAATTTCTGACATCAAAGAGCCGTTAGAACAATCGCGAATGTACTGGCTCATAGGAGCACTGATAATTGTAATAGGAAGTTTGCTGTTTATCAACCGGCGAGCACAAAAAGTACCGGAAGGCTGGGGAGCAATGCGCTATCCGCAACTCACGCTGGGTATGTTGGCTATTTTCCTCTACGTGGGCGTAGAAGTCGCCATTGGCAGCAATTTGGGCGAACTTTTACACTTGGAAAGTTTCGGCGGCTATCAATCTTCCGAAATTTCACCCTTTGTAAGTATGTATTGGGGTTCGCTCATGATAGGTCGCTGGGCGGCGGCGGTTATGGCTTTTGAACTCAAACGCAGCATCAAAATCATTGCACTTATTATTGCGCCGCTTTTGGCGTTTGGCGTAGTTATTGGTGTAAATACCGTATCGGGCAACAATATGAGCATACTCTATTATTATATAGTATGCGTATGTATTCAAATTGCTGCATTTATTCTATGCAGAAATTCACCGAGTATTTCCCTCTTTGTATTTGCACTTTTAGGCGCAGCATCTATTATCATAGGGCTGAATACAAGCGGCACTGTGGCAATTTATGCCATACTTTCGGGCGGACTTTTTTGCAGTATCATGTGGTCGGTTATTTTCAGCCTTGCACTCAGCGGACTTGGAAAATACACCTCGCAAGGTTCGGCGTTCCTTATTATGATGATTTTGGGCGGTGGTATTATTCCCCCCATTCAAGGAAAATTAGCCGATATTATTGGCGTACATCAATCGTATATTGTAGCAATTCTGTGTTTTTCATACTTGGCATTTTACGCAATGGCAGCCCGCCGAATTTTGAAAACACAAGCAATAGATTTAGATAGCGAAGAATAAATCAATTACAAAATACAAATTACGAATTAATTACTAACTAACAACTACTAACTGAAAACTAACTACTAAATTACCATATTGATTTTGAACTCATAGTTCTTATTCTCACACCTGAAATCAACCAAACTTTCAACAATAGGAGAATAAGTTGCGGAGGTTCACGTCCACGAGGCGTGAATTGTTTGCGCTTATTTGCTATTACGGTTTTTGGTTGAACCACAGGTGTAAAATAAGTATTCCACAAACGATTTACGCTTTTTTTATGCCGAAACACACCGTAGCCATAGGGCAAATTATTAAACAAACGCTCAAAGAGCAAGGGCGCAGCATGACATGGCTTGCCTGCCAAGTGCACTGCGACCGCAGTAATTTTTACAAAAAACTCAACACCAACAGTGTAGAAATAGACCTCCTTTTGCGCATTAGCGAGGTACTCCACAAAGATTTCTTCGCCCATTATTCCGCTCTGGTATCGCACGAAAAAAATATGGGGGGGGGTAAAATCTACCACAAAAATTAGAACATAATCCACAAAATGTGTGGTGGTTTTAACACTATGATTATCAGCACACAAAAACTTTTTTTTCGTTAGTTTGCAACTATAAAATAACACAATAAAAGTTGCGCCCGACACGAATAAGGGAAAAACGATGAAAAAAATAATTTCAACAATGTTAGTGGTAGCAGCAGCGGCTACATTATTCACTTCTTGCTCAAAAGATGACGAAACAAGCGATGTGCGCACACAAGCGGTAGGCGCGTATGTAATTGCCACACAAACATACTTTATTGCAGCAGACGGCTCATTGGTTACAGGAAGTAATGGCGAAGATCTCGATTTTGACGCTGTGGAAATCAAAAAAGGAAATTCTGCTACTGAAATCAACATTTACAACAGTGAGGGCGATTTATTCTTAATAGGTAGTAGCGTAAAAGAAGTACAACAAGGTTTTGTATTCAATATCAACACACAAACTTATGACGACGTAACGTTCGAGGGCTATCCATACTTTACATTGACTACGGGCGAATCATACGATGCACTATTCACCGCAAGCGATAAAACATTTGATTTTTCACTCGTAATAGATGTTGATGGCAATGGAGAAATCAGTGAAGGAGATACAGTAATGGTATTTTCAGGTGCAAAAGTTGAATAATAATAAATCCCTACAAGTAACATGAAAAAAGCACTCATTTTAGCAGCCTTGTCATTTTTAGGATTTTCCGCAATGCAAGCACAAACAGTGGGCGATGTACCCATAAAAAACATAGATGTAGCCTATTTGCAAATCAATGTGTCGGCACCTTTAAAAAAAGCCATAGTAACGCTCGATTTTGGGCAAAGCACCAAATTACTCGCACTCAAAAGCGTGTTGGTGAAAGACGAAAAGGGCGAAACCGTAGTATTCAATTCACTCATAGATGCGGTGAATTTCTTTGCAAATTACGGCTTCCGACTTGTGAGTGTGAACACTATTGATTCCATTACTTCTACCTGCGTAATGGAAAACACCAATTTCAAACCGGCAAAAGCAAGCGAAGCTGCAAAAAAATAAAACTCAATTAATTTCATAAACATTTTAAATTTATCAGTATGAGAAAAGTAACTCTCTTTTTTGCGATTGCAATCGCAGCATTTATGACTTCGTGCTACACACAAACCTATTCAGTAGGAAGCGGAGCACAATCAGGAACTACCGTAACTCAAAAAAATCACTATGTGATAGGCGGTTTAGTGCCTCTTAAAGTTTCCGACCCACAACAAATGGCTGGCGGAGCACAAAATTTCACGGTGAAAACACAACAAAGCTTTGTTGATGGATTTCTTCGAGTAATTACAAGTGGTATTTACACTCCTACTACCACCACTGTAACAAAATAATAGTTCTCATTTTTCAATTTCTACGAGGAAGTTACACGCTAATTTCCTCGTATTTTTTTATTTTTTATGAAAAAAATACTCATCATTGCAGGCATACTGCTTACAATTTTCGGCACATTCCGCATCTATCAAGCAAGTGCGTATATAGAAAATTTTGCACGTATCTCTCAATACGAAAAAGGATTTCTATTGGGTGCGGTTATTGTACTATGCGTTGGCATTATTACACTCGTTATTGGAATTTCGCTGAAATGCAGTCGCAAACAATAATCCGTATGACACAATCACAGAAAAGCAATACTCGCACGGGTGTTGCTTTTTTTTGTGTAATGCGGCGTGCTGTTATTTTGAGAAAAAAGCGTATGTTTGTCGAGAATAGTTACAACACAATGGGTATGGAGATAATAACTTCAAAAATTTCAAAACAAGAACGTATCAACATGGCGCAACATTTTTTTGGCGACATGGTAAAAGGCGTAGTAGATGTGGAACGACAAACGCTTGCCTTAGATGCAGAATTACACGCGGATTTGGAAACATTGCTTTTGGAAAATGCTTCTCAACAAGAACATCTTTGGGGCATAAATCTCTATCCCGACATAGAAAGCGATGATTTTTTAGAATTTGATTCTTTGATAAATATTCGTCCGGCACAAAATAATCGCAGCAGAAGTGTGGAAAATGTAGCGATTCAAAATCATCAATCAATCAATCAATCAATCAATTAATAGCACAATAATGCAACACTCATCGTTAGCCTCAGGACGTTGGGCAGAACTATCATTTAGCCAACAAATGGCAAATGTGGGAAGCGAAGTTTCTCGCACCAAAAATTGGTTGATTAAAGGAAATGAACTGCAGGCAGAACGCGCATTTGAACGTTGTTTGGAATTACTTTTTTTAACTATAAAATTCGCCAATCGCACCGCTATCTATCGAGAAATTTGCCGCTTTAAGGAATTTTTTTGCAAAGCATATGTAGAAAAAAATATTGAAGAATTGGCATACTTCGACCGTTATTGCTCGCGATTCGCTTTGTGCCGTTTATAACCTTACCCATGTCCGAAAAATCCCACGAATACTATATGAAACAAGCACTTGCACAGGCAGAAATAGCCTTTGCCAAAGACGAAGTGCCGGTGGGTGCGGTGGTTGTAATTGACGGTCAAATTATAGCCCGCGCTCATAATCTTACCGAAACACTGAATGACCCCACTGCTCACGCCGAAATGCAAGCATTCACCGCTGCGAGTGATTACTTAGGCGGGAAATATTTGAACAATGCCACACTCTACGTAACTCTCGAACCCTGCGTAATGTGCGGCGGCGCATCGTATTGGGTGCAAGTGGGTACTATTGTATTCGGCGCACACGACAAAAAACGCGGTATTTCCCACCTGCGCGAACATATTTTACACCCCAAAACAAAGGTAATAGAAGGTGTAATGCAGCAAGAATGTGAAGAAATGTTGCAACGATTTTTTAAAAGCAAACGATAACCCAGCAAGGAGTTTCAATCTCTTGTTACAGAATATATTATGATAACACCCTACAAAAATTCCACTACATCGAAAAAAGAACAAGTTGCCGCAATGTTCAACAACATTGCGCCCAAATACGATTTTCTCAATCACACCCTTTCGCTGGGCATAGATGTATGGTGGCGCAAAAAAGCAGTGCAAAAACTCGGAAAATTACACAATCCCCTCATACTCGACCTTGCTACCGGCACCGGCGATTTTGCCATTATTGCCGCTCGCCGCTTGCCTTCGGCACGCATAGTGGGCATCGACATTTCCGAAAATATGATGGCGGTGGGGCGCGAAAAAGTGAAACAACGAAAACTCAACCATCGCATAGAATTTCAGCAGGGCGATTGCGAAAATCTCCACTTTGAAACCAACTCGGTTGATGCTATTATCAGTGCCTACGGCGTGCGCAATTTTGAAAATCTGCACGCAGGATTGAGCGAAATGCAGCGTGTGCTCAAACCGGGAGGAAAAGCCGTAATCTTGGAATTTTCCACACCGCAAAAATTCCCTGTAAAACAACTCTATTTGTTTTATTTCAAGCACATACTACCCACCATAGGACGGCTATTTTCAAAAGATACTTCCGCTTACTCCTATCTACCCGAATCGGTACAGGCATTTCCGGCAGGCAACGCATTTTGCGAAGAAGCACAAAAAGCAGGATTTTCGAGTACGAAATATTCCTTTCTTACGTTTGGAATTACAGCACTCTATGTTCTAAGCAAATAATTGAATAACTGAATAACTGAAACAAAAAACAACTACGTAAAAATTCTTAATTCTTAATTGAAATTTCATGAAACGATTGTTACTTTTTTTTGCTGCCATTGTAATTGCCGGCACGCTGTGTGCGCAGCAAAAAAAAGTAATGCGCAATCCTGAATACGACCTCAAAACCATCCACATGGGTTTTACGCTGGGGGTGCATAGCACCAATTATCGCATTATTCCTTCGCCCATGTTGCTTGCGCCGTTTTTCAACGATTCGGTGCAACATTTAGAGGCTATTCCGGGCGTGGGTTTCCATCTTTCCTTTATTACCGATTTGCGGCTAAGCGAGCACTTTAACCTGCGCACGCTTCCCGGTTTGCTTTTCGGACAACGCACACTGCGCTACACCATGCGCAATGTATATGACACCAATCCTGATGGAAGTATGCGTACCTACATTTACAATATGAATATTTCGAGTATTTATGTAGATGTGCCCATACTTTTGAAATACAACGCCAAGCGCATAAACAACTATCGCCCCTACTTAATTGGCGGCGGTTCGATAAAATACGATTTGGAAACACTGCGCACACGGCGCGGCAACAATGAATACACCATTGCGCAAAATCCTTTGGATTTTTTCTACGAATTTGGCTTTGGCATAAATTGGTATTTTGTGTATTTCAAATTCTCCACCGAACTGAAATTTGAATTTGGCACACGCAATATTATCAAACCCGAAAACACCGAATATGCCGCCGTAATTGATAAATTATACTCGCGACTATTTGTACTTTCCTTCCATTTTGAATAAAAAAATACCGCACGCAAAATATTTTCGGTATTCACGCATTGTGCAATCAATAAAAAGTGCATATATTTGTGTTACAAAAAAAAAATCACACAATCACTAACACTAAAAACAAAACAATATGAACGCAAAAAACGTAGCAATAGGAGTAATTCTCGTAATTTTCGGAGCCTTTGTGGGCTATGCAATTTCGAGTAAAGTAGCCAACAAGCACTCGCAGGAGCAAGTGCAAGTGTGCGGCGCAAAAAAAGGACAATGCGATAAAGGAAAAGAAGGTAGCAAAGGAAAACGCAGAGGCGGAAAAAAAGCACAACTGCTTGCGCAACTCAGTTTGACCGATGCACAGCAAGCACAAATACAAGCACTATTTGCCGCACGCGCAGAACAAAAAAAAGCATCGCGCGAAGAATTTAAAACAGCCATAAAAGCAATTTTAACTCCCGAACAACTTGCACAATATGAACAACTGAAAGCCGAACGCAAAGCACTAAAAAAACAACGCAAACAAGCGAAAAAAGCACGAAAAGCACAGTGCGCCTGCGCTCAAAAAGGCACTTGCCCCCAAGCCGGTGCTTGCCCCAAACAATGCGATGCTCAAAATGCGAGTTGCCCCGTTGCCGGAAATTGCCCGAAAAAAAGTTGCGATTGCGGTTGTAAAGCAGGCACACCCTGCAAGTGCGACAACAAAAAGTAATCGGAATCTATTCAAAAATATTGCAAGATTAGTTAAGTCCCCGTACTTGATTAATCTTGTTTTTTTTTTCGCATAAATGCCATAATCACAAAATATGCTCCCCTATACTGAAAAAAATAATCAATACCCATTAAACATTAATCATTATTTTGTATTTTCGCCGACTGATACGTATAAAAAATAAAGAAGAGAGAATATGGCAAAAATCAAAGGATTTGTCGAATTAAACATTGAACACTGTAAAGGTTGCGAACTCTGTGTTGATGCGTGTCCATTCGATGTATTGGAAATGTCGGCGCAGGTGAATGGCAAAGGCTACACCTACCCGTTTATGAAAAATCCGGAACAGTGCACCGGCTGCGCAAGTTGCGCTTTGGTGTGTCCGGACGTAGTAATTACCGTTTATAAAGTTCCAACAAAACAATAACACAATGGCAGAGGAAATACAATTATTAAAAGGCAACGAAGCAATAGCCGAAGCAGCAATTCGCTGTGGCGCAGACGCTTACTTTGGCTACCCTATTACTCCGCAATCGGAAATAATAGAATATTTGGCACAAGAAGACCCGTATAACAAACGTACCGGTATGGTAGTATTGCAAGCCGAAAGTGAAGTTGCCGCCATCAATATGGTGTATGGCGCGGCATCTACCGGCAAAAAAGCAATGACCTCATCGTCAAGTCCCGGTATGAGTTTAAAACAAGAAGGAATTTCGTATTTGGCAGGAGCAGAATTACCCTGTTTGATAGTAAACGTGGCACGCGGCGGACCCGGATTGGGCACCATTCAGCCAAGTCAAGCCGATTATTTTCAAACGGTGAAAGGCGGCGGACACGGCGACTACAACATGATAGTGCTTGCTCCCTACACGGTGCAGGAACAGTACGATTTCGTAAAACTCGGCTTTGACCTCGCTTTCAAATACAGCAATCCGGTAATGATACTTTCCGATGGTGCCATTGGGCAAATGATGGAAAAAGTTACTCTTTCGGCACAAGTACCGCGTGAAACCAAAGATTACGGCTGGAACGTGCTTGGCAAATCCGAAAATCGCGAACGCCGCTACATTACTTCACTCTATTTGCAAAGCGAAGTGATGGAACAAAAAAACTTGAAAATTCAAGCAAAATATGCGGAAATCCGCAAAAACGAAATTCGCTACGAAGAAATTCAAACCGACGATGCCGATTACATATTGGTAGCCTACGGAATCAGCGCACGCATTGCCCGCAAAGTAATTCGTTTGGCTCGCGCCGAAGGTATTAAAGTAGGAATGTTGCGCCCCATTACCCTGTGGCCCTTCCCAAGTGCACGATTGAAAGAATTGGCACCGAAAGTACAAGGAATGCTTACCGTAGAAATGAGCGCGGGACAAATGATAGAAGACGTGCGATTGGCAGTGGAAGGCGCAGTGCCGGTGAAACATTATGGTCGCATGGGTGGAATTATAGCATCGCCCACCGAAGTATTTATCAATTTTAAAAAACTATTTAATATAGCATAATGGCAGTTGATATAGAACAATATAAAAAAGACTTACTCGCACAAGGTGCCGAAGTAGTTTTTTCAAAAACAAAAAATCTTACCGACACACCCTTTTCATACTGCGGCGGTTGCGGGCACGGTGTGGCGCATCGCCTGATTATGGAAGTGATAGAAGAAATGGGCATTACCGCCGATACCATAGGCGTGGCTCCGGTAGGGTGCGCGGTGATTGCTTACGAATTTTGGAATATTGATGCCGTGCAAGCCGCTCATGGTCGCGCTACGGCAGTTGCCACCGGCATTAAACGCACCAATCCCGAAAAATTTGTATTTTCCTATCAGGGTGATGGCGATTTGGCGGCAATAGGAACTGCCGAAACCGTGCACACCTGCAACAGAGGCGAAAATATTGCAATATTTTTTATCAATAACGGTATTTACGGCATGACCGGCGGTCAAATGGCTCCTACTTCACTCATTGGAATGCGTTCGAGCACTGCGCCCTATGGTCGTCAGCACGATGTTCACGGCTATCCGCTTTCGCTCACCAACCTTTTGGCAGAATTGCCCGGAACCTACTACGTTACCCGCCAAGCGGTGGAAACTGCAGCACATGTGCGCACATGCAAAAAAGCAATTCGGCAGGCATTTGAAAACCAAAAATTGAACAAAGGCGTAAGTTTGGTGGAAATAGTAACCAACTGTAATTCAGGCTGGAAAATGACCGCTCCGCAAGCAAATAAATGGATGAAAGAAAATATGTTTCCACAATATCCACTTGGCGACATAAAAGTACCGAAAACTGAGTAGTGAGTACAGAGTATTGAGTAGTGAGATTTCAAACACTTAATTTTTGAACTAAATACAATGAATATCTCAATGACAATACATATTCTATGAATATCAAAAATATGAAAACAGAAGAATTATTAATAGCCGGTTTTGGAGGACAAGGAGTTTTGTCGATGGGCAAAATTTTGGCATACGCCGGCGTAATGCAAGGAAAAGAAGTGGTGTGGATGCCGTCATACGGACCCGAAATGCGCGGTGGAACTGCCAACGTTACCGTGATTTTGAGCGATGAACAAATCGACTCGCCGGTGCTTATGAAATTCGATACCGTGATTGTGCTCAATCAACAGTCGCTCG
The DNA here is from genome assembly GCA_031286165.1 of Bacteroidales bacterium. Taxonomy (GTDB): domain Bacteria; phylum Bacteroidota; class Bacteroidia; order Bacteroidales; family UBA1715; genus WQTX01. The sequence continues at coordinate 46,097 of JAITUU010000051.1, forward strand.
ATAAATTTGAACAAGCCGTGAAACCGGGCGGACGACTATTCTACGACAGCAACGGATTGCAAAATTTTCCCACACGAAACGATATAAACATTTATCACATTCCGGCAACTGCCAAAGCCGCAGAACTCGGCACCACCAAAGTATTCAATATTATGGTACTTGGCGGATATTTAAAAATTGTGCCCATAGTGAATGTGGAAAATGTAGAGAAAGGATTGTACAAATCACTGCCCGAACGTGCGCACAAACTCATTCCACTCAATATTGAAGCCCTGCACAACGGCGCATCTATTGTGGAAGTTATTCAAGAAGTGTAAGTTATGCAATACAACACAACACAAAAAAAACTCATTCTTCCCGAATACGGGCGCAATGTGCAAATGATGGCAGAGCACCTGCTCTCCATAGAAGACCGCGAACATCGCACCGCTGCTGCCTACGAATTGGTGGGAATACTCATCAACATGAATCCTTCGGTGCGCGAAACCAAAGACTACAAACAAAAAATATGGGATTTTGTGGCGGAATTGTGCGAATACAAACTCGATGTGGATTTTCCCTACCCCATTACCAAAACTTCGGAACTGCCGCCGCCCGAAACCATTCCTTACAATACCTACACTATTAAAATGCGGCACTACGGCGTACTCACCGAACGCATGATAGAGAGTGCCTGCACCATAGAAGACGAACAAGAGCGCAATGCCTACATTAAAGCAATAGCAAACCACATGAAAAAAGTGTATGTGGCATGGAACCAAAAATCTGTAACCGATGCCATTATTATAGCCGATTTGGAAAAACTCTCGAACGGAAAATTGCGCCTGAACGAAGATACCAAACTGATGTACGTAAGTTTTTCCAGCAAAAATAATCAACCGGCACAAAACAGCGCACTCAATGCCGCTCCGCAGAAAAACAAAAACAAGAATAAAAACAAAAACAAAAATAAAAAGCACAACAACAATAACAACAAGAAAAAAGCGGTGCACAAAGGCTAAGATTTTAGACACAAGTATATAGTATCAAGTACCACGTACTCAAATACTAACTACTCAATACTAACTACTCAATACTAACTACTACTATGGCAGTTTTTCAAATTACCGGTGGCAAGCAATTACGCGGAGAAATACTTCCGCAGGGCGCAAAAAACGAAGCGTTGCAAATTATTTCGGCAGTGCTGCTTACCGCCGAAGAAGTTACTGTGCGCAATATTCCCCGTATTCGTGATGTGCTCAAACTCATAGAACTCTTAGCCTGTTTGGGAGTAGAAATCAAGCAACTGAGCCAAAATGATTATGTATTTTGCGCGAAATCACTCAATTTAGACTACTTACAATGTTCTGAATTTGCCAAACAAAGTACCGAGTTGCGCGGTTCTATTCTCATTGTTGGTCCGCTTTTGGCGCGTTTCGGCAAAGCATTTATTCCAAGTCCGGGTGGCGATAAAATTGGTCGCCGCCGATTAGATACGCACTTTATAGGATTTCAAAAACTTGGTGCCAATTTCAATTACGATGACAAATCAAGCAGTTTTACCGTAGAAGCAGCACGTTTGCAAGGATGCTATATGTTGCTCGACGAAGCATCGGTTACGGGAACTGCCAATATTATCATGGCAGCAGTGCTGGCACAAGGCAGCACCACTATTTACAACGCCGCCTGCGAACCCTACATTCAGCAACTCTGTAAAATGCTCAATGCCATGGGCGCAAAAATTTCCGGCATCGCATCGAATTTACTCACCATAGAAGGCGTGCAGTCGCTTGGCGGTTGCGAACACACCATTCTACCCGATATGATAGAAGTAGGTAGTTTTATAGGACTTGCGGCAATGACCGCTTCCGAAATTACCATAAAAAACGTAGGTTACGAACATTTGGGAATTATTCCCGATGCCTTCCGCCGACTTGGTATCCACTTGGAACAACGCGGCGATGATATTTATATACCGGCACAAAGTAATTACGAAATTCAAACGTTTATAGACGGTTCCATAATGAACATAGCCGATGCACCGTGGCCAGGACTTACGCCCGACCTTTTGAGTGTGTTTTTAGTAGTGGCTACCCAAGCCGAAGGCAGTGTGCTGATACACCAAAAAATGTTTGAAAGCCGCTTGTTTTTTGTAGATAAATTGATAGATATGGGTAGTCAAATTATTTTGTGCGACCCACATCGCGCCACCGTGATAGGACTTGGCGGCAAACACAAATTGCGAGCAACCAACATGACTTCGCCCGATATTCGCGCCGGAGTTGCCCTGCTGATAGCCGCACTTTCTGCCGATGGTGTGAGCACTATTCACAATATTGAACAAATCGACCGAGGCTATGAAAATATCGACGAACGCTTAAATGCGCTCGGCGCACACATAATCCGTATTGGCTAATTGCGGCACAATACACAAAAATATTCGCTCCGCTACATTAAAAATCGTATTTTTACGTTGTATAACTTATGAGGCAAAAAATTTTCTATACCTGTGTCCTTGTGTGCATGGCGTTTTCGAGCGTAGCGCAAGATGCGCTATATAAACTACTTGCTGAAAAAAATTACGATAAATTAGAAAAACAACTCGCACTCTCGCTCAAAAATCAACCCGATAATTTTTTGTATGTACACGTAAATGCCAAACTTTTGGCAGCCGCCGAATATGAAAATAAAAATCTATATCAATCGTATAATCAACTTATTAAAGCACAATCGCTCTATCATGCGGCAAAACCTGCCGACCAAGAAAAAGCGCGAAAATGGCGGGTTACTTCGGCAAATTTGAAAAAAGATTTAGACACGGTGTGCACCCAATTACTCGCCATAGCCGAACAAGCAAACTCCGTAGCGGCGTACAACGATTTTGTAACCGCCTGCCCTAAGTGCAGCAAAATTCACATAGAAAAAGCCCAGCAGCAAGCCGCCGCCAAAGCCTTTGCCAAAGCGCAGCAAGACAATACGTTTGAGGCACTGCAATCCTTCATTGTATCGTTTCCGCACGCAGAGCAATATGCACAAGCAGTTTCCCTGCGCGATGAAATTGCCTACAATTCCGCCCTTACCTCCACTTCGCCCGAAGCCTTGCAGTTTTTTATTTCGCACTATCCCAATAGCGATTTTATTAACGAAGCACGCCAGCGATATTACAAAATTTCGTTTGAAACAATTGCCAAACAAAATAAATTTGCCGACTACGAAAAATTTGTGCGCAGCAATCCCAAAAACGCCTATTCCGAAACCGCGATAGAGCGTATGATAACCATAGCAAAACAGAAAAAGAACATCTCACTTTTTCGCCGCACTGTGGAATTGAGCAAAGATTTAGACCTTAATTTCAATTACGCCCTACTCGAATACTACAAATTTCTATCGCAAGACGGCGAATACCGCACGCTGTATATGTTTGTGCAGCAATATCCACGCTCGTATTTAGATACCTTGTTGGCAAAAGAATTTAAAATAGCCGCTAAGGGCGAAAGTTTGGAATACATGAAACCGTTCGACAGCACTGCCACACCCTATTTTGAAGAATACATTCTGCTTGCCGCTCCGCGCGAAAAAGCATTTGTGGCGTTGCAGAAATTAATTTCACCCGACATTGCCAATAAGCAATGGGACAAAGCCTTACAAAAAGTAAAAAAATTCCAACCGGCATTTGGAGCGCAGGATAAACGCATACTCGGTTTGATAGAAATTTTGCAGCGTCCCTACGATAATTCCATAGTAGTACAACCGCTGCCGGGCTACGTGAATACGCGCGAAGGAGGAGAATATTCGCCGGTGATTACGGCAAATAATAAATACCTCTACTTTTGCGGAAACAAACGCGCCGATAACATTGGTTTGGAAGATATTTTTGTATCGGAATGGCGAAACGGCGAATGGGCAAAACCAACCTTGCTCCCCGACCTTTCTAACCCGAAAACCAACGAGGCTGTGCTCAGCATGAGTGTGGACGGTACCAAAATGCTCTTTTTCCGCGAAGGCGTGATTTACTATTCCGAAAAAACCACGCATGGCTGGACGCCCGGAATTTCGGTATCGAAAGAAATCAATAACGCGATTTGGAGTGCCGACGCCATGATTACCGCCGATGGCAATGCAATTATTTTCGCTTCGGTGCGCAAACACGATGGTTTGAATTTTTTTACCGAACAAAATGCCTCGCTCGGTTTGTATCACGGCAGTATTCATCATCAATCCGATATTTATGTGTCGCTGCGCACGCCGCAAGGTACGTGGGGAAAACCCATCAATTTGGGAAACACTATCAATACCATTTATACCGACCGCAGCCCCTACCTGCACACCGACATGAAAACGCTCTATTTTTCTTCGGACGGGCACGGCGGATTGGGAAATTTAGATGTATATAAATCCACGCGCTTGGCAGATACCTGCTGGGATTGCTGGACTACACCCGTAAATTTGGGAAAAGAAATCAATAATTCCGAAGAAAATTGGGGCTACCGCATAGCACCCGATGGCGAAACGTTTTATTTTGCCGGCAGGCTTCCCAATCAAACCTACAACGACATTATGATGATAGCCATTCCCGAAGCACTCAAACCCGATGCAGTGGTGTATATCAGCGGAAAAATAACTACTGCCGACAATAAAAAACTGCCGGCAACCATTGTGTATGAAGACCTGCACACCGGAGAACGCATAGGCACCGCTACTTCCGACCCCAACGATGGCAGTTACACCATTAGCCTGCCTGTGGGAAAAGTGTATGGCTACTACGTGGAACGCGAAGGATATTTTCCACAGGCGGAATACATAGATTTGAGCAAAGAAAAGAAAAATCAGAGCATTTCGCACGACATTCAAGCCGTGTCGTTTGAAGAAATGAAACACGACAGCCTTCCCGTGCGATTGAATAATCTGTTTTTCGATACCAATAAAAGCACGCTTTTGCCTTACTCCTTGCCGGAATTGCGGCGCATTGCCAAAATTTTAACCAAACTGCAAATGCCTGTGGAAATCAGCGGACACACCGACAGCGTGGGCGATGACGATGCAAATTTGGCACTTTCGCTGCGCCGCGCCGAAGCCGTAAAAGATTTTTTGATAAAACAAGGTTGCGCCGAAGCCCTCTTTACCGTGAAAGGCTATGGCGAAACAAAACCAATAGCCACAAACGAAACCGCCGCTGGAAAAGCAAGTAACCGCCGCGTAGAGTTGCGGTTTTTATAATCCTGCAATTTATTTCCTCACAAAATGATTGAAGGAAAAATCATAGGGATTTTTTTCATCTGCCGCGTGCTGTTCGGTTTCTACCAAAGTCCATTGCGAAGGGTCGAAATGGGGAAATACGGTGTCGCCCTCAAAACTGTGGGCTATGCGCGTGAGGTACATATCGGTGGCGCAGGCGAACGACAAAGCGTAAATTTGCGCACCGCCGCAAATAAATATTTCCTCGTCATTCACACAGTGTGCAAGAGCACGTTCGAGCGAATGAGCCACCACGCACCCTTCGGGCGCAGTGTAGTTTTCGTTGCGCGTAATAATTACCGTAGTGCGATTGGGTAAAGGTCGTCCGCCGAGTGATTCAAAGGTATTACGCCCCATAAGAATGTGGTGTCCGGTGGTTTTTTGCTTAAAGTACTGCAAATCTGCCGGAAGTCGCCAAATCAAACTATTATTGTTACCAATTACACCATTTTCGGCTACGGCGGCTATGATTGAGATTTTCATATAGAAACCTCCCCTGCTATGTGCGGTTGTGCTTCGTAGCCCACTATTTCTATGTCTTCATAGGTAAAATCGAAAATAGATTTCACGGCAGGATTGAGTTTAAGCGTTGGTAATTTGGTAGGCGTGCGCTGTAATTGCAAATTGCATTGCTCTATGTGATTGTTGTAAATATGCACATCGCCAAAGGTATGAATAAATTCACCCACAGCAAGCCCGCACACCTGCGCCACCATGTGCGTAAGCAGAGCGTAGGACGCAATATTGAAAGGCACTCCCAAAAACAAATCGGCACTGCGCTGATACAACTGACAAGAAAGTTTGCCATCGGCAACATAAAATTGGAATAAAATATGACACGGCGGCAGAGCCATTTCGTCTATCATAGCCACATTCCACGCACTCAGCAGGTGGCGGCGAGAATCGGGATTAGATTGCAAACCTTCAATTAATTGCGTAATTTGGTCAATGTAGCCGCCATGGTAGTCGGGCCACGAACGCCATTGATAGCCATACACCGGACCAAGATTTCCTTGTGCATCTGCCCATTCGTCCCATATTCGCACTTTGTGCTCTTTCAAGTACAAAATATTTGTTTCGCCGCGCAAAAACCACAACAATTCATAAAAAATAGAGCGTGTGTGCAGTTTTTTGGTAGTGAGCAGCGGAAATCCCTCTTGTAAATTGAAACGCATTTGATGTCCGAAACAACTAATCGTTCCGGTTCCTGTGCGGTCATTTTTCTGCGTGCCTTCGTACAGCACTTTATGGAGTAGGTCTAAATATTGTTTCATGTATTCGCTTGTAATTCGTAATTGTTAATTCGTAATTGATTACAATCACCGCACAAATTTTGAAAGCAGTCGCAAGTAGTGCACTTGATAGCCATTGCTATTTTCGCTCACCGACCACAAATTGAGGGGCCAGCCCATGTTGGCATCTAAGTACGATTTTTGTGCCGGTTGGTTGCGCAAGCGCGAAATATCAATGGCAAAGCACTGCGCATTGTTGTAATCGCTATCGCAATTTTTGGGGCAACAGCCGTCCCAATCGTAAGCGGGATTTGGTCCGCCCACCAAAATTCCGGGAGCAGGTCCGTAGGTAGAAATTCCCACGCCGCCCCACACCGGATTATTGTAATGAAACCACGCATGATACACCGTGTTCGATGATTGCTCGGCACCATAGTTTCTCATATTTGTTAAATAACACATATTTAGAGGATTAACACCATGCAAATAATGCACATAGTGTTCGGCATAGTGGCGGGCATCGGCGTTCAGAGAGGAATCTATGTTATAGGTAATAATGTTATAAAATATAGCACCTTGCTTTGCTTTTGTGCCGTTTGAACCCCACACATAGTCTTTTTGAAAGGCAAAATAAGGGTCTATGTGCTGTTGCACACTCGGTAAATTGTGCGCCGTATCGAGTGCTTGGCGATACACCTGCATAATGTGCGCAGCCACCGCAGGCGTGGCATTGCTCAGTTTTGTATAATTGAGCAACATATCTTGATTTGCCTCGCCAAAGGCAAATACCAACTGCCACGCTATCATGCGCGATTGAGTATAATTTGTGTCGAAAAACTGCTGATACTTGGCATCGCCTGTGAGGTCGAAAAGACGCATGGCGGCAGCGAGTTTTTTCTCCAAGCGCGTAAGGTCATCTACCTCTTGCTGACCGGCAGCCAAACCTTGTGTGCCGTGCTCCCAACTATTGTTGTAAAACACTACGGCAGGATTTTGCTCTACCCACGCCCATGCTTTTTGCGCCGCGGCGGTAAGTGTAGGTACTAAGAGCGTAAACGTTGTATTAGGAATTGATTGAAACACTTTTGCCGCATAAGCATAACTTGTAGCCGCCGAAAGCGTAGCCGAAGTGCTAACATCGCCCCAAAGACTTGGAAGTGTGGCAGCCGAAGGCGGTGCTGCGTGGTCAAGGGCTACAATAGAAAGTACCGAACCATCGGCTTGTTGCAGGCGCAATAAATGCTGAATGCCAAACAAAACTTCGTCTAACACATCGGGAACGCCATTGCCCGATTCGGGAATACCGAAATCGTCTGTCCATGCCGCAGGATTTTCTTGATATGCCAGCAGCAAATAATTCACATAATCGGCAGTCCAATTCGTATATTTATTAAAATCACCGGCATCGTACCAGCCGCCTTGCACATCGCGCTCGGTGGCGGCATTATTCGGGTCGTTCCATTTGCGGCACTCACTATCTTGCAGTGCTCCTAAGTGGCTTGCTCCGTCTGCCCACGCAGTAGTGGCGTATGCAGCATCTTTGGCAAAACCAGCCCGCTGAAAATAAAACACTTTAAATGCTTGTTTGAGCACATTTTTATACACATTCGGCGAAATTTCAAAATCGTAGGATTTTACATTTTTTTCGGCATCGAATACATAGTAGGTTCCTTCGTTTTTCACTGCCGAAAAATCGAAATGCCACGCCTTATCGCCTGCCGATTGCGCCACTGCGCCATTATTCCACTGCACCGGTGCTGCTGTAAACACCGGTTTCCCGGTTTTAGCATTTACCACGCTGTATTTTTTTGCAGGTGCGTAGTGCTGTGTGGAATCAAAACCTATAACAGGATTGCGCAACACGGCTATTTTCTGCGATTGCGGCAAATAACCAAATTGGTCGATACAAATAAACGGAGAAGGCTGTGCCGATTTTTTTTGAGCACACAGAATTTGCGCACAACACACTGAGAGAAAAAGAAGTATCAGTTTTTTCATGGTACATAGTTTTTTGGTATTGTGGCAAAAATACAATTTAATTGTAAATTGTAAATTGTAAATTGTAAATTATTTTAGAAAAGCCCTCTCAATCTCCTCTAAAGTAGGGCAATACTAAAAAATAACTATCCTTCATTACATCTACTTCCTTATGTCATTTTCTGAGGCGAGGGCTACTTGTAAGCAACTTAGGCTGCGGAACAACGTGCTTGAATATTCGTAATTCACCACATACATACGTGGATTGCTTCACAACGTTCGCAATGACGTGCAAAAAAGC
>JAITUU010000052.1 GCA_031286165.1 Bacteroidales bacterium
ACTATATTATTCGATATTGATTGTGGAATACTCCATACTGTATTTGAACTTATTGTTTGAGAAACAGGATTTTCAACACTTGGCAAACATGGACGTTTTACTATTGTGATTTCATCGAAAAGTATAGATTGTCTATTTTCTTTTTCACCTACAATTACATGAGTAGCAATAGTGATTTTATCAGACGCTACTAACACATTATTATACAGAGGTTTATTAACATCGTCCCAAAGATATTTTCCATTATAAAAAGTTCCTGCTCTACCAGTAATTAATGGATATGTCGATTGAATTTCTCCAAACCAATGAGCACCAAACGTACCATTTGTTATATATACCGTACCTTTCTGCGAGTTGAATATGCCACCTGTTTTCCCGTTTACATTTTCATAATTAGGAGGTAGTGTTTTTGCAACCGTTTCAACATTAATTACAGAACCTTGCACCTTGTTTCCGTTTTTTATTGGACCTATCACATCATACACATGATGATGACCTTGAAAAACCAAATCTATACCTAATGAACTAAGCAATGTATCCATTTTTTGTTGCCACTTAGAAGTACCTATTGCCCTACTACTATAAATAGTGTGGTGGCAATATGCAATATGCCATGTAACGGTATTGTCTTTTTTAGCATACATCCATTTTGCCAAACTATCAAGATATTCTGTTGATGCATAGTTTTCATTATTACAAGGATTACTATTAATTGCAAAAAACTGAGCATCGCCGTAAGTAAATGTGTATGTACTACCCACTGGGTCAAATGGTGCGTTATTCAATCTAAAATGTTGATTAAAATTATTAAACACAGCATCGTGATTTCCCATTGTTGGTACAAGTGCCTTTTTCAAAAACAAATTAGGTTGATATGCAAAGAAATTTTTCCATGTTTGTTCATTTATGGTAATATTTTCTCCCTCCCACAACAAATCGCCACAATGCAACCAAAAATTTGCATTCGGAAAATGTGTGTTTGCTATTTGAGAATTAGCAGAGAGATTTCCATCTCCTTGCGTATCTGCTATTGTAATAAATGAAAATGAATTTTTATTTGCAGGTGCTGTTGTAAACGTACCAATAGTTCGCCATATAACACCTGAACCTATTACAAACGAGTATGTTGTATTGGGAGTTAATCCGGTAACAACTACTTTATTTTCAACATAATTGGTTCGTGCAATACAAGTTGCAGGCATCATTTTAACAACGCTGCCATTACATAAAATTTTTATCTGTAAACAAGGAGTGTTGGTATCTGTAAACCAATTAAATGCCATTTGAGTTGTAGGGTCTTCCGTAAAATTCATTACAACATTATAGATATTTTGAGATATAGCACAAAACGAACTCAATACCACAATTACACATAATACTATTTTCTTTACTTTTTGTTTCATGCTCCTACCATTTCACAATTTTTGTATTTCCAATAATTCTACCTTCTGAAAAAACGGAAACTATATACACGCCACTTTGTAATGGACTCACATCAATTTCAATGTTTCCTTTTGACGAATTACTTACAACTTTTTGACCGTGCAAATTGTACATATTTACAACAATTGGTTCATTTTCGTATTTAACTACCAATACTTTTCTTATAACATTCATATATACGTGCAATGGTATGGGTTCTTTTTCTAATTCCTCGGAATATATAAAGTGCATAGTTCCTCCCAAATAGTTATCTTTTCCACGCGGTGCTACTGAAAAATCAGTTAATACTATTGAATTATTACTACTTTGTATCATTCCATCTTGATAACAAATTGCCGGATTATCGAATATCGGTTCTTGTAAAGAAATTGTTCGCGAATACACTCCATTTTTATTATTGTATAATGTGATGGATACATTTTGTCCACTACCTTCAATTCGATATGGTTCTATTTCAAAAACAATTTCTGTTAATTTATTAGCCCTGCAATACATAGAGCAAAATGACTTACAACCTCTTAATTCAATTCTTGTTATGTTATTCCTATCACAACTTATACAATCCAACGCTTCACAATCAGTAAAGTCAATTTCTGTTATCTGATTATAATTACAATTTACGTATTGCAATTTCTTTAATCTTGCAAATGAAACTGCTCCATACACTCCTTTTTCCCAAAAATGTATCATAAAAATTTGTTTAGGAATTGAATTATCCCATACAACAATAGGATGATAATACGGATGCATAACATCTCCTTTCGCCCATTCCTCCGGGTCATCAATATTTGCTTGCAACCCATTGTTTCGTATCAAATTATTAATTACTTCCACATCAGGAGTGTAATACACTTCGGGGTCGTAACCCTGTGCCTGCCCCTGCCACACAAAACTCAATACAAAAAATATAACAATTATGCGTTTCATAATAACATCCCTACTTCGTTAGAATCATTTGTTTGGTTTCGCTCGCAATGCCGTCAGCCAATAACACATAACTATAAATTCCTGCTGAAAGCGTAGATTCAACCACTGAATGCAACTTTATTGTCCTGCAAGTTTAGGAAAAAAATTTCTTTTGGCGAATAGAAATTCAGTTTTTCTCTTGGTCTTTTGTTTAATTTATATTGTATCTGTTTGATTTGCTGATTGTTAATAGTATCAAAATTAGATTTTTTAGGGATATATTGTCGTACCAATTTGTTAGTATTTTCGATAGCCCCTTTCTCCCACGATGCGTAAAGATGAGCAAAGAATATTCTGGTTTTCAGTTTTTTAGAAATATATTCATGTTCTGCAAACTCAGTTCCATTGTCGGTAGTGATAGTGTGTACGTTTTGTATGTAAGGGAGTAATAAACGCACCACTACGTTGGCAAGTTCTTTGGCATTTTTGCCGTGTTCGAGTTTTTCCATGAGCATAAAATTGGATTTTCTTTCGACCAAAGTTACGATAGCCCCGCGATTGTTTTCGCCCACGATAGTGTCCATTTCCCAATCTCCGCTGCGTGTTTTTTCGTTGACAATGGCGGGTCTTTGGTCAGTGGAAACACGGTTTTTAATGGGAATATGTTTGCCTATCGGTCGCTTCCTGTGTTTGAACCTGTGCCTGCAATGTTCGTAAAGCATTCCGCCCTCTTTTTTATCTTTTCGGATAAATTTATAGATGGTTTCATGGCTGACAAATGACTGATTTTCACGCTTTAACTTTCCTGTGATTTGTTGGGGAGATAAATCTTCCTCTACCAACAGTTTGATATTTTTTACCAACTGAGGCAACATTTTTCGAGGATTTTTCATGCGTTCCTTGCGCAAATCTGCCATTTCTTGTGCGTATACAATTTTGCATTGGCATTGCGTTTCAACTCTCTGCATACCACCGATTTATCTTTACCGATAGTCTCTGCAATCTTTTTTTGAGTACAACCTTGCTTGTATAAAGCAGCAATTGTGTACCTTTGTTCGCGGGTTAAATGTACTTTTTTCATCACAACTTAAAAGTATAAAATTTTTCCTAACCCTCCAACAGGGGCATGCCCCTGTTGGAGGGTTTTTCCTACTTAAAAGTTGCATTTGTTAGTTGAAATTAAGAAACCATACGACCCTATTAATCTTGGTATTGGTTTAAGTTACCGGTTTTAAAAACTCTATAACAAAGGTTTTGCAAATTTTCACTAAATAAAATCGCAAATTTCAACGTTTCTTTTGCAGCGATATGTGTTTTATTTGTATATTTGCACAATATGCAAAATTCTGAATACTAACACTAATACAAGAAAAATATGAAGAAAGTAGTTTTTACAACACTCTTTGCGCTTGCCACAACTGCCCTCACTGCCATAGCGCAAGTGGCTACGTGGGTTATCAATCCTGCTGCTGCCACCGTAACTCGCGTGGGCGCAGGCGAAAATGTACTGAAATTGGAAAATCTCGTGTTCGATTCCGATAATTTGCCTACCGCAGGCGGCGTACTCGATATTTCCTATCTATCTACTCAAACTGTTGGCAGTACCCGCCATATTCACGTGTGGACCGACCTTTCGGGAACGCCCGAAGAAGTAGAAGAATACGATTTTGTGAACATAGAAAATTATAACGCAGGAAAATGTGTGCATACACAATCAAATTTGGTGGCAACCGATAAAGGAGCGAGTATTTCAATTCCGCAAAAATTACTTTACGATGCTGCAACCAATACCTACGCAAGCATACTGTATGTGAGTATTACTACCTATACCGATGCCGACAAAATGTGCTTGATAGGCAACCAACGAGGGTGGAGCGATAATCTTGAAAACACCGGAAATAAGAAGGAATTTTCAAAACTCGATAGAATAGAACTCACCGTGCCGGAACTTCCGCAATTTGTGTCGCACATTACCATTACTCCGGGTGAAATGGCAGGAAAACTGAATTTTGCATGGACTACCGCACCCGGTACTTCCACTGCGGCAATTTTGCAACTGAACCCCAATACGCCGCAAATGCAGGAATTTGTTGGCGAAAATTCCGCTGCTGCACTTGGGCTGAGCAGCAATAAAGCCATTGCAACCGGACTTGCCAACAATACCACCTATACCTATCGCGTGGGCGATGGTAGCGATGAACATTGGAGTAAAATATATTCTTTCAAAACCTACGACCCTGCCGCAAAATATTCGGCAATAGCAGTGGGCGATCCGCAAATAAGTTCTGCAAGCGATAAAAGCGCGTGGATGCGCACCGTAGCAGCCGCAGTTGCACACTCCGAATCACTTGGTAGCGGACCGGTGTTTATGCTTTCTGCCGGCGACCAAACCGACTATGCCAACGATGTAAGCGAATTGGAAGCCTATTTAGCACCACCTGCTCTGCGCAAACTTCCCGTTGCCGTTACCATAGGCAATCACGATGTAATAGAAATGCGACCCGGCACCGAAGCGGTGGGATTGATGGATAAAATTTACAATTTCCCCAACCATTCCGATTTGAAAAATACCGGTGCCGATGCCGATAGAATCAGTGCAGGCGGCGATTATTATTTCCACTATGGCAATACGCTCTATATTTCGCTCAATTCGCAAGTTACCGATACTACCTATCACAGCGCGTTTATGCGAAAAGCAATAGCATCGTTTCCCAATGCTGAGTGGCGAGTTGCGGTGTTTCATCATAATATTTACGGCGGTGGTTCGCACGCCAGCCCCAAAGGATATTCCGATTCATACAATATGCAGGCAAAATGGTCGCCCTTCCTCGATACTTACAACATTGACGTGGCTATCAACGGACACGACCACGTGTATGCACGTTCGCAATTCATGAAAAACAACGAAATTCAAAAATACCAAATGCCTACGGTGGTAGATATTCGCGAAAATAACCTGAGTAAAGCAAATCCGGGTACCTATATTCAGCCAAAAGGCGTGCAATATATGGCACTTTCGGGTGCTTCGGCAAAATTCTACGCGCTCGAAAAACAACCATGGATAGCCTACGGCGAAACGCAGGATTTCAAAGCGCAATATTCCATTATCACCATTGACGGAGGAAGTCTTACCTTTGCTACCTATCATGCCGAAGATGATGAATTGATAGACCAAATTACCCTCAAAAAAACTGCCGATGATGCCGATTTACAAAGTGTGATTTCGGGAATGTTGCAAGTAGAAAAAAATAATTGCACCGAAGAAAGTTGGAGCGCATTTCAGCAAGCAATAGCCGATGCGCAGGCTTCGCCGGCAAATGCACACAATGCCTATGTTGCACTCTACGATGCCTATTACGCGCTCAATCCGAATACCGATAAAACCGCACTTGGAAATTTGATTTCTACGGTGAAAGAAAAACTTGCAACTTCTTCGGAAGGTCGTTGGGCAGGTCAGTATGAATTTGGCTCGAAAGCAAAAGTACGTGCCGTATTCGATGTTGCCGATACGGTGTATAATGTGCGACTTTCTACCCAAGAAAATATAGATGCTGCGTTGAGCGATTTAACCACTATCTACAATTGGTTTTTAAGTACCGAAAGCACTACGCCCGTTCCCTTTATTTATACCCACGCTATTCCTGCAAATGCACCCTACACCATAGATTTGGTGGATTGGAAACGTGCCGAAAATACATTTTTCTATGGTGCCGATGATAAAGAACACTATGATGCGCACTTTACCAAACAAGTGTATGCCAAAGATATAGAAAACGCCATGCGTTCCGACCACCGATTTGGTCCTGCCAACGAAGAAGGCGGACGCGGACACAACCACGCACACATTACTAAAACCCACATAGGCGAATGGGTGCGTTACGAATTGAATGTGGAACAAGCAGGAGCCTACAAAGCATCGTTGGGCGCAATGAATAATTCCGCGCAATCACAAAAAGTGGTATTGCGCGATATGAAACAAAATATTCTTACTACCTTTACTATTTTCAATATCCCGGCACAGCCCGATGCAAACGAAGATTGGGCAAGCGCAGGCAATTTTGAGGGCGACCAAGAATTTTACCTTCCTGCCGGAAACGTAATTGTAGAATTATTCTTTGTAAACAATGGCATGGGCGTAGATGGTTCTGCCACCGAAGATAAATATCCCGCAGGTCCCGATGTGGATATTCTCACCCTCACTCGCACCGGCGATATGGATGAACCTGTGGTTGAATTAAATCCAACAATCCACCCACTACCATTTATACCTACCACCACTGCCGGCGCGGTAAATCGTCAGCGCGGATGGAGCACTACCGGTTTTGTGTGTCCCGAAAGTGGATTTATAGGAAAAGATTTACCGGTAACAACCTTTGCAAGTGCCACGCATTTGGTAATGGAACTCGCCGGTCCGCCAAGCACCAGCACCAGCCGCACTATTCAAGTGAATATTCTCACCGAATCGCTGAATTGGTCGCAAGCCGAACCTACGCTTCATGGTGCCGATGGTGTGTTTAAATCCGATGTTGGTCCATTCGGTGCACTTGTGATTGATTTTGAGAATTTGGTATTTACACAAGGTGCAAATGCTTACACTGCCCTGCAAAATACCACTACTCGCGGTCGAATTTTGATAGGATATTTCAGTTACGGTTGGGAAGAATTGAATGTAATGAAAGCCTATTTGAAAATTAAACCCGAAACTACTCCCGCACCCACACTGCAAGCTGCAGAGCAACTCTATGCGTGGGGCAGCAACGGATTGCTGAATATAGCAGGGCTAAACGTGGGCGAAGCAATAGCCATATACAATGCCTGCGGAACCTTGGTACACTACGGCATAGCCACCGGCGAACGCATGAGCCTTCCACTCAAACCGGCAACTGTGTATATTGTAAAATCAGGTGTTCGCAGCGCGAAAGCGGTGTTGTAATGCTGAAAAATGCTAAATAAAAAGAGGCTGTCCTAAAAGTGGGCAGCCTCTTTTTGTGTTTCCCGAAGAAATCTGAATTATGCTTTTGCCAATTCAGCCACAATTTTTTCTTCTATTTCCTGTGCCAATTCGGGGTTGTCTTTCAATAATTGTTTTACGGCATCGCGCCCTTGACCGAGTTTTTGCTCGCCGTAACTGAACCACGAACCGCTTTTTTTAATCACGTTCAAATCCACGCCCATGTCTATAATTTCGCCGATTTTTGAAATTCCTTCACCAAACATAATATCAAATTCGGTGTTGCGGAAGGGTGGTGCAACTTTGTTTTTCACTACTTTGGCACGAGTGCGATTTCCAAGCACTGCCTCGCCGTCTTTTATAGGCGTACCTTTGCGCACGTCTATACGAATAGAAGCGTAGAATTTGAGTGCATTACCACCCGTAGTGGTTTCGGGATTTCCAAACATTACCCCAATTTTTTCGCGTAATTGGTTGATAAAAATCATGGTAGTGTTGGTTTTATTAATCGTGGCAGTGAGTTTTCGTAGTGCTTGCGACATCAATCGCGCTTGCAAACCCATGCGGCTATCGCCCATATCGCCTTCAATTTCGGCTTTTGGCGTAAGTGCTGCCACCGAGTCTATTACTATAATATCTATTGCCCCCGAACGGATTAAATGGTCGGCAATTTCGAGTGCCTGCTCGCCATTGTCGGGCTGCGAAATAAAGAGATTTTCTACATCTACACCCAATTTTTCGGCATAAAAACGGTCGAAAGCATGCTCGGCATCTATAAAAGCAGCAATACCGCCATTTTTTTGACATTCGGCTATGGCATGAATGGCAAGAGTAGTTTTACCGCTCGATTCAGGACCGTAAATTTCAATAACCCGTCCGCGCGGATAGCCGCCCACGCCAAGCGCAATGTTCAGCCCTATGGAACCGGAAGAAATTACCGGCATTTCTTCCACCACTTGTGAACCAAGTTTCATAATAGTGCCTTTCCCGTAGGCTTTGTCGATTTTCTCTAAGGTAAGTTGCAGTGCTTTGAGTTTTTCAAGTTTTTCTTCTTGCTGTGTTTTGTCTTGTGCCATAGCGTTTTTTATTTTTCACAAAAGTAAAATTTAATTGCGAATTAGCAATTAGCAATCTCGAAATTTATTCTTGATATGTGGCATGAGAAAGTATGATTGCATATCATAAACACAGATATTTTGGATTTGAAGAATAGATGCAAACTCACCTATTTCTGTAATATACAGCGAGAAACATCTCGGAAGTCGGAAAAAAGATATATCTTTGCAAGCGAAAGGTGTTCTAACCATTGAAACATCTGACGATTATATTTTAACTTACATAAATGGAATTTTTTAAAGATGGTGCTCTTGCACCCGAAGTATTGAAGGCAATACAGGATTTAGGTTTTGAAAAACCTACCGAAATACAAAGTGCTGCAATACCCTATTTACTTGGCAATCGCCGCGATTTAATAGCCTTGGCTCAAACCGGAACGGGAAAAACCGCCGCTTTCGGCTTACCTATCATTTCTCAAATTGACTATGCTCACGTGGTGCCGCAAATGCTCGTAATTTGTCCTACGCGCGAACTCTGTATGCAAATCGAAAAAGATTTACGCAATTTTGGTGCCTATTTGCCGCTCAAAACTGTAGCCGTGTATGGCGGTGCAAGTATTCGCGACCAATTTCGCGCCATAGAACGTGGTGTGCACGTGGTGGTGGCTACTCCGGGTCGTTTGGTAGATATTATAGAACGTAAACGCATAGATTTGAGCAATGTACGCGATGTGGTACTCGATGAATCGGACGAAATGCTCAACATGGGTTTTCAAGAAAGTATCGACACGATTTTGGAACAAACGCCCGAAAACAAACGCACGCTGCTTTTTTCGGCTACCATGCCCAAAGAAGTGCGCCGCATAGCAAGCAATTATATGATTAATCCCGAAGAAATTACCATAGGTACCAAAAATTCGGGTGCTACTACGGTATTGCATCATGCTTACGTGGTGCAGTCGAAAGACCGCTATACGGCTCTTAAACGCATTGCCGATTTTTACCCCGATATATATGGTATAGTATTTTGCCGCACGCGCCAAGAAACCAAAGACATAGCCGATAAATTGATGGCAGACGGCTACAATGCCGATGCTCTTCACGGCGATTTGTCGCAAGCGCAGCGCGACTATGTAATGAAAAAATTCCGCAGCAAAAATTTGCAAATTTTGGTTGCCACCGATGTTGCTGCTCGCGGACTTGATGTGCAAAATTTAACCCACGTTATCAATTTTTCAATTCCCGATGACATAGAAACCTACACGCACCGCAGTGGTCGCACGGGCAGAGCAGGTCGCGAGGGAATTTCTATTGCTATTTGCAATTTGCGTGAAAAAGGAAAATTGCGTGCCATTGAACGCTTGATTCAGCGCAATTTTGAGTACAAACAAGTGCCGGGAGGAAAGGAGATTTGCGAAATTCAAATGCACCACTTGATTGAAAAAATCAAAGCAGTGGAGGTGGACGAAGATAAAATTGGTAGTTTCATGTTCACGGTGAATCAGGCGTTTGAAGGAATGTCGAAGGAGGATTTGATTCGTCATTTTGTGTCGTTTGAGTTCAATAGAATGATACAATATTATGAAGGTGCAAAAGATATTAACGTGCATGGCAACGCGCCCGATGAAGGCGATAGCAAAAAATCGCGCCGCCGCGACCGCGATGAACGTGGCGGACGTGAGCGTGAAGGCAGAGACCGTGGCGACCGCAACGACCGCCGTGATAGAAACGATAACACCGAAAATCGCAAACAACGCCGCGAACGTGAATACGGTAACGACCGTGATGAGCGAGGCGCAAGAACTTCCGGTTCTTCGGGCGATTACACGCGATTTTTTATCAATGTGGGTAAAAAAGAGGATTTCGACAAATCGAAAATGTTGCGTCTTTTGAATGAAAATTTGAACGACCGCGATATTCGTTTTGGTGCGATAGATATTTTAAAATCTTTCTCATTTTTTGAAGTAGATAGTCGTTTTACGGGCAAAGTACTTCATTCGCTTGCCGGCGCAAACTATGAAGGTCGCACTATTTCGGTGGAAGTAGCGCAGGCTCCGCAAGGAAAAGCGGCTCGTGGCTCGAAAAATGATTTTATAAAAGGTGATGATTTTTTCAAAAATCGCAATAAGGAAAAAGAACGCGGAACCGGTGCTTTCCGTTCCGAACGAGGGAATGGCAGCGGCAGACGCAACAAACACTCCGGCGGCGGCGGTCGCAAGCGATATTAAATAGAAAAGCCTCAAAAGAGCAATCTTTTGGGGCTTTTTTTCAACTTTCAGTTTTCAACTCTTTAAAAATTCCGAAAATTATGGGGCAGGTTTTGCAATTTTTGGCGTGCAGCGAAAGAAGTTGTTCTTGTCGGCGGCGGTCGCTGTGCGGATATTCGCGACAGGCTTTGGGGCGGGCTTCATACACACTGCAATAATTATCGGGCAATAGAAAAGGGCAAGGGCTTTGGCGAAACATATAATCGCCATCGGAATCGAGAATAAAATACCGCTCCACAAGTTGTGCGGGGCGAAGTTTGAGATGTTTTGCAAGGCGGGTAATATCTACATCTTTTACGCCCGGACCAAGTGTTTTACAGCAGCAAGCACATTCCAAACAGTCAATACGCGCAAAAAATTCTTCGTGTAACTTGTGAATTGTTTCATCAAAATTTTTGGGCGTTTTTTGTTTTAGTTTCTTCAATTTTGCCAGCACTTCGGCGCAGGATTTTTGCTGCTGCTGTTGCAACTGTTGCAGGAGAGACATGGTGCGAGTTATCGAATAATTAGTTTTTGACTGCCGCTTTTAATCACACCGCCGGTGGTATTGGGCAGCGTGCCAAAATCTTTTTCGTTGGTGTAACTCAAATGATAGGTATAAACGCCGGGTGCCATATTTTTCATACTCGTGTTCCAATATACGGTAACATCATTGGTGCCTATGTGCAAATCGCGCAATGGAATTTCGTGTACAATGTCGCCGGTGAGGGAGTAAATCGAAATTTTGGCATCGCGCGGCAGTACCGCACCACTCAGCACTATGCGGAAAGTTGTGTAATCGTGCGCCGGATTGGGGAAATTGTAGAGTGAAGAAATTTGCGATTTTCCTTGTACTTTGAACTGTATGGTGTAGGGTTTGTCGTGCGTATTTCCGCTCGCATCGCGGGCATATACTATCAATTCGTAAGTACCATCGGCGAGTTGCGGAGTGAAAAGTGCTTGGCATGAGTTCCACTGTGCTTGCGCCGGTGCAAATTGCAGTGTATTGTGAGCAAAGAAATATTGCTCGCTAACATTGGTAGCCACATTGCGCACATAAATAGTGAAGTGTGAAGTATCTTGCAAGAGCAAAAATTGATTTTCATCGAAAAGTGAAATCAAAATATTCGGTTTGCTCGATACATAGTCGCCATTGAGCAGGTGCCGATTGTCGAAAGTAACATCGAGCGAAGGTTTTGTGAGGTCGCAATACACGTAGAATGGGTGGAAAATAATATTGTTGAAGTGCAAATTTTCCAATTGGTCATATATGCCCGTTTCGGGATTTACCGGATTTGCCTCCACGTGGAGGGTATAATTTCCTTGTGTGAGCGATTGCGTGGAGTGATTGAAAAATGCTATTACACTCTCTTTTGCCCCTACCGGTGCTATGCGTTGATATTCCGAAACCACCAATTCTTGTGCGCTATTGCGAATTTCAAAGTGCATGAGCACACTATCCATTGCAGTGTAAGAAATATTGCGCACGTCTATTTTTGCACGCAGTGTGTCGCCTTGCACAATAGAGTCGGCGTGGAATTTTAGGTTAAAATACGCATCGGCATAGATTGAAAGTTCGCCAACCGGGTCAAAATAGACCTTCCAAAAATTTAATTTTGAGGCGGTGCGATAGGTTTGGTCTTGCATGGTATTTTGCAAACGCAGGTAGGGCGTTAAGTTGGCATTCACAAGTGAATTAAGTTGCACGGTATCGCTGCCGGCAGGAAGTTTCACTGCAAAATGATTTCCTTGGTCGGGCAAAAATGCGGTGGTGGAAATAGTGCTTGCATCGGCATCATCGAGCAGAGTTTTTCCCCACAGAGCCGTTTCAAAATGATGCGAAGGTCCTATAAACGGCGTGGTAATAGTGCCTTGTATGCGTTTTGATTCAAACGAAGTGCTGAGGTTGATTTTTTCGCCATCGGTAGTGCTTTTTACTTCTTGTACCGAAGCAGGATTACCTTTTTGACAGAACATAATGTAGGAATAATTCTCTGTTTCGTCATTTTGTGGAATTTGCGCACCCAAACGCGAGAAGGCATCTTTGAGTTCTTGGCGGATTGTTTTTACGTTTCCAAAAGAATACACGAGTATAAAATTACCGTTGGGAACAATGGTATCGAAGAAATTCGCCAAATTCATTTGATAGGTGGTATCTGCCGAAAGGAAGCCAAGATAACTGCGCACGAAGCCATTCCAGCGGTTTGGTCTGTCGTTCCAATGTCCGCAATTCGGACGGTCGGAAAGCCACGGGATAGAGGTGGTGGAATCGAATACTACCACGTTGAATGCCGCTGAGGTAATAGGGTATGCACTCGTTTGCATTTGCGTAACATCGAGTATATAGCGCGTATCGAAATAGTACGAATCGGGGTAGGTGCCGCCGCCCGGTTTTGGAATTTCCATATTGCGGTTGTAGCAACTTACATCGTGAATTGATTGCTCAAAATCGTATTGCTGCGTTTTCATGTCATAGGTAAGGTAAGAAAGAGTGTTGTTGCTCGAAAGCACGTAGTCGGTAAATTGCCCTTTGTGCTGTTGCGCCCAGCCGTTTTTACCTTTTTCATACACAAAGGAACTCACGCGCCATTCCGAAGAATCGCTTGCCCACACGCGCCAATAGTAGGTTACATTTTCCAATAGTTTTATGTTTGGTTTCCATGTAACTATCGACTCGGTATTTTCGCGGAAGGTTTTCGGGAAACGCAAATCGCTATTGAATGAAAGTGTGGTATCTATTTCCAAATAGAGTGTTCGCGGAGGGTTGAGAGGGTCCACAGCCACCACTACCAGCGACACGGTGTCGTAAGGAATAATGGCGAAATTTGGCGGAAATGCCGGCAATACATCTTGCGCGGTTATAAACACAGTGGAGCGAGCCGTATTGTTGGTTTCTACGAGTTCGGCAAGTTGCAGGCAGGGTATGCTGTCGCCTTCAATCGGGCGGAAATACACCAATCGCGAACGGTCTATGAGTTTATTCACGCTATCTTGCGAAATGCGCGTAATAGGCAATACGGTAGCCTCCACGTTGAAATTTCCTGCCGAAAAGTTGGTGGTATTGAAAGTAATTGTTACCGTATCTACCGAGAAAATATTGCGCACTATGGTGTCGCGCGTTGCCACAAGTTGGTTTGTTTGTGCCGAAAAAGCATTGAGGCGCAGCAAACAGGAATCGCCGGTGGCGCGTCCGTTGTTATACACGCTCACGTTCACATTGAAATTACTCAAATCGGTGGAAATAATTTGTGGACTGAATTGAAAACTCGATGTGCGAATTTCATAATCGGGCAGGTCAAATCCTCCTATAACAATAGAAGGGTCGCCGTGATAATTCATGCTCAACATGGAATAAATCACACTTTCAAAGTTGTAGTTTTTTTGCCCAAGTTCTTTCACGGTAAGCATCATGCTCGAACCCAAGGATTTATTGTAGTTGTAGTAGGCAATATTGCGCACCAAACTCGCGGTAAATAGGTTGAGGTAGGGTGGTATGCCCACGTCGATATTGGCTACAAAGGCTATGGCTCCTTTCATAGGCGTATTGAAAATCCATTTTTCATTAATTCCCGAAGGATTGGTGGAAAAAATATCGCCCGAATAACAGGAATTTGCAATCAAAAGCGGATATTTTCCTTCGTTGTTGAATAAAATAGGGTCGTCTATGGTTTGGTCGAAACTCGAACCCGATGCGTGTCCGAAAAAGTTGAGAATACTTGTGCCGGCATTCATATTTTTGCTGATAATATCGGGTTCGGTTTTTTCAAATATATCCGAAGACGATTTGAGGAAGGTGCTTACATTTGCACCAAAATACGACCCCGTTATGGCGGTTTCAAATCCTTTCAAATATCCTTTTATTTCGGTTTGCTCGCTTTGATTGCTGCCGCCGCCAAAGTGCATTACGGTTTTCATCCACGCAGCGGGCGTTTGTGCTTCATACAAGCGCACTTTGTTCAAGTAATTGATAACATCGGCTCCCGTTTGTGCTGCTATGCGCCCTATGCTTGCCGGCGTGCGGAAGGTGTTCATGGTACTTTTGTGATTACTTATGGTAAACAAAATATCGGAACCGGGGTAGCCCATAGTGGGCACCAGCGTTTGTTCATAGAGAGCCGCATTTTTTCGGAAATCGGTAATTTTATACCCTTTTCCTATAATCAAGAAATTTTCGGGTTTTATGCTCCACTGCGCTTGTGCAAATCGAATAAATTCATGAATTGCCACCGGGTGTTTGCCAATTCCGTACGCAAATTGGTTGTAGAGTTCTTCCACATCTATTACAATGGTTTTTTTACCCGTAGAATCGCGGTAGGCGGCGTATTGCCGCGCTTCGTTCCATAAAGAACTATGCGTAATAATCACAAAATCGCCTTGATTTTTACTGTTACTCATATCAAAAAAATCGCCTTTTACAGTGGTATTTTTTGTGTTCACAATTTTTCCGCCGGCAGATTTTATTTCCGAAGGATTTACTGCAAAGCAGTGTAAATCTTTCAATACATTGGGCACCAGCACTTGATAATCTGCGCCGTTTTGCGTGAGTACTATGCGCTGTTGAATTTCGGGAATGTATAAAATTGGTGCAGTGCCGCCATCGAAATTGGTGATTTTTAGGAGGAGATAATCTTTGTTTGACGATTGCTTGGGTATGGTAAATCCAAAACTTTTCGCCCCTGCAAAATCGTAATTGCGCGGATAGGTAATTTCTATATACACCACCGAATTTTGGTCGGCGGTTTTGCCGTTGCCCGCAAAACTTTGAAATGAAAACTGCGTAGTTGCCGGCAGTGCTCCTGATGTGCGCAGAGTTTTATGCACTGCATTGAAATTGTAGTAGGTAGTGTCGAATCGCTGCGCCGCTCCGGTGGTATTAATGCCCACGCTTATATCGTGGCGTGTTTCGGAAACGCCGGCAACGCCAAATCGAATTATTGAAGGCACGCCTACGTTTGCAAAATTCGGACTTGCGAGCGTGTAGGTTTTCGCGCTGGTAGCAGTCATATTGAAAGCAGCATCGCACCAACCTTCGGCATCGAGTATGTAGGGCGCAGGCGCGGTAGTATTGTAACTCGCGCTGTAATTTTGGCGCACCGTAGCCAAGCAATAGGTAAGCGGTGTGTATGCCGAAAAATTAGTGCTTGGCGTACTTCGGTTGTATTGCAAACATGGCTCTGCACTTGGAAAGGTTAAAAAATACGCTGCCGTGTCGTTATACAAACTATACGCATCGTTCAGTGGTTTGGTGTAACTCACAGCCGTGTCAAGCCAGCCGGTGTTTCCGCCCGGTGCGTAAAATTCTATGTAATCGCCATCGGCAAAAATTCCTGTGTTATTGGAAAGATACAGAGGCACTTGTTTGCCTGCGTGAATTAATTGTATGTAAGGAAGTGAAAATTTGGTGCTCGGTGCAACACCCAAAAGACTGCGCAAATTCGCTCCCGTGATTTTATACACGCCTTGATTGGCAATGGGTATTTTTACGTAGGATTGATTATATTGTATCCACCCGTTATTGCCCGATTGAGCAAAAAGGGCACATGAAAGGAATAAAGAAATAATATATGCTGCTATTTTTTTCATCAAATATGTTGATTTGCGTAATTCTATGGTAACAAATATATAAATTTTTCCGAGAGAAACCCTGTTATAACGGAATTTTGTGTGTTTTCGTATTTATTTTAGTAATTGTAATGACATATATCACTATTTTTACCCTATCACACTGCCATACTGCTGCGTTGGTGGCGGAACGCACAAAACCTGCGTATTCCAGAAACAATATGTGTAATATGGCGTGCGATTGTAGAAATAAAACGCTGATTTACAACGAAATATTGTGCTGTTGCAAAAACTCTTGCAGAATAAGTGCGTGATTTTCGGTGGCGTTCTTTGAGGCAAAGAGGAGGGTTATGGTTTTTTGCCCTTTGATTTTCTCTAAAAATTCCTTCACTGCCGGCGATTGTGCTAATTCCTGCATGTAGCGCGTGCGAAATTCCTGCCACCGTTCCTTCGGATTTTCGTGATACCACACGCGTAGTGGGGTGGAAGGAGTTATATCTTTTGCCCACAGGTTGTAGTGTAAGTTTTCTTTTTTTATGCCTCTGGGGTAGAGTTTGTCCACCAGCACGCGATAGCCATCGCTCGGCTCTTGCGCTTCGTAAACCCGCTTAATGTGTACCGTTGTCATAGTAATTGGTTTTGTGTGTGTGGCACAAACATACACAAATCGCACAAAGAATTGATTTTTTTTGTGCAAAAAATACATCGAAGAGAGGTTTTTATTGTATTGCTCGCAATTCTTTGATAATCTTATTGGTAGTGTGTCCCTTTTGTTTTTTTTCGGTGCTCACTATCAAGTGCGCTGTGTGTGCATACAGTCCTTTGCGGGCATTGAGCAATTCGCGTAATTTTAGCAGTGGATTTTCTACTTGCAGAAGCGGACGTTTGGACGTATCTACTCGTGCAGCAATGGCTTCGGGCGATGCGTAGAGCCACAGCACTATGGAGTGCGAGTGGAGCAATTCGCGGTTTTTTTCGTTGAGCACTATGCCGCCGCCGCAGGAAATAATGTGTGCTTGCGTGGCACTGAAACTTTCCGAAAGTTCTTCGTATTCAAGTTGGCGGAAATACGCCTCGCCCTTCGTGGCAAATATTTCGGTAATAGGCTGTTGCTGTTTTTCTACTATGGTATCGTCTATGTCTTTAAACACATAACCGAGTTTTTGCGCCAACACTTTCCCATGACTTGTTTTTCCGGCACCCATAAGCCCTATGGTGGAAATAGTGTGGGCAAGTGCAGTCAGCGGCGTTGCCGAAAATCCGCTGCGCATAATTTCCTTATCGGGATTTTCGCTGTTAAAAAACAGTTGATATGCCATAACTGCTTGATTGAGAAGCCAATCGTTGGCACTCACCACGCGGCAGCCTTTTTCGAGCGCAAGCGGTGCAAGCGCGGAACCTTTGTAATTGGCATCGAACACTATGTGCGCAGGTGTGAGCCACGCCGATTTTATCACATTGATATTCTGCGGAAGGGCGGAAATGATAATAGTGGTAATAGGAAGTATTTTTTGTAAATCGTCAATGGTGGCGTGAGCGCACAAAAGTTGTTTTGCAATTCTGCGTGCTTTGGCGGCAGTGCGATTGACCACCGTAACCTGCGCACCGGCTTTGAGCATGGCAAAAATTGCTGCTTTTGCTGCACCTCCGGCACCTATCACTACGCAGGTTTTTCCTTTTACATTTATGCCGGCATCGGTAAAACTTTGTGAAACGCCGTAATAATCGGTGTTGTAGCCGTGTAATTTTCCGTTTTTGCTAACTATGGTATTTATGCCGCCTATGGATTTTGCGCTCGTGTCCACCACATCTACAAGTTTGAGCATCTTCTCTTTGTAGGGCGATGTTACATTCATACCGCTCATTCCCAACGATTTATACAAAAAAATTGCTTGTTCGGCATCTTTTGCCATTACGCGCAAGTAGGCAGCATTTTTGCCGCAGGCTTTGAATTGCGCATTGAATAAATCGGGACTTTTGCTGTGCAACACCGGTTTTCCGGTAACGGCGAATAAAAGTGTTTGTTCTGTGTTCATGCCGGTTGAATGTTTGTAATTATTTGTAAATCAATTCGCTAATACCATTTGTAAAAAACAATTCCTGCGCAAGTTCTTGAATAGTTTCCAGCGTTACGGCATTGATTTTTGCCACCACTTCTTCGTAAGTATCTACTTTGTCGTAGCACATATACGATTTTGCATTGGAAATCATGAGCGAAGAAAAATTGTCGAAACTCATGGCAACCTGCCCTATGAGTTGCTGTTTATAGGTTTCGAGTTGCGCGGCGGTAAATTCGCCGGAAGTGAGTTTTTTAAAAATGCCGAAAATTGTGGTTTTACACTGTTCCAATTTCGCGTTATCGGTGCCAAAATAAATGGAGAAAACGCCCGTATCGGCATAGGATACGTAGTTTGATTCTATATTATAGGTCAATCCCTGTTCTTCGCGCAGAGCCAAATTGAGCAGAGAATTGAAACTCACACCGCCCAAAAGATTATTGAGCAGCACCATAGCGGTTTTTTTGCTGCTATACATAGACGGCGCAATACTTCCCAGCATACAGTGCATTTGGTGAGTGCGCAGGTTTTTTGTTTTTGAAAAATTTTGTGTAATTTGCTTAAATTCAGCGCGTTGCAAAGTACTCGCGGGTGTTTCTTCCATAAAATAAGTGTGGAGTAAGGTTTTGATTGTTTTAACTTCCACCGCACCCACGTAGGAAACCATTAAGCGATTGTTCACATAATTGCGTTTGTACTCTGCCGAAATGTCTGCCAACGTAATTTTTCGCAAACTTTCTTTGCTGCCCAAAATATTGTGCGACAATTCGTGCCCCGAAAAAAGCAATTCTTCAAATTCATCGAAAATCTGTTCGCTCGGCTGGTCTTTGTATGAATTTATTTCATCGATAATCACCTCGCGCTCTTTTTCAAATTCTTCTTGCACAAATTCCGTGTGGTAAAAAATTTCGCTCAGTACCTCAAAGGCACGTTCCAAAAATTGATTTTGAATAGATATATAAATGCAGGTTTCTTCTTTCGAGGTGTAGGCATTCATGTCGCCGCCTACGGATTCTATATAATTCATCAACTCAAAATAATTATGCCGGGTAGTTTTTTTGAAAATCAAATGTTCTATCACGTGCATTATTCCGGCGGTGCGTTTGAGCCGTTCATCGCGGCTGCCGGCATGAATAAACAGCCCAATGTACGATACATTCGATTTTGCGCTTTCATATACGGCACGCACGCCATTGGGTAGGTGTATGGTTTGTTCCATGTTTTATTTTATTTTCCAAAAATATAAAAAAATACGATTGCCAGCGAAGTACTATAATAAATAACCGTAGCAAAAATTCTCAGTGTTAGAGAAAAATTTATTTTCAGCGATAAAGTGAGTTGGGAATAGTTCGGATTTGTGAGTGATAATTTACAATTAACCTCGTTGAGGTCTTTGCTGTTTGTAATTAATTGTATCTTTGCACAAATAGAATGAAGCATGAACACCTTTGGACGAAAATTTAGAGTAAGTATTTTTGGCGAAAGCCACGGAGTGCAAATAGGAGTAATGATAGACGGTTGTCCTGCGGGTATTGCGCTGAGCGAAGACGATTTGCGTAGCGATATTTCGCGGCGCAGAGCAGGTGGCGTAGGCACTACACCGCGCATAGAGGCAGACGAGCCGCACATAGTAAGCGGCGTGTATGAGGGAAAAACTACCGGTGCACCGCTTGTAATTCTGTGCTCGAATACCAACACTAAATCGGGTGATTACAGTAATTTATGGACGCACCCACGCCCCAGCCATGCTGATTTTACGGGGAAAGCAAAATTTGGTGCACACAACGACCCCAGAGGCGGCGGGCATTTTTCGGGACGCATTACGTGGGGTATGGTGGTAGCCGGTGCGATTGCAAAAAAAATTATAGCACCCTTGCACATTTCCGCCAAAGTTGATGAGGTGGGAGGAAGTACCAATATTCGCGAAACGGTGGAGAAAGCCGTTGCCGAAAAAAATTCTATTGGCGGCATAGTTTCTTGCCGCTGTACTAAGGTGCCGGTGGGACTTGGCGAACCGTTTTTTGATAGTATAGAATCTTTGATTTCACATGCGGTATTTGCTATTCCGGCAGTGAAGGCAATAGAATTTGGCGCAGGATTTGCCGCCGCCGCCATGACCGGAAGCGAGCATAATGATATGATTACGAACGCCAAAGGAGAAACCGCTACCAACAATGCCGGCGGCATAGTGGGCGGCATTAGCAATGGCAATGACATATATTTTCGCGTGGCAGTGAAGCCCACTGCAAGCATTGCTTTGGAGCAAAATACCTATAACTTTGAAAAACAGGAAATTGCGCCCCTCGTAATAGAAGGGCGGCACGATGCCTGCATAGCCCTGCGCGTGCCGGTAATTGTGGAAGCCGCCGCCGCTATTGTGCTGGCTGATTGCTTGGTATAGAATGGTGAAAATTTTCATACACAAAAATCTATGAAATCGGAAATACAATTTTTTGAAAAACGCAAAGTCCGTTCTGTGTGGAATGAAGATGAAGAAGAATGGTACTTTTCTATTGTAGATGTGGTTGCCATTCTGACAGAAAGCCCGGAGCCTCGAAAATATTGGAGTGTATTAAAAACAAGATTAAAGAAAGAAGGTGTTGAGATGACTACAATTTGTAGTCAACTGAAAATGCTTGCCGCTGATGGCAAAAATTATTTGACCGATGTAGCGAATACCAAGCAACTATTTCGTATTATTCAATCTATTCCGAGTAAAAAAGCAGAGCCGTTTAAACTGTGGCTTGCCGAAGTAGCCAAGCAACGCTTAGACCAAATAGAAAATCCGGAACTTTCCATAGAGCAAGCAATGCGCGATTACCGCCGATTGGGATATTCCGAAGAATGGATAAACACACGCCTGCAATCTATTCAATTTCGCAAAGAACTGACCGACCAATGGAAAAAATCGGGGGTGGAAGAAGGTTTGGAATATGCTATTCTTACTAATTTGATGACCAAAGAGTGGAGTGGAAAAACTGCCGCCGAATTTAGTAAAACGGCTAATCCGGTGGGTTTGGAACAAAGTAAAAACGTGGCATTAGACGGAGCAAAAGTGGCAAAAAATGCTCGTAAAAATATAGAACAACGTACCGGAAAATCGGCAATTAGTTCGCTCAATGCTAAAGAATTGTCCGGAAGGAAAAATAACAAAATCATACAATAAACCAACAAAAATAGCGTTACCACTCAAATAATACTAAAAAAACTGCCTATGACGTAAAAAAGTATAGCGTAATACGCACATTATAAACATATTGGAAAAAGCGTTTTTGCTTTTTATTCTTTCATTTCGGAACTTAGACAATTCAAAAATGTGGACAAGAATAAAAGTGATAATAGTCGCGCTGTGAAGGCGTGGGCTGTATTCATCTTTGTTGTCCACAGGTAGTCTAAGACCTCGAAATGCAGATAAAGTGAATTTGTCCGCGTTTTTTTTTGTGCGTATGTGAGCCAAAATGGGGCTTTAAGGACAGTGTGTTAAAAAATTAAATTAAATTAAAAGTCTGCTTACAGGAGCGGACGTTAAACAAATAGTATAATGAAAAAAACAGTATTGATAATAGTAGCAGTAATTGGCTTTGCATTTGCAGCAAATGCACAGAAAAATTTTGTGTATTGCGAATTACTTGGGAAAGGTAAGGCTTTTAGCAGTAAACTGAAAGTGCGTGCTAATTTCGGACAACAAATTTCTTTTTGGAAAGGAGTTGATTATATTCGCGATGCAAAAGGGCGAAAAATGAGTTTTAATTCTATGGTTGATGCCATGAATTTTTTGGGAACGCAAGGTTGGGAATTTGTGCAAGCAACTGTGGTAGTTGAAGATGGTGAATCTACGTTTTCATGGCTGCTGAAAAAGGAAATTACCAAAGAAGAATCAAAACGATTGGAAGAAAGTTTTACTCCTGATAAATAAAAGTTATGATGAAGAAATTATGTATAATAGGTTATCTGCTTCTGTTTGCTGTGGTGGGTTTTTCACAAAATACCAATGAACAGAAAAGAACACGCTGTGCTTTTGTAATAGCAGGAATTTGTTCTGACGATGATGTTGGCGGTGTGGAAGTTTCCGAAATAAAAGCAGGAGGGAAGTATTCCTATTTGAAATTTGAGAATTTTAATACTTTCCCGGTTACAGTAGTTTTTGAAACAACAATCGGGAAAAACCCTTCTCCGCATTACACAAATACTATACAAGAAAGCGGAGTATTGTTTTGCAGGCAAACGAAACAAAAACTACAACTAAAAAGTATCTTTTGCCAAAAAACACAAGGTTAATTGCAAGGAAATTAGCAAATTAGGATATTTTTCACAAAAGAAGAAAATTACCACCAAACCACCAAAACGGTTTTGGTGGTTTTTTTGTGCGCTTTATTCTGTGGTGTGTGGCTTTTTGTTACTTTTGTGGTTTTAAAAAGTGTACACTATGGGACTGATACAAAAACTTGTGGGGCAAACGGCTATTTACGGCATGACCACTATTGTGGGGCGATTTTTGAATTTTTTACTCGTGCCGCTCTACACGCGCTATTTCAATCAGGCGGAGTATGGTGTGGTTACGGAATTGTATAGTTATACGGTGTTTCTCATGATTTTGCTTACCTATGGTTTGGAAACAGGTTTTTTCCGCTTTTCGCAAAATGCCGATGACAAACCGAGCGTGTTCAGCACCATTCTCACAAGTTTGGGCACATCTTCCACGTTGTTTTTACTTCTTGTAGCGGTATTGCTCACGCCTATTTCGGGTGCTATCGGCTATGCCGGACACGAAAATTACATTCTCATGATGGCGGTTATTATTGCCATAGATGCCTTTACGAGTGTGCCGTTTGCAAAATTGCGTTTGGAAGACCGCGCATTTACTTTTGCCGCTGTGAAATTTGCCAACATTGGCGTAAATATAGGCTTGAATATTTTGCTCATAGTGGTGCTGCCGCACATAGCGCGAAGCGGCAACAATGCGTGGCTTTTGGCGCATTTTGGCGAACCAAAAATTGCCTACATATTTATTTCCAACGTGGCGGCGAGTGTAATTACGCTGCTTTTGCTACTTCCCGGAATGTTGAAAACGAAGTATCGGTTTGATTTTCCGCTGCTCAAACGGATTCTTGTATATTCGCTACCGCTGCTTGTGGCAGGATTGGCTGGTAGTGTGAATGAAGTGTATGACCGAATTTCACTGCGTTATTTTCTTACTATTCCCGAAGGTGCCAATGCGCAGGAATACATACTTTCGCAGGTGGGAATTTACGGTGCGAGTTATAAATTGGCTATGATAATTGCTATTTTCAATCAAGCATTTCGCTTTGCCGCCGAACCTTTCTTTTTCTCGCGCATGCACGCTGGCGATGCGCGGCACATGTATGCTCGCATTATGAATTATTTTGTGGCGTTTACCTTAGTACTTTTTCTTGTTATCACACTTTTTCTCGATTTTTTCAAACATTTTATAGGCAGCAATTTTCACGAAGGACTGCAAATAGTGCCTATTTTGCTTATGGCAAATATCTTTTTGGGCGTGGTGTTCAATCTCTCTATTTGGTTCAAACTTTCAAACAGAACCTCGTTTGGCGTGTGGATTACCGGTGCCGGAGCCATTATTACACTTGCTATTAATATGGCATTTGTGCCGCACTACGGCTACGTGGCTTCGGCGTGGGCTACGCTGGCGTGCTATGTGCTAATGTCGGTGCTTTCCTATATTTTGTGTCAAAAATACTACGGCATTCCCTATCGCGTGGCTACCATTGCAGGGTATTTTACGCTGGGCACGGCTATATATGCCGCGCATGAATTATTCCATTTCCCCATTGTGCTGAGAATTATTGCAATTCTTGCGTTTATAGCTGCGGTGGTGTTGGTAGAGAAAAAAAGTTTGCGTGCCACACATTAAATTGCAAACGAAGTTATATCTCGAAATTCCTGTACTCGTGCCGAAATTTGCTCTTGCGAGAGATTTTCAATAGCCTGCGTACCCATAGCCTCTACGGTAAACGATGCCATAGCCGAACCCACAATTACAGCGGATTTCATAGTTTCAAAATCGGTAGCATTGCGCTGTGCCAAATATCCTGTAAAACCTCCGGCAAAAGTGTCGCCTGCGCCGGTGGGGTCTATTACTTCTTCCAAAAGAAGTGCCGGAGCCGAAAACACCTTGCCTTCGCCAAAAAGCAGTGCACCGTGTGAACCTTTTTTTATAATCACATAGCGCGGTCCCATAGTTTGAATTTTTCGCGCTGCTTGCGGGAGTCCGTATTCGCCCGAAAGGTGGCGTGCTTCTTCTTCATTGATTACAATTACGTCAATCATGCGAAGTGTTTTGAGCAATTCTTCGAGGGCGCAATCTATCCAAAAATCCATAGTGTCGAGCACTACGAGTTTTGGTTTTTGGGGCAATTGTTCTATCACTCGGCGTTGCACTTGCGGACTTAAATTTCCCAACATTACAAATTCTGCATCTTTGTACGAATCGGGTAGAATTGGGTCAAAATTGCCCAACACATTGAGTTCGGTTACAAGCGTTTCGCGTTGGTTCATGTTGTCGAAATACTTACCCGACCAAAAAAAAGTTTTTTCGTTGGGTTTTATTTGCACCCCTTCGGTATGTACACCCCTGCGTTGTAGTTTTTCTATATATTCTTTGGGAAAATCGCCACCCACTACGGCAACTATGGAAGGATTGGTAAAATACGATGCCGCAAGGCAAATATAGGTGCCGGCTCCGCCAATAATTTTTTCGGTTTTGTGTTGCGGTGTTTCTATTGCATCGAAGGCTACGCTGCCCACTATGAGAGTTTTTGCCATAATTGCGGAATTATATGAGTTGTAAATCGTGTAATTTTTTATACGCGCCGTTTGCAGTCACAAGTTCGGTGTGCGTGCCTTGTTCCACCACGCGCCCTTCGTTGAGTACCACTATGAGGTCGGCATTTTTAATGGTAGAAAGTCGGTGGGCTATAATAAGGCTTGTGCGGTCTTTCATCAAATTTTCCAGCGCGTCTTGCACCAAGCGTTCGCTGTGGGTATCGAGTGCCGAAGTGGCTTCGTCGAGAATGAGAATTTGCGGATTTTTCATAATTGCCCGCGCTATGCACAAGCGTTGGCGTTGCCCACCCGAAAGTTTTCCGCCTTGGTCGCCTATATTTGTTTGATAGCCGGCGGCAGTTTCCATTATAAAATCGTGAGCATTGGCAAGTCGCGCGGCTTCTTCCACTTTTGCCGGGTCGGGATTTTCTATGCCAAAGGCAATGTTGTTGAAAAACGTGTCGTTGAATAAAATTGATTCCTGCGGCACTATACCCAGCAATCCGCGCAAATCGGCTAATTTATAGTCTTTTATAGATGTGCCGTCAATCAAAATATCGCCCTGCGAAATTTCGTAAAATCGCGGCAGAAGATTGGCAACCGTAGTTTTTCCGCTACCCGACTGCCCCACAAGTGCTACCGATTTTCCTTTTCCCAATCGCAGATTGAAATCGTTTAATACAATTTTTTCGCCATTATAGGAGAATGTAATATGGTTAAATTCAACTGCTTGCGTGAATGTTTTAATAGATTTTGCATTGGGAGCATCTACTATGCTCGCTTCGGCATCTAATATCATTTTAATTCTATCTACGCTTGCAGCACCTTTTTTAATGCCGTAGAACGCGCCGGTGAGGGCTTTTGCCGGCGACACTATGAGTGCAAATGCGAGTAAATATCCTATGAATTTTGCGGCACTCAAGTCGCTATCGTGTTGCAATACCAAATTTCCGCCGTAGTAAATGGCAAAGGAAAGCGACACAAAGGTGAGCGTTTCGGTGAGTGGGTGCGAAAGCGATTGTCGGCGGTTGGAACGGTTCATATTGCGGAAATATTCCTGATTATTGTGCTGAAAGCGCGAATACACTTGTTTTTCGCCGTGGAATACGTTGATAATTTTCAATCCGGTGAGGGTTTCGTCTATAAATACCAGAATATCGCCTTGCAGTTTTTGCGCTGTGTGCGACACTCGTTTGAGGCTTTTTCCTATTTTTCCGGTAATGTAGCCGGTAATGGGCAGCAGTGCAATAATAATTAAGGTCATTTTCCAACTGATGAGAAAAATACCCACTAAATACACAATAATATAGAGCGGATTTTTGATAAATGCCGTGAACGAAGCAGTCATACTATTGCGCACTTCCGAAATATCGGCACTCATGCGAGCCATAATATCGCCTTTGCGTTCGTTAGAAAAATAAAACACCGGTAGTTCGAGTATTTTTTTGAAGGTTTGCGCGTAAATATCGCGCGGCACACCATTCACCACCGGAATATTGAAATAACTCGAAAGGTATTCAAACACACTTTTCAGCAAGGTAATGAGCACTATAAAAATGCAAATAAAAAGCAAGGTGCCCGATTGTCCGTAGTGATGAATAATGAGGGTGATGAGGTAATTGGCATTGTTGCCCAGCGATGCGGCGGTGAGTTCAAAAGGAACGGCGGTGCTAACTTCGGGGTTCACCCCGAAAAGAATATTCAAAAACGGAATAATAACGGCAATGGTTCCAAAGGAAAAAATTGCACCGAAAATATTGCAAATGAGTACTAAGAATAAGTATTTTTTGTATTTCAGCAAGTAGGGAAGGAGAACAATGATGTCTTTCATAAAAATTGTAAATTATTTAAAACTGCTTGGTTGTCGGGTGGCTTCGAGCACGTTGAGCCAAAAATCGCTTTCGGTATTGATTTTTTTACGTTCGCCAATAGCCGCTGCTTGAATAGGCAGCAGGGTAAAAGCATTGTTCCAATAACCCACCAAAAAATCGGTTCTGCCTGCCATAGCCGCGTGCACGGCGTTGGTGGTGAGTTGCACGCAGAATTTGCTATCGTTGGCATTTGCCGGCACCGAGCGAATTATGTAACTTGGGTCTATGTATTTTATGGCTATGGGAATTTCTTTTTTCTCGAAATATTCTTTGATTTTATCGCGTAAAAATATACCTATATCGGCGTGGAGCACATTGCCCGAAGCGTCTATTTCTTTATTCACGTGGTGAAATAAATTTTGCCCGGCACCTTCGGCTACCACTATCACGGCGTGTTGTTTGGCGCGCAAGCGTTTTTCCAAATAATTGAAAAGTCCGGTTTGTTTTTTGTTTTCCAAATCAAAATCCATTTCGGGCACCAGCACTATGTTCACATCGGGCACTGCCATAGCAGCATAGGCGGCTATAAATCCCGAATCGCGACCCATGAGTTTGATGAGTGCAACACCGTTTTGCGCTCCTTTTGCTTCGTGGTGCGCGTTCAGTATAATGCTTTGCGCAGCGGTAAACGCCGATTCAAACCCGAAGGATTTGGTAATGTAATTAATGTCGTTGTCCACCGTTTTTGGCACGCCGGCTATGGAAATTTTCAGTTTTCGTTTGTCGATTTCCTGCGCTATGGCGTGTGCACCACGCAAAGTACCATCGCCGCCTACGCAAAACAGAATATTGATATTGTGCTGTTCGAGCGTATCTACAATCACTTCGGCAGGCACTTCACCGCGCGAAGAACCCAAAATAGAACCACCTTCTTTGTGAATATTGTCCACTAAATCGGGGTCGAGTTCTATAAACGGCAATTCGTTGCGCGGGTCAAGTCCGGCGTAGCCATATTGCACACCCAAAATTTTGGTAACTTTGTAGGCATTCCACAAATGCACCACAAGTCCGCGAATTACGTTGTTCAATCCGGGGCACAACCCGCCGCAGGTTACTATTGCCACTTTGGTTTTTGCCGGCTCGAAGTACAAAAATTCCTTCGCACCAATTTTTTCAAACGAAATAGGAACTTCCTTTTTCTCAAAGTTTTCCATAATTTCGTTGAAAGAATTGCTATATAAAATGCGTTCGTCATCGCCTACGAAATCGCAAATTCCATCGTTTTTTTTGGTTGATAATTGCATGGGCGATTTGATTTTGCACTCGCCAAGCCGTGATACTGTAAACATAATCTTCAATTTGTGGCAAATATATAAAGAATTGAAAATGGAAAGTTGAAAATGGAGAATTATTTTAGAGATGAGTACAGAGTACAGAGATTTGAGAATGAAAATAAAACATGGTATTATTTAAAAAAAACAAATCAAACAACTATTTATGATTACTTTCAATAAAAAATATGACAAAAATCATAAGCAGTGCATAAAAACAGTATGTTCGTTTAACTATTTTTGTCGTGTTTTATTCGCGATAGAACACAATTATTTATTAATCAAAAATTAAAATTTTTTATCATGAAAAAATCACAAAGCAATTTGAGAAGCGTGGTAAGAATACTTGCCACCCTCGCAGTTTTTAACGTCTTCGTTTCGTGCGAAAAAGACCAACCGCCGCAAAGCGCACCGCCACAAACTCACAGCGATGGCGCAATAGTGCTCGGCAAAAAAATTAATGACCCTTACTCTATCAGCAATATGCGTGCTGCCTACGCAAATATTGCCGGAACTTCGTTGAAATCGGAACTCGCACCCAATAGAATCTATATGCGATTTTTGCCAAAAAATGAAGAAGAATGGGATTTATTGAAATCCGACAAAACATTATTATTGTACGATTTTCCGCTCGATTACGAAATCGCAGTACACGGCAATTACTATCACGACCCAAGTTTACCCAAAGATGCCATTACGTGGCAGTATGTGGTGGTGCCGGTGGATTACAAAATTCCTAACATTCACCACGAAATTCTGTATGAAGTATTTATACCCGAATACGAAGACCAAAGTTTGTTAAAATCTTCGGAACAGGAATTTTACGATAAATTAGAAGAAGAATCATTTCGTTTGACAGGAAATTTACCGGAACCCAAAGAAGGAACTCAATTAAAAGGATTGTTACCTGACAAATGGACACCGAAAGGTAGAATTATGGTATATGATGATACATTTGGAACAATTCCATTACAAGGAGCAAATGTACATGGACGTTGGAGTACTCATACGGAAAGCACACTGACAGATGCGAATGGATATTTTACTTTACCACAATTTCGCTACGAAGTTAATTATTGTATAAAATATCAAAGAGACGATTTTGATATACGAAGTGGAACAGTAGGGCAAGCATGGTATGATGGACCGAAACAAAAAGGAGATTGGAATTTAACAATAAGTGGAGGAGTACATAAATTTTATGCTACCATATTGAGAGCAGCAAATCATTATTTTTATGGAAATGTAAGTGGTTTAAAAAGACCTTCTATACAAGGTTCTAATATGAAAATTGCAGCAATGGATGAAGATAATGATGAAATAAACGGTCGTTATTCTGCACCATTACGAATTTTGGGTATTTTCAATGAAGTTAAAATTTTTAATCCTAACCGTAATAGCCAGGGCACTTATGGAACAACAATTCATGAACTTGCTCATGCCGCACATTGGGATATGGATCATAGTAAATTCAATGATATTGAAACCAAAGTAGTAGAAAGTTGGGCGCGTGGAATGCAATGGTATCTTACTCGAATGATTTATCCTAATTATGTTCCTTCATATTCCGGCGATTATACAGGAGTTGTAAGTGTTATGGTTAGTAGTTATGGATATACCATGAATCAGTTAGAAACTGCAATAAAAGGACAAACCACTTGGAATGGTTGGAGAGATAATATTATAAATTTATACAACAATGGAAATGAAAATCAATTACCGGCTCTTTTTAGCCGTGTGTGGTAGTACAATATTACTACTCAGCAACTGTGGCAAAACACAAAAAGATTATGTTGTCAGAATGGATTTTGTGTACACAAACCAAACAGAGCATACATTGCAATTTGTTGCAATGGATACTACACGAACTATTCTTCCAAACTCTACCAATAATACATTTATTGTAAATACAGACGGACCAAAACAAGTAAATGCAGAACAAAATGCTCCTTCTGCACTTGCTTATTTGCTTCGCGACAATTATCAAGAAAAAGCGAATCTTTGTATTGACGGCACTTGTGTAGATGTGGAACAAGAAGGTTTTGTGCAAAGTTCTAATTATCAATATGAAGTATTAGGAGATAGACATATTCGTTATACCTACACTTTTACCGATGCTGATATTGATAAACTATTAGAGTAAACACTCCCAATCAATTAATTTGAAAAAGGCGAAACAGTGAGTTCCGCCTTTTTCTTTTTCTGATTTTCTCCTGCAAACTTTGGTTTGCGGGAGTTTTTTCTTCTCAAAAGGTATAGGTACTAATTGAAATTACGGTATTTTTGCGCCGAAATTTGAATATGAATTAACAATACGAATATGGCAATTACTTCAAGCGACCACTTACGAACCGAAACTACTACGCTCCGCATACTTATAGCCCTGAGTTGTATTCACTGCATGAACGATTGTTTGCAGTCGGTTATTTCGGCATCGTACCCGGTATTGCGCAGTGAACACTCGCTTACTTTTGCGCAAATTGGTATTATTACGCTGGTGTATCAAATTGCCGCATCGGTGTTTCAGCCGCTCATAGGCTTGCTCTACGACAAATATCCTTCGGCATGGTCGCTGCCCATTGGCATGACTTTTACGCTCACGGGTTTGATTTCACTTTCGCAGGCGCATACTATGCCTCTTATGCTCGTTTCGGTATTTTTGGTGGGAATAGGTTCTTCTACCATGCACCCGGAGGCTTCGCGGCTCACTTCGCTGGCTTCGGGCGGCAAACGCGGATTTGCGCAGTCGCTCTTTCAGGTGGGTGGTAATTTTGGTTCGGCATTGGGTCCTCTTCTTGTTGCACTCATAGTATCGCCGCACGGCTACCGCAATATTGCGTATTTTGCAATTCTCGCACTCATTGCTATTGGGGTTATGATGCCGGTGTGCTTGTGGTACAAAAAACATTTGAAAAGTTTCAAAGCACGCAAACAATCAGTGGTGCAAACCGTTACACTGCCGCTCTCGAAAGGGAAAACGGTGTTTACCATTGGCATTTTGCTCGTATTGCTTTTCTCCAAATATGTGTATATGGCAAGCCTTTCGAGTTATTATACCTTTTATTTGATATATAAATTCGGTGTTACGGTGCAGCAATCGCAAGTGTGTTTATTCGTATTTTTGCTTGCCACCGCCATTGGCACTATGGCTGGTGGACCCATTGGCGACCGAATTGGGCGTAAATACGTAATTTGGGCATCAATTTTGGGTGCGGCTCCTTTTGCACTCATTATGCCTCATGCCAACCTTATGTGGACAATTATTCTGAGTTTTTTCATTGGATTGATTATTTCTTCTGCCTTTCCTTCTATTTTGGTGTATGCACAGGAACTATTACCTTATAAACTCGGTATGGTTTCGGGTTTATTTTATGGATTTGCCTTTGGTATTGCCGGTATTTCGGCGGCATTTTTGGGTAAAATGGCAGATGCTTACACCATAGAAGCAGTGTATAAGGTAGTTGCCTATATGCCGCTCTTGGGCTTAGTTACCTACTTTTTACCCGATTTGCGCAGGAAGAAGAAATAGGGGATTTGGCGAAAATGTGCAGAAATGAAAAGAACCATGTAATTACTCGTTGTTAAGTATCGCTTTAAACGAT
Source organism: Bacteroidales bacterium (assembly GCA_031286165.1). GTDB lineage: Bacteria > Bacteroidota > Bacteroidia > Bacteroidales > UBA1715 > WQTX01. Next base: position 31,769 of record JAITUU010000052.1, read on the forward strand.
TCAATAGCAACTGCTTTTTGCCATGGGTACATTAGCTCTTTGAGGTTATCATTAGTAACAATATAATCAGCAACACTATGCCATGTACAGCGTAGAAATTTATTATCGTCAGGGTCATTTGTTGTAGAATAATAAGTTGGATAATAAATGGAATTTGGCGTCTTCTGTATGATATATGTTACACTTACGGCAATTTCTGCGGAATAGAATTTTGTTAGTAATTCTCCATATTCTTTCAATATTTCGGAAGAATAACATAATGAAAAATCGCCTTTAATAAAGGCATCCCACAACCAATAATATGGTGATTTTTTAAAAATTGAAGGCAACAAACAATAGGTGTCCAACACTACTTTCATGACACTACCTCTCTATTATGTCCATACATAAGTTCTTCCATTTTCTCGCTATTGAGTTGGTTGTGTTCCCAAAAATCATGAGTTTGCACTTCTAACCTATTACGACGATAATCGAAAATTTGTTTCGACGTAAGTCCCTTCGCAAACAATTCTCTTTCCATATCTCTCTGTTCTTTTACTTTTCTCTCATATTTACTAATTTTTATATTTTTTCTATACCAATCTTTTAAAACCCACAAACCGACTACCGCAAGACCCCCCCAAAAGAAATATTCCCAGTATATACCGACTATTACAAAAATGATCCAAGTAGATAGACATAGAAATATTAATGAGATGTTAATAAATATTGTTTTCATATTTTCTGAAATAATTACATCGTATCATAAGTGTTGCAGCAACACTACATAATTGCAGAATGAGAATGATAATAGACCACACTAACAAAGCACAGCAACTATTAGTATTACAAGATAGTAAAATCTTAATGATTGTGGTTAGTAATACTCCTATTTGCAAAGCAAAGAACAACCAATAAAAAATGTTGTAATAATCAGGTAGAAATTCTCGCCATTTTTTACCTTTTGAATTATACAATGCACCAAATAGTTCTTCATATTTCTCATTTTTTCTTTGATATGCTTTTTGCCGAATGTTATGAACAATAATATGGTCTCTCCGAAGCGAATAACCTAAAAATGCAATAATCCATGCTAAAAAGAATAGCATTAATGACACAAATAGTGACATCACAAAGAAAACTTCAAGCGTAAATTGCGACACATTGTTATTAATAACCTGAGTTCGATTAATTTTTTATCTAAATATTTTGTAAATAAGACAGATTTTGTTATCTTTAAACACTTGAAAATTAAAGTATTAACAAAAAACTGTCTTATGATTTGCTTCGAT
>JAITUU010000054.1 GCA_031286165.1 Bacteroidales bacterium
CCAACAAACGGTTCTTCTGTTACTGTAACAACTTTAGGAAATAATGACACATATATAGTTGGCGTATCGGCTTATAATGCTGGTTGTGGTTATACAGATACTGTTACTACAACGGTTGCGATAAATAGTTTTAATATTTCTGTTAATTTTTTACCAACGAATATAAACCAGACCGAAGGTATATATATCATTACTAACAGTAGTGGAATTGCAGCAACGTTTCAAGCAACGTTGTATAAAAATGGAGTGGAAATTCCTAACGGTGTTATGATTAACGGAACAATGATACTCCCAATGGTGGCATTATTAGGGAATATTGATAATAGTACAGAATATACATTGGTTGTAGATGCACTTTTATCTACTGGTTGTTCGATGCGGATAATAAAAGGAGCAGAATTGTCGAATAATAGTACACTAAAATCTGCAAGTCTGCAAAAGCAATCATCTCAGAAATCTGTAACACCACAATTTGTAATAATCTCTCCTAACCCTGTATTGAACATATTGAATGTTGATATTCAAAAAGCAATTACCAATCCAATTACTATTTATGTATTGGATATGAATGCACATATTATAACAAATGGAACGTTTAATTCTCCAAACATTCAAATTGATGCTTCCTCATGGAGTTCTGGAAATTATGTGATAACTATCCAAATGGGACAAGAAATTTATAGACAGGTAATTATAAAAAAATAAGTTGAACTTTCAGATGTGGGACTTATTTCAAAGTTCCACATCTGTTTTTAAATCATCAATTATGAAAAAAATAATAATATTAAGTCTAATTTTATTGACTTATTCACAAACATATTCACAAGATTTTTATTATGCTGGTACACAGGTCGTAGCAGGAAGTGATGTACATCAAGTTCCAAATGTAATATTGATGGTAATACAAAATAATAATAATTATAGTTTTACATTTGGAAGTGGTGCTCTTGCTGTTCAGAATCTTACATTGCAAGCTATCAAAACTTCTTCCCAAGTTTTTTTTGAAAGTTTCTGTTTCCCCCCCTCAACTTTACCTGAGGGAGAATTTACCGATAATTTGCAACTTTGTTGTGCAGTAAATAATAATAGTTATATAGATGAAAATTCAATAGTTTTTGTAACACAATTAAATAATAGTGCTGCTGTTGATAAACCATTTGTAACTTCTACATTTAATGGACATTATGTTGATTACGACTCATCTCCGATTAAAACATGGCAACGAATAAACAATGCAAATGGTTATAGAATTGATTTTTATACAACATTAGGTAAATTATCGCTTTCTGCAAATTTTGATTTGCAGGGAGTTTTTATTGATATTGTACAAAAATCCCTTTCCTTAAAAACAACAGAACCGTTCTCATTCGATGCCAATACTCTTGGTTTAAAAGAAAATGAAACGTTTTATTACACCATAACAGCACTCACCGAAGAGGGTGAAACGCAAATAAAAGAAGGGGTATTTAAAACCGGCGAAAAAACTGAACCGGTGAGTATAGAAACTACAAGCGTGCCGGCTGTGCCTGTGGCGTATTACAATCTTTTAGGGCAAAAATTGCAACAAGAACCTACGAGCGGAATGTATATTGTGCGGTATAGTAATGGAACTTGCGAAAAACGAGTGAGATAACAAGGGGGCATGCCCCCTTGCTGTTACAACACTCCTGCTAACTTCGGTTTGCGGGAGTTTTTTTTATTTTTCTAACAACTAATCACTACCGACTAACCCCTAATGAAAAATAATTTGTAATTTGTAATTAACTTCGTTGAACAAAATGTTTCGTAATTCATAATTGTATTGTACTTTTGTAATCGTTTTTTTAGAATAGAGTATCATACGCAATGTCAGATTTAAAAACATTTTTTAGCGACAAACGAACACATATTGTGTGTGGATTTGCGTGTGCGGCAATCGCCATATTTTTAACGCTCTCTTTCGTATCGTTTTTCTTTACGTGGCAGTTCGACCAAGATAAATTGCTCAATAAAACTTCGTGGGAAGTATTTCGCTCGGCGCAACTCGAAATTCAGAATTGGGGTGGTAAAATGGGCGCAATTATGTCCAAAAAATTCATTCACGATTGGTTTGGCATATCGTCATCATTATTTGTGTTTATGTTTGCCATTGTGGGATTGCAGTTATTGGGTATTCATCAGCGATTTGTGCGTAAAAAAATTCTGATTTCCTGCGTAAGTATTTTGGTGTTTTCGCTGGTGCTTGGGTATTTTTTCAATGATGCGTGGGACGGCAACATTGGCGGACAGTTGGGCTATACCTTTGGCTACAAGTTTTTGGTAGATACGCTGGGAATGATACCGGCAGGTTGCGTTGTTATAGTTATTCTTGCGGCGTATTTGCTCTTTACCTATAAAAATTCTTTGCAGTTTTTCCACAATGTACTCACCGTAGATGGTGATACTGCTGCCGAAGGAGTTATAAAACCGCAGAACACACCGGTGCAATACGAACCTACGGCGCGTAATGCCAATTTTAGTGAAACATTATCGACATTTTCTTCGTATCCATCGAATAAAGAACAACCGAAAAATGCCAATGCGAAGCCCGAAGTAGTTTCGCGCCGTGAATACAAACTCGCGCATGGTGCAGATGAGCACAACGAAGAAGAAGGAGAATTTGAAATAGAAGAAGTTGAAGAAACACAGGAATTTGAAAAAAACGAAGAACCTGAAACTTCTGAGTACGTTGTAGAACAGCCTCAACATGACGATTTTACGATAGATATTGCGGTAGTTGATGAAGAAACCGAAGAAAACCCACGTGAAGATGCAACTACCACTGCTATTGCAAAACGAAATGACCTCAAAATAGAAGAAGAACTTTCGTTTACCATAACCGATACGCGCACAGAAAGCGAAGAAGAAGAAGTGTTTACTCCCGAACCGGAATTTGAAATAGAAGGATTTGCAGTAACTAATACGCGCGAAAATTCCGATGAGGTGGACGAAGAATTTGTGGGGGAATTGCAGGATTACGACCCGACCTTAGACCTTTCGTATTACCAACTTCCTACTATTGATTTGCTTGAAAATCATCAATCTGCGAGCAATGAAGTAACGCCGCAGGAACTTTCGGAAAATAAAACCCGTATAGAGGAAACACTCAAAAATTACGGTATTGGCATCAAAAGTATTTCGGCAACCATTGGTCCTACCATTACGCTTTACGAAATTATTCCGGCAGACGGCGTGCGTATTTCAAAAATCAAAAATTTGGAAGACGACATTGCGCTGAGCCTTGCCGCGCTTGGTATCCGTATTATTGCGCCCATTCCGGGCAAAGGAACCATAGGTATAGAAGTTCCCAATAAACACCCCGAAATTGTGTCGATGCGCAGTATTATAGCCTCGCGCACCTTTCAAGATGCGAAAATGGATTTGCCTGTGGCGTTGGGAAAAACTATTTCCAACGAAACGTACGTGTTCGACCTCGCAAAAATGCCTCACTTACTTGTAGCCGGTGCCACAGGGCAAGGAAAATCCGTAGGACTGAATGCCATTATGACTTCGTTGCTCTACAAAAAACACCCGGCACAACTCAAATTTGTGCTTGTGGACCCCAAAAAAGTGGAACTTACACTGTATCAAAACATTGAAAAGCATTTTTTGGCAAAATTACCCGATGAAGAAGAGGCAATTATTACCGATACGCAAAAAGTGGTTGCTACGCTCAATTCGCTGTGTATAGAAATGGATACACGCTACGATTTGCTCAAAAATGCGAAATTGCGCAACATAAAAGAATACAACGAGCGCTTTATTCAACGCCGCTTGAACCCCGAACACGGACACAAATATATGCCGTTTATAGTGGTGGTGATAGACGAATTTGCCGATTTGATAATGACCGCCGGCAAAGAAGTAGAACTGCCGCTTGCCCGCTTGGCGCAACTTGCGCGTGCCATAGGCATTCACTTAATTATAGCCACGCAGCGACCTGCGGCAAATATTATTACCGGAGCAATTAAAGCGAATTTTCCGGCACGTATGGCGTTCAAAGTGGCTTCGGGTATAGATTCGCGTACAATTTTGGATTCCACCGGTGCAAATCAGTTGATAGGAAAAGGCGATATGCTTATTACCAAAGGGAGCGAACTCGTGCGCGTGCAGTGCGCCTTTGTAGATACACCCGAAATAGAGAAAATAACCACCTTTATTAGCGAACAGCAATCCTATGGCATGGCATTTCCTTTGCCGGAATATAAATCTCCCGAAAATAACGGTGGCGGCAATATGAGCGAAAATGCCTACGATGACGATTCTCTCGACCCTATGTTTGAAGATGCGGCTCGCACCATTGTAAATAATCAACAAGGCTCTACATCGCTTTTGCAGCGAAAACTCAAACTCGGCTACAATCGCGCCGGTAGAATTATGGACCAATTAGAAGCCGCCGGAGTAGTGGGGCAATTTGAAGGAAGTAAGGCACGACAAGTGCTGATAAGCGATGAACAAAGTTTGGAACGATTATTGGAAGCATTACGTGAAACCGGTAAATTATAATAATCGAACAAAGTAATACGTTAATGAATTTTAAATCAAATACAATGAAAAAACTAACTCTTATTCTCGCAGTTGCACTTGTATCGTTCAACTGCGCCTTTGCCCAGCAAGATGCAAAAGCGAAAACAATTTTAGACCAAGTGTCGGCAAAAACAAAATCGTTTTCCACCATTAAAATAGGATTCACTTTTGAGCGCAAAACCAAAGATGATGCGCAAAAATCGGAAAAATCGGCAGGAACGCTTCTTTTGAAAGGACAAAAATACCAACTTTCGCTTATGGGCAATACCATTTACAGCGATGGAAAAACGGTGTGGACACACATGATAGACGAAAAAGAAGTAAGCATAGCCAATGTGGATGGTAGCGGGCAGATGTTCAATCCTGCGCAAATGCTCACTATTTACGAAAAAGGATTCAAGTACAAATTTATACAAGAGCGTTTTGAAAACGGTCGTGCGCTGTATATCATAGATTTATATCCCGAAGATGCGAAAAAAAGTGAGTTTAGTAGTGTGCGATTGACTATTTTGAAAGATAAATCGCAGATTTGGAAAATAGAATATTTTGCGAAAGACAAAAATATATACGTAATTACTGTGAACACCTTTGAACCCAATGTGGCACTTGCCGATAGCGTGTTTGTGTTCGATAAGTCGAAATTTCCCGGCATACAGGTAATAGACGAACGGTAGAAATTTGCATAGTATTTCGCAAGAATGAAGATACAGCAACGCATACAGGCATTTGCCGCGCTCGGTAGCCGTTTGCAGGCTCTTGTGGCGCAGCCTACTGAAAATTTTGAGCGAATGTTGCGAAAAACAGAGGCGCAAAATCCGTGGTTTACTCACGCCAATAGTGTGAAAATGATAACGAATGTTGCCGAAATGCTCACGGAAGAAGGATTGCAGCGATGGATTTCTTCGTATAATTTCCCCGAAAAACAGGCGAAAACCATAGCCGTAATTATGGCGGGCAATATTCCTATGGTGGGCTTTCACGATGCGCTGTGTGTACTTTTGAGCGGCAATGCACTGACGGCAAAACTTTCGTCGAAAGATGCGGTGTTGTTGCCTTTTGTGTTTGAACTCTTAGTAGAAATTGCGCCTGAATTTGCCGATTATATTCACATAGAAACGCATACGTTACACCACTTTGATGCCATAATTGCCACCGGCAGTAACAATTCCGCGCGATATTTCGATTATTATTTTGGAAAATATACGCACATTATTCGTAAAACGCGCAATTCGGTGGCAGTGCTCACCGGTAGTGAAACTGCGGAAGAAATGAGTGCCGTAGGGCGCGATATATTCGATTATTTTGGACTGGGGTGTCGCTCTGTTTCAAAACTCTATGTGCCTCGTGCTTATGATTTTACGAAACTTTTCGATGCGTGGGAGGAATTTGGGGATTTGGCACAGCACAATAAGTACATGAATAATTACGAGTACAATAAGTCCATACTATTGGTATCTGCCACGCCGCATTTCGATACGGGTTACGCGCTGTTTACTGAACATACTGCCTACAATTCTGCCATTGCGGTCAATCATTTTGAATATTATGATGCTTTGGAACAAGTAAGCGAAACCTTGCAGCACGATGCTGATGTGTTGCAATGCGTGCTGAGTAATTCCGCCATAAATGGTGTGAAAATTCTTCCTTTGGGCACTGCACAAAAAAACACTCTTTTCGACTACGCCGATGGTATAGATACGTTGGAATTTTTGATAAATTTGTGAGTTTGCATAGAAAAAATAAGGAGAATTTCTGAGAAATAATTTGTAATTTACAAATTGCAATTTACAATTAAAGTGTATTTTTGTGTAGCAATATAACAATAAATTATACCGCAATGATATACAAATTACGAGTTATTTCCGATGAAAACGAACTGTTTTCGCGTACAATAGAAATTTCGGAAACCGACACCTTTCTTTCTTTGCATTTGGCAATTCAAGATGCTTGCGACTACGATAGTATGCAGATGGCATCGTTTTTTGTGTCGAATGAAGATTGGGACAAAGAACAGGAAATCACGCTCATGGACATGAACGATGAGGAAACAAAAACGCTTGCTATGGACAAAGCGATTTTGAATGAATATATTTCAAAGGTTGATGATAAATTGATTTATCAATTTGACTTTTTGGGCGACCGCGCCATGTTTGTTACTCTCACCGGTGTTGTAGCCGAAAAATCGGGTGTAAAATATCCGGTGTGTACGCACTCCATTGGCAATCCGCCGCTACAAACTTTGCACGATGAAGATGAATTTGCCGAAATATTCAATGATTTGGAAGACGGTGAAGATTTTGATGACTTTGATGACGAATTTGGCGAAGAGTTTGGCAGTGAATTTGGCGATGACGAGTTCGGCGACTTTGGCGGCAGCGGTGATTATTCCTACGATTCGGATTATTAATGTGCTAATACGATAATATGCCAATGTGCTAATGAAAGATACACTAACGAAATACCTTCGTATATTGGTATCATTTTCGGTGTTTGGTGTTTTCGTCTAAGAGGCATGATACGTAGTTTTCGTATCTACTGAGGGCGATTTCACCGTTTTCAACGGCGAGCAATACCGCACAATGCGGTTCGTGAGTGTGAGTGCAATTGTGAAATTGGCAGTGTTTCGATGTTTTGAAAATTTCCGGAAAGTAGTGCGACAATTCTTCTTTATCGAAATCGAGTAATCCGAAGGATTTTACTCCGGGTGTGTCTATAAAACGTGCGCCATTGGGTAATTCATACATTTCGGCGAAGGTGGTGGTATGCGTGCCTTTATTGTGCGATTTGGAAATTGAGGCTACTTTGCTTGCAAACTGTGGGGCAAGTGCGTTGAGTAGCGAAGATTTTCCCACACCGGAATTTCCTGCGAAAACCACTGTTTTTCCTGCCATTTCATTGGAGAGTTTTTGAATATTTTCGCCGCTGTGTGCCGATACACAAAAAATATCGTAGCCGGCTTTTGAATACATTTCCTTCCATTCTGTAATTGTAGCGAGGTCGTGCTCGGAAGTAAATAAATCGCATTTATTGATAAGAATGGTGCAAGGAATGGTGTAGGCTTCGGCAGAAAGCAGAAATCGGTCGATAAAGGAAAGTAAGGTTTTGGGGCTGTGGAGCGTAACCACCAAGTACGCCATATCTACGTTGGCGGCTATTACGTGCGATTGTTTCGATAAATTGGCGGCTTTGCGAATAATGTAATTTGAGCGGTCGTAAATGTGCGAAATTACGGCTTGTTCGGCGTTTTCGGGTTCTATTTCCACCCAATCGCCCACCGCAATGGGGTTAGTACTTTTGGAATCTTCGAGGCGAATTTTTCCCTTTATGCGGCAGTCGAACCGTTGCTCGCCACTTAGTACTTTGTACCAACTTCCGGTGGATTTTACAACAATTCCTTTCATGTTTTTTTGAATTATTCGGATTGCTTCACTACGTTCGCAATGACGAGCAAAAAGTGTCATTGCAAGGCGCGAGGCAATGTATTATTCCTCGTTTACAAACAAGTTATCTACGCCGTTTTCGGCAAATTCTTTTTCGTATTTGTCTATGAGCACTTGCTGCGCCGCTTGAAATTCTTTTGACGACATATCGTCCAATCCCTGTGCTTGCGCATCTCTATTTGCCAACTGAATAATGAGTTCTTCCCAAAAATTATTTTCATCGTAGGTGTTGATTATATCATCACATTCGGCTTCAAATTCGGCAGTGGGAGCGTAGCCGCCAAGTTGTTTGTCAAATTCCACATCTTCGTCAAGCCCTGCATTGTAAGCGGCTTCGTACAATATGTTTCCCAATTCGGCTAATTCTTTTGAATCGTCGGAATTTCCATAGGCTTGTTTCATGTATTCGCCTATGTAGTAGGTTTCGAGTAGGGTTTGAAATTGGCGTTCGCTGAGTTCTATGTTCATGGTTTAGGAATTAGGAGTTAGGTATAAGGTATTAGTCAATTAATTAGCATATTAGCACATTGACACATTAGCACATTGATTACAGTTCTATCAGATTGTTATGAGTATCGGTGAATTGGTAATCCAAGAAATTAAAATCGCTGCGTTGCACAATTTTGAGATGGCGGCAATATTTTAATTTCCAATAGAGGAGGGTCGAAAAAAATCCTTTGCTCAAATATCCGGCTATAATAGGGTGTACGTGGAGCACAATTTTTCCGTTGGGAACTTGTTTGCGGGTTTCTATGAGTCTGTCTTCTATTTGTGCAATGAGATTGATGCTTGGAATAATTTTTCCGGTGCCGTTGCAGGCAGGGCACACATCGCTGGTGTTAATATTTTGTTCGGGGCGCACGCGCTGACGGGTAATTTGCATCAGTCCGAATTTTGTGAGCGGCAAAATATTGTGGCGAGCGCGGTCTTGCGACATGGCTTCTTCTATTGTTTTTAAAAGATTCGTTCTGTTTTCACTTGTGCGCATATCTATAAAATCAATGATAATGATACCGCCCAAATCGCGCAGGCGAATTTGCCGTGCAATTTCTATGGCTGCCATGCAATTTACTTCAAAGGCATTCGATTCTTGATTTTGGTCGGATTTTGTGCGATTGCCGCTGTTCACGTCTATCACGTGCAAGGCTTCGGTTTTTTCAATGATAATGTAAGCACCGTTTTTGAGCGGTACCACCCGGCTGAACGAACTTTTTATTTGTTTTTCTACGCCAAACTGCTCAAAAATGGGCGGACCGGCGGTGTAGTGTTTCACAATACCGAGTTGTTCCGGTGCTATGGTGCGAATATATTCGCGAATATCTTTGCATAGCGCGGCATCGTTGGTTATAATGTTATTGAAATCGGGAGTAAAAATATCTCGCAATAGTGCTGAAACCTTACTCATTTCGGTGAGGAGCAGGTACGGTGCTTGTTTTTTTGAATCGCGTATGAGTTCTACCGCATCGTGCCATTTTTGCAACAATTCTTTGATTTCAAGTTCAATTTCGAGTGCAGTGGCACCTTCGGCTGCGGTGCGTATAATTACGCCGTAATTTTCGGGAGTGAAGGAGCGCACAATTTTGCGCAGGCGATTTTTTTCTTCGTTCGATTCTATTTTTTGCGAAATAGAAATTTTTTCGGCAAAGGGAATGAGCACCATATTGCGTCCGGCTATGGAAATTTCGGCACTCAATCGCGGACCTTTGGTAGAAATAGGTTCTTTGGCTATTTGCACCAGAATATATTGTCCGGCGGTAATCACATCGGCTATGCCGCCGTTTTTATCTATAAGCGGCAGGCGTGGTTGTTTGTCGAAGGAAGTATTTTTTTTCGTAAGAATTTGCTCCAAAAAATTCGACATGGAACTAAACTGCGGACCCAAATCATGGTAGTGCAAAAAGGCATCTTTTTCGTAACCCAAATTTACAAAGGCGGCATTCAAACCCGGAATAATTTTACGAACTTTTGCCAAATAAATATTTCCCACATCGAAACTTTCAACATCGGTTTGGGTAATAGTGTATTCCAATAATTGCGAATTTTCGAGAAGTGCAATATCTATGTGTGTGTTCTCGCCACGTATAATTAGTTCTTTGCTCACGGCATGGATAGTTTATGGTAGGGTAAATTGTAAATTATTAATCCTTTGTTGCACGAGCCACAAAGGATTAACAATTTGTTTTTTTGAAAAGAAAGTAAGAAAATGCTTATTTCTTTTTATGACGATTTTTTCTTAGTCGTTTTTTTCTTTTGTGAGTCGCCATTTTATGACGTTTACGTTTTTTTCCGCTTGGCATCGTTTTATCCTCCTAAATATTATTTTTTAATTGATTTTACTCCTGCTACAAATGTTTTTGCCGGTTTGAAAGCCGGTATATTGTGTGCCGGTATTATGATTGTAGTGTTTTTTGAAATATTACGTGCTGTTTTTTCTGCGCGTTTTTTTACAATAAAACTACCGAATCCTCTGAAATACACATTATCGCCTGCTTTGAGAGCATCTTTAATTGTATCCATTGACACCTCCAATGTTTTTTGAATAATTACTTTTTCAATTCCGGTTTTTTTTGAAACTTCGTTTACAATATCCGCTTTTGTCATTTTTATTATAATTTAATTAACCACTTAATGTATTGTTTTGCCTTTTGTTAGGGAGTGCAAATATAGCATTTTTTTGTAATCAAAACTTTTTTAGTGGAAAAATTTTTAATGCAAAATTTCGTTATCGCCTTTTTCTCGTGCTTCGTTCAAACAGTTGATATTATTCACGCGCGGCGAACGAATGATGGCAAGTTTAAAGCGCACGGTGTCGCCAAGTATCACTTGATGCGCCGCGTCTTTGTAAAACATTAGTTCGGCTTCATAAATTCCCGATGCAAGCATTTTCGATTCTACTATGGTAGTATTTTCGGTGCGAAGTATCAATCCATTGAAAACTCCATTTTGATTATCGTAATTATAGAGAGTAAGAATTTTCGATGTATCGCGCGGCACTCGTATATTCATTACACTATTGGGAAATTGACTAATGCCGTCTATGTATAAAAAGTCATTCAAACTTTTACCGCCGGTGGTGTTATATTCCGTATCGGGATTTTTGCGGCACACGCAAGGTTGCTCGGCACTGCGCTCCGCTTGGCGATATATTGCAAAGGTATCGCGGGCTTGCTGTGCGGTACACAAAAGCAGGTTTGAGTATTTTTTATACGGCTCCACCCACGAGTGATTCATATACACGAAAGAATCGCAGAAATTGTAATTACGCGGCGTAAACACCGGATACACCGTGATAGTGCCATCGCCCGAAGTGGCGTTCGGGTCTATTACAAATTTTTGAATGATAATATCTTCTGCCGTGCAGTTAATACAAGTTTCATCTTTTATACAAGATGTTGTAAATGCTACTATCGCCGCTATAATTGTGAGAAAATGTAAATGTTTCATAGTATGTAAAGTTTATAATTTTTTCAGCAAACACAAAAATACAATAAATAAGTTATATTACGTATTTTTTTGTGAAAAATTTCATAAAAAAAGGCGAAATTTATCATTTCGCCCATTTTTTTATTTTTTAGTGTACGTTCTTTTGATTAAAAGAAGTTTATGCGGTAATCGTGAATATCGGCTTTGTCGCGCAAAATAGTCATAATGGCACTGCGGAGTGCACTTTCGCGGCGCATAAGCAGTATATTTCGTTCTACAGCCACATTGCCTGCTTCTTCAATAACAATTTCGGTAGGTACTATAATGAACACGCCGTTGCTGCCCTCAATAGGTGCCGAAAGTTGCTCTACATTCAAAATACTTGCTGTGGCAAATACTTTTGGTTCAAATCCTATTTGTATGCTCGATTGTTGTGCAAAGGTAGTATTTGGCAGTGTGTCGATGCTAAGATTTAATTTTGCGGCAATATCTTGAATGGTGGTATTGGCGTTGATAAAGGCTAATTGTTGGCGAATGAGAGCGATTTTTTTCTCGCGCACCACTTCGGCTCGCAGTTGTTCTTTCACTTGCTCGAAAGTCATAATGCCTTTTTCGTGAATTTCGGTGATTACGGCTACTACATATTTATCGCCGAGTTCAAAAATATCGGACACGGTATTTTTATTTTCTTTATTTTGGAATGCCCAGCGAATAATGGCACGCGAATCGGCTATACCGGGCAGTGAACGTTGATTTTCAAATACGGTAGCACTTCGTTTGATAATGGTATTTGATTGCTCTATCGTAGCATTGAATTGGTCTAAGGTACGATTTTCCGATACAAAATTGAGTGCTTCTTTTTTGATTGTGCGGCGAGTTTCTGCCGAAGGCACAATGGCGCGAGCCATAGTTTGCACCTGTACCACTTTTGATTTTGGACCTTGTGCAAGGATTTCTATAATATGAATACCATATTGCGAAGGCGCAAGATAGAATTTACCTTTTTCGCCAAAGAAACTCGAATCTTGGAAGGCTTGCACCATTTGCCCTCTTTGGAACCAATCAATCAAACCGCCTTGTGCAATAGAGCCGCTGTCGGCAGAATATTGCCTTACCAAATCCTCAAAGTTTGCACCTTTTTGTAACAGTGCTTTCAAACTATCGGCTTTGTCCATACTTGCATTGGCTCCTGCCAAAAGTATATGACGCACTTTTGCAGAATCGGCAGACATACGAATGTCGGAAATTTTTGCAACTTTGAACATGTTACCGTCCATAAACACGGGCGTAATATCGCCTTTTTTACCGCCGAAGGCAAAACTATCGAGCACGGGCGATAATTCTCCTTTTTTGAAATAGGTAGGATTGAATTTAATGTCGGAATTTAAGTTAAGGAAGGCAGCATCGTTTTTCGCATTTTTGAAATCCTGCGATTTATCTTCCAGCGTTTGACGAATTTTCTCAACATCGGCAGCGGTAGGCTGCACATCGAACACTACGTATGAAAGCGCAATATTTGCTTCTTGTTCATATTGTTTTTTGTGTTTCACCGTTTCGTAGAATGCTTTCAAATCGGCATCGCTAACTTCCACTTTATCGTCCGGAATAGAATTGAATGGAATTTGAACGCTCAAAATAGTGGTTTTGCGCGAACGCTCAGCGATTGATTGCTCTGCCTCCAACGTGGTTACATACATTGATTTTGCAACTAAGGTTACAAGTTTTTCTTTCACGCGCGATTGGTGCAGGCGTTTTTCAAAATCCACCCAATAGGAATAAATTTGCGGATTATTTTCGCGCAAATTGGGTAAATTTTGCAAAAATCCTATTACATACTGACGGTCAAACTGCCCTGTTTCGGGATTTGAAAAGTTTTGAATTACTTCTTGGTCTATATTTTCGCCCATAATGGCATCTTCAAATTCTTCGGACGAGATACCATATATATTGAACCGTTCATTGAACACTCCCAAACCTAATTGACGCGCTTTGTTTTCCACCAACTGTGCATCTACAAATTCTTGCCACGCGCTGCTATACACCATATCCATCAAGTAGGGATTGTTCGCTACGTTCGGATTTTGGCGATAGCGTGCTTCCATTTGCTCCTGCACGCGATAATATGTTTCATACGTATATTCTTCATCGTTGATTTCCGCTATCACATCTTTGGGCTGTTTGCTGAAAATTGAAGAATCTAAACCGGTAATAATAAATGCTAATAATGCAATTCCAATAAATAAGGTAATTAAACCCGATTTGTTGCGAAGTTTTTGTATTGCTGCCATTGTTTTTTATATGTTTTTTTTAAATTTTGACTGCAAAGATATAAAAAAACACAAACGATATACGTTTCTCTCCGGTTTTTCTGTTTTTTTGATTTTTTTTTGTAAGTGAGAAACTGTAAGTTGTAATAGATTTATGATTACAAATTGAAACTAAAACCGATTTTTTGCATTGCTTTTTTCTATCAAACAGAGTATTATTTGTTCGATTATTATTGAAATATAAATTCTATAAAAAAACACCCACTAAAAAATAAAATTTCTATTTTGTGCTGTTGTGCTGAAATTGTAAAGATAGAAGATTGTCTGTTTTTCTATCAAAATGTCAATCTTTGCAGCGTAAATAAAAAATTAGAAACCAAAAAGTAAAAAAAAGAATACTTAAAACAATTAGAATATGAATTCACTCCGTTTCGAGCTTCTCCGCGAGGCTCTTGGGCGCAAAGCCGTGCAAGTAAATAGTGAAAATCGTCCGGCTGACGAGTACGCTAAATATGTGTTCAACCGCGAAAAGATGCAAAAGTATCTTTCTAAGTACACCTACAAAGCCCTCACCGAATCTATCGACAAAGGCTTGCCTTTGGACCGTTCGATTGCCGATGGCGTGGCTACCGGTATGAAACAGTGGGCTATTGAATTGGGTGCTACTCACTATACACACTGGTTTCAACCCCTCACCGGCGGTACTGCCGAAAAACACGATGCCTTTATTGAACCTACCGGCAATGGCAACGTGCTCGAAGAATTTTCGGGAAAACTCCTTGTACAACAAGAACCGGACGCTTCTTCGTTCCCGAACGGCGGTCTGCGCAATACCTTCGAGGCACGCGGTTACTCGGCTTGGGACCCTTCTTCTCCTGCCTTCGTAGTGGGCGATACCCTTTGTATTCCTACCGTGTTTATTTCGTACACCGGCGAAGCACTCGACTACAAAACACCACTTTTGCGCTCTACAAACGCCCTCAACAAAGCGGCTACCGCAGTGTGCAACTATTTCGATGAAAACGTACAAAAAGTTATCTCATACTTGGGTTGGGAACAAGAATATTTCTTGGTAGATGACGCCCTTTATGCCGCTCGCCACGACTTGGTTATGACCGGACGTACCCTTATGGGACACGAAAGTGCCAAAAACCAACAGTTGGAAGACCACTATTTTGGTGCTATTCCTACCCGCGTGTTGGCTTTCATGACCGATTTGGAAAATGAATGTTTGAAACTCGGTATTCCGGTAAAAACCCGCCACAACGAGGTTGCGCCGAACCAATTCGAGTTGGCTCCCGTATATGAGGAAATCAACCTTGCCAACGACCACAACCTATTGTTGATGTCGGTAATGAAAAAAGTGGCTCGCCGCCACAACTTCCGCGTACTTTTGCACGAAAAACCATTCAAAGGCGTGAACGGTAGCGGTAAACACAACAACTGGAGTATGGGTACCGACACCGGCGTAAACCTTTTCTCTCCGGGCAAAAATGCCGTAGAAAACCTCCAATTCATTACCTTCTTGGTAAACACCATGATGGCGGTGTACAAACACAACGGATTGCTCAAAGCATCTATCTCATCGGCTACCAACGCACACCGCTTGGGCGCAAACGAGGCTCCGCCGGCAATCGTTTCTACCTTCTTAGGAAAACAAATCAGCGAAGTGCTCGACAAATTGGAAAAAGCAAGCGCAGACGATGTAATTCATTTTGACGAAAAATCGGCTCTCCGCTTGGGTGTGGCTCACCTTCCGGAAGTACTTTTGGACAATACCGACCGTAACCGTACCTCACCGTTTGCCTTCACCGGAAACCGTTTCGAGTTCCGCGCCGTAGGTTCTTCTGCCAACTGTGCCGATGCTATGCTTACGCTCAACACCGCCGTTGCTTCACAATTAGCACAATTCAAAGTAGAGGTAGATTCGTTGATAGAAGACAAAATGCCGAAAGAAAAAGCAATCGTTACCGTAGTTAAATCGTTGATTTCTAAATGTAAAGCCATTCACTTTGAAGGAAACGGATACAGCGATGAGTGGAAAGCCGAAGCCGCAAAACGCGGATTGGACTGCGAAACCAGCGTACCGGTGATTTTCGACAACTACTTGAAACCCGAAAGTTTGGCAATCTTTGAAAACTGCGGAGTACTCAGCCACGCCGAAGTAGAAAGCCGTTGCGAAGTGAAATGGGAAACATACACCAAAAAAATCCAAATCGAAAGCCGCGTATTGGGCGACTTGGCAATGAACCACATAGTACCTGTGGCATCGGGCTACCGCGCTGTGTTGCTCGACAACGTGTTCAAACTCGGAAGCGTGTTCTCAAAAGACGAAACCGAAACCATGAGCCGTCAAGACAAACGCATTATCAAAGAAATCAGCACCCATATCGACTTTATTACCGAACAAGTGGAAGCAATGATTGAAGCACGCAGCAAAGCAAATGCCATAGCCGCCGAACGCGAAAAAGCAATCGCCTACCACGACAAAGTGGTGCCAATGATGGAAGAAATCCGCAGCCACATCGACAAACTCGAACTGATTGTAGATGACCGTATGTGGACACTTCCTAAATACCGCGAATTGTTGTTTATTCGATAAGAACATTTGTAACAAGGGGGCATGCCCCCTTGTTAATAACAGAGAAAACCGCTCCGATAGCAATGTTGGGGCGGTTTTTTTTGTGGTTTTTTACCGCGAATTGCACGAATGAGCATGAATTTTTACAAACTATTTTTTCGTGCGAATCAGTGTAAATAGTGCCGGATATTTTCTATCTTTGCGCCTAAATCGTCTGAATCAGGATTTACAGGATTAAAAGATATGCAGGATTTTTTTCAGTAATCATGAAAATCCTAAAATTCGGAAAATCCTGATTCTGACAATAATTTAAAACGCATTTAAAGAAACAGAAAAACAAATTTTAAACATACTTTAATTTGAGCTAACGCTCTTATTCTCTTGCCTGAAATCGTCCAAAAGGTTCAAAAAGTAAGTAAGAATGAGGTCGCAGAGGTTCACGCTCGAAAGGCGTGAACTGTTTGCGCTTATGTACTTACATGGTTTTTGGACGAACCTCAGGCAAGCATAAGCCCAAAACAGTTTCACGCTTTTTTTGTGCTTGTATGGGTAGGAGTTTCGCTCGCGAAAACTCCAAACAACGAATGCCGAAAAAAATCATAACTGAACAAGAGAAGATTTTCAACCCCCAAAAGAAGAAAACCTGCAACATAGACTACGTTATTCTTGAATCGTGCAACGGACAAATAGAACTCCACCGCGGGCGCGGCGGCTACGCTTGGAAGGGACAAAAAGGCAAAAAACTCGAATGGATTTTGCCCATAAAAGTTGAAACGAACGCCGATGAAATCCTCAAAACCATTTACTCTCTGCCCGAATGGAGCGGCGTGGGCAAAGGCAAAGAGTGCAGCATAGACAGCAAAGAACTCCGCTCCGCTATTTGGCACAAAATTTTTCCGCTTATTGCCATAAAACATTTGCCAACGATAAACGAAAAAGGAAATCTTTCGGATTTGGAACGAATGAACAAAACCCGTACCAAACGCCGCTACAACGATGACGAAGATATGATAACCATTGAAAGCGACGAGTGTTACACCTTTTATGAAGACGTAGATACGATAGTCAAACACTTTGGCGCGGACTATTGGAAGGGAAAAACAGTTTATATGAATTGCGATGATGCGGGGCAGTCGGCTTTCTGGATTTATTTTTACAACAACTTCAAAACACTGAAAATCAAACAGATAATTTCAACGCATTACGATGGTTCAAAACTCGATTTTTCGGGTTCGCTGTTCGATCTCGCTTGGAACGAATATGCCGGATTTATTGTGCGCTACGATGGCAAACGACTTTTGCGAGTGCCTCCTGTGGGTATGCCGGCGAAATTTCACGGTTCATACGCCGAAAAAGAGTGCATGGAAATTGCGCAAAATGAGGCGGACGTAATCATTACCAATCCGCCATTTTCTAAATTTGAACATTTTTATAAATGTATGATTTCTACCGGAAAAGAGATAATTTGCATTGGCAACGGCGGTGCGGTGCAATATTCTTGGACAAAAGAGTTGTGGCAAAAGAAAAAAATTGCCGTTCTGCCGTGTGAATTTCATTGGTTTTTGGGTCCTTCGTTCAAAAAGAAACGGGCATTTGCCTATGTTTTTACCAATGTTCCTCAAAACATTAGATCCGATAAAATTAAAGCATTAGCCGACATTCCTAATCATTATTTTGACGAAAAATCTATGCTTGTGGTCGATAATTTTGTGCCGAACGATTATTATAAACCCTTTGCCATTTCGGTCAGTCCCATAAAAAACGGTATTTTGAATAGCGGCTACAAGTTGCTGCAATGCAGTTATCGCCCTGTGATAGAGAATAAATACAAATTTAAGCGCACAATCATAATCAAAGAATTAGACGAAAATGGTAAGCCCAACACTGCGTATGATAATGAGGTGTTCAAAGAGGCGAAACCCATGAGAACAAAAGACACACAAAACACCAAACAAGGAAAATTAGAATTGTGAGGTTGGGATTGATTTATCCGACAAGGCAAATGCAGTACACTATTTACGCTTGGCAATGAAACAAAATAGCGAACGAGCAGATAAATTATACGAAAAAATCAATCCGATAAAAAAATACGGAATTTGTTCAGTTGTAAATTCGGAGAATAATGTTGTTTCAAGAAAACAAAAAACGGAATTTTTGTTGTTTGTAAAAAAACATTTTTCAATTCTCCATTCTCAACTCTCAATTAAAAATTCTTCGCAAGAATTGCAAACAAAATCCCGAAAACTTCCGCTACCTTTGTCGTTTTGAACCGTAAAACAGCAATGCCGATGACAATTAACGAACAAAGCCGAAAGGAATATATGGCGCGAATTTACCGCGTGATGAATTTTGTGGAAAGCCACATTGACCAAGTACTTACGCTTGATGTGCTGGCGGCGGTTGCCTGTTTTTCGCCCTACCATTTTCACCGCATTTTTCAGGTGCTGGTGGGCGAAACTCCTGCCAATTTCGTGCAACGAATCCGCGTGGAAAAAGCCGCCCGCCTGCTGCGAAACGAACCGAAAATGAGCATTTCCGAAATTGCCTTTGCCTGCGGATTTGGCAGCGTGAGCCTTTTCAGCCGCTCCTTTCGTGCCCATTTTGGCACTACGGCAAAAGAATTTCGCCTGCGCGAAGTGCACGTGTACCTGAGTCGCGGACTGCGATATAGCAAGAATGGACAACTGCTGAGCAAGATTGTGAAACGCGATTTCGATTTTGATACGCACCTTTGCAGTGTTAAACTTAAAAACTTAATTTTTATGGAATCAAAAATTGAAATCAAAGAAATGCCCGAAATGCGCGTTGCCTACGTGCGGCACAGGGGCGAGTACGAAAAAATTGGCAAAGCGTATGAAACGCTTATGAAATGGGCTGGTCCGCGCGGATTGTACCGTTTTCCGGAAACGAAAACCCTCACCATATACCAAGACGACCCTTCGATAACCGAGTTGGAAAACGTGCGCCAAGATGCCTGCATTACCCTTGCGGAGGACGTGCCGGTGGAGGGCGAAATCGGCAAAGCAATTATTCCTGCTCAAAAATGTGCAGTTGGGCGTTTTCAAATCGGATTTGACGGTTTTGAAAAAGCGTGGAACACCGTGTGGCTGTGGGTTACGGAAAACGGCTACCTGCCCGCTGGAAGTGCTTACGAACTCTATCACAACTCGGTGGAAGATTCCATGCACGGACGTTTCGA
This sequence comes from Bacteroidales bacterium, assembly GCA_031286165.1. Classification (GTDB taxonomy): domain Bacteria; phylum Bacteroidota; class Bacteroidia; order Bacteroidales; family UBA1715; genus WQTX01. Next base: position 19,456 of record JAITUU010000054.1, read on the forward strand.
TATGGAAGTGTGTATTCCGGTGAAGGCAATGTAAATCGCACGTAAACCAAGTACTTTTCCCCCGAAGAAATCAAACTTTTGAATTTCTTTGGGGGACTTTTTTTACAACGACCGAATCCCTTCTCGATACTTCCGCAGTTCGTCTTCATGTGCGCTTGCTATCATGGTTTCGAGTTCGCGCACAAGGCGACCGCGCTCCTGCGGAATCACGCCCGTGAGCGGAATAGGGTTGGATACCGTGTTTGCCAGCAGCGTAAACGGCGTGTCGAGCATAAGGTTTTCTATCAACGTTTTCAGTTCCTGCAAACGCTCCAATTCCGAAGATTCCGCATATTCGCCGCGCTGAATTTCGGCATACAACTGCGATTCGGGAAACACCGTGAGCGACACCACCGAAATAATAAACGGACGGATTTGACTGTATATTTTTGCCGTTTCTATGGCATTTCGCGTACCGTTTCCGGCACCTGCCAACCCGTTGAGGTAGGTAATGTTGTACTCAATGCCGGCATCTTGCAATTTTACGCATTGCTCCACAATATCTCGCGCTGTGTAGCCCTTGTTCATTCGCGCCAGCGTGAGGTCATCGCCGCTTTCGGTGCCAATGGAAATGCGGTCGTAGCCCAATCTGCGCAAATCTGCCCACTCTGCGCGGGTTTTCGGTGTTATGTCGCTAATTCGCGCAAAACCGCCAATATTGAGCACATTGGGCAAATATTCGCGAATCAAAAGAGCCAATTCCACCAATTTTTCGTAACTCAAACAGAAAGGATTTGCTCCTGTGAGCCACACGCGCCGCGCATGAGGCTGCGAGCGTTGAATGATTTGCAAATCGTGCTCAATTTCGGCAAAGGGCGAGGCTCGAAATTTGGTGCCATGATAGAGGCTGCAAAACGTGCATTTATTGTGCGAACAACCCGAAGTTGCCTGCAAAAGCACCGAATTTGCCTCAAAGGGCGGTCGCCAAATTTGACCGGTAAAATGTTGTTCTGTTGTGCATTTCATTGCTATTTCGTTGTATTTTGTTGTCAAAATAACGTGTTTTTCTTACGTTTATTTTCTGTTTTTCAACAAAATAAAGGTACAAGCATCAATCAAAAATATTTTCACAAGAAATACCCACAATTCAAATAATTCGATTACTTTTGCCGCAATTCCGAAGCACAGAGAGTTTGCGCGTTGGAAGGACATACAAAAAGAGGCGTTTTGCTGAAATCTGGCTTATGGAATGTGAGAAGTTCTAACACAAGTAGATGACGAATGACACAAACGCTCGCAGCAATGCGGGCTTATCATTGTTATATCTACGGGTAATTCTCACAACCTCATAAGCGGATAATGTAAGTCCGCTTTTTTATTGTATAATTTCAAAAAAAATCAAACGCTTGCAATTTGTGGCATGAAAATTGCACGTTTTGCGGCGTTCCAAAAATAAATAGTAATTTAACAGTTGCGCCCGACACGTATAAGGGAATTACAACATGAAAAAAATCATTATCAGTGTGCTTATCAGTATTGCAAGTTTATCGGCGTTTTCGCAAGGAACAAACGTGTATAGTTTTTTCTTTAACTATGTGCAAAGCGGTTTCAAATATCCTCTCATAGGTTTTATCAATACAGCCAACGGCGAATATGCAGGTTTACAACTTGGATTTATCAATACAAACAGAGGAGCATTTGCGGGGGCGCAAATAGGATTTGTGAACACGGTAACCGATAGTGTGCGCGGAGCGCAAGTGGGTTTTGTAAATACCGCAACAAACGATGTGAGCGGAGCACAAATAGGTTTTGTAAATACTGCTACACAACAGCCCGGCAAAGCACAAATGGGATTTGTGAATACTGCCGTAAAGGCAATGGACGGTGCACAACTTGGTTTTGTAAACACCGTAGCCGATAGCGTGCACGGAGCGCAAATAGGCTATGTAAATACCGCAGTGGGTAGTGTCGATGGTGTGCAAATCGGATTTGCAAATACTGCAATGGGCAGTGTGCAAGGAGCACAAATAGGGTTTGCAAACTCTGCTTCGAGTAGTATAAACGCTGCGCAAATAGGCTTTGTAAATACCGCAGCCGGCGATGTAACGGGTGCACAACTCGGTTTTGTGAATACTGCCGCCGGCAATGTAAGCGGTACGCAAATAGGATTTGTGAACGTAGCAACAAAAAAATTGAAAGGTATGCAACTCGGTTTTATAAACTACACCGACAGTGTGGAAGCGGGTATTCCTATCGGTTTTCTTTCCATAGTGCGACACGGTGGTTATCAAGCATTGGAATTGAGTGTTTCGGAATATTATCCGGCAACGATTGCTTTTAAAATTGGTGTTGAAAAATTCTACACTTCACTATTTTTCGGCTATAATCCTTCGCAATCCAATCAGTCGGACATGAGCGATTTTGCCACAGGCGCAGGTTTTGGTACTTTTATACCTATCAAAAACAATTTCTTTTTCAATCCCGAATTGAATTTTATGCTACCTATCAATCGCTATAAATCGGGCAATAAAACCACAGACCAAACAATTATGCCGGAAGATATAGTGGAGGAAACGGAGACACCGCGCGAATGGTACCGACAAATAACAAGTTTTGCTCCCTACTTTGGCTATAATTTCAATGCGCATTGTTCGCTTGCCGTTGCGCCCACTATTTCGTGGAGTAGCGTGAATGCTACGTTTGAAGACGGCACTGCCTACAATGAAGTTGCCGAACCGCTATTTTCTATTGCCACTCACAAAATCAACGATAAACACAGTGTGGTAATTGGTGCTCGCGCTGCTTTGCGTTGGCGATTTTAATAACGCGAAGGTAATATATCATCATAAAAAAACTCCTGCGAACCGAAGTTTGCAGGAGTTTTTTTATGGTTTTAGCAGCAAGGGAGCATGCTCCCTTGTTATTCAATGATTATTTCAAAATAATTCCGGCTTCGCGGCATTTTTCAATCATTTCCTCTGACCAAAGCGAAGATTGAACTTCGCCGATGTGTGCGCAGCGGAGGAAGAACATACACAAGCGCGACTGACCGATACCGCCGCCTATAGAGAGCGGAATTTTGTCTTCGAGCAGGGCTTTGTGCCAAGAGAGTTCTTTGCGTTCCGGGCAACCTTCGAGGTCTAACTGTTTGGTGAGCGCGGTTTTGTCCACACGAATACCCATCGAAGAGATTTCAAATGCGTTGTCCAAAATTTCGTTCCACAGCACGATGTCGCCGTTCAAGCCTTTGTAGCCCGGAGCACTTTCGGTAGTCCAGTCGTCATAGTCGGGAGCGCGACCATCGTGTTTCTCGCCGTTGGCGAGTTTGCCGCCTATGCCGATAATGAAGATAGCACCGTATTTTTTAGCGGCTTCGCGTTCGCGTTCTTTCACCGAAAGTTTCGGATATTCTTTCAACAAATCTTCTGCCTGAATGAAGGTAATTTTTTCGGGCAATACCGGCGTAATGTGCGGATAGATTGCGTAAATTTTCTTTTCGGTTTCTTTCAACGCATCGTAAATTTTTTCTACGATAGACTTCAAGAAATCAAGGTTGCGTTGCTCTGCACTCACGGTGCGTTCCCAATCCCATTGGTCCACATAGAGGGAGTGAATGTTCGAGAGTTCTTCATCGGCACGAATGGCGTTCATGTCGGTATAAAGACCGTAGCCTACGGGAATTTTATACGCACCGAGTTTCATGCGTTTCCATTTGGCGAGCGAGTGAATAACTTCGGCTTTGGCACCGCCCATGTCGGTAATAGAGAAACTTACGGCTTTTTCAGTGCCGTTGAGGTCGTCATTGATGCCGGTTCCTGAGAATACGAATAAAGGTGCTGTTACTCTGCGAAGACCTAATTTGGCTGCCAACTCTTCTTGAAAACTTGTTTTGAGAAGTTTGATTGCTTGTTCCATCGTTTCGGGAACCAAGCGCGGACGATAATCCTTTGGAATGTAGAGTTTCATAATTTTTTTTGGTTTTATGAGATTCCTGCGAAAGCAGGAATGACGTGTTATTACAAGATGTTTGCGTTACATTGGTTTATTGAACATTGAATAAACAGGCTTTTTCGCGTTTGTGTTTGCTGCGATTGTGATAGCGTTCTATAATTTCGCGTTCGTGCTGTTGCACTTCTTCGCCGCAGAGATATTTTTCTATGCTTTTGTAGGTTACACCCATTTCGCTTTCATCGCTTTGACCATCGAAAAGTCCTGCCGAAGGTGCTTTTTCTATAATACTTTGCGGAGCGTTCAGGAATTTCAGTAATTCATAGATTTCACTCACGCTAAGGTCGGCTATGGGGTTGAAATCGTAGGCACCATCGCCCCATTTGGTAAAGTAACCCATGTAGGCTTCGCATGCGTTGCCGGTTCCTGCCACAAGTCTATTTTCGTGAGCAGCAATAGCGTAGAGCGTGGTCATGCGCAGGCGAGGGGCTATATTTACCGAAGCGGTGTGCGAAATTTCTCCGCCGAGTGCTTCCACGAGTGCTTTTTTGGTGGCGGTAATGTCTATCACTCGTGTTTCTATGCCAAACTGTGCCGAAAGTGCTTCGCCGTCGTGTTTATCTTGTTCAAAATTCCGTTTCGATTCACAAGGGAGTATCACCGCGAGGGTATTTTCACACGCCATTTTGCACAGTATGCCAACCAACGCACTATCTTTACCACCACTATTGCCAAATACAATTCCTTTGGCACCGCTTTTTGCTACTATGCTGCGAATGAACTCCACTCGCTGCGATATTTCCTTTTGTAAATCTTTGTTTTTCATGTTTAAAATGTTAATCCGAATACTAAAAATGCGTTGTCTTTTGCCGGTGCAAGAATTAATTCTACGAAAACCGGCAGTGCAAATTTATCACTAATTTCTATTTTTTTCGATGCTTTTGCCGAAATTGTTGCCACATCGAATTTATCGGCATATAAGCCTTTTGCCGGCGAAATTCCTACGCCCACTTCGCAATCTACGGTTTTTATGCTAAAAGGAAAACTTGCCGTAATGTAGGTTGAGAATTGTTGTTTGCCGTCTTCGTCTTTATCTTCTTCGCCGCCCAGCATAGTGTTCACGCCGAGTGAGAGAGGAAAACTTTCGCCGAAGGTGTAGCCAAGCGAGCCTTCTATCAAATGCCCTGAGCGGTGAAAGTAGGGGCTGCCTTCGCCCAACCACCAGTAGGCGGTTGCTGCTGCCGAAAATCCACCGATTTCATAGGAAAGAAAGTAGTCTAATTCTTTGAATTGAGCGGTAATATCGGTACTTCCCCACGCGCCGAGTGTTAATCCATAGCCCGAAACGCTGAGGGTAGGTTGAAAACTTACGCCGCTTTGATACATTCCGCGCCATACGTATGAACTTACGAGGTCGGCACCGGCATCTACTGTTATTGATTTTTCTTCTTGTGCGAATGATGCCGCTACGGCACACATTGCAACGATTGTGATTACTATTTTTTTCATTGTTATTTAAGCCCCCTCTAACTCCCCCCTACGGGGGAGAACGGGAACGAGGCTTGCCGTTTTGTTTTTTAAGTTATAATTTTTCAAGTCCCCCTTGTGGGGGATTGAGGGGGCTACTTAGTTGTATGCAGCCTCACCGTGTTCGTAAATATCCAAACCTTCTTCTTCTACTCTTGATGCTACGCGCATTCCCACTGTTTTATCTACCAATTTGAAGAGAATAAAGGTCATAATGGCACTGAACGCTATGGAGAAGAGAGTTGCTGCGGTTTGTACCCATAATTGATGCCAATCGCCGTAGAGAGCACCTTGTACGCCGCCATCGCCGCTTACTGCTTGTGTGGCGAATACTCCCACCAAAATAGAACCAATAATACCACCTATACCGTGCACGCCGAAGGCATCGAGGGAGTCATCGTAACCGAATTTTTCTTTTACAATAGCCACCATGAAGAAACATACTGCTGCCGAAGCGATACCTATTACAAAGGCTCCGAGTACACCTACTGTGCCTGCTGCGGGAGTAATTGCCACAAGTCCTGCTACTGCTCCTGTACACGCACCTACGGTAGTTGGGCGTTTGTTGCGAATCCAGTCGATAATTACCCATGTTACTACTGCTGCGGCTGTTGCCAAGTGAGTTACCAAGAAGGCGTTTGCTGCAAGTCCATCGGCTGCAAGTCCACTACCGGCGTTGAAACCAATCCAACCGAGCCACAATAATGCTGCACCAAGGAATACGAAAGGAATGTTGTTTGGCGTTACAGGTCGGTGCGATTTGTAGCCGGCACGTTTGCCAAGCATCAAACACATTACGAGAGCCGAAATACCTGCGTTGATGTGTACCACAGTACCGCCGGCAAAGTCGATTGCGCCCATTTCGCCAATCCAGCCGCCGCCCCATACCCAAAATGCCATAGGAATATACACAAGCAAACTCCATAATGGTAAGAAGAGTAAGAACCCTGAAAACTTCATGCGTTCTGCCAACGCTCCTATAATAAGTGCAGGAGAAATAATGGCAAACATACATTGAAAGAGTGCAAAGAGAATTTCGGGGATACCGGTTTCGGTAATGGTGTCGATTGAAATGCCGCTCAAAAATGCTTTATCCAACCCGCCGAAGAAAAATCCTGCAGAGCTTCCGGCAAATCCATCGCCGAATACTAAACTGTAACCTACTGCAAACCAAAGAATGGTAATTACTCCGGCACTTATTATACATTGCATAATTACACTCAGTAAGTTTTTGCGGCGCACCAAACCACCGTAAAAAAACGCCAAACCCGGCAGTGTCATCATAAGTACAAGTATGCTTGCTACTATTATCCACGCCGTATTACCGGTATCGAGTGCGGGAGATTCGGCTACTGTTTCTATTACTTCCTGACCCATAGGTTCTGGTTGCGCCCATGCGAGGCTTGGAAGAGCGCAAAGTGCTATAATACTAAGATATTTTAATACTTTTTTCATTGTTGTAAGATTTTAAGCCCCCTAAATCCCCCATAGGGGGGGACTTTTTAGAAGCGATTTTTTTGATTTAATTTATTATAATAACTCTCCGTTTTCTTCAGCCTCTCTTGGGGAGAGGATAGAGGAGAGGCTCTGTTTTATTTTTCTTTGTCGTAAAGCGATTCATCGCCGCGTTGCCCTGTGCGAATGCGAATAGCATCTTCCACTTGATAAATAAAAATACGTCCATCGCCGGTTTCGCCCGTGTAGGCTGATTGCTGAATTGCCTGTACCGTTTTATCTACATTTATATCGCGCACTATGATGCTTAGCAGTCGGCGTTCAATAGAACTTGTATCGTACACCACTCCGCGAAAAATGCGGCTTTCGTGCGATTTTCCCACTCCGCGCACATCGTAGTATGAGTACCATTCTATATCTATTTTGCCTAAGGCTTCTTTTACGTCATCGAATTTCGTTGTTCGTATGATTGCTTCTATTTTTTTCATTGTATTACATTCATTTATTATTATTATTCTGTGTTTCTATTTGGTGTGTCCTGCGTGCGTTGGTGCAGGAACTCGTGTATAAATTCCCCCACTGGGGATTTTTCGCCATCGAATAGGCGGTAATACCAATTTTTGTTTCCATTGCTGTTGTTTTTAAAAGTTTATAGTGCAAACATACACTGCGTAATCATAAAAAGTCAAGTTTTTATTGATAATAAGTTTTTTAAAGTCATTTTTGCTTGAAATTTTATGCAGAATAGAGCAAATAAATATTTATTTGGTATTTTAGCGGTTGTTTTGTGATAAAATTTATACAATTTTGCAAAATGAAGTAATAAATCGTAGTTAAAAACACGTTATTTGCTTACAGTTTGAAATCAAAAATAAATAAAGTGCTTTCATTTTCGTATTTTTGGTAAGATTATTCGTATATCACGAAAAACAATTACCTTTGCACGCACAGTAAAATAGAATAGAAAAATATGATTACAGTTTCAAATTTAGCCATACAATTTGGCAAGCGCACATTGTTTCAAGATGTGAATCTGAAATTTCTGCCCGGTAATATTTACGGGGTAATAGGAGCCAATGGTGCCGGAAAATCTACGTTTTTGAAAATAATTTCGGGAGAAATAGAATCTACGCGCGGAAATGTGAGTTTAGAACCGGGCGAGCGCATGAGTGTGCTCAAACAAAATCACTTTGAGTACGATGAACATACCGTGCTCGATACCGTGCTTATGGGCTACAAAGAAATGTGGAGCATTATGAACGAAAAAAATGCCCTCTATGCCAAAGAAGATTTTAGCGATGAAGATGGCGTGCGTGCTGCCGAATTGGAAGAAAAATTTGCAGAAATGGACGGTTGGAATGCCGAAAGCGATGTTGCTAATCTTTTGAGTGGTCTTGGAATCGCCGAAGATAAACACGCAAAACTCATGAAAGAATTGAGTGGTAACGAAAAAGTGCGCGTAATGCTGGCACAGGCACTCTTCGGCTCGCCCGACAACTTGCTTTTAGACGAGCCTACCAACGATTTGGACGTAGAAACGGTAATGTGGTTGGAAAATTTTCTTTCAAATTTCGATAAAACGGTACTTGTGGTGTCGCACGACCGCCACTTTTTAGATTCGGTGTGTACTCACACGGTGGACATTGATTTTGGAAAAGTGCAACTCTTTGCCGGAAATTACTCGTTTTGGTACGAAAGCAGCCAATTAGCACTGCGCCAGCAGCAGCAGCAAAACAAAAAAGCCGAAGAAAAACGCAAAGAACTTTTGGAATTTATTGCGCGATTCAGTGCCAACGTTGCAAAATCGAAACAAACCACCAGCCGTAAAAAAATGCTCGAAAAATTGAATGTGGAAGAAATTATGCCTTCTACGCGCAAATATCCGGGCATAATATTTAAACCTTCACGCGATGTGGGCAATAAAATTTTGGAAGTACGTGGACTGAAAGCGTCTATGGATGGCGAAGTGCTGTTTAAAGACGTGGATATTACCATAGAAAAAGACGATAAAGTGGTGTTTTTGTCGAAAGACCCACGTGCCATGACTGCGTTTTTTGAAATTATAGCCGGCAACCGAAAAGCCGATGCAGGGCAGTACGATTGGGGTGCCACTATTACTTCGGCGTATTTGCCGCTCGATAATTCGCAGTTTTTTAACACCGATTTGAATTTGGTGGAATGGTTGGGGCAGTTTTCCGATGACACGCTCGAATCGTTTTTGCGCGGATTTTTGGGTAGAATGTTGTTTTCGGGCGAGGAAATTTACAAAAAAGCAAGTGTGCTTTCGGGTGGCGAAAAAATGCGCTGCATGATTTCGCGCATGATGCTCAAAGATGCCAATGTACTTATGTTGGATTCGCCCACGAATCATTTGGATTTGGAATCAATTCAGGCGTTCAACAATGCACTGATAAATTTTCAAGGAATTGTGCTAATGACCTCGCATGACCATGAATTTATACAAACGGTGTGTAATCGTGTGATAGAACTCACGCCAAACGGAATTATAGACAAACGTATGGATTATGATGACTACATAGCGGACGAAAAAGTAAAAGCTGCTCGCGAAAAATTGTATGCGAAATAAAAATTAGTTGTTAGAAATTATTGCACAAACTTGTATAAAGAGCGTCAGTACCTTTGGTGAGGGTTTCGCCGTTGCGAACGGAGTGAAGCAATCCCCAATAGAATTATATAAAAAACGAATAGACACTGTGAACTGCCGCAATAGCGGCAGTTTCTGTTCGCAGGCGACTTTCGCCAAGCGTAATTGCCTGCCACCGGTTTTCAAGTGCGCGAGTAACTTCGTGAGTAGAAAAATCGCCTTCGGGACCAATGGCTATGCACGCGCGCGAATGATGCTGCAAGAGAGCAGGTAGTTTGTATTTTTCGTCCTCGTGGCAGTGCGCTATGCAGCATAGTTCGTGTGCAGAACGAGAAAGAATAGCCGAAAAATCGGTTAATTCGTGCAATTTCGGTTGATAGGCTTTGTACGATTGCTTCATAGCCGAAAGTATGATTTTTTCAATCCGTTCGAGTTTCAGAATTTTGCGCTCGGAATTGTCGCATAGTATGGGAACAATTTCATCAACACCCAATTCTACGGCTTTTTCTACACACCATTCAAAGCGGTCGCTATTTTTGGTGGGGGCTACGCACAGCGTGAGGTAATAGGGGTGTGCGCCAAAGTTCGGTGTAGTGTGCAGAATGGAACACACGCACTCGTGTTTGGTAACAGCAGCAATGCAAACTTCGTATAAATTTCCCTGTCCGTCTATTACATGAATACTATCACCCACGCCTTTGCGCAGCACTTTGGTACAGTGATTTTTTTCCTCATCGGTCAAAATAATACTGCCATTCTGTATATGATTGGAATAAAAGAGTTGCATAATCAAGAATTGAATACGAGTACAAAAGTACAATTAATTGTAAATGGCTAATTGGTAATTGGTAATTTTTTTAGATTCAGGTATAGAGTAGGTAGTATTCAGTAGTGAGTACAGAGTAATATGCTAATGTGGCAATATGCTAATAAAAGAAAAACTCCTGCTAACTTTGTTTGCGAGAGGTTTTTTATTTCTAACAACTAATCACTACCGACTAACCCCCTAATAAAAATAATTTACCATTTGTAATTAACTTCGTTGAACAAACGTTTTACAATTTACAATTAAAGTGTATTTTTGTGCCTCACTAAACAGTATATAGTATGCTTACTTTACAAACTATTCGAGAACACACCGCTTTTGTGATTGAACGACTTGCGGTAAAAAATTTTGATGCGCAGCAAAAAATTGAGCGCATTATTCAGTTGGACGACAAGCGAAAAGCCTTGCAATTTGAATTGAATGAAAAACAAGCCGAAATCAACGCGCTTTCCAAAGAAATAGGGCAATTGTTTCAAGCGAAAAAAAACGATGAGGCACATGCCGCAAAAGCAAAAACTGCCGATATAAAGGAAGAAATTAAAGTCTTGGACACGGAATTGGAAAGCGTAACCAAAGAATTGAACGATACAATAGTATTATTGCCAAACTTGCCACATGCAAGCGTACCACGCGGCAAGGCAGCCGAAGACAATGAAGTAGTGCGCACCGGAGGAGAAATTCCTGCGCAGGAAGGAAAATTACCGCACTGGGAACTCTGCGAAAAATATAATTTGATAGATTTTGAACTTGGCAATAAACTCACCGGTAGCGGATTTCCTGTGTATATAGGTAAGGGAGCAAAATTGCAACGCGCACTGATTGCCTTCTTTTTGGATAGAGCCGAAAAAGCAGGTTATACAGAATATATGCCGCCGATAATGGTAAACGAAGATTCGGGTTTTGGTACCGGTCAGTTGCCTGATAAAGAAGGACAAATGTACTACGTGGGCGAAGATAATTTATACCTTATTCCCACTGCCGAAGTGCCGGTAACGAATATTTTTCGCGATGTAATTCTCAAAGAAAGCGATTTTCCGGTGAAATGCACGGCTTATACACCGTGTTTTCGCCGCGAAGCCGGTTCCTACGGAAAAGATGTGCGCGGACTGAACCGTTTGCATCAATTCGATAAAGTAGAAATAGTGCGTTTGGAAAAACCCGAACATTCCTACGCGGCACTCGAAGAAATGATAGCGCACGTGGAGAATTTGGTGCAGGAATTGGAATTACCGTACCGAATTTTGCGTTTGTGCGGTGGCGATATGAGTTTCACTTCGGCACTCACCTTCGATTTCGAGGTATTTTCGGCAGGGCAAAACCGCTGGCTCGAAGTAAGTTCTGTTTCCAATTTTGAAACTTTTCAGGCAAATCGCTTGAAACTGCGCTACAAAGATGCCGAAAAGAAAAATAATTTGGCGCACACGCTCAATGGCAGTGCACTTGCCCTGCCGCGCATAGTAGCCGCCTTGCTCGAAAACAATCAAACACCCGAAGGAATCCGTATTCCAAAGGCGTTGCAGGAGTTCATGGGAGGTTGTTCAATTATTAGTTGTTAGTGGTTAGATATTAGTTGTTAGAAAGGAAACGCAATGCAATAACCTCTCATTGCCACAATTTACAATTTATAATTAATAATTAATAATTAACCATTGAAAAACATTTATTTCGCATCGGATTTTCATTTGGGCTATCCTTCCAACGAGGAAAGCACGGAGCGAGAAAAGCGCATAGTGGCGTGGCTCGATTCTATAAAACCCACTTGCAAGGAATTATATCTGCTGGGTGATGTCTTCGATTTTTGGTATGAATACAAATGGGTGGTGCCCAAAGGCTATGTGCGATTTTTGGCGAAATTAGCCGAATTTACCGATGTCGGTATTCCGGTGTATATGTTCGAGGGCAATCACGACCAGTGGCTTTTTGGCTATTTGCAGCAGGAGTGTGGCGTTACTATTTGTAAAACCATGCTGGAACGCGAGTGGGCGGGAAAACGATTTGTGTTGCATCACGGTCATGCGCTGGGGCATTACGATACCGGCATGAATGTTCTGCATTGGGTATTTACGCGAAAATTTTTACAGAAATTATTTTCACTCATTCACCCCTCGCTTTCGTTTTCGCTTGCTCATGCGTGGTCGAAAAAAAATCGCAAGGCGAAAGAGTATGAATCTTCACACTATTTGGGCGATGACAAAGAATATTTGCTGCAATATTCCTTAGCGGAACTCAAAAAACGGAAGGTTGATTATTTTATTTTCGGACATCGGCACGTGCCGCTCAATAAAGAATTGCCGGGTGGAGCACGCTATATCAATGTAGGGAATTGGATTACGCACTCTACCTACGCATATTTTGATGGAAATGATGTAATTTTGACGGAATTTTCATGATTTTACTCATGTATATTTAAAATATATTTTACTTTTGTACCATATTCCCTGTTGAGCAGTTTCACGCACTGCTTGCAAGTTTTTGAGTTTTTGGGCGAGAAACTCGTAATTTTTAACATTAAAAAAAACATGAAAAAAGTTTTATTTGCAGTACTATTATTGATTGGATTTGCAGTTCCGGCTTTGGCACAAGGGGCTGAGGTATCGTTGCCCGATATTGGCGGCGGCGGTTTGGCAAAATTTATTAAAGATACAGGATTTTCGCATCTCATTCTCGATTGGAAGTATTTCGTGATGATTGCCGTAGCCTGCTTATTGTTGTATTTGGCTATTGTAAAACAATTTGAACCGCTCTTATTGTTGCCCATTGCCTTTGGTATGCTTTTAACCAATTTACCAATTGCGGGCTTGTTCCATGCCGAATTATTTGAAGGTGGACACGTACATTGGGGCGAATTTGTGGACGGAGCAGGATTGTTGGATTATTTATATTTGGGTGTAAAACTTGGCATTTACCCTTGTTTGATATTTGTGGGCGTGGGTGCAATGACCGATTTTGGACCGCTTTTGGCAAATCCGAAAAGTTTCTTACTCGGTGCTGCTGCGCAGTTGGGTATTTTCGCCGTATTTTTAGGTGCTTTGGCACTTGGATTTGCACCTACCGAAGCCGGTTCTATTGGTATTATAGGTGGTGCCGATGGTCCTACCGCTATTTATTTGACCACCAAACTTGCTCCTCATTTATTGGGTCCTATTGCGGTGGCAGCCTATTCGTACATGGCACTTGTGCCGGTAATTCAGCCGCCTATTATGCGTGCTTTAACCTCGCCCGAAGAACGCGCCATTAAAATGAAACAATTACGCTCGGTGTCGCAAAAAGAACGCATTTTGTTCCCTATCGTAATTACTATTATTGTATCACTTTTGTTGCCTTCGGCTGCGCCGCTTATTGGTAGCCTTATGTTTGGTAATTTACTCCGCGAATGTGGTGTAACAGAGCGATTGAGCAAAACAGTGCAAAATGAATTAATGAATATTGTTACAATTTTCTTGGGAATTACTGTGGGTGCTACTGCTACTGCGGCAAATTTCTTGAATCTTACCACGCTTAAAATTCTTGGTATGGGTGTATTTGCCTTTGGACTTGGTACCGCAGGCGGTGTGCTTTTAGCGAAATTGATAAACGTATTCAGTAAAGAAAAAATCAATCCGCTTATTGGTTCTGCCGGCGTTTCGGCAGTGCCTATGGCTGCACGGGTGTCGCAGGTAGAAGGTCAAAAAACCGACCCAAGCAACTTCCTTTTGATGCACGCAATGGGTCCAAACGTAGCAGGTGTAATAGGTTCGGCAGTGGCAGCGGGTATTTTACTCAGTTTCTTGGGATAATCACTTTAATATACTATGTTATGCACGAAGCACACGAATTATTAATTCCAACATGGGCACTCATTCCTTTTGTGCTTATGTTACTCTCCATTGCTATTATGCCGCTTGTGGCAGAGCATTGGTGGGAACACAATAAAAATAAACTCATCGTTTCCCTCGTTTTGGGTATCCCTACGGCTATTTATTTGTTTGTAGCAGGTGGTCATGAAGGTATTCACGAATTGCAACATGCCTTGATAGGCGATTATTTGCCCTTTATTATTTTGCTTGGTTCGCTCTTTGTCGTTACCGGCGGTATATTTATTCAAAGTTACAGCGCACCCACGCCGCTTACCAATACTATGTTTTTGGCAATCGGTGCAATTTTGGCATCGTTTATGGGAACTACCGGCGCGGCTATGTTGCTCATTCGCCCTGTGATTACCACCATTCAAAAACGAAAATTTCAAGTGCACACCATTCTGTTTTTTATAGCAGTAGTGGCAAACTGCGGGGGGCTTTTAACGCCGCTCGGCGACCCACCCTTATTTTTGCTTTATTTGCGCGGTGTAGAATTTAGTTGGTTTTTCAATCTTTTGCCTCAGTGGGCTGTTGCCAATGGTTTGTTGCTTATTATTTATTTTGTGTGGGATAGTATTCTCTACAAAAAAGAGCACCCGAACGTTACCGAAGCTGCAATTTTGGAAACCGAAGACAAAGGCGTGAAATTGACAGGAAATTTGAATTTTCTCTTTTTGGCAGGTATTGTAATTTCGGTGGCATATTTGGCTGATTATAAATTTTTACAATCGGTGGTAATGCTATGTATGGCAGGGCTGAGCATAGTGTGCACCAAAAAAGAAGTGCGTGCGAAAAATAAATTTTCGTGGGTACCTATTATAGAAGTGGCATTTTTATTCTTGGGAATTTTTATAACCATGATTCCTGCGCTATTGTATTTAAAACAAGCATCATTCAATATTACCGAAGCATGGCAGTTTTACTACGCCACCGGTGCACTTTCTTCGTTCTTAGACAATGCACCTACGGCACTTTCTTTCTTCCAATTAGCCGAAGGAGTGTTCAATACCCAAGCCGTAAGCGGCGATGTGTTACCGGTATTGAAAGACGGCTACGACCACTTTCCGGTATTAATTATGAAAGCAATCGCCATTGGTGCGGTGTTCTTTGGTTCCATGACCTACATAGGTAACGGACCAAACTTTATGATAAAAGCAATAGCCGAAGAAAACAAAATCACCATGCCAAGTTTCTTTGGCTACATGATTCGATTCTCGCTCATTGTACTCTTACCTGTATATATTGTGGTACAATTATTATTCATATAAATTTTTGTTATTTGATTTTCATAAGTGCCTCCTTACGTTGTGAAATGTGAGGAGGTTTTTTTTGCGTTGTATAAAATAATTGGTAATTTACAATTTACAATTTACAATTAATAGTATCTTTGCACTTTACAGATAGTATCACAAATTATGAGCGAACAAACATATATACAACTTCCCCATCAAAATAAGCAAGACATTGATGTTGAGGCTATTGAAAAACGCATAAAACAATCGGCAAAACGTTCGGGCAGCGAAAAACTCTATGCCTATAATTGGCTGGGCGACATTCGCAATATTCCTTCCACGCACAATGTGGTGGAAATTCGCTTTAAAAACACGCGCAAAGAATATTTTATCAACAATTTGAATTTAGATTTGGAAGTGGGCGATATAGTAGCCGTAGAAGCGCAGCCGGGTCATGATATAGGTGTAGTGTCGCTTTTGGGCGAATTGGTGCAGGAGCAAATCAAAAAAAATGAACGAAAAAACGATAATTTTTTGAAAGTGTACCGCAAAGCCCGTCCTTCCGATATAGAAAAATGGGAAGAGGCAAAGGCATTGGAACACAAAACCATGATAAAATCGCGGCAAATAGCAAAAAGTTTGCGCTTGAATATGAAAATAGGCGATGTGGAATATCAGGGCGATAAAACCAAAGCGATATTTTACTACATAGCCGATGAGCGCGTGGATTTCCGTGAATTGATAAAATTACTCGCCGAAGAATTTAAAATCCGTATAGAAATGCGTCAGATTGGTGCTCGTCAAGAGGCGGGACGCATTGGCGGTATTGGTCCTTGCGGTCGCGATTTGTGTTGCTCTACCTTTGTAACGAATTTTATAACCGTAACCACACACGCCGCTCGCGTACAGGAAGTATCGCTCAATCCGCAGAAATTGGCGGGGCAGTGCGGAAAATTGAAATGCTGCCTCAATTACGAATACGCAAGTTACACCGATGCACGTAAAAATTTTCCGGAAACGAATATTCCGCTCGAATTTGCGAATTTTAGAGCAAATCACATAAAAACCGATGTGTATAAAGAAACAATGTGGTATGTGTATCGCGCAAACGATGCCTCGCACATTTTGGAACTGCACGTGGACCAAGTGAACGATATTATTGCACAAAATAAAAAAGGCATAAAACCCGAAAAACCCGATGCAAAACCCGAATCGAAGGCAGATACTTCGCATGAATACGGCAATGTGGTGGGGCAGGATAGTTTGACCCGCTTTGATGTGGAAAAACGCAAAAAACACAAAAATCGCGGCGGACAAAATAACCCAAACACGCAGCGAAGCAATAACCCCAATCGCCCGAACGCACCGCAAAAACCGCAAGGAGGAGAACAACAACCGAAAGCGACTAACGGAAATCCGCAACAGGCGAAAGCGAATACTACTACGAATCAGCAGCAACAAGCGAAAAAACCGAACAATACCAACAATAACCGAAATCGTAACCGCTTTCAACCGAAAAACAAACCAAACAATGCGCAATAATAGCCTGCGAAATTTTGTGATAGCCCTATGCGTGTGTGCCTGCGCAGCCTGTTCGTCTAACGTGGTGTTTGAAAGCACTATTACGCCGCCGAATGCAGTGTGGAGCAAGGAAGATATTGCGGTGTTTACCTTTACGCCGCGCGACACGCTTACGCAGTACGATATTATTTTGAGCATACGGAATACGAATGATTACGCCTATTCCAATTTGTTCGTGTTTAGCGAAATTCGCTTTCCCAATCGGCAATTTACGCGCGATACCATAGAATTTGTACTTGCCGATGCACAGGGCGAATGGACAGGAAAACGATGGTTTTCAAGCCATACCAATACTTTCAATTTCAAGCAAGGCGTGCGATTTCCCTATGAAGGTGAATACACGTTTTTGCTGGAACAAGCAATGCGCTGCACCAATAAAGACTGCGCCCTCAGCGGAATAGAAAAAATAACCGTTCAAATTGTGGAACGATAAATATCAATTAAGAATTAAGAGATTTTCAGACTAACCATACAAAAAGCGTCATTGCGAACGAAGTGAAGCAATCTAAGAAGACCTATACACTTACCAACTTACTGATTTATAAACTTTCCGACTTACATAATGGGACACAAACATAAATTACAACGATTTGCCGAAAACAAAACATTTTCAAACGTAATACAACCCGAATTTAGCGAAGTATTTCGTTGCGATTATAAACTCAAAAATAAGTGGAAGGCGGAATTTTGGCACAACGATAATCCCATAGTGCTTGAATTGGGTTGCGGCAAAGGCGAATACACCGTAGAACTTGCGCAAAAATATTCCGAAAAAAATTTCATAGGCGTAGATATAAAAGGTGCGCGATTTTGGCGCGGGGCAAAAACCGCCATTGAGCAGCGTATTCCCAATGTGGCGTTTATTCGTTCGCGCATAGAATTTTTGAACTCGTTTTTTGCTACTCACGAAATTTCCGAAATTTGGATAACCTTTCCCGACCCGCAAATAGAAAAACGAAGAACAAAAAAACGCCTTACTTCACCGCGATTTTTGAATATGTATAAAACCATGCTTGCACCGGGTGCACGTATTCACTTAAAAACCGATAGTCAAGAGTTGCACGCATACACCAAACAAGTATTGCAATACAACAATCAGCCAATTCTGCGGGCAACTACCGATGTATATCATTCCGAACTATTGGACGACACGCTTGCCATAAAAACATTCTACGAAAAACAGTATTTGGAACGCGGAAAAACCATTACCTATATAGAATTTTCACTCACAGGACAGGAAATAGTGGATTTGCCGGAGGAAGACGATACAATTACAAATTAAAAATTACGAATTACGAGATTTTTAGACACAAGATAGCCAATATGCCACTATGCTAATATACCAATGAAACAATGAATATCTAAAAATATCAATAAATATCACGAAGTAACTATCTACAAATATCATATACAGAATGAAAAAAATAGCAATTCAAGGAGTAAAAGGAGCATTTCACGAAATTGCCGCCATAAAATATTTTGGTGCCGATATTGAAACGGTTAATTGTGTGCAGTTCAAGCACGTATTTGAACTTGTGCAGCAAGGGCGCGTGGATTACGGCATAGTGGCGGTGGAAAATACCATAGCCGGCAGTATTTTGAGTAATTATTTGTTGCTCAAAAATTCCAAAGTAAAAATTTCGGGTGAAGTGGGGCTGCACATTACGCAAAATTTGATGGTACTACCCGGTGTGAATATGGAGGATATTAAAGAAGTGTATTCACACCCCATTGCAATTCAGCAGTCAAGCGAGTTTTTCAACGATTATCCGCAATTTAAACTCATAGAATGGAGCGATACGGCTTCGAGTGCACAAAAAATTGCCGAAGAAAAATTGACGCACGCCGCCGCCATTGCCAGCGAATATGCCGCCGAACTCTACGGATTACAAATTATTGCACCCCATATAGAAACTCACAAACGCAATTACACGCGATTTATGATTATAGAACGCCGTGCCCACGAATTGCCCGAAAACAATAAGGCTTCCATGTGTTTTGAACTCACGCACGCGCCCGGTTCGTTAGTCGATGTGCTTACGGTGTTCAAAAACGAAGGTTTGAACCTTACGAAAATTCAATCGTTGCCGATTTTGGGAAAACCCTACGAATATTCGTTTTACGTGGACGTGGAGTGGAACGACCACAAAAAATACGACAAAGCCCTCAATATGATTTTGAAAATAGTATCGAATCTTTCGGTATTGGGCGAATACAAACACGATGAAAGTTTTAATAAAGAGTAGGGGGGGAGGAATGAACATAACAATAATAGGAACAGGACTGATAGGCGGCTCCATAGCCATGGCAATTCGCGGATTTAACACAAAAATTATAGGTGTAGATAGTAGCGAAGAAAATATAAAAACCGCTCTCGAACTTGGTATTATAGACCACGCAATGGAGTGGAAGCAGGCGGTAATGATTTCGGAACTGGTGATTTTGGCAGTTCCGGTAGATGCCGCACGTGCACTGCTGCCGCTCATTTTAGATTGCATTTCCGATACCTGCGTGGTAATCGACATGGGTTCTACCAAAGTGGGAATATGTAACAATGCCCGCCGCCACCCGCGCCGAGCGCAGTACGTGGCTTCGCACCCTATGGCGGGAACCGAAAATTCGGGTCCGCAGGCGGCATTTGCCGATTTATTTAAAGGCAAGAAAACAATTATTTGCGAGCAGGAACTGAGTTCAACCTTCGCGCTCAATCAAGCAAAATTGCTCTACAAAATTCTGGGAATGACCATATTATATATGTCGCCCGAAGACCACGATAAACATATTGCTTATGTGTCGCACTTGGCTCACGTAATTGCTTACGCGCTGAGTATCACTGTATTGGAAATAGAAAAAGACGAAAAGAAAATTTTTGAAATGGCAGGTTCCGGTTTCGATTCCACCGTGCGTATTGCCAAAAGTTCTACAAGTATGTGGACACCGATTTTACAGCAAAATGCCGATTATTTGATAGCCTCCATAGACGAATACGTGGAAACATTGCTCGATTTTAAACGCGCCATAGAACACAAAGACAGCGCACGCCTTTCGGAATTGATAGACGAAGCGAACAAAATTCGCAAGGTGCTTCATAAATAACAACATTGTTGTTGATTATAGATTGAAAATTTCTTCATAAGAAAGTAACAACATGGTTTTGTTCTTGTAACTGCACCGTAATCCTGATACTGTATGTTTGCACTGTACAATTTTAAACAGTTAAACAAATGAAAAAAGTATCAGTTTTAGTAAGTGCCTTGCTGCTGGGTTTCGGCTTGGCGGCGAATGCGCAAAATGCAGATTTCACGAATCCTTCGTGGACACAGTATCAACGAACAGTAAAAGCAGGCGCAACAAATCCCTGTGTGTTGGTGCAAAAAGAAATGCCTTATAATGTAAATACGGCAATCAACGGTAATCCTGCCACGCAATGTGGCGTAACGTGGTATTGTAATGCCGGAGTGGTGGGCACAAAATTGCAAATAGTGCAAGGAAATTCCGGTGATTTTAGCGGTGCGCGTGAAATTACTGCCACCGCTACCGAATTGAACGATGTGATGTATGTAACTTCGGGTAACAATAATAATGATTTGATTGAAAAAACAGGCTTGCAGAAAGGAGAAAAACGCAGTTACATTTCAAATAAAGTGCTGATTGATGATTTGACCCCAAACACGACTTATTCGTATCGTGTGGGTGGCGCAAATGATGTGTGGAGTGATACTTACACATTCACCACTGCCAAAAACTCGAAAGATGCGTTTTCTTTCATTTACGTTACCGACACGCAGTCGAATACCGATGAAATGTTTGAAGTATCGCGAAAAACGCTTGCTGCTGCCCAAGAAAATGTAGTTGATGCAAAATTTTTGCTCATTACCGGCGATTTGGTGGAAACCAGCGGAGCAAATAATTCAGAATGGGAATGGGAGCAATGGTTTGAAACCATGAAAGCATCGTGGCAAACGCTGCCCATAGTGTCGGTGCAAGGCAATCACGACACCAGCCCGAATGCTAATTGGTTCAATCACTTCCATACCAATACTTCGTTCAATGCTGCGCAAACCGAAGCCGCCGCAAAAACCGCAATGGACGGAACGGTATATTCTTTCGTGTATGGCGATGCGCTCTTCATGATTTTGAATTGGGAAGATTACGGTAAAGGCGAACCTTACTTTGCAGCCGTAGAAGCGTGGATGCAAGCGCAAATTGCCGCCAATAGTGATGTAAAATGGCGTATTGCAGCCTTCCACAAAAATATGTTTACCGGCAGTAAGAGCCACCAAAGCGATGCCGATGGAAAGCGTGTACGCGAACGCATGGCTCCGGTGTTTCAAGAATTGGGCATAGACCTTGCGCTCGAAGGACACGACCACGTGTATGAAGTAATGGGGGTTTTGGTGAGCGGAAAAGATAATGAAGGTTTAAATATATATGAGAAAGTTGATGATGCGGTGAGCGACCAAACATTTACCGCCGGTGGCACACGCGAAGATATGACCGGCATACACGGTGGAACGTTCAACGTGAAACAAGGCGTGCTGTATTTTTTGAATAATTCCGCAGGAAAGAAAAAATACGAACCACGCAGCGAGCAGGAAATGACCGGAGCCGAAAGTGCAACAGGTGTGAGCAATTATTTTCAATTTTTCCATCGCTTTGGGCAAACCGGCGAACCTACATTCAGCAGTGTAACCGTATCGTCTGATGCTATTAATATAGCCACTTATACGGTAAACGATGCAGGCGAGGCAAGTTTGTTCGATTCTTTCAAAGTAATTAAAGAAGACAAAAAAGAAGAAGACAAAGACCCCATCGCTTCGGTATTTTCCAACGTAGCCTCGCACGCAGGATTTTCTATCTATCCCAATCCTGCCAACAATCAAATAACCGTAGTGGGTAGTGAATCAATAGAAAGCATACGAATTGTAGCCATGAACGGAACAGTGCTACTTACGCACACCGGCAGCAATGTGGTAGATATTACGAATTTGGCACAAGGAAAGTACGTGCTGCAAATTGCAACTGCACGCGCTACCTTTGCCGAGCAATTAGTGGTGAAAAAATAACCAGTTATTTTCACCCGTTTACGAAAGAATTGTTGGCGTATGCCGACAATTCTTTCTTTTGTTTATTACAGCGAGGAGTCATTATTGCGTTTCTAAAAAGGAATAGCAAGATTTGTACACGCCGTGCTGTTGAAATACGTATTTTTGCATGGATTAATTCTGGTGAGGACGTTTTTCTGCGTCATTGCGAACGTAGTGAAGCAATCCGGAAAAGCATCAATAAAGATATAGCAATGACACAGGCAGAAGAACAGTTTTTGACGGATTTACACAGTATTCATTTTTCAAAAGAGCAAAAAATTGCCGAAATGGAACGTGGCGCGGTAAGTGTGGAATTTGTACTCGGCGTGGCACTTTCGCAGCGGCAACCGCAGGCTCGCTATTGCGCGTGGATTATGTCGCACTATGTGCAAAAACACAAAAACTCCCTTACTGCCTACGCCGATAGGGCAATAGCATTTTTACCGCAAGCGCAGGTGAGTGGGCATATTCGCGAAATTTTGCATTGGTTTACCGTTGGCATACCCCACGAAGCCGAGCGTGTGGGTGAATTGTTTGATTTTTGCCTGCACGCACTGCGCTCGCAAAGCCTGCCCACCGGCGTAAAAACCTACGCACTCGCCGTGAGCGAACTAATTGTATGCCGTTACCCCGAACTCTCCGAAGAATACAAAGAATTCTTGCGCGATGTGCGCCCCTATGTGCCCAATAACGTGGCACGGCGGATACAGAAAATTCTTGCGAGTTACCGGTAAAATACTATGCTACTGCGGCAATGTGCTAATGAAAAAAACGATGAGATTTTTTTTATTTATAAATATGTCTTATGTATGGGCATATAGAGAAGTTTTAAGTGATACAGAAATGTTTTCCTATGCAGAAGAGATTACATTGCCGACAAACTCATCATTAAAAGGAGTTTTTGATACATATAATAGTTCAGATAAAACATATCAAAAATGTTTTAAAATATATTTAACGACAGACGATAAATTGCAGTTGTTCAATATTGCAACAGAAACGGGTGGGTTACTTCTTGTGCATGAAACAACTAATATACAAAGTGCAAAATTAATAGGTTCCAATTTATCCGTTGAATTTCCTTTGCTTAAATTTATTTTTTCACAAGGGGGATTTAAAGAAGGATATTATTATTTAATAATTTATGATTCAGCAGAAACAGCAGGTTTTGATATTTCTGTAAAATCAATTAGAAATGATTACTCTCCCACAATCACATGGCAAAGTGAAGAAACAGCAACCGGCTATCGAATAGATATTTACTACGAGAACGGCGAAGTTATAACTTCCTTGAATTTTGATGCAAGCGGAAATTATGTGGGAATAGTACAAAAATCCCTTTCTTT
>JAITUU010000015.1 GCA_031286165.1 Bacteroidales bacterium
TAGGGTGCAACTTGCACTACAAGTGTATCGAAGCCTTCGCAACCTGCCCATGTGCGTTCATACACATACACGGTGTCTATGCCGGCATCGTGCCAATCTACGTAGCGGCTTGGCGAGTAAGGGTTGCCGTCTTTGGAGAAGTTATACACATTGCCCGAAGTGCTCCAATAGTAGTTGCTTTTGGTGGTAGGCACTACTTCTATGGCGTAGGGTTCTTCGAGGGCGGTGGTGGCGCAAATTGTGGTAGCACCTACAATTTTTGTTTGTGCTTGCGGAGCCACTTCAAAACTCAACTGTGTGCGATTACTTTCGCAGCCGGTGCTGGCATCGGTATCTACGAGCGTGAAGAAGTATTGACCTACTTCTATAGAAGGCAAATTGAAACGATTGAAATCGTAAGTGTCGCCTACATGAGGAGGTAATTCTTGCTTTTTCGCACTATTCTCCGCCGGCTTGTGTTCTATAAATTCCCACGTAATAAGTGGCGAACCGAAGGCTTGAATAGGGTCGAGCGTGGTGCCTTGACAAATAATTTTCGATGCCACGATAGGTGCATTCGGGCGGTCGTTCACCGTTACGGTGATTTCTTGTTGCCGGCTTGCGCAGGTAGTATTTCCTTCTGTTACGGTGTACACGGCGCGGAGCGTGTATTCACCGGCAGTTGGTAATATACTGTTGTCTAATTGCACAAAGTAATTATCGTTGGCATCGCTTTGCGTGGCAAGCGGACGATTGAAGGGTGTACCCGCAGCAGTTACGCGCCATGTTATGTTGGCAGGCGAAGTTGGCTTAGGCTCTAAACCGGTGGCAAATACTTTACCCGAATTGTAGATACAGAAATCTATATTGCTGCCTATGTTGAGCGGCGGCATAGGAATTACGGTAAGCGTAACCGGACTTGTAGGACTTAAACAACCTTCGGGAGAAACGTCTTGCACGTAGTAGGTAGTAGTAGCAGTAATGCTTGCAGGTGCAAACGATGCACTTGGGCTTGCATTGAGCGGACTTCCAGCCGGTGTATATGGTTTTACGGTAGATGCTTGTTCATACCAATTCGCACGATTTGAAGAAGTGCGCAAGTATGGAATAGACGCACCTTCGCACATAGCAGCGGCAGTATTGGTAGGTGCCGGTAAGTCAGCCACTATGGTGTATGCCTTCACTTCCGAAGAAGGACTTATACAACCCTCAACTTCTTGACGAGCATAGTAAGTAAGTGTAGTATTGATGTCTCTCTTGGCTTGGAATGGCGTTCCTACTCCTAATCCATCGAATTGTGGTAAGTATCCTACGCCGTTCGACGAACTCGACCATGTGATTTTTGCCGTTTTGTCTATTGCGGTAGATACCGTAGCAAGCGTTGCGCTCAGGTAAGGGTCTTCATCGTAAGAACAAATTCTATCTTTTGTAATACTTACTACCGGCTTAGCAGGAATTGCTTTCACGCGGAAGTAGGTAGTTGCTGTATCACTTTGGCAGCCGTTTACGGTTTGGCGTGCCGAGTAGAAGTAGGTACCTACTGCCACATCGCTTGGTTGGTAACTATTGCCGCTACCTATAGACGATGTTGCATTTTCTCGGAACCATGTAATAGTGCCCGTAGGATTTATTGCAGTAAGAAGTGCGGCAGCACTTCCGGCGCAATTTTCATTTCCTACAAGAACAGGTTTCGCCGGTTGCGGTTTGATTACAAAGGATTTAGAATCCGCAGTGCTTACACACGATACTGTTTCGCCGGTAGAGGCAAGGCGGTCGGAAATTCGTTGTGTAGCCCATATAGTATAGGCATTGGCACCGCTCCACGAAGGAGTAACAGAACCATTGGTACCCAAACCCACGTAGTCGCTTGGCGATTCGGCACCTTGCACACGCGAAGGTGCAGCATTGTACCATTCTATTACAGAACCGGCAGTATTTCCGCTCACGGTAAATGCCGGTGTGATTTCGTATTCGCAAATAGATACCGGTGTGTTGATAGTAACCGATTGTGCGCGGCGGATTTGAATAGTAAGCGCAGTACGAGGACCTTCGCAGGCAGCAGGTTGTGCGCCGGCATTGCTTTCGCTCACCCAATAGGTAACTTGATTTTGAGTTTTATCGAGAGTGGTAGGTGTCCACGTAGCAGTAGTAGATGCAGCACTGCTTGCAGTGGCTGTGCCTATCAAAGTTCCTCCTGTTTGTGCAGAATAGAAGTTGAATACCGGAGCATGAGTAGTGGGGCGTGCGCCTTGCAACCATTGTCCGCCTTGCACGGTGAGTTCCGGATTGGCGAAATAATCGCAAATAATGCGGTCGGTGGTGAGCGGTGCAGGCACAGGGCACTGAATAATTACGGTGGCAGGGGTGGTAGCACTATTACAACCGTTCACTACTTGACGAACAAAATATTGTTTGCCCGGAGCTGTTATCTCTACATTGGCAGGGTCGCCGGTAGGGAAAGGATTTTGCGTTCCGTTTGTAAGAACTCCCGCAGTAGTAGTTTGTGATACGGCAGTAGCAAACCATTCTACTCGTTGGAAGCCATTTGCAGCAGTTTCTAAACTTTCGGCTTTTACCACCACAGGTCCCGGAGCACTTGGTGCTTGTTTGTAATCTACCGTAGTAGGTGCCGGAACATATTGCACCGGAATAGTAATAGTTTTTTCGTCTTTACAGCCGTTGTTGTTGGTTACTTGGTATTTTACGGTATAGGTTGCTGTGGTTTCGCCCCACGTGCTTGGGTTGAACAGAGCGTAACTATTTGGTTCGCTGTTGTTTCCGGGTTCTATGCCGTTTGCGTGTCCTACAATAGTCCATATATTTTGTTCGGCAGTTGTGCCGGTGGTATTGTTACGAGTAACATTTGCAGTAAGCATATTTGCGTCATCATAATTACATAATATACCGTTTTTGGCTTGTGAAATACTTGCTATTACCGGGTCGGCAAATACGGTGAGGGTAACGGCTGCTTTTTGACTTTCGCAGGTTTGACCACTATTTGCTTCGCGAGCAATGTAACTTACCCAATAAGTAGTAGTGCTTTGCGCGGGTGAATTGTAGGTAGAATTATCGCCTCCTGCGTTAGGTGCGCCCGAAATTAAGGCACCGGCAGTGCCGTTATTGTCGGCATACCAATTCCATTGCGAAGGAGTAGGAGTGGCTGCGCCGGTGGCGGTGGTAGGTGCTTTTTCGGCTTTGATAGCCAAGCCTGCGCCGGGTAGTTCTTTTTTACACGAAGCGTTTGGAGTGAGGTCGGGTGCTTGGAAAGGGCAGTCCACTAATATAAGGTTTACCGGAGTTTGTGCACTTTCGCAACCGCGAGCATTGAATTGGGTAATATTGAATACTTTGGTAAACGGAGCACCATGTGCTTTTGCATCGCTGTCTATTTGTTGTGTAATGTTTCCAATATTACTATATGTAGTGCTGTTGTTTTGCAATCCGGTAGTTTTGTCGGTATCGTACCAATTCATTCTAATACCCGGTGCTTGCACGGCAGCAGTTACAAACGTGTTAGGAATATTTGCAATGTCGCTAATGAGCCAGTATTTATCTGCCGGTTGCGGCGGCGCAGGGGTAAATTGTGCGGTAACGGTAAGGTCGTTTTGATTTGGACACGATGCTTGTATTTCGTCAGAACTTCCGTGTTTTTCAGTAATAGTATATATCACTTTCATATCTCGTTGTGTATCGCCGTTAGTCCATGGGTCGGCAGTAGCGTCCCACGAGCGACCGATATTCGGTGTAAATCCCTTCCATGAAGAACCGCTTTGGTCAAACGTAAATGAAGACGATGAGGAAAGTGTTGAAGGGTCGGGAGTGAGTTTGAATTTTATAGGATTTTCGTTACGTTTTGCGTCGGTGGCACAAAAATAGGTATCGCCATTGGTATTATCCACAGTAATAGTAACATTCGGTTTGTTGTGAATAGAAAGAGTTACAATACCGCCCGAAGACCAGCAATCATTGTCCTTGTCGTATTCGGCTACATAGAGTGTTTGCGTACTTGCTGTTTGGTTGGCAGATGTGTAGGTAGTTCCTGTACCTAAAATAGTTACGCCATTTTGAGGGAAGGTAGTTGTATTGCCGGTAAGTCCCACAGGGTTTTTATCGAACCATGCTACTTTTGCAGGGTCAGCAAAAACTGTTGCTTCAAGGCTTGCAGTTTCGCCTAAGCAGAAGTGTGCATTTTTGGCTTCAGGCGTTTGTGCAGGGCACGAAGTTATGTTTAAAATAGCTGCTTGACATTCGCTGTAACAAGTTTCATTTCCCGCAATTTGTTTTGTAGCGCGAATTTGGTAGGGATATGTTCCTTTTCCATCGGCTTCGGTTTTACCTGTTTGGTACGTCAATCCTTCAAACAAAATACCCGAAGTGGTGAGCGCATCGCAGTTGCCATTGGCAAACCACTCAATGGCATTTGCTCCGCTTGGAAGTGTTGCTGTTAAGTTGGTATTTTCACCTGCGGTAAAGTTTCCATTGCTTTGAATTTGAATAACTTTTTCCACGAGGGTGGGTTGCGTTACTGCCACGCTGGTAACGCTTGTGGTAGCATCGCCTTTACAGCCTTTGTCATCTTCGTAGAGGTAACTGAAATTTTGTGTGCCGCCTGCGGCAAACGGTGAATATTCGCCGGTAGAGGCATTTACCGTACCGTTGCTGCTGCTGAATTCGCCGCCTGAGGGAGCACCTACGAGTGCAAGATTGCTTGCATTCCAGCACACTTCGGCAGGTGCGGTGAGTGTTACCGTAGGAGGGGTATTAATTGTAAACGTAGTTTCCGCACTTCCTTTACAGTTGTTGGCATCGGTGTAATGTACACTGATAGTTTTTTGTCCGCTGCTTAAGCCGGTGGTGCTGAATGCGCCGGTACTTGTGTTTATACCTGTTATACCGCTGTATGCAAACCCGGTAGTGTTACCCATTTGCGCAGCAGTAGTAGGTGCGGTAGGAGTTACGGTTATAGTTATATCTTTGGAAGGATTCAAGGTATTTACTTCGCACGCACTTGCCGCGCTTGGGGCTATGGTGAAAGTTGGGTTCGGATTTACGGTAATAGTAGTTACCGGAGTAGCTTCGCCAATACAGCCATTGAGGGTAGGGGTAACGGTAATAGTGCTTGTAATAGCAGCATTGGTAGCGTTTTGGGCAGTAAACGATGCTATATATTCCGAACCGTTTGCGGCTATGCCGGTGGTGGTGTTGGTAGCAGTCCATGCGTAGTCAATGGCACTTGCCGCAGGTGTGCCGGTAAAGGTAATAAGCGTAGTATTTTCTCCGGCGCAGAGTGTTTGATTCGGAATTACACTTACGGTAGGAATTTCTTTGATTTTTACGGTAGCAGGAGCGGAAGTAGCCTCGCAACCGTTGTTATCTACCACTGTTACGCTTGCGCTGTAAATTCCTGCAACGGTAGATGTAAGTACGTTGGTAGTGGCACCGGTTCCGCCACTCACACTTCCGCCTGTGTCGAGTTTCCAATTTTTGTAGGTATAAGGAGCACTTCCTTTTGCAGGAGTGGCAGTGAGTGTAAGTGCTGCTTTTTGACAGGCTTCGGCAGGGGCTATGGTAGCAGTAGGAAGTTCATATACTTCAAATTCCACAGTGGCACTCACCGGGCAGGCATTCGATGCCGAGCCTGCAATTTCTACCTGTACTTTGTGTACTCCGGCAGCAAGATTGCTCAAATTGACAGGTGTGAGGCTACCATCGCCTGTGGCAGCACTCAATGTACCGCCACCGCTTACTACGGTGTATTTGAGGGATTCGTTTGCGGTGAGAGAACCGTCTAAACTAAATCGACTGCGAATGTCTATCGAAGTTTTTGTGCCTTCGCAGAAATCAATCTTATCGGTTTTCAGCGTAATGCCCGGAGGTGTTACTAAGGTAATTTTTACCGAAGCGGCAGAAGTACCTTCGCATTTGTTTGCGTCTTTTATATCGCTTAGCGTATAGATAATCCCTGCGGCATCTCCTGTCCAGCCGGTAATTTCACTTTTCCCGGTAGCATCGGTAGTGTAGGTTTTTCCGTCTATGGTAAAGTTCACCGGAGAGGCTCCTTTGGTAAATTGCACGGTAACAGTGTGCGCGTTCAATTCACTAATGCAGCCGATTTTATCGGGACCTATGGTATAAACAGGGTTTTCGTGTTCTGTTATCGTAATAGCGTTGCTAGTGAATGTACAACCATTGAGGGTAATTTTGCAGGTATAAATACCTGCGGTGGCATTATTGAGCGTTGTTGCTGTAGGAGATGCCGCTCCTTGCGAAACGCCGCCTTTGAACCATTCATAGCTAGCACCGGTAAGGCTAATGCCGGTTTCGGCTTCAAGCGAAAGGCTAATGCCGGTGGCTGATTTTTCGCTTGCGCAGTATTCTGTTTTTGTGGCATTGAGCGTTGCCTTCGGCGTAGGGTTTATAGTAATAGTTTGGCTTGCGGTAGCAGGCAGTGTACCTGCGCAACCGTTGGCATCGGTAAATTCTTTCAGTTCGTAGGTATAAGTGCCGGGTGCGCTTGGCAGCGTAGTGCCGGTAAGGTTTGCCTTAGAAGAAGCAGTAGTACCCGAAGTTACGCCAAGTCCACCGGTTGTGAAGGTTGAAGTAAAGGTATATTCTGCTTTTCCTCCGGCAAATTCTACCGTAATAGGTGCAACAGTTGCACCCTCGCAGTAGATAGCCTGTCCGCCCAACGTGGCGGTAGGGGTAGGGTTTGAAACCACCAGTACTGAATCCCATTTGTAGCAGGCGTCAGACGTGGCAAATGCAGCATCGAAGGCTAACACATAGAATTTAGTGCCTTGTTCAGTAGCATCGGTATAGTTTATTGTTTGATTTGAAGTAGTTACACCGGTTTCTGTTTTCAAGCCTGTTCCGCCGGTGCCGGCATTGTAAGTTGCCGTATTTACCGGTGCTTTAATCCAGCGAATGGTGTATTTGGGAGTGTAGGCAGGGCTGGGCATAATATCGTTGGTGCTCAAAGCCACGCTTTCGCCTTTACATAAGTTAATAGTGCGAATAGTGCCTGCGCCATCGGGAGTAGTTGTAAGCTTAGCCGTACTTGGTGTTTGTATTGCTATGTCTTTCGATACCGTACAGTCGGGGCAGTTATCTTCTATAAATACCGGCACGCGGTCGCAAAAACGCTGTGCGGTTTGGAATTTGATGTCGAATGCCATGTGTCCAAAGTTCGATTGATTACCATTGCTACCAATAGCACCACCAAGATTGAACTTAATAATAGTTTGATTCACATCATCGTTTCCGCTATTAGCCAATGTACATGAAGTGGCAAATACTTTTGGATTGCCAAGTCCGGTACCGCTGTATGCAGATGGACCTATAAAATATTCACCCGGAGCCAAAGTTACACTTCCTTTTGCAATTAATTCAACCATTAAATCTTGTACTTCGCTACCTCGTGTTCTTTCGTATAAATCAGTTACCAAAGTACCGACTGCGGTTCCGGTGGGAACTTTCGTATTACTGTTGGTACCTGCTTTGTATATTCCTAAGGTAACTGTTCCACTTCCAGATGCACCAACATTATACAATGACGACATAAAGAATAATTTAGATTCTGTAATAGTAACTGTTTCATACACCGTGAAACCGGTATAGTTTGTATTATTAAAACCTGTAATTGCACCCGGATTTGGTAAATTAACATCTCGATTTGTTGTTTGGCACGGTGCAGAACTTCGTTTTATAAACGTACCCGCAGCAGCAGCACTTTCTTCCACCCACGCCACGCGATATTTGTTGGCAGGTGTGGGGCAAGTTACGCCGGTGGGTAGTGTGGTTGCGCTGCAGAGTTTGAGTGTGCTTATATCGTTTATTACTGCCGAAACAGGTGCTGCCGGAGCAGTGCCGGAGCCGGTGGTGGCAGAGCCGCCGGTGGTGGTGGCAAGTGCCGTGCCGCCTACTTCGGCAGCATACCAATTATACACACGGAATTTTATGTCGTTTGCCACCGCCGGTGCATTAGGGGCTACCCACACCGTTGCTTTTTTGGTAGTGCAATTAAGGCTTAGGTTTGTGGGGTCTTTGTATTCTTGTTTAAAGAATTTCACTTCCATACTATCGGCGGCGGGAGGAAAATTACCGCAAGGAGCATTTGTTCCTGTATATTCTACTTCTACTTTCCATCGACCTTCTCCTTTATCGCCTTTTGCTAACATTTCGGCAACAGTAAGAATTTTATTAGAGTTAGTACTGGCTTTCCCACTTTTTACTTGAGTCCAAGTAGTGGTACCCGGTGCTTGGTAATACCACGTAATGGTATATTTTGTAAGTATTGTAGCAGCAGTAATTTTATCTGAGAATCCTGATTTTAATTCCTGTCCGGCAAATTGAGTTTTGCATATTTCTACTAATTTTGGCGAAATATCTGCCATAGGTGCAAGGTCTTGTGCTCCACAACTTATAGGAAGAGTAATTTCAAAAGGGGTTGGTGCATCATCTGTATTTGGTGTTGTTGAACCAGCAGGTTTATAACCCAATCCAAGCATGCCGGTTACTCCTGCATCACTATTTGTGTTACAACCAAAGGCATATATTTTGTTATCCATGGTAATAAACCAACCGCCATGGTCGGCACGGTTGATAAGGAAAATATTGCCTGTGGTATTTGCTGTGCTATTAATATAGCGTGTATAGCCTTTAGTATTATCGCCCTCGGTAGAAATGCTTGAACCACCACCACCGGCATTACAACCCTTATCGCCACCCCATACTACGGCTCTATCGTCCATGGTAACTGCCATACCGAAACCTTGTCCTCCGGCTACTTGTTTTGCTTTCAAAAAAGCATTTGGGTCATACGTTCCTCCATTTGGCACTACATCACGAATTTTTCTCGGTTTCCAACCGCTCCCATGAGGATTTCCGGTAGGACCAAGTTGATTATCCCATCCACCATTACCCCAGCCCCATACGTAATCATCGTTGTCTATGGCATAACCAACGCCATCGGAGCAAGAAAGATATTTAATATTATTCATAAATCCGGTGCCCGAACCATCAAGACCGGCATAACTGATTTTGGTAGCATAATTGGTTTGTCCCGCGGCTCTTCCCAAAGCACCATTTCCTTCGGAGGAACCGTTGATTGCCGCGCCTTGGCTCCAACCCCAACTCCATACTTGTCCACTTGCGTCTAATGCGTAAGCAGCATTATCGCCGGCGCACACCATAACTACGTTTTTTAAGCGTTGTCCGGCTCCGGTAAGTACATAAGCTGCTTCATAACTATCGGTTTGTGTGCCGTTACCCAATATACCGTAGGTGTGGGTATATTGGTTATCTCCGGCACCATTGCCTCCCCACGATACTAAATCACCGTTGCTTAAAATAGCATAACTCGAAGCATTACCTGCATATACTACCTTTGCGTCTATTAAATAAGTAACTCCGGCAACGGTTTCTTTAAACGCTGCATCAATACCGCTCCCCGCACGCACACGTACCGGCGCACTTACTATACCTCCTTTTACGCCGTTACCTACTTGCCCGCGGTCGTTACCACCCCAACTCCATACGTGAGATTTTGGTTGCGCAGCACTTGTGCACGATAATGCCACAAAGTGCCCACCCGAACCGGAATTTACTTGTTTCATATCCTCATTATTAAATGAGGCTTTTGGTATTATGGTAGGAGATGTTACTATGGATACAATCGCTCCGGCACCCAATCTGCCACCATCGTTTTTCCCCCACACTGCCACCAGCGTATTGGAGCAAATATAACTTGACACCGAGTTCCCCCCCGAAATGGTAAGGTTTGCCTGCGCCCATACGCTTGTACTACAAAGAAGTAGCGCGCTCACTGCGCACACTATACTGCGTAAAAAATGTTTTGTTTTCATTGTATTGTTATTTCTATGTATCATTGTATTTATGTTTATCATTTCTTATTTCCGGTTTGTACTATTTTGTACTCAATACTCATATTTTGTATCTTGTTTCTATAGTCTTGTACCTTGTAATTGTCTGAACCACGATTTACAGGATTACAGGATTTTTAGGATTTTTCCATAATTCGTAATTGTGAATAAAACGCGCAAAAATACAAAATATGATTTGTATCATGCAGAAATAAGACTAAAAAAACAAGAAAATAGTTGCATGCTCATATAAAAAAATGTTTGTGGTCATGGTAAGTTGCTTATAATCAAGAAAAAAAAGTTTGTACATTGTCTGAACCACAATTTTCAAGATTACAAGATTTTCAGGATTTTTTCTAAAGAATCTTGGTAATTATGAAAATCTTGTAAAAATCATGGTTCAGACTTTTTCTGAGCGAAACGAAATAATTTACCATTTACAATAAATCATTAATAATTAAATTGTATTTTTGGTGCTACAATTACAGAAGTATGAGTTTTGTTTTTCAAATCACGCTATTGAGCAAATAGAACGGCGCGGCATTTCTCGCGAAACCGCAATAACCGCTATGGAAAATCCCGACCAAATATGCGTAGATACAGAAAATCAAGACCTTCGCATCTATCACTATTTGCTCAAAGAACATGAGCAGATGTTTCTTCTGCGAATTTTCGTGAATGTAATGAAGCAACCGAATGTAATTGTAACTATATATAAAACCACCAAAATACACAAGTACTATGAAAGTAAAATATGACAAAGAACAAGATATTATGTATGTTTCGTTCAGCGATGAAGCAGTATTTGAAAGCGATGAAGAAAAACAAGGGGTAATCATAGATTATTCTGCGCAAGGAACAGTAGTGGGCATGGAAATTCTGAGTGCTTCTAAGCATATAGGCAATCCGCTGAAAGTGGAATACGAAATCGCGTAAATAATTCACAATTTACCATTTACCATTAACAATTAAATTGTATGTTTGTACAAATCAAAACACAGCAATATGGCAGCAACGGCACAAATACAATATGCGGTAACCCTACCGGCAAACGACATACTGTTTTTTTCGGAATTAATCAAACGCAATAAATGGAAATTAACCCCATTGACCAAAGAAAAAAACACAAAATCGTTCTCTGCTGAGCAAATAGCCATTGTAGAGATGGCGCAAAACGCATGCAACAAACAATTACAGGGTGCACCCAACCTTTCAACACAAGAAATTGTGCAAGAAGTACGAAATTATCGACATGGAAAATAGGGTTGTATTCGATACCAATATTTGGATTAGTAAAATCATTACCGGCACCTTACCCACATTTGTTGCGTGGATTTTTGCGCACCACATACAAGCCTTGCGTTCGGAACGCTCAACCGATGAACTGTATGCAGTATTGAGCCGCAAGAAATTTGAGAAACACCACATAGATGTACAGGCAAACATGGAGGTATATAAAGCCTTGTGCAAATATTGTAACACCAAAACGCTTTTTACCGACTGTGTCGATGTAAACGATAATTTTCTATTCGACCTTGCCATACAAGGAAAGGCGCAGTATATCGTTTCATCCGATAAAATTGTGCTCGCCACACCTCTGCACCACAGAAAATTACAACTCCTTACCTTCACGCAATTCAAAACCATAATCGGGTAATTACCCCAAAATAATTTACAATTTACAATTTACCATTAACAATTAAATTGTATGTTTGTACAAATTTTTAAAACTACAATACTATGAACATAGAAAACGATGCCCTTGTGGCACTTACCTACACCTTGAAAAAAGATAACGCCGAAGGCGAAGTAATAGAAGTGTGCTCGGCAGAGCGTCCGCTGGAATTTGTGTATGGCGCAGGCATGATGTTGCCCCACTTTGAAAAACACCTTGCAGGTTTGGCAGCAGGCGCAAACTACGAATTTACCCTCGCTCCCGATGAAGCCTACGGCGAATTTACCACCGATGCCATAGTGCCGGTGAATAAAGATATTTTTGCCGATTTTCCCGAAATGCTCGAAGCCGGCAGAATAGTACCCATGCGCGATGCACAAGGAAATCCGCTGCACGGACGCATTATTACCATAGACAACGATAAAAACACCGTAACCATAGATTTTAACCACCCTATGGCTGGGCAAACCCTTCATTTCAACGGAACAATAGAAAGCGTGCGCAAAGCCACCGAAGAAGATATGCAACGATTTTTCGGCGGCTGCGGCTGTGCTTGCAGCGGCGACGACTGCAATAGCGATTGCTCCGACAAAGAAAACTGCGGCGGCGGAAGTTGCGGCTGCAATTAATTAGTTGAAAGTGGAAAATTGAGAACTGAAAATTGAGACCTCGCAATTTTTAATTCGTAATTCGTAATTGATAGTGAATCCTTTTTTCAACATAGGACAATACTTTTTGCTCATGGGGCGCGTGTTTACCAAGCCCGATGACGCAAAGGTGTTTCGCGAAAATGTGTGGAAGGAAATTATTCTCATAGGCTACTATTCCATTGTTATAGTGCTTATTATTTCCACTTTTATAGGAGCAGTAATTACGCTGCAAACCGCCTACAATATGACCAACCCTATTTACCCCGACTATATTATAGGACTTGGCACGCGCGATAGTGTGATTTTGGAATTTTCATCTACCATAGTGGGGCTGGTGCTTGCAGGCAAAGTGGGTTCGAGCATAGCATCGAATATAGGCACCATGCAGGTAACGCAGCAAATAGACGCGCTGGAAACTATGGGTGTCAATTCGGCGAATTTTTTGATTCTGCCAAAAATTGTGGCAGCAGTTATCACCTTTCCCTTTTTGGGCATTTTGAGTATGATTACCGGTATAGCCGGTGGGTGGCTTGCCGGCATGATGAGCGGCGAAGTGCCTTCGGCGCAGTATGTGTATGGCTTGCAATATGCGTTTATACCGTACTATATAGTATATAGTTTAATCAAAATTTGCACCTTTGGCATTATCATTTCCTCAGTGGCAAGTTATTACGGCTATTACACACGCGGCGGCGCACTCGAAGTGGGAAAAGCAAGCACTACGGCGGTGGTCAATAGCAGTTTAATAATTCTGGTGTTCAATTTACTGCTCACGGCACTGCTTTTATAGTTGAAAACTGAAAATTGAGAACTGAGAGTTGAAAGTTAATCACTAATCACTAATCACTAATCACTGAGAACTAAGCACTAAAACCATGATTGAAGTTTCACATCTTTGCAAATCGTTCAATGGCGTTCAAATTTTGAGCGATGTGTCGGCTATTTTTGAGGAAGGGAAAATTAATTTCACTATCGGCAAAAGTGGTTCGGGCAAAACCGTGTTGCTCAAATCAATTATAGGATTGCACGAAATCGACAGCGGCAATATTTACTTTCACGACCGCAATTTTACCACCATGACCATTAACCAGCGCAAAGAAATTCGCAAGGAAATCGGTATGGTGTTTCAGGGCAGTGCCTTGTTCGATTCTTCTACTTTGGAAGAAAATGTGATGTTTCCCCTCAAAATGTTCTCCGATTTATCGTATGACGAGTGCCGCGAACGCGCCAATTTTTGCCTGCAACGGGTAGATGTGGTGGGTAAAAATCATTTATTTCCTTCGGAAATCAGCGGCGGCATGCAAAAACGGGTAGCCATAGCACGTGCCATTGCCCTCAATCCCAAGTATTTGTTTTGCGATGAACCCAATTCCGGTTTAGACCCGCAAACCTCGATTTTGATAGACAATTTGATAAAAGAAATTGTGCGCGAATACAATATGACCACCATTATCAATACCCACGACATGAATTCGGTGATGGAAATTGCCGATAAAATTATTTTTATTCACGAAGGCAAACTGTGGTGGCAGGGCGACAAAGAATCAATTTGGACTACCGACAATCCGGAAGTGAATCGGTTTATTTTCGCTTCGGAACTCACCAAAAAAATTCGGGTGCTGTATGAAAAATAGTGTAGAACAATTATTTCAAATCGCAAAAAAACTCCTCGTTCAACTCATAGAAACTCCTTCTATCAGTAGGGAAGAACACAAAACTGCCGATTTGTTGTGTGCGTTTTTTGCGCATCACGGTATAAAAACGGAGCGAATTGCCAATAATGTACTAGTGCGCAATCGCGCATTTTCGTCCGAAAAACCTACGGTGCTGCTCAATTCTCACCACGATACTGTGAAACCGGTGGCAGCGTGGCATACCAACCCTTTTGAGGCAATAGAACGCGAAGGAAAAATGTTCGGACTTGGCAGCAACGATGCCGGTGCACCGCTTGTGTCGCTTGCTGCCGCGTTTTTGTATTTTTACGAACAAGAACATCTACCCTTCAACCTGCTTTTTGTAGCCTCTGCCGAAGAAGAAGTGTCGGGAGCAGGTGGGCTGGAATTGGTAATGAAGGAATTGCACGAAGATATTGCCTGTGCCATAGTGGGCGAACCCACTTCGCTGCGCATGGCAGTTGCCGAAAAAGGTTTGCTGGTACTCGATTGCACGGCTCATGGCACAGCAGGGCACGCAGCCCACGCCACCGGCGAAAACGCGCTCTACAAAGCGGTGGACACAATTCAAACACTGCGAAATTTTGCATTTGAAAAATCATCGGAATTTTTGGGCACGGTAAAAACCACCGTAACCATGATACAAGCCGGCACGCAGCACAACGTAATTCCGGCGGAATGTACATTTACCGTAGATGTGCGCACCAATGAACACTATACCAATGCCGAAGTGTTGCAAATTTTGGAAGAAAAACTCGCCCCCACTACACTACGAGCACGTTCCTTACGCCTCAATTCTTCGCACATAGCACTTTCGCACCCATTGGTACACGCAGCGCAGAGTATTGGCATAGAACTCTACGGCTCGCCCACCATGAGCGACCAAGTATTTTTGCCCCACCTTCCTTCGGTGAAAATTGGTCCCGGCGATACCCTGCGTTCGCACACGGCGAATGAATTTATTTACGAACACGAACTAAAAAACGGCATAGAAACGTATATACAATTACTTGAAAATTTGAACCTATAAAACACAAGATATGAAGTACCGAGATGTGTATATATCTTCATCGTTTCAGTTATTCCGTTATTCCGTTATTCAAAACTAATCACTAACAACTAATCCCTTGATACTAATTACTATGAATAAAGTACAATCGCCGATTTGGGCAAAAGATACACAGGCAAACGAAACAGTTGCCACATTCACCGTAGGGCGCGATGCCGAGTTCGATACCATGCTTGCGCGTGCCGATGTGTTGGGCAATTTGGCGCATACGCGCATGTTGGCAAGTATTAATTTGCTCACACAGGAAGAATTGGCGCAAGTGCAGCAAGGTTTGAAAGAAATTTATACGGATATAGAAAACGGAAGATTTGAAATAGAAGCGGGTGTGGAAGACGTGCACTCACAAGTGGAACTGCTGCTCACCCGCAAATACGGCGATGTGGGTAAAAAAATTCACAGCGGACGCTCGCGCAACGACCAAATTCTTTTAGACCTCAAACTCTTCATTCGTGAAGAAATAATACACACACTCCGCACGGTGGAAACGCTGTTTGCACAACTGCAAACGCTGAGCGAGGCGCACAAAAAAACGCTGATGCCGGGTTACACGCATTTGCAAATTGCCATGCCATCGTCTTTCGGGCTGTGGTTTGGCTGCTATGCCGAAAGTTTGACCGATGACCTGCAACTCCTGCTCGCTGCCTACAAAATTACCAACCAAAATCCGCTTGGTTCCGCCGCAGGTTACGGCTCATCGTTTCCGCTCAATCGCAGCATGACCAC
This sequence comes from Bacteroidales bacterium, assembly GCA_031286165.1. Taxonomy (GTDB): domain Bacteria; phylum Bacteroidota; class Bacteroidia; order Bacteroidales; family UBA1715; genus WQTX01. Next base: position 15,651 of record JAITUU010000015.1, read on the forward strand.
CGAACTGCTCGGTTTTGAAAATCTTAATTACAATGTGATGTATGCACAAATGGGGCGCGGAAAAGTTGAAAAAATCACAAGTTATGCCCTTGCTTCTATTGCATCTACGTTGGCAAAAATGGCTATGGAAATGTGTCTTTTCATGAATCAAAATTTTGGATTTGTGTCCTTTCCCGAAGAACTCACTACGGGTTCGAGTATTATGCCCCACAAAAAAAATCCCGATGTATTTGAACTCATTCGCGCAAAATGCAATCGCCTGCAAGCCCTCCCCACCGAGATTACCTTTATTACCACCAATTTGCCTTTTGGCTACAATCGCGATTTGCAAATTATAAAAGAACACTTTTTGCCCGCCTTTGCCGAACTGCAATCGTGCATGGAATTGACGATGCTCATGTTTGCCAACATTCGCATAGCACCCGATATTTTACATTCGCCGCTCTATGATTATTTGTTCAGCGTAGATGAAGTCAATCGCTTGGTGCAGCAGGGCGTGCCCTTTCGCGATGCCTACAAACAAGTGGGGCGCGAAATCAACGAAGGGAAATTTAACCCTGTAAAAACCGCCGAACACACTCACGAAGGCAGTATAGGGAATTTGTGTAGCACAGAAATTGCCCGAAAATGTGCGGCAATAGTGGCACAATTCGAGTGGGAGAAAACGGAAAAACAGTTGAAACAGTTGTTAGTTGTTAATTATTAATGGTTTGATTTTGTGCTTTTGATAATGGAAGTTATAATTTTGATAATTTCCACCGCATCGGCATTGAGGCTTTCAAATTCTTGTTCTCCAATGTACGATGTGGCTACAAGTAATTCTAACCAATACATTGTTTCATTGATTTCTTTTTGTGCTATAGCCATTTTATGTGCAAAATCGGCTTTGCTTTCCGAATGTTCAGCCTCGCGAACGTTTGCAGCTACCGAAGTGCCACTTCGTAGAATTTGTTTTGATAGTACAAACTCTTTTTTGTGTTCGCACAAATATTTGTACAGATTTATACAACGTACAGCAAACGCAAAACTTTTCGCTTTAACAACATTGGTTTTCATAACTCATTAACAATTAACCATTAATAATTAACAATTATTTCGGAATCTGTATGCGAATAACCGTGCCTTTGCCGAGTTCCGAAGATTTTACGAAAATTTTGCCTTTGTGATATTCGCTCACTATTCGTTTGGCGAGGCTCAGCCCAAGACCCCAGCCGCGCGGTTTGGTGGTGTAGCCGGCGGTAAAAATTGTTTTGAATTTATTGCGGGCAATTCCTTTACCGCTGTCTTGCACGTCTATTATAGCATATTTGCCGGCGTCCGAAAGGCTCACGCTCACATTTCCTTTGCCGTCCATAGCATCTATGGCGTTTTTTATGATATTTTCCACTACCCATTCAAAAAGTTGCACATTCACCGGCGCAATTATGGATTTCTGCGTGCCGAAAACCGTAAAATGCACACTGTTACTTGTGCGCAGGCGCAAATACGCAAGCACATTTTCTACAATTTCGTTCAAATTTTCGGGCGTAAGCACCGGTTTTGCCCCAATTTTCGAGAATCGGTCGGCTACTACTTGTAAACGCAGCACATCTTTATTGATTTCGCCAATAATATCGGGGTTCACGTGTTCTTCTTTGAGCAATTCCACCCATGCCATGAGCGATGAAATGGGCGTACCCAATTGATGCGCCGTTTCTTTGGACATTCCCACCAAAAGTTGCGTTTGTTCGTTGCGGCGCAGATTGTAGTACATCATGTAGGCAAGCACCACCAGCAGTACTATGACCAATAAAAACAGTGCCGGATAAAAGCGCAGGCGAGTGAGCAGTGTGGAATCTTCGTAAAAAATATAGTGAGTAATAGTGCCATTGAGCATAATGGGAATGGGAGTATTACTTTCCATCATGCGGGCAATTTTTTCGCGTTGCTTTTCTATGGTGCAAAATTCTTTGTCGGCAATATTGCCGCAGGCTATTACTTCGAGCGTATCTACGGTGGTAATAACTACCGGCACCGATGCCGAATTGCGTACCACTTCGTCTATAAACGAGGCTATCATATTGTTCATTATCACGTGCAATTCCGAAAATAGGTGCGAATCGGAGTAGTAGAGGTAATTAATCACCGTGTTGCCATACTGAATGGCAATGGGTTCGTAGTGCGAAAATTCCGCTTTTACACCTGCCGGCATGGCTTCGCCGAGCGCGAGGTCGAAATTCAAATTGGCGGTGGACACCACCTTGCCTTTGGGGTCGGTGAGAATAATGGGAATATTTTTGTTGCTGCTGATAACTTTGAGCAAATAGGAAAGAAAATGCGAATCGTTTTCCTGCAAAATCAGCCGCTGCGCCTCGCTCCACATATCTATTTTGCGGCGTTCGTCTTCCTGCAATTTGGTGAACACTTGGTTGGAATGTTCCACTATGGCATTGCGCTTTTGAATAGCCTCTGCCCACAGCAACACCTGCTTGCGTTCCTCGCGTTTAATATTGGAAATAGTGCGATTGAGCAGTAAAAAGAGTGCCGCTATGGTAAGCGTGGCAAATATAAATATGCAGTATTTTATGCGAGAGGTCATTGTTTTGGAGTTGTTAGTTTTCAGTTGTTAGTTGTTAAGTCTGGATTGCTTCGTTCATCGCAATGACACTTTTGTATATATTCTTGCGCACTCCATTTATTTCTTCGTCATTACCTTCGGTGAGGGCTTCGCCGTTGCGAACGTAGTGAAGCAATCTATGTTAGTTGTTAGGTTTCATCTGTTAGTACTCATTTCTCTCATCTCAAAATTCGGTCAAAAATAATCATTACCTATTAATCAGTAACCATTAATTTAAAAATTTATTGTATTTGTTTGGTATTAGTTGTTAGTTGTTAGTTTTCAGTTTTCAGTTCTCCACGAAATAAAAATATGAGCAAAAACATAAAAAAATACCGAAGAAAAATTTTGCCGTTTCATTCAGTGTGGTATATTTGCAAAACCAATTAGTAAAAAAACTGCTTGTGAAAAAGTTCTTTGTGATTCTCGGTTTTTGTATTCCGCTTGCGGCAAGTGCGCAGCATGGCTGGAATAAGATAACGTATTCGCAATCAATGTTTTTTTCGGCAGAGGTACTTGTTGGTAAAAAACCTGCCAAGCAAGGCGACGAAGTGGGTGCTTTTATAGACGGTGAGTGTAGAATGATAGCACCGGTGCTGGTAATTAACGGCAAAAGCACAATTTCAGGCGCAATATATGGCGATGTGAACGAAGAATTGGAAGAACCCGAAGAAGTAGAATTTAAACTATGGCGCGAAAAAAATAATACGATACTGAAAACCAAACAACGAGTGGAAATGAAACCGGGAGCAGTGCTGCACGACTACACACTCAAATTCAAATAGAAAAACAATTAAAAACAAATAAATATTCACTTAAATTTTTAACATTATGAAAAAAATCAATTCAATTATCATGGCTGCATTAGTTGCAGCAGCAAGTCTTTTTAGTTTCACGTCTTGTGGCACTGACCCGGAGGATTTATTAACAGTAGATGCGTCAATAATGGACCAAGCAACAGGAAAAGTAGCGTTGGAACAAACATTAGGAAAAGTTGCTCAGTTGTGGAGTATTACAACAGGTGGAGAAACTAATCTTTCATCTACGTACGAAACTTATTTAGACCAACTTATTAAAAATGGTAATACTATTATCGCCGGTTTACCACAAGGTACGTATGAAATACGTGTATTTGATGGAACGAATCTTAACACTGCAAATGTTGCGAAAAAACAATTTACTATTTCAACAACTACAACCGGACCGGATTGGACTACCGCAACAGGTACAATTACCGCAAACGGAACCTACGCTTACCAACGCGGTAGCGATATAGGTACATCGAATCCAACAGGTACTATTGTAGTTTCAGGTATTTCTACTGCATCTGTAACAGTAAAACTTGATAACTATGCTGCGGTAACACTTTCTGACGCTGGTTCTTCTTGGTTATTAACAAACGGAACAACGGCAAACCAATCAACTGTTAATGGTTTATCATCATTCGCAACTGTGTTTGGTGCTAAAAAAGGCGGTGCAGCGCAGTTTATTTCTCCTGAACTTTCAGGTAGCAGTGCAGCAAACGGTATTATTCAATTTGTTGCCATAGCGCAATAATCATTTCAGATTAGCATATATAAAAAGCCGCTCTCCGTTGGAGGGCGGTTTTTTTTGTAATTGTCAGAACCGGGATTTAGTGAGATTTTGGGATTTTTAGGATTTTAGGGAGGATTTTTTTACTAAATCTATGGAATTTGCGTTATATTTGTAGGGTTAAATAACGGAAAATATGAATGCTATTGAATTTCAATCAACGGTAAGGAACGGCGTTATTCAAATGCCGGAACAGTATAGACATAAGCAATTTGCGAATGCACGAGTAATAGTGCTTACCGGTAAGGAACGGAGAGCAAGAAGTAAAAAAACAACAGTTTTTACCGATTTCGGATTAGAAATGCCTGTTGATTACAAATTTAACAGAGAAGAAGCCAATGCTCGCTGAAAAAATATTTTTGGATAGTAATGTATTGATTTACGCTTATTTCAAACAAGATGAACGGAAACAGCGTATTTCACAAGGGCTTGTTGCGCAAAATTCTATTATCAGCACACAAGTTTTGCAGGAATTATCGAATACTTTGCATAAAAAAATGAAGATAGATTATGATATTGTGCGTCTTATTGTACAAGAATGTGTTCATAATTGCAAACTTCATATAAACACTTCCGATACTATCTTTTCGGCATTTGATATTGCTCAGCGATATACGTTTTCGTTTTATGACAGCCTTATTATTGCAGCCGCTCAGGAAAATAATTGCACCATACTCTACTCCGAAGATATGCAGCACAAGCAACGCATAGGAAATTGTGTTATACAAAATCCGTTTTTGTGATTTTTTCAAACTGCGACTATAATTTTCACTTTTCAGTTCTCAATTATTCATAATAATACACTCGCTTTACGCGGCGCGAAATGCCGGTTATGACTTCATAGGGAATGGTTTCTAAGCGTGTAGCCATATCGCTTATGGGAAGTTCGCTGCCAAATATCACAACTTCGGCTCCTATGTGAGTGTCTATGCCGGTAATGTCTATCATGGTGGCGTCCATGCACACATTGCCTATTATGGGGGCTAATTGATTTCCTACGAGCACCTGCCCGGTGCCGTTACCAAGTTTTCGGCGCAAACCATCGGCATAGCCAATGGGCAGAACGGCAATTTTCGAGGGACGGAGAATTTTTCCGTTGCGGCAGTAACCCACTGTTTCGCCGCTGTGCATGCTGCGAATGTCGGAAATGCAGGTTTTGAGTGTGCTCACGTGCATACAGTTTTCTTGCTGCGTGGCACTAATGCCGTACAGTCCTATACCCAAGCGCACCATGTCGAACTGCGCTTGCGCAAAACGTTCTATACCGGCAGAATTAAGAATGTGGCGCAAAACAGGGTAGGGTAGTGTGCGTTGTATGCCTTCGCTCATGCGGGTAAAAAGAGTTATTTGCTCGTGGGTAAATTCATCGAAACGACTTTCATCGCTGCCCACCAAGTGCGAAAATACCGATACCACGCGGCAGTGGGCAATGGTGGCAATGCGCTGCAATGCACCAGCAATATCGTCTTCGCGAAATCCGTAGCGAGCCATGCCGGTATCTAATTTCAGGTGAATGGGTAGGTGAGGGAGTTTGTGCGTTTTTTGAAATTGTTCGAGTTCGGCAAGTACGGTGAAATTGTGAATATTGGGTTCCAAATTGTGTTCGTAGAGTTGCGCCAACATGCCGTATTCGGGGTTCATTACTATAATAGGTATGCGAATACCGGCATTGCGAAGTTCTATGCCTTCGTCCACAAAAGCAACTGCGAGGTAGTCCACGCCTTGATGTTGCAAAATATTGGCAATTTCGTAACTACCGCTGCCGTAGGAAAATGCTTTTACCATTACCATAATTTTTGTGCCGGATTTTAGTTTCGATTTGAAATAATTCAAATTGTGAATCATGGCGTTCAAATTGATTTCGAGCACGGTTTGGTGGGTTTGCAGTTCCAATTTGTGGGCTATCAATTCAAATTGATATTCGCGGGCGGCTTTGAGCAGAATGGTTTCGTTTTCAAAGTGGAATTGTTCACTATTCGCCAAAAATTCCTGTGTGGTGGCAAAAAAATGCCCTTGAGGGATAAAGGCAGGTAAATAGGTGGAAATATCGTTGCCAACTCCTATAATAGTTTGAATATCATATTGTTGAATAAGTTCTGCAATGTGTGCATAGAGTTCGCCGGCGGCTGTGCCGCTTTGTTTCACGTCCGAAAGTATGAGTGTTTTCTTTGTGTGCTGTTTTTGCTGCGAAAGAAATTGCAGTGCTATTCCAATACTCTGTAAATCAGAATTATAACTATCATTAATAATGGTGCAGTTGTGTGTTCCTGCAATTTGTTCCAGCCGCATGGCTATTTGCGGTACAGTACTCATATAGGGCACAAGGTTCGATTGCGGCAGGAGTAATTGCGCACACACAAAGCAGTGTATGGCATTTTCTATGCTTGCGCGGTCGCGGAAGGGCAGGGTAAATTCCTGTGTTTTTTCGTGAGAGCGCACCGAAATTATAGTGTATTCTGATTGCGCTGTGGTGGAAACTTGAATTGGAGCGCGGTTTGAAAAACTCCAAGCCACACGTTCGGTGTGCGGCAGAAGTTGTGCGTGGTGGTGGATTTCTTCGTAATCGGCACAATACACGAGTTGCTTGCAGTGGGTAAACAGTTTCATTTTTTCGGCAACTTTTTCGTCTATTGAGCGAAAATTTTCCTGATGCGCATCGCCCACGGTGGTAAATATACCGATAGTGGGCTGCAACATTCGCTCCAAGTGTTCCATTTCGCCGCATTGCGAAATTCCTGCTTCCATAATGGCGCAATTGTAGTTCGCTTGCAGCAGCATGAGCGAAAGCGGCACGCCGATTTGCGAATTGTAACTTTTTGGGCTGCGCACTACGGTTATTTCGTGTTTGAGAATGTGATAGAGCCACTCTTTGCAAATTGTTTTCCCATTGCTGCCCGTAATGGCAATTACGGGGAAGTGGAATTGCTCGCGATAGTGTTGCATGAGGTGCTGAAACGCCCGCAGCGTGGATTTTGATATAATATAGTGTGCATCGGTGTACGTGGGGTATGACTCACCCTCTTGCACCCAAAATATGCGCTGCCCTTGTTCGTAGAGATGCGCTATAAATGTGTGTCCATTGCGCTGCGCACCCACCAATGCCAAAAAAACAGTGTGGGGCGAGGGCGAAAAATTACGACTGTCGAACTGAACATGAGTAATCACGAGTGCGCCGGAGCCGAGCAGTGTGCTGTGGCTCAATTGTGCTATGTGAGCGAGTGAATATGAAAACATAGTGAATACGATTTTAACCACAAATATAGGTATTAGTTATTAGTTGTTAGTTGTTAGTTGTAAATTATTTTAAAAAGTCTGTACGTTTATACATCAATTACTTTCTCTAAAATTCAAAAAAATAGATTTTTAGCGAAAAAAAACAGTGAATACATTGCGCAATAAAAAAACATTTGTACTTTTGTCAGTATAAATTTGAAAGAGTATAATTTAAAACAATTTTATGAACATGAGAAAAATACACATTTTTGCCGTAGCATCGGCTATTTTAGTTACAGCCGGTTGTGCTGGACCGAACAAAATGCTGAAAAATGCGGACCAAGTGCGTTATCAGGTTATTCCAAACCCAATGGAAATGAGAGCCGATAGCGTAGCGGTTACTATTAAAGGGTCATATCCCGCGAAATTCTTTCCTAAAAAAGCAACAGTACATGTTACTCCTACCATTCAGTGGGACGGCGGCAGTGTAGCCCTGCCCGCAAAAGACCTTCGCGGTGAATCGGTACAATCAAACGCTCAAATGATTTCATACACCACCGGTGGAAGTTTTTCATACAAAGCACAAGTGCCTTACACCGATGCTATGTTCCAATCGAGCCTTATGGTGGGAGCAACAGCAAAAGTAGGTAACAAAAGTGTAGATTTTCCTGCGGTAAAAGTTGCCGATGGCGTAATGGCTACTGCAAATTTATTGCAAGACGATGCACAAGTAATCAATGTAGATAACCAATTGAAACGCAATCAAGTGGTAACTTCGGAAACTACCATTATGTTCTTGATAGACCAAGCAAACGTTCGCAGTAGCGAAATGGGAACTGCCGGAATCAAAGCATTGAAAGATTTTACTGCAAGCGTGGCAAAAGATACTACACTTATATATAAAGGTATCGACATTCATGGTTATGCATCGCCCGATGGTCCGCAAGATTTGAACCAACGCTTGGCTTCACAACGTGAAACAAACGCCGGAAATGCTATCAAACGAGCATTGAACAAAAGCGGTTTCGTGGGAACTTACACCAAAGAAGACTGGGATAAATTCGTAATTTTAGTGCAAAATTCTAACATTCAAGATAAAGAAGTAATTCTTCAAATTTTGAGTTCATACTCTGACCCCGATGTTCGCGAAGCAGAATTGAGAAAAATGAGTGTGATTTTCAAAGAACTTGCCGAACAAATTTTACCACAACTCCGCCGTTCGGAAGTAGTAGTATCGGCTAACAAAAAAGACAAACCCGAAAGTGTGATTTTGGCGGCAGCATTGGGTCAATCAAACGTACAACTTACGCTTCAAGAGTATTTGTATGCAGCAGAAACACTTGCTCAATCTACAAACGATAAAATCACTATTTTGAAAAATGCAACAGTGAAATTTCCACAAGAATGGTCGGCATTCAATAACTTAGGTGCAGCCTATATTGCAGCAAGCGATTACGCAAATGCGCTTACCGCACTTAACAAAGCAAACGAAATTTCGGAAGGCGACAATGTAGTGAAAAACAACTTGGGTGTACTTGCAGTGAAACAAGGCAATATAGCACAAGGTTTGGAATATTTTGAACTTGCACAAGGCGCAGGTCCCGAAGTTCGTTACAACTTAGGCTGGGCACAATTCAAAGCAGGTAACTACGACCAAGCAGTAGCAATGTTTGCAAACGCACCACGTTTCAATACCGCTCTTGCACAAGTATTAACCGGCGACAATGATTCAGCAATGCAAACATTGACCCGTGCCGAATCAAGCGCAGTTGCTTCATATTTGAAAGCAGTAATTGGTGCTCGCGAAAAAAATCTTGACCAAGTAACTACCAATTTGCAAGCAGCAGTAAATGCAGACCCAACGTTGCTACAACGTGCAAAAAAAGATATTGAATTTAGAGCATTTGCACAAGATGCAAGTTTCAAAGCGATTGTTCAATAATCGAATAATTCCTATTATAAAAAGGCGGTTTGATATTCAAATCGCCTTTTTTTTGTTATACACAGTATTCTTCAATGCTGCGTATCATACCGAGAATTACGGTTTGTAATTCTTCGGAGGAAATGCAGTAGGGCGGCATGGTGTAAATAAGTTTTCCAAAGGGGCGTAGCCACACGCCATGTGCCACAAAGAGTGGTTGAATACGGCTCATATCTACCGCCTCGTGCATTTCTACCACACCGATTGCGCCCAACACGCGCACTTGTGCCACTGCCGCGTGAGTTTCAAGTGCTTGCAGTAAGTGCTGTAATTCGCGCTCAATTCGCAGCACGTTTGCTTGCCACGAAGTTTCTAAAAGAAGATTGATGCTTTCGCAGGCGAGTGCGCAGGCAAGCGGATTTGCCATAAAGGTTGGTCCGTGCATGAACACATAAGGCGGATTTTCGGAAATGGTATGCGCAATTTTGCTGCTGCACAGCGTGGCGGCAAAACTCATGTAGCCGCCCGTGAGGGCTTTGCCTATACACATAATATCGGGTTGCACGGCGGCGTGTTCGCAGGCAAACAGTGTTCCGCTGCGTCCAAATCCGGTGGCAATTTCATCGGCTATGAGGAGAATATTGTATTTCTTACACAAATCGGCAATTCCGCGCAAAAACTGCGGGTGATAAAAATACATTCCCCCCGCGCCCTGCACTATGGGTTCTATAATAAATGCCGCAATGGATTTGTGCTTGCTTTTAAATAATTCGCGCACTTCGTTCAAATCGCTTTCCTGCCATGCGCCATGAAAGGTGCTTTGCGGACGAGAAACAAAGAATTGACAGGTCAAAGAGTTTGAGAAAAGCGAATGCATACCTGTTACAGGGTCGCACACCGACATAGCGTTCCACGTATCGCCGTGATAGCCGCCGCGAATGGTGGCAAAGTGCCGTTTTTGCGGTTTTTTGGCTGCCACTTGGTATTGCAACGCCATTTTCATGGCAACTTCCACTGCTACCGAACCCGAATCGGAGTAGAATACGTGTTGCAAATTCTGTGGAACTATGCGGAGGAGTGTTTCGGTGAGTTTTATAGCCGGTGCGTGAGTAAGTCCGCCAAACATCACGTGCGAAAATTTCTCGATTTGCGCGTGCATGGCAGCATTTAAGCGTGGGTGATTGTAGCCGTGAATAACCGACCACCAACTGCTCATGCCATCTATAATTTTTGCGCCATTTGCCAACTCTAAATATACGCCCTGCGCAGATATTACTTCAAATTGTTCCAAAGGGCGAGTTGCCGAAGCGTAGGGGTGCCATATATGATTGCGGTCGATAGAGTTCATAGATTTTTTTTTTACAAAAGTATGGAATTTGTGAAACATGGCAATACGGCAATGTGCTAATGAGGCAATATGCTAATGTGCCAAAATAATTTACAATTTACAATTTACAATTTACAATTATAGTATATTTGTACAAATTTACAACGGCTTAAAAATCATACACTATGCCACAAATTTCAGACCGTGGGCTTACCATGCCGGCTTCGCCCATCCGTAAACTTTCAAAATATGCCGATGCTGCCAAAGCACGAGGAGTAGAGGTTTTGCACCTCAATATAGGGCAACCCGATTTGCCCACGCCGCCGCAAGCACTCGATGCTGTGCGTTCATTTTCATGTGATTACGTGCCATATTCTCACTCTGCCGGAAATAGTACTTTGCGCAAAAAAATGGCAGACTACTATAAATCCATAGGAATAGATATTTCGCACGAAGATATTTTGATAACCAACGGCGGCTCAGAGGCTATTTGTTTTGCGTATTACAGCATACTCAATTATGCCGATGAAGTAATTGTGCCCGAACCATTTTACTCGAATTATTACGGATTTACCACCGAAACCGGTGCTCGCATGATTCCCGTGCGTTCCACTATTGAGAGCGGTTTTGCACTGCCTTCCATAGAAGAATTTGAAAAAGCACTCACGCCGCGCACCAAAGCAATTATGCTCTGCAATCCGAATAATCCTACGGGTTACGTGTATTCGCGCAATGAATTGGAGCAAATTCGCGATTTGGTGAAACAATACAATCTTTTTTTGATTTGCGATGAAGTGTATCGAGAATTTTGCTACGATAGCGAGCATTATTCGGTGATGAATTTGCAGGGAATAGAAGATAATGTTATTTTAGTTGATTCATTTTCAAAACGTTACAATGTGTGTGGTATTCGCGTGGGTGCACTCATTTCGCGCAATAAAGACGTAATAGCCACATCACTCAAATTTGCGCAAGCGCGATTGAGTCCGCCATCGTTTGGGCAAATTGTAGCCGAAGCCCTTTTGGATACACCGCAGAGTTATATACAAGAATCGGCGGAGGAATACGATAGACGTAGAAAGTTCATAATCAATGAATTGAATAAAATAAAAGGGGTGCGTTCGCCCATGCCGAAGGGGGCGTTTTATTCCATTGTGGAATTGCCGGTAGATAATGCCGAAAAATTCTGTCAGTGGTTATTGGAAGAATTTCAACACGAAGGGGCTACGGTAATGCTTGCGCCGGGAAATGGATTTTACACAGGTAAAAAATTGGGCGATAAACAAGTGCGCATAGCCTATATACTGAATATTGAAAAACTCGAACGAGCAATAGAATGTTTGAAACACGCACTTGCGGCGTATCCGGGAAGAACTCATTAGGAGTTAGGAAATATGCAAAAAGTGTTGTTCATAATCAATCCTATGTCGGGCACCGGACGGCAGAAACGAATGATAGAGAACTATGCGCGAGAATTTTTACCTGCGGCGGATTTTGAATTGCATTTTTCTTACACCGAATACGCCGGTCATGCCATACAGTTGAGCAACAATGCGCGAAATATATTCGACATAGTGGTGGCGGTGGGCGGCGATGGCACTATTCACGAAGTGGCGCAACCGCTTGTTCATTCCAACACTACGCTCGCCATTATTCCTATGGGGTCTGGCAATGGATTGTCGCGTTTTTTGCACATTCCGCTCTCTATTCGCCCTGCTATTCGCTTAATAGCCGAAGGACGAAAAATGCAAATGGATACGATTTTGTGCAACAATGAATATGTGCTCAATATTGCCGGTTTTGGTTTCGATGCCGTTATCGGCGATTTATTCAACATCAATGTAACCAAGCGCGGTGGGCTGAAATACGTGCATTTGGTGAGCAAGGAATTATTTCACTACAAACCGCAAACTTTTACGTTCAACAGCGAAAACAAAGAATTTACCCGTACATTTTTTATAGGTGCCATAGCCAATGCCAATCAATATGGGCTGAATGCGCATATAGCACCCACTGCCGATGTTACCGATGGAAAATTTGAAGTGGTGTTTATAGAAAAATTTCCGCCGCTTTTCACCCTCAAACTTGCCATAGACCTTTTTACCAATCGCATACACAAATCGCGCTATGTGGAAACTCTGCAAGTGGATTCACTTACCATACAAAATGCGCGACCTTATACCATTCACATGGACGGCGAACCGCGTGTAATGTATTCCGACATTAATTTTTCCATAGCACCGCAATCACTCACGGTTATTGCAGGCGAGAAAAAGGAACTTCCTCTTACTGCCATTGCGCGAAAAACCCGAAATATTCTCGCGCACGAGGAAATACACATACATGATTAATTGCAGAGAAATTTTGATTTTCCCCATTTATTCCAAGTCATTCCTGCTTTCGCAGGAATGGACGGGTTACTTTTAGATGTTACGCTTATTTTAGAGAAATTAGAACAACACGTTGATTGCGTGAGCAAGTCGTCCCCAGCCTTGTCCGCCGAAAAGTACGAAAATCAAAATAAACGGTAGCACAATGAGGGTGTAATAGCGCGTAAAGAGCAATTCCACCAATGCACTGCGGAAAGAAAAAAGAAGAAAGATAACTAAGGGAAGGAGCAATAATGCTACCCAAAGAACAAAGCCATCGTTGTAAATATTGGCATGGCGAATTTTTTGAGTGTTAGTATCTACACTAAGGTATTTTGCTTGCCCAAACCAACGAGTAGAGTACGCAGATATAGTATTTGCGCCCATCAATATTGCTACATTCGACCGCCCGTTAATATTTCCTTGCGGGTGAAAACGAAATACTCTGTCTCCTACTGTTACTTGTACGTCTGAAACCAAATCATTCGTATGGCTCATTTGTAACTGTGCGGCAAATTCCGGAACAGAAACTTGCACCACAGTATTGTCGTAAAAATAATCAACGATACATACAAGTGCTATAACTGCGGCAAACACTGCCACGATTTTTGATAATGGATACTGCCACGATTGTTTGTAATTGCCGAGTTCCTGTTCAAATTTTGTTTCCATGAGTATTACTTTTTTTAGGTTAAATGTTTTATAGTACAATATTAATAATTTTTCCCGGAACTACAATAACTTTTTTGGGAACATTTCCACTGAGATATTTCATACTTTGACTATCGTTTAGCACAGCCTTTTCTATATCTTCTTTGCTTGTGCCGGTGGCAAATTCAAGGGTAAAACGCACTTTTCCGTTGAAAGATACGGGATATTTTACCGTATTTTCCTGTAAAAATTTCTCGTTATATTCAGGAAATTGCGCATTGCAAATGCTGTGAGAGTGCCCCAATCGGCTGTATAATTCTTCGGCAATATGCGGTGCAAATGGCGCAAGGCACACAAGAAGTGGTTTTAAAATCGCTCGTTTATTGCACTGCACGCGCTGCAATTCGTTCACACAAATCATAAATGCCGAAACAGCGGTATTAAACGAAAAGTTTTCAATATCCGAAGTTACTTTTTTAATGAGGGTGTGCAGTATTTTCAGTTCTTCGGCTGTGGGGGCTTCGGTGGAAATTGCAAATTCATCGCGATTAAAAAACAGTGCCCATAATTTTTTCAAAAATCGGTGCACACCGTCAATTCCCTTCATATCCCATGGTTTCGATTGTTCCAAAGGACCGAGAAACATTTCGTACATGCGCAGGGTGTCGGCTCCGTAGCGTTCCACTATGCTGTCGGGATTCACCACGTTGAACATAGATTTCGACATTTTTTCCACCGCATGACCGCAGTGATATTTTCCGTCTTCTAAAATAAATTCCGCATCGGCAAAATCGGGTCGCCACTTTTTAAATGCTTCTGTATCAAGAATATCGTTTTCCACTATATTCACGTCCACGTGTAATTGCGTGGTATCGTATTGGTCTTTCAATCCCAGCGACACAAAGGTATTGCTGCCTTGTATGCGATACACAAAATTCGAGCGACCTTGTATCATACCTTGATTGATAAGTTTTTGAAAGGGTTCATCTTTGGCTATCGTGCCCAAATCGAACAAAAATTTATTCCAAAACCGGCTGTAAATTAAGTGCCCGGTAGCGTGTTCGGTTCCTCCCAAGTATAAATCCACATTGCCCCAATAGTCATTCGCTTTTTTTGAAACAAGTGCGTTTTGGTTATGGGGGTCTTCGTAGCGCAAATAATAGGCTGAACTGCCGGCAAAACCCGGCATGGTATTGAGTTCGAGAGGATATTTTTTTGATTCCATAGGTTTTTCAACTGTAATAGTGCAAAAATAAACAAAATGCGTAAACTACCAAACTCCGTGTTTTTTATTTACTTTTGTGCGTTGAATTATTGAAGAATATGCTCAAAATCTATCCTCATATTGGCACTGTGGAAATTGTGGCAAATAAACGCCTGACACGCATTAGTTTGAAAGTGGGAAAATCGGGCGTACCGCAACTTTCTATGCCGCACCTGCGCTATTTGCCCGATGCTGAGGCGTTTTTACTGCAAAAATCGGCATGGATAGAGAGTGCAAAGCGCAAAATAGCGCAGCGCACACCAAAACAAACGCTGTTTTCCGCCGGCGACACTCTTACGCCGCAACACAGTTTGCGTTTTGTGCAAGTAGAATATACGCAGAGAGTACGCGCAAAAATTAGCGAAACGGAAGTTATAGTGTTTCACGCGCCGCAGGTAGAGAGCGGCGATTACCGTGTGCAGGAGTGTGTAGCAAAAGCACGCGAGCAGGCATTGGTGAATATGGCGCAGATGCACATTCCTTCGCGATTGCAAAAACTTGCACAAGACTATCATTTTACTTACGCACAGTGCAAGATTTCGCGAGCAAAAGGTCGCTGGGGTAGTTGCTCTCACGCCAATAGTATTTCTATCAGTTGTTACATTATGCTGCTGCCGCCGCATTTGATTGATTTTATTTTGCTCCACGAACTTACGCACAGTATTCATAAAAATCATGGTGCCGCCTTTCATGCCTACTTGCAACGCTTGCTGCCAAAACCCGAAAAAGACTACGAACAGGAAATTCGGAAATACTCCATTCGATAGTATTTTTAAGTATAAATACGAATAGTGGGGTAAAATTTTTGCTGTACTTTTGCAATTCAAATAGATTGCTTCACTATGTTCGCAATGACGCTTTTTTCTCATCATTACCTTCGATGAGGGCTACACCGTTGCGAGGAACGAAGCAATCCGGAAAGGAACTAACAAATGACAACGAACGAACTGTTTGCACTGAATGAAATAATTGGCGCACAATTACGTGCGAAAAATGCAAGTCTTGCCACTGCCGAAAGTTGCACCGGCGGAGCCGTAGCACAGAGTATTACGGCAATTTCGGGTTGTTCGGCATATTTCAAAGGCAGTGTGGTGGCGTATTCCAACGAAGTAAAACAAAATCTGTTGCACGTGCCGGAGTTTATTATTACATCGCACGGCGCGGTGAGCAAGGAGTGTGTGCAGGCAATGGCGCAGAATTGCCGCAGAATTTTCAATACCACTTACGCTATAGCCACCAGCGGCATAGCCGGACCGGGCGGCGGCACTGACGAAAAACCGGTGGGCACGGTGTGGATTGCTGTTGCCGCGCCACAGGGAATCGTGTCGCACAAATGCGCATTTTCCGGCACTCGCGCACACATAGTGGAGCAAACGCTGCTTGTCTCGCTGCAAATGCTCCTTCACGAAGTAGAACAACAATAAATAGTAGAATTTTCGTATGATACAACAACTGATAGCCGACATTAAAGCCGGTGCCGAAATAGATTTTGAAACGGCTTGCAAACTTGCAGAATATGCAAACAAAGAAGAACTTTACGAGGGCGCAAATACCTTACGCGAATATTTTTGCAATGCCGCGCTGCAACTTTGCTCTATAACCAACGCAAAATCGGGGCTGTGCAGCGAAAATTGCAAGTGGTGTAGTCAGTCGGCACACAACAAGTGTAAGATAGATATTTACGATAGTATAGACAAAAATACCGCCGTAGCGCAGGCAGTGGCAAATGGCAAAGCCGGTGTGCACAGGCACGGATTGGTAACAAGCGGACGCACCGTATCGCCGCAAACGTTGCAAAATTGTGTTTCGATTTATCGCGAAATTGCACAAAAATCGCCCATAAAACTATGTGCTTCAATGGGTTTACTCACAAAAGAACAGTTGCAGGAATTGAAAGATGCCGGAGTAACGCGCTATCACTGTAATTTGGAAACTGCGCCATCGTTTTTCCCGAACTTGTGCAGCACTCACAGCGTTGAAGAAAAAATTGCAACTATTCGTGCTGCGCAAGCAATTGGTTTGGAAGTGTGTTCGGGCGGCATTATCGGTATGGGCGAAACTATGGCACAACGCATAGAATTGGCACTCGCACTACGCGATTTAGGTATTCGTTCCATTCCTATCAATATTTTGAATCCCATAGAAGGCACACCGCTTTTTGGCATGCCGCCACTTTCTGATGAGGAAATTCTTACAAGTTTTGCACTCTTCCGTTTTATCAATCCGCGAGCCTATTTGCGCTTTGCCGGCGGACGACTTTCTATTCAACACTTGCAGGGGAAAGCACTCAAATCGGGCATTAATGCTTCTATTACCGGCGATATGCTCACCACGCACGGTGTGCAGGTGCAAGACGATGTGAATACATTTCGCGCAGCAGGCTTTGTTATTTAATGTTGATTGTATTGAGCCACGCTTGGTAGGATTTTGCGTAGCGTAGGTGTTCATCGTAGGTTTTGGTAAACTGATGATGATTGGAATTGATTTTGGCGCAATAGAAAAAATAATTGTGATTTTCGGCATTGAGCACGGCATCAATATCTACTTTTTGCGGAGTGCAAATGGGTCCGGGCGGTAAACCGGCAACGGCATAGGTGTTGTAGGGCGAATGTGCGGTAGCATCTTTGTGTTTATTGAGCACGCGCTTAATGGAAAAATCGCCCAAAGCGTATTTTATGGTAGGGTCCACTTGCAAGCGTTGGTGCGTGCGCAAGCGATTGAGCAATACGCCGGCTATGCGTGGTTTTTCGTCATTTTTATTGGTTTCTTGATTGATAATTGACGCCATAGTCATTACTTGCTGCGGCGTTAAACCTATTTTTTTCGCCTGCGCTAAGCGTTCTTCATTCCAAAACAGTGTGGATTCTTTGTGCATACGTTCCATAAATTGCCGTGCGCTTGTGTTCCATTTGAATTGGTAGGTATCGGGAATAAAAAGTGTAATAATGTTCGCTTTATTCACGCCCAGCGAATCGAGAAAATCCTTGTTGGTAAAGAGTTCATCGAAATCTTCTTGCGTAGCCTCCAACTGTTTGCTTGCTTGGGCTGCCACATCGTGCGCATAGCGAGCAAATGAAAGCGTAAAATTCACATATTCGCGCTTACCCGACCGAAAAAGAATCAATAAATCTTTGTTACTCATACCGTTGCGCAGTTTATACAAGCCGGGAGATGGCGGATTTTTTAGTATCAAATTTGCCAAAAATGCGAAACTACGGCTATTGCCCATATCGAGTTCATCGCGCAATTTTTGCGTGAGCGATTCGTAGGTGGAACCGGTGGGTACGGCAAAGAGATAATATTCTTCGCCGTTTGGCGTGGTTATGCTGGGGCGCAAAAGAGCGTTGTAGGTAAATAAACACAATGCAAAAAACACAATTCCAAAAAACAAAAACCGATTCTGTTTTCCCGATTTTCCCGTACTTTTTTTTGCTGCCTTTTTTTGTGCCATAGGTTGTTATAAATTATCTACTCAAAGTATTGCCATAGAGATTGCTTCACTTCGTTCGCAATGCCGTTTTGCATTTGTTGAAGAAACAATTAACCATCAATTAGTACGTCAATTTGCTGCTTGAAATTGTTTGATAAATCGCAAATCGTTTTCAAAAAACAGGCGAATATCTTTGATTTGATATTTGAGCATGGCTATGCGTTCTACGCCCATACCAAAGGCAAAACCGCTATATACTTTGCTGTCGATTCCGCAATTTGTGAGTACGTTGGGGTCCACCATACCGCAGCCCAAAATTTCTACCCAACCGCTGTGTTTACACACGCCGCAGCCTTTTCCGCCGCAAAGCGAGCACGAAATATCCATTTCTGCCGAAGGTTCGGTGAAGGGGAAATAGGAGGGACGAAGGCGAATTTGCGTGTCGGCACCAAACATTTCTTTGGCAAAAAACAGCAGCGTTTGTTTCAAATCGGCGAAGGATACATCTTTGTCGATATACAAACCCTCCACTTGGTGGAAAATACAGTGTGCACGCGCCGAAATTGCCTCGTTGCGAAACACCCTACCGGGAAACACGGCGCGAATGGGCGGTTGTGTTTTTTCCATTACGCGCACTTGCACGCTCGAAGTGTGGGTACGGAGCAATATATCGGGATTTTTTTCAATAAAAAATGTATCCTGCATATCGCGAGCAGGATGTTCTTCGGGAAAATTGAGCGCACTGAATACGTGCCAATCGTCCTCAATTTCCTGTCCTTCGGCTACGGTGAACCCTATGCGCGAAAAAATGTCGATAATTTGTTTTTTGATAATAGAAAGCGGATGACGACTGCCCAACTGCAAAGGATTGCCGGGAAGGCTAAGGTCTATATCGAGTGTTTGATTTTCGGCAGAAGAAAATGCCGCAGTGAGTTCATCGAATTTTGCTTGCGCTTCTTGTTTGAGAATATTGATGCGTGCGCCAATTTCTTTTTTCTGTTCGTTCGGCACGTTTTTAAATTCCGCAAAGAGATTGTTTAATTCCCCTTTTTTCGATAAATACGCAAGGCGAAATTGTTCTACATCGCTACTCGACTGTGCGGTAAATGCTGCGATTGCGGCACTGAGCGTTTCAATTTTTTGTAACATTTCGGTTATTTTAAAATCACAATTTTGGTAATTATAATATCTTCCAGCGGGCGATTGGCGGCATTGGTGGGTTGCGAGGCTATGAGGTCTATAATTTCAAGTCCTTTTATTACTTCGCCAAATACGGTATATTGCCCGTCTAAAAAGGGAGTGCCGCCAATGGTTGTATAAATATTTTGTTGATATTCGTTATAATCCTGTACTTGCGCCGCAGGAATTTTTTTGCCCTGTACTATGTAGAATTGCGAACCGGACGATGCTTTTTGCGGATTAACTTGGTCGCCCATGCGAGCCGCAGCCAGCGCGCCTTTGCGGTGAAAAAGCGTTTGGTGAAATTCCGCCGGAATGGTGTAGCCCGGTCCGCCTGTGCCAAGTTGTGCTCCGGCAGGTGTATTTTTAGAATTTGGGTCGCCGCCTTGAATCATAAATCCTGAAATAACGCGGTGAAAGAGCAAACTATCGTAAAATCCTTCCTGCGCAAGTTTTATAAAATTATCGCGGTGCAGCGGCGTTTCGTTGTAGAGTTTCACGGTCATCACGCCTTTATTGGTGTGAATTTCCACAAGTGTTTCTTTTTCTTTTGGATTTTTGGTGTTCAGCGCAAATACTACGCCCGAAATGCAGAGCAAGGCTGCGGTGATAATAGAAATGATGTGTTGTTTTTTCATTTGTGTAGGTTTTTTTATTGTTCGCAAAAGTACGATTTAATTGAAAACTGAAAACTGAAAACTGAAAATTATTTTTTCTCCAATTCGCGCAAATGCGCCATTTTTTTTGTTGTCAAAAATTCCGAAATACCACAGAGGTGTTCTTTCACTCGTTTGTTGCCAAATTCATATACTTTTGTAACCAAGCCGTCTAAAAAATCGCGGTCGTGCGACACCAAAATCAGCGTGCCATCGTAATCTTTCAGAGCCGATTTCAGTACATCTTTGGTGCGCATATCTAAGTGATTGGTGGGTTCATCGAGAATGAGCATATTCACCGGATTGAGCAGGAGTTTTATCATGGCAAGGCGCGTGCGTTCGCCACCCGAAAGCACTTTTACTTTTTTGGTCCAACTTTCGCCGCCAAACATAAATGCACCCAAAATATCTTTGATTTTGCTGCGAATATCGCCCACTGCTACATCGTCTATGGTTTGAAATACGGTTTTTTCTTCGTCTAAAAGCGAGGCTTCGTTTTGCGCAAAATAGCCAATGTGCACATTGTGCCCAATGGAAAGTTTTCCTTCAAAATCAATTGTGTTCATAATCGACTGTATCATGGTAGATTTTCCTTCACCGTTTTTACCCACAAAGGCAACTTTTTCGCCGCGCGAAATGGTGAAATTTGCACCGGAATACACTCTGTGTTCTCCGTAGGTTTTGCCTACATTATCGGCAATTACAGGATAATTGCCCGACCGCTCGCAGGGTGGAAATTTGAGCCTCAGGGCAGAAGTATCTTCTTCATCAACCTCCAAAACTTGCAGTTTTTCGAGCATTTTTACCCTACTTTGCACTTGCAGTGTTTTTGAGTAGGTTCCCTTAAAGCGTTCAATAAATTCGGTGGTTTCTGCTATCATTTTTTGCTGTTCGTCCACCGCTTTTTGTTGCTGTTCGCGGCGTTCGGAGCGCAGTTGTAAGTAAGAGGAATAATTCACTTTGTAATCGTAAATTCTGCCCATAGTAACTTCTATGGTGCGAGTGGTAATGTTGTCCACAAAGGTGCGGTCGTGCGAAATTACCACTACCGCTTTGCCGCTTTGAATTAAAAAATCTTCAAACCACTGAATAGATTCTATATCCATGTGGTTGGTGGGTTCGTCTAAGAGTATGAGGTCGGGTTTTTGCAAAAGAATTTTTGCAAGTTCTATGCGCATACGCCAGCCGCCACTGAAATCGCCGGTGGGGCGAGTAAAATCTTCGCGTGAAAATCCCAAACCGATGAGAATTTTTTCAACTTCGGCATCGTAGTTAATTTCTTCTATGCTGTAAAATCGCTCGCTCAGAGCCGACACATCTTCTATAATTTTCATGTATTCGTCTGATTCGTAATCAGTGCGCGTGGCGAGTTGATTGTTGAGGTCGTCTATTTGCTGCTGCATGGCAAAAATTGCGGCAAACGCCTGCGATGCTTCCTCGAACACCGTGCGTTTGTTTTCGGTCATCAGGTGCTGCGGCAGGTAGGCTACGGTTTTATCTTTGGGCACCACCACTTTACCTGCCGAAGGCTGCTGCACGCCGGCTAAAATTTTGAGCAAGGTAGATTTTCCCGCGCCGTTTTTGCCCATGAGCGCAATGCGGTCTTTTTCGTTGATTACAAAATTGATGTTGGAAAACAAAGTGCTGCCGCCAAATTCCACGGCTAAATTATCGACTGAAACCATAGTTGTATTTTGAGCGGCAAAGATACACTTTTTTAGATACAAGATTATTAGATATAAGAAACGAGCAATAAGTACAGAGAATAGAGTACAGTGAAAATAATTCGTAATTACTAATTGTTAATTCACAATTTTGTGTACTTTTGTTATACGGTATTATTGTGCTAATGAGCAATAATGTAACGAAAGAATGACGGAAAGAACCATAACAGCATATAAAAATTACTTTTTAGATTTTATTCAATCGCTTGATGCAAATGTATCTAAAAAGATATTTTATGTGCTTGATATGCTCAAATCGCAAAATAGAATTTCCGAAAATTTATTAAATATATTCGTGAAGGAGTATATGAATTACGTTCGGAATATGAAGGAAACATCTATCGCGTTTTCTTTTGTTTTGATAAAGGTAATGTGGTAATTCTTTTCAATGGATTTCAAAAGAAAACACAGAAAACTCCCGAAAAAGAAATTAAAAAGGCAATAACATTAAAGAATGAATATTATGCACATAAAGAATGATAATCTCACAAGTATAGATGATATAATGGATAATCTCTATGGAAAAGTTGGTACGCCGGAGCGTGAAGCATTTCGGAGTGAAGCATATACTCATTGTGTGGGAGAAGTAATACATGAAATTCGCAAAGCCGAAAAAATAAGTCAATCGGAACTTGCCAATAGAGTAGGTTTGAAAAAATCGTATATTTCAAAAATAGAGAAGGGGATTATAGAACCAAGCGTATCTACGTTTTACCGCATTGCCAATGCCTTAGGACGTTCAGTGGAATTATTACCTGCGTGATTTTTTATTTTCCAAAATTCTTTTTCGTTATGACAATACAAAATTTTTATACCGAGATTTTTCTCAATCACCCCACTATTTCTACCGATTCGCGCAGTATTACGCCCGGTTGTGTGTTTTTCGCGCTTTCGGGCGAAAATTTTAATGGCAATACCTTTGCTGCGCAGGCAATAGAGCAGGGGGCAGCCTATGCGGTGGTGGACGATACCAATTTGGCATCAAACGAACGTTGCATTGTAGTGGAACATGTATTGCAATTTTTACAACAAGTAGCCGCCTATCATAGAAGGCAGTGTAGGGCAAAAATTATTGCCATTACCGGCACCAATGGAAAAACTACTACCAAAGAATTGATTTCGGCTGTGTTGTCGCAAAAATTCAATACCATTAACACGCTGGGAAATTTGAATAATCACATAGGAGTACCGCTCACGCTGCTGCGCATTACTGCCGACACAGAAATTGCCATAGTGGAAATGGGTGCCAATCACGAAAAGGAAATCGCGTTTTTGTGCTCCATTGCACAACCCGATTACGGGATTATTACCAACGTGGGCAAGGCGCATTTGCAGGGGTTTGGCAGTTTCGAGGGGGTTATTCGTACCAAAACAGAACTGTATGACAGTATAAAAGCACATGGAGGCACTATATTTCAAGATTTTGACAATGAAATTTTGCGTGCAAACGATAAAGAAATTACCAACTGTGTGTCGTATGCCTTCAATGCTGATGCGCAGTACAGAGGCGAACTTGTGCGCACATCGCTCTTTGCGGCGTTTTGTTTTGTGCATGGCGGCTCGCGCACGTTTATACAATCGAACCTTTTCGGCGAATACAATGCCAAAAATATGCTCGCTGCGGCGGCTATCGGGGCGTATTTCGGTGTGTCCGATAAAGCAATACAAACAGCGATAGAACATTACACGCCCACCAATAATCGCTCACAACTGCAAAAAACAGCGCACAATACCTTGATTTTAGATGCCTACAATGCCAATCCTACGAGTATGCGTGCGGCTATTGAGGCATTTGCGCAGGTGGAGCAAGCGCACAAAACCCTTATTTTGGGCGAAATGTTTGAATTGGGCGAAGATGCCCAAAAAGAACATCAAGCAATTATAAAACTCATTGATTCATTGAAGTTTACATCGGTATTTTTGGTGGGGAATTGGCACGCGCACACGCACTACAATCATTTTGCCACTGCGCACGATTTAAAAACCTACCTTACCGCTCACCCACTCAAACAGCAATACATATTTATAAAAGGTTCGCGCGGTGTGAAGTTGGAAACGGTGGTGGACGTTTTGTAATGGGATACAAGATTTTTAAACAGCAGACACAAGCACTAAGATTTTAGACTTTCTGACGTATCAATTTACAAATTTTTTCGCTCGCTGTACGGCTTCTTCAAAGGTTGATAGAATATTTGCTTTGCCCAGCAAAAACACTATGCGGCTGTCGTGCAATTCTTCATATACTTTGGGATTCACGCCCGAAAGAATGACTTTGATGTTGCTTTTTTGCAAACTTTGAATTACATCGCGCAGATTGTGCACCGCAGTTTGGTCCACAAAGGGAACGTAGCGCATACGCACAATGAGTACCTTCGATTTTGAACCGATTTCGCGCAGGGTGTTGCAGTAACTTTTGGCAGAACCAAAAAAGAAGGGTCCACTGATTTCGTAAATTGAAATGCCGGCGGGAATGTCGGAATAATTTTCTAAGGTATTTCTATCCACCGTATCGGTTTGTAGTCCACCGGCATCGCTCATGCGTTTCATAAACAGCAGAGCCGAAAGTACCACACCCACTTCTATAGCCACCGTGAGGTCTATAAATACGGTAAGAAAGAAGGTTACCAATAATATAAGTATATCGAAACGCGAGCCGTTGAAAATAGAAAGGAAGGAACGCCATTCGCTCATGTTGTAGGCTACCACTATAAGAATACCGGCTAAGCAGGGCATGGGAATGAGTTTTGCCCACGAACCGAAAAAGAGCATAATGAGCAGTAGGGTAACGGCGTGCATCATGCCGGCAATAGGTGTGCGACCGCCGTTTTTCACGTTTGTAGCCGTGCGAGCAATTGCGCCGGTGGCGGGAATACCGCCAAAAAACGGTGTAACCACGTTGGCAACTCCTTGTGCAATCAATTCTGTATTAGAATCGTGGGTGGAACCTATCATACCATCGGCTACCACCGCCGAAAGCAGCGATTCTATTGCGCCCAGCAGCGCAATGGTGAGTGCCGGCGCAAAATACATTTGCAACTGCGCCCAATCTATGTGCGGTGCCGAAAGCGATATTTTTTGCGGAATAGTACCAAAACTCGTTTCTATGGTATTCACCGGCACGTGAAAGAGATGCACAAAGAGTGTTACCAAAATAATGGCAACAAAGGAACCGGGAATTTTGGTGGTAATTTTTTTGAAACCTACCGTTATAAATATAGTAATAATAGTGAGTACTACGGCAAATTTATTAGTAGTGCCGAGTGCGCCAATGTAGGCAGTCCATTTTCCTATAAAATCGCCCGGAACAGAGCGAATTTGAAGCCCCAACGCATCTTTTACCTGTGTAGAAAAAATTACTAAGGCTATGGCACTTGTGAAACCCACAATAAGCGGGTGAGGAATGTAGCGCAGAAGTGTTCCCAATTTGAGTAAACCAAACAGAATGAGAAAAAATCCTGCTAAAATGGTGGAAATGAGCAAGCCATCGAAACCATACTGCTGCAATACGCCGAATACTATAACAATAAATGCACCCGTAGGTCCGCCTATTTGCACGCGGCTACCGCCCAAAAATGAAATAATAAATCCTGCAATCACCGCCGTAATCAATCCTTTTTCGGGCGAAACTCCTGATGCTACGGCAAAGGCAATGGCAAGCGGCAGAGCCACTATGCCCACTATAATACCCGAAAATAAATCTTTACCGAATTGTTCTTTGCCATACCCTTGTTTCAATACCGAAAATAGGGCAGGTCGGCAAATTTCCGAAAGGCGAAAATGAATCATACTCTCAATTTTTTTCGCAAATTTATACGGATTTTAAACAATTCAACATGAAAACGATAGCAATCTTAGTGATTTTTGAAAATTTTTAGAATAGAAGTTTCTTTATCAATCAGTTGCGTGCGCAAACCTGCCTTGCGAGCACCTACGAGATTTTCTTCTTTATCGTCTAAAAACAGCGTGTGCTCAGGGTTCAAACCTGCTTGTGCAATCACGGTTTCAAAAATTTCTACGTGTGGTTTGTTCAAGTGCAGGTGATGCGAATACCACACTGTTTCAAATAAATCGTGTATGGAGTGTTTAATTCCTTGATTTTTCATATTTTGCACAAAAGCCTTTTCGTGCAAATCGTTGGTATTGCTCAGTAAAAATGTGCGGTATTGCATTTTTAAGCGGAGCAATAACTCCACGTGCGCCGGCGGAAAATCGAGCAACATAGCGTTCCACGCATCGGTAATTTGCTGTGCACTAATATAGTGCGGCGCAAGTGATTGAATGTACGCCACAAATTCATCGCTTGAAATTAGCCCGCATTCGTAGTTGCGAAATACATTGTTTTGCGCCACAGAGCGCGAAAGGTCGTGCGCGTTGCACTGCAATAATTGCATAAGAGCAGAGTAGGTGCGTTGCTCGTTGAGGTTGAGAATTACACCGCCGAAATCGAAAATAATAGAGGTAATGTTTTCTAACATGAATTTTATTTTTTCGCAAAGATAGATTTTGTTGAAAAAACAAAAAAATAATCGAATACATATTTGCAGGTTTCAAAAAAACAGGTATTTTTGCAGCACTTAAATAACAGTATGGTTATTTAGGGCTCATAGCTCAGTTGGTTAGAGCACCTGACTCATAATCAGGGGGTCACAGGTTCAAGCCCTGTTGAGCCCACGGTAAAGCAGTCGTTCGATAATGGAACGACTGCTTTTTTGTATATTACAAACTATTGAATATTAGCGAAAACCCTGCCGAAAGTCATAGGAATTTGGTGTGATTGTATAAAATCTCTGCGTATTTTTGACCTATACAAACACTTAAAAAATGTAACATTATGAAAACGATAAACACATTAGTATTGGTAGGCGGTATCAGTAAAAATTCAATCAATCAACGATTGTTCAACGAAATTGCAAAACACTATAAAGGAAATCTTGCCTTCAAGCAATTTCACGTAGAAAAACTGCCGTATTATTCGCAAGATATTGAAAATGAAAAAATTGCGATAGTTGAAGATTTTAAATCACAGGTGGAGCAGGCAGATGCAATATTATTGATTACGCCGGAGTACAATCGTTCCTTTCCCGGTGTGTTGAAAAACGCCCTCGATTGGGGCAGCCGTCCGTGGGGGCACAATAGTTGGAGCGGCAAAGCAGCAGCCGTAATGGGTGTTTCCATAGGGCAAATAGGAACCTTTGCTGCGCAAGGACATTTGCGAGCCGTGTGTTCGTTTTTGAATATGCACGTAATGAGCCAACCCGAATTTTACGGTCAAGCACAAGCCTTGCTTACTGAAACCGGATTAGTTGAAAGTGCGTTGCCGTTTATAGACCAATATTTGGCAAGTTTTGAGAAATGGATAGAGCGAATTAATGCTAAAAAACAATAGATACTCGTTCAAAACGGGTGTTGGTGGCGTTCTGAGATAACGCTCTCGTGCAATACGAGGAGAGAGGAAGTGAATATGCACCACTTCCTCTTTTTGTGTGTATGTGTTTATAATTAAAGTTATATATTTGCCACTTGAATTTTGTAATTTATACTATGATACACAAAGATAAATGTTCATTCTGCGGTCGTCCGGGCAATCGGGTACGTATTCTTATTAACGGTAGTTCCGGCAATATTTGCGATGATTGTATTCGTGATGCCTTCGATATGGTGAAAATGAGTGAAGAACACAGCAAAAAATCGTTGAACACACAGCCCGGAGTGCAGGCAATGCTGAAACCGGTGGAAATAAAACAACACTTAGACGAGTATGTAATAGGGCAGAACGAGGCAAAAAAAGTACTTGCCGTGGCGGTGTACAATCACTATAAACGAATTAATCAGCAGGTAAAAACCGACGAGGTGGAGATTGAGAAATCGAACATTATGCTGGTGGGCGAAACAGGAACAGGAAAAACCCTGCTGGCAAAAACCATTGCCAAACTATTGGACGTTCCCTTTGCCATAGTAGATGCTACGGTGCTCACCGAAGCCGGCTACGTGGGCGAAGATATTGAAAGTTTGCTTGTGCGCTTGCTGCAAAATGCCGATTACGATGTGGCGCGTGCCGAAAAAGGTATTGTGTTTATAGACGAAATCGACAAAATTGCCCGCAAAGGCGACAATCCTTCTATAACGCGCGATGTGAGCGGCGAAGGCGTGCAACAGGGTTTGCTCAAATTGCTCGAAGGTTCGGTGGTAAATGTGCCGCCGCAAGGAGGTAGAAAGCACCCCGACCAAAAAATGATAGCCGTAGATACTAAAAATATTCTCTTTATTTGCGGTGGCGCATTCGAGGGAATCGACAAAATTATTGCTCGCCGCTTGAATACCAAAGTGGTGGGGTTTGGCGCAAAAGAAAAAACAAAAGAGATAGATAAAAACAATTTTTTGCAATACGTTGCCCCACAGGATTTACGCACTTTTGGTTTAATTCCCGAAATTATCGGGCGTATTCCCGTGTTGGCACACCTCAATCCGCTCGACCGCGATGCACTGCGCCGAATTTTGGTAGAACCTAAAAATGCGCTCAGCAAGCAATATTATGAACTCTTCAAAATGGACAATGTGGAACTTTCTTTTGCCGATGAAACTTTTGATTACATAGTAGATAAGGCAATAGAATTTAAACTCGGCGCACGCGGCTTACGCTCTATTTGCGAAGCAATTATGGTAGATGCCATGTTTGAAATTCCTTCGAGTGATGTAAAAGAACTCACAATTACCAAAGAATTTGCTCAACAACATTTTGAAAAATCCCTGCTGGCGCAAAAGCAACAATAGGCAATATGCTAATATGCTAATACAAAAAAATCCTGCGAGAAAACTTGCAGGATTTTTTTGTATCTAATAACTAACAATTAATTACTATCTATTATTCACCAGCATTTTAGCCACGGTTTTCACGCCGTTGTTCACATTGCTCACCAAATACACGCCGGAAGGGAGCGGCAGGTGTATGGAGTAGGTAGGATTGCCGGCAGCCACAGTGGTTTCGTAGAGCAGGGTGCCGGTAATGGCATGAATGCTCACATAATTGCTCTGCGTAGCGTTGGCAAACGAGCAATCTATGGTAGTAGAGCCTTTGCTTACGGCGTAGGTAATTTCAAATGCTTTACCTGCCCCTTCGCCAAAGAGTACCGATACTACTCGTGAGTACGATACCGCACCGTTGAAATCGGTTTGACTCAGGCGATAGTACGATAAGCCCGCAAGCGGTGCGTAGTCGGTAATGCCGTAGTATTGCGGCACGGTAGTAGTACCTGCGCCAAGCACATCTTCGCACACATTGTAGAACGCCACGCCGTCTGCCGAACGTTGCACGGTAAAGTAGTCGTTGTTGGTTTCGCTTTGGGTAGCCCAATTTAGGTTCACATGAGTGCCTTCGCGCTCAGCGGTAAATTCTATCAATTCCACCGGCAAAAAGAAACTGCCCGGAGGTGTTACTCTTTGGTCGAATTCTGCTTGGCAGGCTGCGGTGGTTTCCCAGCGTATTTTTGCCACACTATCGGCTACCGCACCGGTACCTTTTTGCAAATAAAAATCTTGCCAGCCATTAATTGGTACAAGTGGATTATCTTCGCCCGGCTGACCGTCTGCGCGACCGCCATAAAAGTCATTGGCATAGAGTAAACGTCCGGTACCATACACATAGCCTACTTTATCGCCCACAGGGTGTTGCATATTTCCGCAATAGTAGAGCGTGGCACCACTCGCCACGTGGATTTTAAATTGATTTGTTACCGAAGCAGCCATGTCGCCAATGAAAGCAACGCCACCGTTTTCTACCGCGAAAGCATTACCACCTCCGCCACCGCAGGAAGAACTAATAAAACCGCGAGAAAACATTTCTCCGCCATTTTCTACCGAGAATTGTGCGCCACCACCGGCACCATTCAAATTCAAATTTCCTTTGGTGGGTACAAATTGATTGTACGCATACACACCGCCGCCATTTTTTATGCGGAAACGCATACCGCCGCCTTGAGTAAGTGTGGCTATAAAATCGCCATCGCGTACATATATTTTTCCTTTTATGGTGTGAGTTCTACTCGAATTGGTAGTGCTAAATAGCATATCACTATTGTTTACTACAAATAAACTTTCTGAATTAAAGAAACAATACGAATGTTGCTGGGTTGTTTTTGTAGTACCGTGAGAGAGAGCGATTTGAGCATCCATAGATTCTCGCATATCTTTCTCCTGCGTATCACACGTAAATTGTTCTGTTTTTACTGTTCCTTGAAGGTCTTTATTACCACCGCAATCGCCGGTTCCGCAATTACCGCCACCGCAATTATCGGTATATACGTCAGTAGTTCTAAAGCAATTATCATCAAGTCCTACATGGGCTAATATTTCTACTCTATGCGTGCTACCCAGCGGATTGTTTATAAACACTGTGCCTTTGCTTTCGTTGTAGAAAAATGCACCTTCGCGAGCACCAATAATAAAATCGGAATTGGTGAGATTGAAACTTCCTTTATTACTAAAATATACCGAAGAATTTAATCGGTTACTATTTCCGCCGCCGTCCATTTCAAATTTTCCATCGGTTATGTTTATGGTTCCTTTGTTGTCGATTTTGGTTTCTTCACAACCGGCATCCCATTGGTCGTTGCCCAAATAGCGTCCTACGGTAAAATTACCGGTTACATCGAGTCTTCCCGAAGATTCTACGGTTATTTGCCCTGATTTAAACGTAAAATCGTGGCGAATATCTAAGGTTCCCGATATGGTAAGTTTCACGGGGTCTTTTCCGGCACTTTCGGCTATGGTAAAATCGCCAATGCGTACCACTTCGGAGTTTATAATAGGGCAGGAGCCGGTGCAGAGAGTTACGTTGTCGTAGGCAGTGGGCACATCGTTCAGTTTGGTGGTGCTATTGCAATTTCCTAAGTACCAGTTGTCTTTTACGGTCCAATCGCGTTTGCTTGGGTCGGAATTACAGCCTTTATATACCACATCGCGTTTTTGGGCTACCACATTACCTGTTACACTCACGCTCAGGGTAGTATTGTCGGATACAAGTTTTATTTGTGCCGAATATGCGCCGGTAGGCAGTCCCGATTTCATTTTTACACACACTTGTCCTCCGCCGCTACCGAGAGTAGTAGTGCTTGTAATTTCAAAATTATTTGCATCGGCACCTTCCAATGTTACGGCAATGGAATTCGACCAACATTCGGTAAGAATATCGAAACAGGTTTGCGGTGCTGTGCCGCCAATTAAGTATGATAATGAAACAGAATTGGACGAAGAGTATAACTGTTTGTTTTTCAATTCTCCTTTGGCGGCTATGGTGTTTATAGTGCTGCCATTGGTAAGGGTAATAGCATTGGGAGTGTCAAATTCCGAAGACACTATTCGTTTTAAATACAGTGTTGTGCCTGTTTCGGCAGCGGCTTTTGCCACTGTATAAGGAGCAGTAAGTTTTGTGCCGGCAGCATTGTATAATTCAAATTCCGGGGCTACTGCCACTATTACTCCGGCAGCGGCTACACACGAACCTTTTACCGTAAAGGGTTGCAGGTCGGTAAAATCGTTTCCGGCACATACTTTATTGAATATCAATTTTTGTGTGGTGCTTCCGGTTAGGTTGGTGGAGGCGGTACCGCTTGCTTGAATGGTGTACATATTATTGCCTCCCCATGAAAGTGATAGTGCGTTTTCGTTTGAAAACGTTGTTCTTGCATCTCGCGCTGCGTATATTGTTATATTAAGATTTTTTGTTGCCGTAATAGCATTGTTTATAGTGGTATAGAATGTGCTGGCAGTATTAGTTGTAGCCAGTGCCAATCCTCCAGTCGCAGCAGCATAAAATTTATATCCCGATTGTGGAGAAATGCTTGAAATATTCTCCACGCAAGTACCTTGTATGTTAATTGCTTTTCTACCATAGCCTATACCGTCGCACACAGGGTCAAATTCCACCAATTCCGGAGTAATGGTAATTTCCGATTTTCCTACGCTCACTTCGGCAATGCTGAGTGATTGGTCGGTGGCACCGGTGCTTGTTATAGGCACTTGGCGAGCAACTATATCATCAGTGGTGGTTACTTGTGTTTTATCTATGCGCACATATACTAAGGTTTCTGCCACTGTGCCGTTGTTTGGTTGCAGTGTAAGAGTAGTGCTCCACGTAGTGCCGTTCAAAGAATATTGATAGGGTGCACTTGCGGGTATCACAATCGGTGCTGTTAAATTATCGCCTTTTACCGAAAAATCGTATTTTGGCGTTTCGGTGGCTCCTTGGCAAATACTATATGCCGGAATAGAACGCATAACGGTAATTTTGGGTACACTACAATCGGCATTTACCACAGTAGCCACCACAAATCCTCTATTATCGGTAGGGCGGAAGTTGGTTGGGTTACAACTTTGGTCGTATTTGGTAATATTAAAGTAGCCTTTTTTATCGCTTACGTTACCGCTGCTTGTTACGGTATAGCGAGTGCTGCCGCTGCCCGATTGTCGCCAATTTTTAATGGTAAAACTTTTATTGCTATTAAAATTTGTGGCTATGGTTATGGTGCTGCCATTGAATACAAACCAACCATTGCCCGATTCAAAGGGGTCGGTATCATCTCTTCGGGTAATTTCCATATTACCGTTTAGTATCACACTTTCGTCGTTTTCGGTTCCTGCCCACGAAAGTTTTCCTTTTCCTGCGCGAATGGTAAATTTGCCTTCTACTATGAGCGTGCCATTGCCTACTGCTATGGTAGGAGTGTTGCCATTATCGGAAGTAGTACCCACTTTTACTTCGCCAAGCACACGCAAGGTGTTTGTGCCGCTCAGTGTAACCGAACCGCTTCTATCTACAATCAACTGCCCGCAGGTTATATCTTTATCTACGGTAATTTTACTTTCGGCGCGTCCATCATCGCGGTAGCCTATTTTTACAATATCGCACGGACCGGGGTAGGTACCTGCCGGTACCGGACTTCCTAATTCCGAAAAACTCCATGTGGTGTTGTCTGTCCAATTACCGGTGCTTACTATACTGTAGAATGTTTGTGCCGAGCAGGCTGTGCGCGTGCCGCCGCCAAGTGTAACTTCGGCGGTTTTTCCATTGGCGGTAAGGGTTATTTTGTTGGCGGCTACTGAAGTGGGTTTGCCATTTCCTGCTTTTTCTGCCGGTGTAGATTTTTCGCGTATTTGCACATACACCGTAGTACCCGGTTCCACGTCTAACGAAGTGCTCCACGGTCCGTTTGGTTTTGTGGAAATTTCGTAATCGCCGCCTACGGTTACTTTCACTTTGGGTCCCAAGCAGGCTCCGCTTACTACAAACGTTTGCGGTACCGAATAATCGTGGGTAGAATAGCCGGTAAAATTATTCAATGCCGCAGGCGAAGCTACTAATTGTGCTCCTGCACCTATTTGTGCCGAGAGTGCCACCGTAGAAGATGTAGTAGCACCACTGCTTGCGGTAAGGTTTGCATTGAGCGTACCTGTGCTTTGCCCTGTTGCCACACGTACCCACACGGTAGTATTCACTATTTCGCCGCTTGCGTTTGGTGCTTGAGACACTGAATTTAACCATGTAGTGCCGTCAAGTGAAAATTGATAGCCGCTCACAGGACCCACCACTGCCGGAGCAGTTATGAGTTGTGCATTCAAGGTAAGTTTTTGCGCTGCCGATGCTTCGTTTGTGCAGGATGTGAATTGCGAAAGCGAAGCGGTGAGCCGCACTTCCGGATTACACGCAGCATTGGTTACCGGATTTGTTACCGTAATTGTTGTTGGTTTTAAGTTTTCAGAGTTGCAATTTTGGTCGTAGGTAGTTACGGTGAATTTTTTGTTCGATACCGTAATAGTCATTTTTGAAGTACAGGGTGATTTTGGTTGTATCAGTTTTTTTACGGTTAGGTCTGAATTTTGCAGTTGTATATTCATAGTTCTACCGCAGGCACCACTCATATCAAGTGTAAGGTTAGTGCAATCGCCTACTGAATTATTTGTTTTATACGTAAAATTTCCATCTACTTTCAGTGTTCCGCTCCCGCGAAGTCCCTTATCGTTGTTGTGGTTATCCGAAAAATTCCCTTTTACATACAAGTAGCCATCTACCGTGAGTACAGCATCGGTAGCATTGTTATTAGCATCTTTTGCTACGGTAAAATTACCGTTTACTGTAACAGAACCGGTACTTTCTATTTTAAATTCCTTTCCATTGTTTCGCCCATAGGTTACGTTGCCGCCCACAAGCAGTGTTCCTCTCACAACAACACCATCGCCATCGGTGTCTTTAAAACTTTTAAAATCACCTTTTATATCGAGTGTTACGCCGGCATTGATAGTTAAACCCGGACTGTTGTTCTGCATAGTTAAATCTTTACACACAGCATTCACATCTACTATCACTTTTACATCGTTGCATATATACACATTGTCGGCTGCCGTAGGCAGTGCAGCCGGTTTTGTGCTACCACCACACGCGGTTCGCCAATTATTCAAATCGCTCCAGTTGCCATTACTATTAAAATAATAGTCGGTAGCACTCACACTCCCCAAGCCCACAAAGAGCAAAGTACCGAGTAGCATTATAAGCCTGCGGCAATTTTTTACTGTAAAAAATTCTACCTGTTTGTAAAGTGTGTTCATACGCATCTATTTTTAAGTTTAAACCCCTATATTAACTAAGTCTTCAAAAAGACCTCAATTTCATGTATTTACTAAAATTTGCAAAATCATAATTACAACACACATTTTGCCTATTTTAATGAACTCCAAATATACTGCGAAAAATCTGAAAAACCAAAGGTTTTTGCATTTATTTTTCACTATTGCAGGTAATACGCTCTCATACAACACAATATTATATGTATCTATTCGTTTGTTGTTCCATGCTTTATTTCATAACAATTTATGTGCTACCACACCCTACACGCTGGTAATTGAAAGTTGAAAATTAGATACAAAAAAAGCCCGCTACTTTGGTAGCAGGCTTTTTTTGTATCTAAAAGTCTTGTGTTTAATCACTAAGCACTATTACGATTTTTTCTGTAATTGGAAGGTAATAGGCAGGGTGAAGTATGAAGGCACTTCTACACCGCTTTCGCTTTTGGCAGGTTTCCATTTACCCATAGATTTCACTACGCGCATTGCTTCTTTATCCAAACTTGGATACACGCTTTTTATAATGCGCACATTATCAATGTTTCCATCGCCGCGCACTACAAATTCTACTACCACCAAACCTTGTACGTTTGCATCGAGTGCATCTACCGGGTAGTTGGTATTTTCGGCAAGCCATTTCATGAGTACTTTTTCGCCACCCGGAAATTCCGCTTTTATGGCAGGGAAACGTACCGGTTCGGCTTTGGCGTTGTCTATATCGCTTTGGCGTTTGGCATCGTCTGCATTTTTGGCGTTCACATCATCGCTACCTTCTACGGTGCGTGCGGCTATGTCCACGTCTGCTTTATCTATTTCGGCAGCCGTTTGTTGTTGATTTTCGGTACGCACGTTTTCGTCTTTATCAACCACAATATTGGTTACTTGAATAGCCTTTTTCACGATTTCGGGTGGTGGTATGTTTTCCACTACCACTTCTTCCTTCGGTTTTTCGTCCTCTTCTTTCATGTCTATTACCGATGCTTTCACTTCATCTGTTTGTCCCACATCGGCTTCGCCCCATTCTATGGTAGATACTATTTTTGGCAAAAATATAGCCAAAAGACCTACGAGGAATACTATCACTATGGCTTTTATGTGTCGGTTGGAAGAATCGTTACGGAGTTCGTAGGCGCCATAATTTTTATTTTCCTTTCCGAGTGCAATATTGAGCCATTCGGGCGAATATAAATCAAAATCTTTGATTAATTTCATCTGTTTATTGTTATTATTTTAGTTTATCGACTTGTGCTTTTTGCTCCGGCGACAACACAGATTCGTCTCCCGTTCTTGTATAATACAAATATCTATCACCGTCTGAAAGGTCGGTTACTTGGTAGAAACCGATATTGGTAATAAGTATTTCGTCCAATATATCTACCATGTTGGCGTAGGCTGCTGCATCGAGTGGTTTTATGAGCACGGTAGGTGCTATTTTCAATTCCTCGTTTGCTCTGCGCTGCACTTGGGTAGTGAGCGTGTCGTAGGCTGCTTGGTCTATTTCTCCACGGTCGCGCTGTTCTTTCAATGCTTGAATTTGCTCGTATGTTCCCACGTTTTTACGGAGCAAAAGTTGGCGTATGCCATCTTCGCCGTAAGCTATGGGGCGCAAAAGAGTTGAGTCTTTGTAACTTTCTTCGGTGAGCATACCTTCGTAATAGAACAACTGATTGTTTGGTCCCATTAATATGGTAATAGCCGATGATTCACGTGCTTTCAATTCTTTTCCTTCTTCTGCTTTTTCGGTAGAAGGCATTGAGAGATTCATTACTTGCGGTTTGAGCAAGGTAGTGCAAAACATGAAGAACGTAATAAGCAACATATTCATGTCCACCATGGGAGTAAAATCTACTCGCAGAGTGTGTTTTTTCTGGCGTGATTTTTTCTGTCCGCCTTTTTCCTGTACTTGTACTTCTGACATATCTAAATATTTTTTTGTTACTTGTTATTCATTGCCAGACGAACTTGCTCGCAAACTCGTTACGAGTAAATATCTGTTTTCTCGCAAATCGCGCAAATTGTTCATAATGTTTTTTACAACTTCGTAGCGTGTGGTGCGGTCGGCTTTGATAACCAATTCAAGGTCTTTTGAGCCGTCTTGCAAATCCACTGCGCGTGCGTGGCGTATCCAATTCTGAAATTCATTGATGGACCTTCCCTGATACGTAAGTTTTGCCGCGCTGGTAAGCGTATCTGCCGGAATACCTACGTTCGGATTGTTGGGAATTTCCAATTGCTCAGCCATAAACTTATCTTGCTGCTCCACAGTAAGGTCTAAGTAAGCAGGCAATTTGGTAATAGGCACGCCAAAGGTTGTAATTTTGCGAAGTGCGTCCATTTGCGATTCGGTAAAACTCACTCCGTAGTCGGCTCCTACCAATTTGGTAATTTCTACCAAATCGTTCATATTGTCCATACTAAGGAATATTTTACCTTGTTCATCTACCAGAATTGTCATTGAATTGGTTTCGGGAACTTTAATTTCCGATACTGATGCCGGCGTGGTTACTGTTATCGGCTCTTTTTTTACGAAAGTCGATGTGAGCATGAAGAAGGTGAGCAACAATACTGTTACGTCACTCATTGCCGTCATATCAATGAAAGTACTGTGTTTTTTTACTGGTGCTTTTGCCATTTCTTTCGGTTTTAGTTAGAGTTCTGAGTATTTAGTTTTTTATATAACGAGGTAAACAATAATTTATTTTGAAACTATTGCGTACTAATTACTAAACTATAACTATTAGTGAGTTTCGGCAAACGTTTGTGTAAGGGCAAATCCTATTTCTTCAATAGCGTAGGTCATGTTATCTACTTTTCCGCTATAGAATGAGTACGAAATAATTGCCAATGCACCGGTAAGGATACCGTTTGCGGTGTTAATCAAGGCTTCGGAAATACCTACCGAAAGTGCCATAGAGTCCACACCACCCGCACCTGCAAGTGCCGAGAATGAACGAATCATACCAAGTACCGTTCCGAACAAACCCATAAGAGTACCGAGTGATGAAATAGTTGCTATGATTGACAAATTTTGTTGCAATGTAGGCATTTGCAATGCTGTTGCTTCTTCTATTTCGTTTTTAATTTGTGCTACTTTTTCTTCTTTCGATAAATCTACTGTTTCCACTTCATGGTATTTGCGCAAGCCTGCATCTACTATGGCTGCCACAGAACCTTGTTGTTGGTCGCACAGTGCTTGTGCTCCTTCAAAATTACCTTTGCGCAATTCTGCTTTCACATTTGCCACAAATTGAATTAAATTACCTTTACCTTTTGCTTTGTTAAGCGCGAAAAAGCGTTCAACACTCAAAATGATTACTGTAAGCAACAATGATAAGATAATTGGTACCACAAATCCCCCTTTAAACATGGTTCCCAAAAAGTTCGCTGGGTGTTGTGTCGGGTCATTGTTTTCAAAGTTGCTGTCGGCTCCAAGCACTAAATAGAAAAATAAATGTGCTAATACTAAGCTCACTGCGATTACGGCGAAGGCTGATACCCCTCTGGTTTTTTTTACGTTCATAACGATTTGTAATTAGTTTGGTTTAAAAAATTTAATAATAACTATTCTATCTTTTGAAAAATCTTTACCTCAATTCTTCACATTGCGCAAAGGTACCAAAGTCTCGGTATGAGCCAAATACCCTTTTAATGGTATTTTCGGTTTTTGCTACTTTATGACGAATATCATAAAAATTTTCCAACGGCAAAAATACATTTTTTTTGAAATCTCTCTACTTTATTTGCATTTATTTTTGAAATTTTTGCTTCGGCAACTCTATGCCTCTCAACTTTTCGATTTCTTTCATAAAAACGCCTTGTTTTTTGGGTTTAGTATGTAAAACGGTATTTTTATTGTGCTTTTTTTGAATATTGTGTAAGTAGTAGTTAGTATTCGGTATTCAGTAGTTGGTAATGAGTACTTTCAACGTTCCATTCTCTCCTTTCAATTATCCACTAAAAAACACTTACATTTTGGCAATAAATTCTTGCGGAGTAAGAATTTGTATGTGCGCTGCCGATGCAAAATCTTTGGTGTTCCGGGTTACAATCGCGTCCATTTCATTACGCATGGCTACGTGTGTCTGCAAGGCATCTTCAAAGTCGTTCCAGCCCATTTTATGTGCCAAATACACATCTTCTTTATATACCGAAAGCACATTGAAAAGTATTAATAAATCATCAAACGTATGCGAAGCAAATGTATGTCCGTTTGTTTTTTGCAACACATAAAAAATATCGGTAGCCATCGATGCGGTGATGTAACCTTCTACGCTGCCGTTGGCAATTTCCACCACGATTGCTTGTGCGTTTTCGTAAAATAATTCTCGTTTTAACGCAAAATCAAGAACAACATTGGTATCTAACAATATTCTTTTCATATCTGTTTTGCTTGTAAACGGTTGTAGCGAATATCGTCTAATTCTTCATCGGTCAAGTGATTTTTCGGCATTGCAGCCTGCTGTTTCAGTAATCGTTTTAAAGCAAGTTTTCGTTGTTTTAATTCTGTTGTGGTATCTTCTGTCGGAATAATTACTAAAGTTACTTTTTTGTTGTATAAATACGGCATTGAATATAGGTTAATTACGCCATTATTTGAAATAGAAACATCTGTTTGATATACTTGCATAGTGTTCGTTCGTAATTAGTTTATAACTTATGAATACAAAGATATATTTTTTTCTATGATATTACAATAGTATAAAAATTTTTCAACTCTCAATTCTCAGTTCCCATTCTCCACTCTCCCTTAAAAATTCTCACTTCCACCACTCGCTCATGCGCAGTGCGTATTGAAAAATCGTATTCCGTGTGTGGTTTTTCGGGTAGAATTACCGGCGTTTTTTCGTAAAAACGTACATTCTGCGTGTGTATTCCGGCGCGTTGTAATTCTTCCACAATACAATTCCGCACCGATTCTGTGCGGCGTTGCGCCAAGCGTTCGTTGTATTCTCTGCTGCCGCTTGCGCTTGTAAATGCCTGTAATTCAATTACTACTTCGCCTTTTTCTTGTGCAATTTCTTGCAATTTTCGCCGCAGTGCCTCCGCGTGCGCCACAAGTTGTTTGCTAAGAAAATCGCGCAATTGCTGTTCTTCTATTTTCTGCGCTATGCTAAATTCCTTTGCACGCACAGTGGCAATCTGTGTTTCCACAAAATCTTTATACTGCGCATATTCCTCCGCGTAATTCAATACCGACTGTTCTTGCGGAAAATCGTGGCGAAAAAATAGCGTGGTGCGAAATTCCTGTTCGTCAGTTCTTTTGGTAGGAGATGCTGCATCGACTGCGGCATGACGTAACGGTGTTTGTAAAGGGTACAAAAACACCGAATTATAAAAAAATGCGGTTTTTTCTGGTTTTTTCTGCGGACGATTGGAGGTAAAAAACGCCGTATCGTTCAAAATTGTGTAGTAAAAATCATCGAAGGAAGAATTAATAGGCACAGCCATGTTTTCCGCTGTTTGAAAGGCAGAATGGAGGTATTTTGCACTGAAAATATCGAAACCGCCCATGCCCATGCGCCAATCGGAACTAAAAAAAAGCGTTTTGCTTGCAGTATCGAAAAACGGACACATTTCATCGCCGGCGGTATTTACTCCTGCTCCGGCATTGATAGGCGTGCCCCACCAACCTTCTTGGCTCATCGGGCAATACCAAATATCGAAGCCCCCAAAACCACCCTGCATATTCGCTGCAAAAAACACCACACGCCGGCTGCCAATGTGCGCAAAATGCACGTGTATCATACTCTCATGTTGGTTTTCCGGCATCAATCTGCTTTTTGGCTCTTGCAAGGTCAAAATTCCTGCACTATCGCTCACCACGCGCAATTCCGCCTTACTGAGCGGCGTGTGTGCCGGGCGGCGTGCTACAAAAATTTCACCTTGCACGTCTTGTAAATCGGAAAAAGAATATAGCGGATTGGAAAACAGCGTTTTGTAGGGTTCTGCAAGTGGTGCAAAGCTAATGTGCGATGCTTCGCCCCTGCGATTTTCTAACACGTTCACACCGTTATACACCACAGAATTGTGCAGTAAACTCACGCCGTAATTGTGAAAAAAGGGCGAACGTTCATCGCGCACAATATTGAAATTCCGGGTTTCGGTAGTCCATTGCAATTTTTGCACTTCATTCAGTGTGCGCTCGTAAAATTCACGGTGATGAGAGGTTATATACCTATTATAATAAAACTGTGCATCTTTTTTGTTGCCAAAGTTTTGTTCTATGTGTGCCAACCAAAACAACACTTCGGGATAGCGTTCCGCATCGGTTTTTGCAAGTTGTTTATATAAGGCACGTGCTTCGTTGAACTGTAAATTGAGCCGGTACGCATTGGCGGCAAGGACTTGCAGCGCAGGCATTTTTTCATACATCTGCATAAGCGACAAAGAAAGTTCTATGGCAGTTTCGTAATCGCCCGAAGCATACGCACTCTGCGCCTGCTCAAACACTTTATCGTAGGTTTGCGCATAATTTGCGTGAAACAGCACGCAGAAACACACGAGGGTACACATTTTTTGTATTACAGTCATAGAAACGTATTTTGCACAAATTTATACAGTTTAACGCACAAAAGCGCATAGTATTTTGAATTTACAAACAAAAATGTAGTATTTTTACTCTCAAATGTAACACTATGTATAAACAGCCAAAATCACTCGCCTTCCTGTTTTTTACCGAAATGTGGGAGCGATTCAGTTTTTACGGTATGCGTGCGTTGCTCACGCTGTATTTAACGCTGCAACTTTTTCGCCATTTGCAGGAACCCGAAAAAAAAGCTGCCGCTTTCGGAATTTATGCCGCCTATGGTGCGCTGGTGTATGCCACGCCGTTTATTGGCGGTTTGATAGCCGATAAATTTTTAGGTTACAAAAAAGCCATTATTTGGGGCGCAATTCTTATGGCGGTGGGGCATTTTGTTATGGCTATCGAAAGTGAATTTTTTCTCTACTTGGCGTTGGCATTCCTCATTATCGGCAATGGTTTTTTTAAACCCAACATTTCGTCCATAGTGGGCAATTTGTATATGGAAAACGACCCGCGCCGCGATAGTGGGTTCACTATTTTTTACATGGGTGTGAATTTGGGTGCGTTTTTTTCGCCGCTCATTTGCGGCATTATTGGCGAAACCTTTGGTTGGCATTGGGGTTTTGGCATTGCCGGTTTGGGTATGATTATTGGTTTGGTGGTTTTTATGCGCAATCAAAAAAACTTAGACCATAAAGAAAGTATAGATTTCAACAATCCTTCTGCCGAAGTGCAGATAGTACCTGCGCAGATAGGCGCACCGCCCCATGTGGAGGAATTACAGAAAAAACGCTTTTTCGGCATTTCGATAGAACACTGTATTTATGCACTCAGTGTGGCTTCGGTGGCAGTATTTGCTCTTCTTGTAAAAAATTACCAATTCATGACCTACGCGCTTACTCCTTTTGCCGTAGCGGTAGTGCTCATTATTTTTGTAATAGCAGTGCGCAGCCCCAAAGTAGAGCGGCAGCGATTGTTTGTTATTCTTATTTTGCTCTTTTTTACGGTATTGTTTTTCGCATTTTTCGAGCAAGCGGGTTCTTCGCTCACGCTGTTTGCCAACGAAAATGTAAATAGAAACCTTTTTTCGTTTACCGTACCCACTTCGCTCTTTCAGTCGGTCAATCCGCTGTTTATACTTGTGTTGGCAACGCCGCTCACCATGCTGTGGCTGCGTTTGGCAGAGCGTAAACGCGAACCAAATACGGTGGTAAAATTCTCTTTGGGTTTATTTTTCCTCAGTTTGGGATTTCTGCTCCTTGCCGTAGCACCCTATTTTGTACGCGCTGTGTCGCTCAATGTGGGCGGTATAGACACGCCGCTCGTGCTCCATATTGCTGCCGTGCCCATGCTTATACTCATAGTGAGTTATATGCTGCAAACCATTGGTGAACTCTGCCTTTCGCCCATAGGACTTTCTATGGTAACAAAACTTTCGCCGCCGCGCATTACCGCTATGGTAATGGGCGCGTGGTTTCTTTCGAGTGCTATGGCGCACCACGTGGCAGGCATTATTGCCAATTTTACCACCCAAGAAGAATCGCCGGTGGAAATTATGATTTCCGATTTTGCCGAGCATCTTCCTGCGCAATCGCTCACTCTTTCTGCCGAAGAATTTTTTGCTGCGCATACAAACGAAATTTCAGAAACCTATTACACTGCATTCAACGATATATTGAGCGAAAAACCGCTAAAAGCGGTGTATGAACGCGCTTGGGGAAATTTCAAGCAAACAAACCTTACGCAGTTTATACAAGATTCCGCGCTTGTTTCGCAGGCAATGCTGCATAGTTTCAATACCGGATTAGCGCATTTTTACGAGCAAGGCGAACATGCAGTGCTACAAGCAGCGGATAAGCGATTTATAAGCGAAGCGCGTGCCGACACCCTCAGTCCTTCCACCAAATATTCTTTATTCAATTTGCTGAATTATGCGCGAGTATTTGGTGTGGTGGGTTTAATTGCACTCGTGGCATCGCTCGTACTCTTTGCTCTTTCGCCCTTTATTACCCGCATGATGCACGAAAATTAGTGATTAGAGATTAGTTGTTAGAGATTAGGCATAAAAACCTCTCACGAAACGAAGTTCGCAGGAGTTTTTCTTTTATTAACATATTGTCGTATTAGCACATTAGCATATTAACACATTCTAAATTCATAACCCGAAAGTTCCGCATGTGCCGTAATTACAACATGTTTTGCTATCGTTTGTAGAAATTTTCTGTTACTGCCGCCGTGCCCTATGGCAAAATTGAGTTGTGCGGGGGCTACTTCTATGTGTATTGTTTCGTAGGATTTTTGAACATTGGTTTTGAAAATGTGCAACCACACGTAACTCAACAGTAGTTCTTTGAATGAACTATGATAGGGACCGGCGAGCAAGGCTCCGTTACTGAGGTCGCTGCTGGGGTGCAGCCCCACGCGCAACACCTGCACGCCGCGTTGTTCAAAGTTTTGATACACCGGCGCAGTCCACGCAAGTGCATCTTCGAGAGAAAGCGGCGTGTATAATTCTTTGCGCCAGAGTTCCGCAAGCGGCGTATGTGCTACCACCAGAGTAGGGTATATGCGCGTGGAGTGCGCTCCCAAATCGCAAATAGTTTGAGCCGTGTGCAAGGCTCTTTGGGCACTGTCGCCGGGCAAGCCTATCATCATTTGCAAGCCTAAGCGAAATCCTGCGCG
This sequence comes from Bacteroidales bacterium, assembly GCA_031286165.1. GTDB lineage: Bacteria > Bacteroidota > Bacteroidia > Bacteroidales > UBA1715 > WQTX01. Next base: position 59,394 of record JAITUU010000015.1, read on the forward strand.
GCGAATCAACGTTGCCGCATTCACAATATCTGCCTGTGTGTGTCCGCGCCCCGATTGCCGTAGAACTTCGTCATTGGTAGATTGCGCACCAAGTTCTATATCGAGCACGGAATAGTGTTTGAGTAGCGCAAGTGTTTCATTGTCAATGTAATCGGGGCGAGTGGAAATACGAATGCTTTGCACGCGCCCACTGCGAATGTACGGTTGCACAAGTTGCAAATACTCTTCCTGTTCGCTCAGCGGCATGGCGGTAAATGTGCCGCCAAAAAATGCAATTTGCACCTCAGTTTCGGGTGGTATAGTGTGTAAATACTGCTCTATACTGTGTGTAATTTCCTTAGTGCTTGGAATATGCACTCTACTGCTAATGTGCTGCTGATTGCAAAATACGCACTGATGCGGACACGAACGCTGCGGAAAAAATATGGGAATATTGACGTGTTTTTGCTTCATGTGTGCAAAATTACATTGTTTTTTCCTATTTTTGAACATCGCAACAAAATCGCGTTGAAATACCAGTATTTATACCACCTCTCATGATTGCATTTTTCAGTTTTCTTGTATGGAAAGTACCGTTTTTTCGTAATAGTGCTTTGCGCACATGGCATATTTTGAGCGCGTTTTACCTCAAATTATGCCTTGCCGTTGCGTTTTTTCTTATATACACGCACTATGCTGCCTATCGTCAGCAGAGCGATTCGCAGGCATTTTACCATTCGGCAGCGCAGTTTGCAGGCATTGCATACGCCGATTTCGGCGATTTTGTGCGTGCAAGTGTGGGAATTTCTCCAAAAAATGCTGAAATTGCAGAACAAATACAGCACATTCCATTGTGGAATCGCCCGTATGATATGGCTGTGCCCAACGATACGCGCTTCACACTCATTCTGTATTCGTGGCTCTATCTCATTAGTTTTGGTTTTTTACCTCTTATGCTCATTTTCTCGAATATCATAGCATTTTTGGGTTTGTTTGCCTTGTTTCGGGCGTTTTTGCTTGCAGGTAGTAAAAAACTTCCTGCTGCCATTGCCTGTTTTGCCATTCCGAGCACTCTATTTTGGTCTTCGGGCTTGCTCAAAGAAGTGTGGTTACTGCTCTTTTTAGGCTTCATACTCTATTCGGCACTGCAATTTTTCGCTACGCGCAACATCCGTTTTGCTCTATTTGCCCTTCTGTGGGCAATCGCCCTCATACACATAAAAATCTACATTGCCGCTATTGCGCTGCCGCTTATTGGTATTTTTGCCCTTCGGCGCACATTTCCACGCACCAAAGCGATGGTGTTTTACCTCTGCGCCTTTGGCGGATTTGCGTTTGCGGCAATTCTTTTGTGTTTGATTTTCAATTACAATAGCGTAGAAATTATTGTCAATCAGCGCAATACCTTTGTGCGTATGCTCGAATTTCAAAATCATTCCACCATACTTCTCACTACGTTCAGCGGTTCGTATTTCATGGCGGCACTACACATGCTTGCCGGATTTTTTCAATCACTTCTGCGTCCTTCGCTCTTCGATGTGCACAATATATGGCTCTTTTTTGCAGGAATTGAGAATACGCTGATAGTAGTATTGATACTTTGTGCACTTTTCTATTGTGTAAAAAATAATTGTAAGCCGAGTGATTACGCAATTCTTGCAATCGTTTTTGTGATTGCCGTGTTTGTACTCATAGGATTTACCACACCGAATTTGGGTGCTTTGCAACGCTACAAAAGTCCCCTCCTGCCTTTTGTGGTGGTACTATGCGGCAATGCAGTATGCACTTATCGCAATTTTCCTTTCAAAAACTGCGCGGTGTAGGAATCGCTACATTCGCACACTTGCTCCGGCGTGCCGGCACACACTATGTGTCCGCCTTTATCGCCCCCTTCGGGACCAATGTCGATAATCCAATCGGCACATTTTATTACATCTATATTGTGTTCTATTACTACTATGCTGTGTCCTTTTGCTATCAAGCGTTTGAATGATTCCAGCAGTTTGTGAATATCGTGAAAATGCAGTCCGGTAGTAGGTTCATCGAAAATAAAAAGGCAGGCTTGGTCTTTGCCTTCTTTGCTCAAAAACGATGCGAGTTTCACCCGCTGACTTTCGCCACCCGAAAGTGTGCTCGAAGATTGTCCTAATTTCATGTAACCCAAACCAACGTCTTGCAGCGGTTTGATTTTTTCCACAATTTTTTGTGTGAGCGAACTTTTATCGCCGGCAAAAAATGCAATGGCATCGTCTATGGTGAGTTCCAAAATATCGAAAATAGATTTTCCGCGACACAGCACTTCCAACACCTCGTCTTTGAAGCGTTTGCCACCGCAGGCTTCGCACACAAGTTCTACATCTGCCATAAATTGCATGGCTACGTGTATAGTGCCCTCTCCCTGACATTCTTCGCAACGTCCGCCATCGGTATTGAAGGAAAAATGCGCCGGTTTGAAACCCATTTGCTTCGATAAGGGTTGTTCGGCATAGAGTTTGCGAATTTCATCGTAGGCTTTCAAGTACGTTACAGGATTGGAACGCGAAGAACGCCCAATAGGATTTTGGTCCACAAATTCCACCGAAAAAATACTTTGGTCTATGCCGCCAATACTATCGAAACGCCCAATTTCCGCACCACTTGCAGCACCCAATTCGCGGGCTACGGCAGGATACAAAATTTTGTGAATGAGCGAAGATTTTCCCGAACCGCTCACGCCGGTAATTACCGTAAACACGCCCAGAGGAATTTCTACATCTACATTTTTTAAATTATTTTCGCGTGCGCCGCGTATAGAAATTGCCTTCGACCACGCTTTGCGTTTTGCCGGAAGTTCTATGCGCTCTCTGCCGCACAAATAATCGGCTGTGAGCGAATGTGTTGCCTGCGCCAAATCTGCCACCGTACCTTGAAATACCAATTCACCGCCAAGCGAACCGGCACCCGGACCAATGTCGATAATTTGGTCGGCGGCACGCATAATTTCTTCGTCATGCTCTACCACAATCACGGTGTTGCCCAACAGCTGCAAACTGCGCAATACGCCTATGAGCAAATGAGTGTCGCGTGGGTGCAAGCCAATGCTCGGTTCGTCTAAAATATAAAGCGAACCTACCAAACTGCTGCCCAGCGAAGTTGCCAAATTAATTCGCTGACTTTCGCCGCCCGAAAGCGAATTGGAAAGGCGGTTGAGGGTTAAGTAGCCCAAGCCAACATTTTGTAAAAATCCCAATCGCGATTTGATTTCGAGTACAATTCGGTGTGCAATTTTTTCTTCGTGCGCCGTTAATTGCATAGTTTCAAAAAATGGAACAAGGTCATTGATAGGCATTTGCACAATTTTGTCGATAGAAGTTCCTGCCACCTGCACGTACAATGCTTGCGGTTTGAGCCGCGAACCGTGGCACACGGGGCAGGTAGTTTTTCCTTTGTAGCGTGAAAGCATTACGCGGTACTGAATTTTGTAGGTATTTTCTTCCACCATGTTGAAAAATTGGTCAATGCCGGCAAAATGTGCGCAGCCGTGCCACAGCATATCTTTATGTTCCTGCGAAAGTTCGTGGTAGGGTTTGTGAATGGGGAATTTTGCCCGCTCGGCACCGCGCACCACATCCATTTTCCACTCACTCATTTTTTCGCCGCGCCAGCACATCACCGCATCGTCCCACACCGAAAGCGATTCGTTGGGAATTACCAATTTGGGGTCAATTCCCATAATTTTTCCGAAGCCTTCGCACTCCGGGCAGGCTCCCAGCGGACTATTGAAACTGAACGTGTGCACCGTAGCTTCTTCAAACTGCATACCATCGGCTTCAAAATCGTTGGAAAAATCGTAGCGTTTGTAATTGCCGTTTTTTTGTTCTATAAATACCACGCAGGCATTATTGCCTTCGTAAAATGCCGTTTGCACCGAATCGGCTATGCGAGCCTGTTCTTCGGTGGAACTCACTACGCGGTCTATGAGTAAATAACTGTCATTGAGTGGAATAGCGATTTTTTGTGCCAAAATATCGTCTATACGCAGCATTTCGTTATTCACAAAAAGTCGCGAAAATCCTTGCTGTTGCAAATTTTCGAGCGTGCGCGTAAGTGTAGCAATTTCGGCTCGCAATGCCGAAGTTATGAATATTTTTTTACCCTCGTTTTTCAGAATTGTTTGTACCACATCGTTCACCGAATGGCGTTTTACTTCTTTACCGGAAATAGGCGAAATCACACGCCCGATGCGAGCATACAATAATTTCAAGTAATCGTAAATTTCGGTAGAAGTGCCCACCGTAGAGCGTGGATTGGTAGTATTCACTTTTTGCTCAATAGCAATAGCAGGTGGAATGCCGCCAATATAATCCACTTCGGGTTTGTGAATTTTACCCAAAAATTGCCGCGCGTATGCAGAAAGACTTTCCACATAGCGGCGTTGCCCTTCGGCATAGAGTGTGTCGAACGCCAGCGAAGATTTTCCGCTACCCGAAAGTCCGGTAATTACTATCAGTTTATTACGCTCAATAGAGAGCGACACATTTTTGAGATTGTGAACGCGGCTGCCTTTTATGTCTATATGTTGTGTGTTCATGTGTGGTGGTTTACATTCTCTCCGGCACGCGAATACCAAGCAAATTCATAGCCGATTCTATTACGGTGGCGGTTTGGCGAGCGAGTGCCACGCGGAACAATTTTTGGTTTTCGTTTGCTTCGTTCAGAATGGAATGTTCGTGATAGAATTGATTGAAGAGTTTCACCAAATCATACACATAGTTGGCTATGTGCGAAGGAGCGTGTTCCGCGCCGGCAAGGCTTATGCTTTCGCCGTAGCGGTTTATGGCTTTTATGACTTCTATTTCGAGCGGTGCGCACTCCACCTGCGGCAATTGTGCCGGAGGATACAATCCTTGTTCGGCGGCTTTGCGCAATACCGAACAAATTCGCGCATGGGTATATTGAATAAAAGGACCGGTATTTCCGTTGAAATCTATGGATTCCTGCGGATTGAAGAGCATGGTTTTTCGCGGTTCTACTTTCAGTATAAAATATTTCAACGCCGCTTGGGCTATCATTTCGTGAATTTCGGCGGCTTGGGCAGGTGAAAGTCCGCTCAATTTTCCCAATTCTTGCGAAATTGCAATAGAATCCTGCAACATATCTTCCATCAAATCATCGGCATCTACCACCGTACCTTCGCGGCTTTTCATTTTGCCGGCAGGCAGTTCCACCATACCGTAGGACATGTGGTAAATTTTATGTGCCCACGCATAGCCAAGTTTTTTGAGAATAAGTGCAAGTACTTGAAAATGATAATTTTGCTCATTCCCCACCACATAAATGAGTTCCTGCATATCGCCAAATTCCTTAAAACGCTCTATTGCCGTGCCTATATCTTGGGTCATATACACCGAAGTTCCATCGGGGCGGAGCAGGAGTTTGTGGTCTAAACCTTCGGGAGTGAGGTCTGCCCACACCGAACCGTCTTCTTTTCTGTATAAAATTCCTCGCGCCAAACCGTCCATAACAACCTGTTTACCAAGTAAATATGTTTTCGATTCGTAGTACATTGTATCGAAGGACACGCCCATGCGCGAGTAGGTTTTTGCAAAACCGTCATACACCCAATTATTCATGCGAGTCCATAGTGCAATGGTTTCGGTGTCGCCATGTTCCCATTTCACAAGCATTTCGCGGGCTTGTTGCATGATAGGCGCGGCATTTTTCGCCTCATCTTCGCTCATGCCTTGCTGCGTGAGTTCTTCAATTTCTTTTTTATACTGTTTGTCGAAGGCTACATAATAGTTTCCCACCAAGTGGTCGCCTTTGCTGCCGCTCGATTGCGGTGTTTCGCCATTGCCGTATAACTGCCACGCTACCATAGATTTACAAATATGAATACCTCTATCGTTTATCAAATTTGCTTTGATAACGCGCTTGCCGTTTGCCTCCAAAATTTGCGCAATGGAAAATCCCAATAAATTGTTGCGAATATGCCCCAAGTGCAAGGGTTTGTTGGTGTTTGGCGAAGAATATTCTACCATTACCGTAGGCGACTGCGGCGTTACCGGTTTTTTGCCGAATTGCGCACCTTGCGCGGCGGCGTTTTCGAGCACGGAAATCCAATACGAGGTGGCAATAGAAATGTTTAAAAAACCTTTTATAACATTGTACGAAGCAATTTCATTCACATTTTTTTGTAAATACTCACCAAGTTCGGCGGCGGTGAGTTCCGGCGATTTTTTGGAAAGTTTTAAAAACGGAAATACTACTATGGTTTTATCGCCGTCAAATTCTTTGCGAGTGTCTTGAATTTGTATGCTATTTGCATCTATTTCAGCATTATACAAGTCGGCAACTGCCTTTTGAATTGTTGCCGTGAGAATGTGTTCTATATTCATTGTTTTGTTTGTTTGTGAAAAGGCAAAAATACAATTTTAATGGTTAATGGTTAATGGTAATTTTTTGCGTATTTTTGCAGTGAATTTCAATTTCTCATGACAAAAAAAGTTGCTTTTTATACGCTTGGTTGCAAACTCAATTATGCCGAAACGGAATCTATTGCCCGAAGGTTTGAAACCGCGCGGTTTGAACGGGTAGATTTTTCGCAGAGTGCAGATTACTACGTAATTAACACCTGCTCGGTAACAGAAGTTGCCAATAAAAAGAGCCGCAATAGTATTCGTAAAGCACGTAAAAACAACCCTTTGGCAAAGGTAATAGTGGTGGGCTGCTATGCGCAGCTCAAAGCGCAGGAAATTATCGCTATTGGCGGAGTTTCGCTGGTGCTGGGGGCGCAGGATAAATTCAATATTATTGAAAAATTGCAAGAATTGGAGGCGGGAACTGCGCCGCACATAGTGAGTGGCTGCGAAATTTCAAAACTCACCAATTTTGAGGCTTCGTATTCGCTGAGTGAACGCACGCGCTCTTTTCTAAAAGTGCAGGACGGTTGTAATTACAACTGCTCGTACTGCACCATTCCGCAAGCACGGGGAGCAAGCCGCAATGCGAGCATAGCCCACATTGTGGCACAGGCGCAGGAAATTGCGCAATCGGGTATTCAGGAAATTGTGCTCACCGGCATCAACATTGGTGATTTTGGGCGCAGCACAGGCGAAGCGTTTTTGGATTTATTGCGTGCGCTCGATGCCGTAGAAGGAATTGCTCGCTACCGCATTTCGTCCATAGAACCGAATTTGCTTACGAGTGAAATTATCAATTTTGTGGCGCAATCGCGGGCTTTTATGCCGCATTTTCATATTCCCTTGCAATCGGGTTGCAATGAAGTGTTGCGCTTGATGCGCCGCCGCTATAGCACAGAATTTTTTGCACACAAAATTCACGAAATCAAAGAAAAAATACCGCACGCAGGCATTGGGGTAGATGTAATAGTGGGTACCAATGGCGAAACGGCGGAGTATTTTGAAAAAACACGACTGTTTATCAAATCGCTTCCTATCAGTTATTTGCACGTATTTACCTATTCCGAACGCGAGAATACCGATGCGCTTGGCATTACACCCCGTGTGCCCGAACACGAGCGGCATGAACGCAATTTGGCGTTGCACGAAGTGGCAGAAGAACGTTCTGCTCACTTTGTACGGCAGAATGTGGGCAGTGTTCGCCCCGTGCTTTTTGAAACAAAGCAGAAAAACGGCGCGTTCAGCGGCTACACCGATAATTATATTCGCGTGCAATCGCGCAAAAGCGGCATTGAAAAAAACAGTATTGTGCCGCTGCAACTCACCGAAATCAATGGTGAATGTTGGGGCGAATAATTATACCTATATATATAGGTATCAACACGAGCAGGAAGTTGTATGGGTATAGGTATGCACAAGGGTATTGAATAATTCGTTTATTTCGTTGTCAATAGTTTGATACTGAGGATTTTTCGCGTGCCACTGCACAATTTCGTGTACGCCTTGTTCAAAAGGAATACTACACTTGAAATCGGGAACGAAGGATTTTATTTTGGCATTATCGAAAATCATACTATGCGCTTTGTCGCCGAGCAAACTATCGCCTATACGGGTATTGTAGGCGGCAATTACGGTAGAGGGCACATACACCACCTGCGGCGTAACGCCAAGTGCCGAGCCGAAGAGTTCGTAAATTCTGTTCCACGAAAGGTATTCATCGGAGGTAATGTGGAAGGCTTCGCCGATTGCCTGTTCGTTTCCGCACACACCGAGTAGTCCTTTTGCAAAATCGCTGTGATGCGTGAGGGTCCACAGCGAAGTGCCATCGCCGTGAATAACGATAGGTTGATTGTGTATCATTCGGTGGAGCACTGTGTATCCGCCTTCTATGGGAATAAGGGTTTTGTCGTAGGTATGCGAAGGGCGCACAATGGTTGCCGGAAAACCGGAATTGTTCCACGCATCTATCAACATATCTTCACAGGCAATTTTATGGCGCGAATATTCCCAAAAGGGATTTTCGAGCGGTGTGCGTTCGGTAATGGGTAAGTGCAGCGGTGGAGTTTGATACGCCGAGGCAGAACTTATGAATATGTATTGCTTGGTTTTTTTGGCAAACAGTGCCATATTTTGCTCCACGTGTTCGGGCGTGAAGGAAATAAAATCGACCACACAATCGAAGGAGTGGGGGGCTATTGCCTGCGCCGTTTCGTGCGCATTGCGAATATCGGCACGCAATTCGTGTGCTCCGTGCAGCGGACGTTTGTGCGCCGAAGTTCCGCGATTGAGCACAAAGAGTTCGTGCTCGCGAGCAAGTGCAAGTGCGGAACACGCCGAACTGATAATGCCTGTGCCGCCAATAAAGAGAAGTTTCATAACTGTTTTTTTTTTTGAGAGTGCACACTATAAAAAAAGCGGCAATGGGCATTACCGCTTGTGTGATTCGGGCGGGGTTCGAACCCACGACCCACAGATTAGAAATCTGTTGCTCTATCCAACTGAGCTACCGAACCGTATTACTAATTATTAATTCGCCGCAAAGATATACAATAATTGTAAATTGTAAATTGTAAATTGTAAATTATTTTTGGGAAAAGTAGTTAGTAGTGAGTTGTGAGCATGTAAGAAAATACTTACTAAGAAAATACTTACTAAGAAAATACTTATATTTTAAAATAATGTGTATATTTGTGCAGTAAAAATTTTGCACTATGAATACAAAAATGCCTTTTATTTACGGAAAATCTTCTGATTATCAAAACTTTACCGATAGAGAAGATGAGCGTGCGCGACTTGAACTCAATTTCAAATCGCATATAAATACTACGATTATTTCGCCTCGAAGGTGGGGGAAAACATCGCTTGTGGAGCATGTAGCCCACAAAGTGCGGAGCGAAAACGACAGCATAAAAGTATGTGTGATAGATATTTTTAATGTGCGCAGCGAACAGGAATTTTACGAACACTTTGCGCAAGCAATACTGCAATCTACTGCCAATCGCTGGGAGGAAATGGCGGAACATGCCAAACTGTTTTTATCGCATTTACTGCCCAAAATTAGTTTTACTGCCGATGCGCAAAGCGAAATTTCGTTTGGCGTGGATTGGGAAACATTGCAACGCAAGCCTGATGAAATTCTTGATTTGCCCGAAACCATTGCCAAAACGAAACAAATAAGCGTGGTGGTGTGTATAGACGAATTTCAGTCGATAGGCGATTTTCCCGAAAGTGTGGCGTTTCAGCGCAAATTACGTTCGCATTGGCAGCATCATCACAACGTAGCCTACTGCTTATATGGCAGCAAGCGAAGTATGTTAATCGACATTTTTTCAAATTCGGCAATGCCGTTTTATAAATTTGGCGACATTATGTTTTTGCAAAAAATACCGACACAAAAATGGGGTGAGTTTATACAAAAACGCTTTGAAGACACCGGCAAAAAAATTAGTAGAAGCGATGCTGAATATGTTGCTCAACGAGTTGATAATCACTCATATTACGTGCAGCAACTTGCGCAGCAGGCATGGTTGCGCACAGAAGTGGCGTGTTCCAAAGAAATAATAGACGAAGCATTGCGAAGCATTAAAAATCAACTGAGTTTGCTTTTTGTGGGGCAAATAGAAACGCTTTCAACTACCCAAATACATTTTTTGAAAGCCGTACTGTATGGCGAAACAGCATTTAGTTCACAAGAGAATTTAAAAAAATATCGTTTGGGGAGTTCCGCTAATGTAACCGCTGTAAAAAATGCACTTGTTTCGCGTGAAATTATTGATATTTCAGCCCGGTCGGTCGATATTTTAGACCCTTTATTTGCGCTGTGGCTTCGCGAAGATTATTTTTAGTGAGTAGTCAGTAGTGAGAATGTAAGAAAATGCTTACTAAGTAAATACTTACAAATAAACTTATTTCATATTTCGGTACTCGCGACTAATTGTTTACAACGGTTCTGATTTTCAATTTATTGTGTGAAAGCAGAAAAAATTATGATTTTGTTCATAAATTTTTCTGCTTTTTGTATTGTTTTTGGCAAAAAACGTAGTATCTTTGGTAACTGCGAATGTCCGCAACCTTTTATAACGTATGTGCTTGAATTTTAGTATGTACTAATTTTAGAAACGAGATATAAGACACAAAAAAACTGAACCCTAACAACTAACTTCTAAAAACAAAACACTATGAAAAGAAATCTACTCGGAAATTTATTAATTTCTTTTATTATTCTGCTCTTGTCGAGCGTATCGTTGTATGGACAAGGAAGTGTAACAGTTCTTTCCGGTGTGGAGGAACGCGGAGGTTGTTATTATGCTGTTGCTGAAGACGTTTGGTTTCTTATTGGTTGTACTGCACCAAAAGAGGTGTCAGAATTAACTGAAGATATTGAAGGAAATTTTGTATTTAATGACTTAGCGGGATTAGTTGCAGGTGTTCTTGATGCCGGAGAATATGTTTGTACAGGTGGTGCTGAGGTTGAGTGTATGAGTTGTGATGATTACATTCAGGCAATGTATTTGGCGCAAGCCAAAGTAACTCAACTCACAAAAGACACAGTCCGTTTATATAACGCAATGGATTTGGCACAAAATGCTTTAACACCATTGCAGGAGGAAATTACTCAGTTGCGAAAAGATAAAGATGAATATTTCAATGCATCAACTGCAGCATATTTAGCACGATTAGAAGCCGAAAGACTGCAAATATTGGCAGAGCAAGCGAGAGATGTGGCAGTCGCCGCCAAAAACGAAGCCGATTCGCTAAAACAAATAGCCATAAACGAGCGCAATGCGGCACAAACGCAACTATCCACCGCAAATAGTACCATAGCAACAGTGCGGGATAGTGTGAGTACTCTGGAAACTAAAATTACCGGTTTAGATAACAGGGTTGCATCGCTTGTTACCGATAGCACAAATTTAAACGGTAGGGTTGCATCTCTTATTGCCGATAGCACGAGTTTGAAGGATAGGGTTATCTCACTCATAGCCGATAGTACGAGTTTAAAAGATAGAGTTACCTCGCTCGAAGCCGATAGCGTATCTACGCATGGGCAGGTTGCTTCGCTTACTGTTGAGAAGGCTGTTTTGCAAACGGAAAATAGCAGATTAAGTTCTGAAAATTCCGCTAATGCTACAACTATTGCAACTTTAAGTACTCTATATAGTAACGCGAACACTGCAAAAATCACAGCCGAATCTCAACGTGATGAAGCCATTACAGCGAGAAACACGGCGATACATGAAAAAGATTCCGTGCAAACTCTATTAACTTCCGCGAATGGCGAAGTCATCCGTTTACAATCAGATTCGACACAGTTACAAGGACAAATCGCCGACTTGACCGATACGGTAAAAGTTAAAGAACAATCAATCGCACAACTTGCCGGTGACTTGAAAACCGCCAACGAAGTAACGATACCGGGACTTGAAGGACAAATTGAAACATTGACCGAAGAGAAAGAAACCGCCGAAACAGCACTTGCAACCGCGAACACAACCATTAACGGCTTGAACACAACAATCAGTGGACTTGAAGGACA
>JAITUU010000037.1 GCA_031286165.1 Bacteroidales bacterium
TCGCCAAGCCGCTACGTAGATTGGCACGATGCCGGCATAGACACCGTGTATGTGTATGAACGCACATGGGCAGGTTGCGAAGGCTTCGATACACTTGTAGTGCAAGTTGCACCCTATCCCGAAGCATACTTCACATGGAGTTTACCCGGCGCAGGCACTACCATAGAGTTTTTAGATAGTTCCTATCAAGCACCTATTGTGAGCAAATACGACCCAAGCGCACCGCCGATTAACCTGTCGTACACCATGGCATGGAATTTCGATAAAGTGCCGGGCACGCCGAAAACACACATAGATACCATAGTGGAATTTGAAGACCGCTTCCGCCCAATTTGGGTGCGCGAATATACCTACGGCTACAAAAATCCAATACTCACCGTTACCAACGAATACGGCTGTTCGAGCAGTTATTCAACAGAAATTTTTGTGGACATTCGTGCCGGCGTATATATTCCAAACGCATTCAGCCCTACCAATGCTGCTGCCGGAGTTCGCACCTTCAAACCGCTCGCCTTCAATTTGGAATCTATCAAATTCTCGGTGTTCGACAAATGGGGTAACTTACTCTACTACTCCGAAGATATACAAGACGGCACCTTCACCGGCGCATGGGACGGAACCTACAACGGCGAATTGCTCCAAAGCGATGTATATATTTGGAAAATGGAAGCAAAATTCTTAGACGGTACCACATGGGCAGGTCAAAAAACCGCTCTCGGCGGCTACACTAAGTTCGGTAACGTTACTTTAATACGCTAATGTGCTACTATGCTACTAAAACCCCCAATCGAAATGTTTCGGTTGGGGGTTTTTAGTATATCTCACTACTTGATACTTATTACTTGATACCATATTAGCATATTGGCATATTTTCACATTTTTTATCCCTCATTCCGAAAAAAAATGTTTCTTTGCAAAAAATATGTAATTATCAGTGATATACGTACACAACTATGAAGAACACCTATTTTAATTTGATTGAGCAAAGTTTCTACTTTCCTCAGGAGGGTTTCGACCTCCGCGATGGTTTTTTGTCGTTTCAGGGCGTTTCGTTAAAGTATTTGATTGACAAATACGAAACTCCCTTTCGATTTATTTATTTGCCCAAAATTGGCGAACAAATCAAAAAAGCACGCAATCTTTTTAATAAGGCTATCAAATATTACAACTACAAAGGTTCGTATCAATACTGCTATTGCACCAAGTGCAACCACTTTTATCATGTTATCAACGAGGCACTCAAACACAGCGTGAATTTAGAAACCTCATCGTCTTTCGACATTGATTTGATACTAAAACTCTATCAAGAGAAAAAAGTAGATAAATCGCTCATAGTGATTCACAATGGCTACAAAACCGATGATTATTTGAAAAAAATCATTCTTCTGCGTGATTTAGGTTTCAAAAATACCATTACCGTGCTCGATAGCACCGAAGAACTCAACCGCTTGGAAAAAGTACTCGGTCGCAAAAAAATTCAAATCGGACTGCGCATGGCAATAGATGAAGAATCACAGTCGGCATACTACACCTCGCGTTTGGGCATTCGCCACAACGAAATTGTGCATTTTTACAATAAACGCATAAAACCCAAAAAGAATTTAGAACTCAAAATGTTGCATTTCTTTGTAGATTCGGGCATTAAAGATAGTTTGTATTATTGGGGCGAATTTCAAAAAGCACTCAAACTCTACATTAATCTAAAAAAACAGTGCGACACCCTCGACTCTCTCGATTTGGGCGGCGGTTTCCCTATTCGCAATCACTTAGGATTTGAGTACGACTACGAATATATGATAGGTGAAATTATAAAAAACATAAAAGAAGCCTGCGCAAAAGAAAAAATCAGCGACCCACATCTCTACACCGAATTTGGGAAATATACGGTGGGCGAAAGCGGTGCAATTATTTTCAAAGTACTCGAACAAAAACAGCAAAACGACACCGAAAGTTGGTATATTATCAACAATAGTTTGATGAACACCATTCCCGATGCGTGGTCAATTCACGAAAAATTTATTTTGCTGCCCGTGAATAAGTGGGACAACGAATATAAGCGCGTAAACATTGGTGGCATTAGTTGCGACCACTCCGACTACTACAACTCCGAAGATTTGAATCAGGAAGTAATGCTGCCGGCGTATTCCGAAAAAGAAAAAGAACCGCTCTATATAGGATTTTTCCACACAGGAGCCTATCAAGATTCCATAAGCGGCTACGGCGGCATTAAGCACTGCCTCATTCCTTCGCCCAAGCACATTATTATAGACCGCGATGAAACCGGCAACATTATAGACTACGTGTATCGCGAAGAACAATCTGCCGATGCCATGTTCAAAATTTTGGGCTATAATCGCGAAGAGAACAGTTAAAAATGCCCACATTTCTATTCCACGATATTATAATAGGACCTATTCGCAGTCGGCGCATGGGGCTATCGCTGGGGGTGAATTTACTACCCACCGACCATAAATTTTGCAATTTCAACTGCATTTATTGCGAATGTGGGCTAAATGAACAGGTACCCAAAAACTATGTGCCACACCTGCCCTCGCACAAAGAAGTGATAGAACACTTGGCGGTGAGTTTGCAAACGGTAGAACAAAAACCCGATGCCATAACCTTTGCCGGCAACGGCGAACCTACCATTCACCCCGAATTTGCCGAAATTATACACGATGTGATTGTGCTACGCAATACTCACTCGCCCCAAAGCGAAGTGGTGGTACTCACCAACGCCACACAACTGCATAAACCACATATTTTGAGTGCATTACAAGAAGTAGATAGATGTATGTTCAAACTCGATTCGGCTATTCCCGAAACCATTGCGGCTATCAATCAACCGGCACAGAGAGACTATTTGGAAAACTTCGTGCACAATATACAAGCCTTCAAAGGCAAAAAAATTATTCAAACCATGTTTTTGCGCGGCACTGTGTGCGGAAAAACCATAGATAACACCACCGATACGGAAATTGATGCCTTGATAGCACTCTATAAAAAACTCCGTGCAGACGAAGTATTTGTATATTCTATTCAGCGCGACACTCCGCTCCCACTCAAAACCGTGTCGCACGAAGAATTGAGCAGCATTGCGCAAAAAATACAAGCCGCCGGTATTGTGGTGCGCATTTCGTAAATTCCCCTACCCCATGCAGCATATAGAAAACTCCACCGTGATAGTTGCTCCGCTCGATTGGGGATTGGGGCACGCAAGTCGCTGTATTCCAATCATTAAAACACTTCTTGCGCACAATAATCGCTGTATTATAGCATCTTCGGGACGAGCACTCGCTCTCCTTCGTTTGGAAGTTCCCGCACTCGAATACGAAGAACTTCCTGCGTACAATATTCGGTACGGACGGAATACATTCTCTACCTTTTTCAAACTGCTGGCACAAATACCCAAAGCACTGAAAATCAAACAAAAAGAACAAAACATTGCCAATACGCTCGTGCAAAAATACCACGCAAACTATATTATTTCCGACAATCGTTTCGGCATGTATTCGCCGCTATGCACCTCTATTTTTGTAACGCATCAAATTCGTATTCGCCTGCCACTGCTGCTGCAAGCATTTGAATATCTATTTTTTATGGCAAACAAACGCATGATTGCGCACTTCAATGAATGTTGGATTCCCGACTACGAAGGCTCACAAAATCTTTCGGGCATACTTTCGCATAGTTGGAAAATTCCCAATACCTATTATATAGGTATGCTTTCGGCACGCGAACGAGTGAACGTATCGAAAAACTATGATATTGTGTGCATACTTTCGGGACCCGAACCGCAACGCGGACTATTTGAAACAGCACTTCTCGAAATTCTGCCGCAATTACCCTACACATCGTGCGTGGTGCAAGGAATTGTGAGCGAAGAACATACAACAACACACACAGGAAATTGCGAAATCCGCCCTTTTTCCACCAATAAAGACATCAACCAACTGCTTTGCAGCGCAAAAATCATTGTTTCCCGCGCAGGATACAGTTCGCTCATGGATTACGAAAAACTACACCTTCGGGCGATTTTAGTGCCCACTCCGGGTCAAAGCGAGCAGAAATATTTGAGTAAATATGTAGGTAAAAATCATCGCTATTTTCATATTTCACAGCGCGATTTGCGCAAAAAACTACCTGTATTATTACACAAAATTGTACAATAGTACTGAGCAAAATAATATTGAACATTGCCGAGAATCATAAAAAAAATACTGCAAGAGCGAAGAAAATGATATACCTTCGCAAACGAAAACGAACACCAATTACAAACTGAAATTCAGCAAATCATGAAACCCTTCCTTACCTTAGCACTCTGCGCTTTGTGCGCCATACATACTGTGGCGCAAGACGTACAACCTGCGCTTGATACACAAAATTCACAACAAGCGCAAAAACCTGTAATCGGCATAGTGCTCGGCGGCGGTGGTGCGTTGGGATTTGCCCACATTGGCGCACTCAAAGCCTTAGAAGAAGTTGGCATACGCAGTGAATACATTTCGGGGGCAAGCATGGGTGCCATTATTGGTTCGCTTTATGCCTTTGGCTATTCGCCCGATGAAATTGTGCGTTTGGTAGAAGAACAGGAAGCCTACAAAATCAGTAAAATCATGAATTTCAATATTTTTAATTCCACAGGAATATCAAATCAAAAGAAACTTTCGCAAATTCTGACAAATATTCTGCCAACCGACAGTTTCGATTCTCTGCGCTGTTTTTACGCACTTTCCATGACCGATATTGTGAATTTGGAACCGCACTACGTGTGGAGCGGCGATAATTTGCGCACGCACATTATGGCTTCGGCGGCTATTCCGGCAGTGTATGAACCCATAGAACTGAACAATACTGTGTATGTGGACGGCGGCGTAACCGATAATCTGCCCATAGAACCGCTCATTGGGCGATGTTCTGCCATTATTATGCTCGATGTGGATTATCACACTATGGATTGTGCGGAATATTCCAAAAAAACACTCCTTTTGCGCACCACTGCGGCAGCACTCAAACAAGCAAATTTGCCACGCATAAAAAAAGCAAATTACTACGTACAATTCCCCGCTCTCGGCAATTACACCATGTTCGATTTCAAACAGTTCAAAACCATTGTGGAAATTGGCTACAATGGCATGAAACAATACTTGGAGGAAAATCCCGAATTGGTGCAGTTAGCACAAAGTATGCAATCAACAGCAACGCCTTCGGCTGCGGTGGCGCAGTAATTATTCTTGCGGCGCGGACGTTTGCGCCTCGCGTTCATAAGGGCGAAATACATAGCACAGCCCGTATTCCTCCGCTTTTTGACGTTTTTCGTCAGCCGGCAGGTGAGCAAATGTGTGTTCCACATTGTTCCAAATTTCGAGAATCAGTTCGTCTGCCTCATCGCGCAATTTTTGAATATATTCCGAGCCGTTTTCTTTGGTGTCGTGATTGAATTGCGTGCTTTTGAGTTTTATGGCATACTTATTATATATTACACTCAGCACCGAAATTCTGGGGTTCGACATAGGTGTACCGCCGTCTTGCACGCGCTGTTCTTCGCCGTCTATCAGTTTTTTGCCCCACAGCAGCAAATCCTCATCGGTTTTCAGTTTCGGGAATTTTTTACCGTTTTTTTCTACATCGTAGTATCGCCACGCATCGACAGGAATTTCGCCGCGCTGAATACTCATACTCAGCACTTGCAAAAAATGCGTAATGTACATACGAATTTGCTTTTGCAAATGGGTCAATTCACCGTTTTTTTCCACATAATGTTCGCTGTTTTCACGATGATTGCGAATACTTGTTTTAAACGTGGGCAAAAAAAACTTTGCACGAGTGAGGGTTTTATAATCGAAGGCAATGTCGGAAGGGTGCATTCCCAGGGTTATATTTATGGCTTTACTAATGGCGCGAGTGCGTGCAGCATCGGTATTGGGCAATCTTCGGTAAGGCATTATGGCGTGTTTTTATTTGTGTACAGCAATAATACGCAAACATTTGCACTGCGAATGCAAAAATCACAATAAAAAATCAACAGGTTTTAAACCATTCGCAGGAAATCAGACAGCAAAAAAACCACCAAAATCATAAAAGCACTTTCGGAGCAATGAATGCGCTTTGCAAGCCACACCTGCTTGCGTCCTTCGCGTGCAAGGTATTCGCGTATAATGTTCCCTATATGTAAAGTGGTGGTTTCTTGCTTAAAAAAAAGCGTAAACTATTTCGTAATGCGCTTATTTTATCTGAGGTTCGGCAAAACCTTTGTATGCAATTAAGCACGAAACAGCCCACGCCAAACGGCGCGAAGCTTCGCAAACTTATTCTTGCATACGTTTGAAATTTTGCCGATTTCAGATAAAGAATGAAGCGTTGAAGTTCTAATTCAATATGGTATGTTTTTTAATTTTCTATTTTTCGTTGGCAGGGTGGTTTTTAATTCTTTCCTGCAAATATAGTGTTCTTTTTTAAATTACCAACTTCCTATTTCCGAACCACTCATCACTAACTCTCTTAAACGGTTTATAACTATTTTATAAAAAGTAGAAGCATTGCACAATAAAACCGAATAAAGTATGTACTTTTGCAAAAATTTTTGAGCATTGGAATTACTGATTGTAAATACAAGGAAAAAAATAGCAAAAACGCAGGTAAAATCGCCCGCTACAACGCAGGAAATTCCTGATAGTTTGGGGGTTATTTCTTTCCAAGAAGTAGAGCGTTCGCCCAAGCATTTGACCTACCCTTTGCAATCGCTTACGCACCCTGTTGCTCCCATAGATACCGCAACTACTCTCGCTCCTATTCAAGAAATAAGCGACAGCGTGGCAATTTCCGCCCCACTTTCCGTACCCGAAACGAATACTGCACTCATTCAACCGCCATTTACGCACCGAAATTCCTTTGCTCCCGATTTTAGCATCTCGCTTTTCGACCACGCCGGAGCACTTCCCATGAATCTTCGCAATTTTGGCGCACAACCCACGCTTTCGCAGGATTTTAAGGAAAAAGTATTTGTAATCAATTACAAAAAAATCAACGACACGAGTAATAATTGGGCATTTTGGCTCATTTTCGGCTGTTTGGCATTGTTGTGCTTTGCTCGCATACGCTATCGCAAGCAGTTTAATTCCTTTTTATCGTCTATTTTTCATTACAATTTATTGCTAAAAACCATTCGCAACGGCGGAGAAAACACCAAACAACTTTCTACCATACTGCAAATTCTGTTTTCAATCAATACCTCACTATTTTTGTATCAAACCGTGAATTATTTCTTAGCCTTACAAGTGTCGGGTTTGCAGAATATGGCATGGGTGGGTGCCGGAGCGGTGGTATTATTTCTATTGTACGTACTCAAAAGCGCGTTTTTACGCGCATTGGGTGGTGTATATCAGCAAAGTTCTTATGTACAGAAATATTTATTCAACGTATTTTTATACAACAAAGCCATCGGGCTGTTTCTCTTCCCCGTAGTTATTTGTTTTGCCTTTGTTCAGCCGCACATTATAGGTCATGGCACCATTATAGCCATAGGAGTTGCTCTCATTGCATTTTTCTATCTTTTGCGCATCATTCGCGGCGTTTCCATGAGTTTAAAATCCGGCATATCGCCATTTTACATACTACTTTTTATTTGCCTGCTCGAATTTTTGCCTCTCGCATTACTTGCCAAAATCACTACCATAGTACTCAATTCTCTCAGTTTATAATCTCTGTATTTATTATGAAAATTAAGAAAATTCTTGTAACTCAGCCCCGACCTCAAATTGAAAAATCACCGTATTTTGATTTGGAGAAAAACCACAACGTTCATGTGGACTTTCGCCCGTTTATACACGTGGAAGATATTGCTGCGAGCGAATTTCGCCGTCAAAAAATTGCAATTTTAGACCACACTGCGGTAATTTTTACCTCGCGCATTGCCATAGACCACTTTTTTCGCTTGGCAAAAGAAATGCGCCTTACCATACCCGAAACCATGAAATATTTCTGTATTTCGGAAGCCACCGCTTTTTACCTGCAAAAACACATAACCTACCGCAAACGTAAGATTTTTTACGCCAACGGTACTTTCGATGATTTGATTACAATAGCAAAAAAATACAGTAACGAGAATTTTTTTCTCCCCCTTTCCGATATTCACAAACAAGAAATTCCCGATAAACTCACCAAAGAAAAATTTAAGTTTTCCAAAGCAATTTTGTATAAAACCGTAAGCAGTGATTTATCTGATTTACAATGTGATAGTTACGATGTAATAGTGTTTTTTACTCCAGCAGATATTGCTTCACTCAAACAAAATTTTCCGAATTTTCAGCAAAACGATACGCTCATAGCATCGTTTGGAACTACCACCGCCAAAGCCGTAACAGACGCCGGTTTCCGATTGGATATTCCCGCTCCGGCACCAAAAGCACCTTCTATGGCTACCGCTTTGGAACAATTTATTAAAAAACACAATAAGAAATAGATATTAGTAATTAGTTGTTAGTGATTAGAAAAACAATAATTCAAACACATAACAACTAACAACTAACAACTAACAACTACTCATTGTTTTTACAATCGCATCGCATACAGTCTAAAAAAGAGCGGGAAACACTTTTTACGCAGGGAAATTCCTTTGTAGAATATCCCTTTAAGTTTGTGTGGACTTGTGCGCCGGCACCTGCTTTTTCGGCAAAATTGCTGGTGAGTGTTCCCAAAAAACGCCTGCGCCATGCCGTGGATAGAAATTTTGTAAAACGCCGCATTCGTGAAACCGTGCGATTATTTGAAAAAGAACATTCTGCACAATTGCCCCATAGTGAACTGCGCGTTGCTGTTATTTTTTTAAGCGAAAACGCGCTACAATGCCCACAGAATTATGAAAATTTACGCAAAGGATTACAAAAAATCTTCTTTCCCGCAGTAAATTAATCCACGTTCACAAAAATTTTCTCGTAATTTTTGGTGTATTGAATAATATTCACCGAAGTATTTACCACTCCCAAACTACCGATTTCGCGTTTGAGTAAAAAATTCTCACTCAATCCTTGATGCGGATTGCGAATCACGTAATCACTCAGCGTTTCCGATTGATTTTTATGTGCCAACGCCTGCACAAAATACAACACGTGGTCGAATCCTTGAAATGCAAAACGGGTAGGTTCGCTTCCAAACGTATCGCGATATTTTTGCACAAAAGATTTCACCGCATCGCGCGAATAGTCTATATATCCGGTGGCGGCAAACTGAAATTGCATATCGAAAAGGAAATCGAGTTCCACATTTTCGTAGCGTTCCCACTGCGGCTGCCCTATGAGTTGCACATCGTAGCGGCGTGCAAATTGGTACATTTTGGTAACAAAATTGTTCACAAACGCCTGATTGCTCGAAAACACCATCACAATATTGCGTTTACCGGCAGTCATTTGTTTTTCCACCTCAGCCATGCCTCCTTGCGGAAAAAACACTTCGGTCATCACTATATTGTTGGTTTTCATAGCAGTAGCGTGCTGTAAATTCATTACACGTTTGAATGCCAGCACATTGGCACCTTCCAAATCTTTGGAATTATACACAATTATCAAATTCACATTGTGCTGCTGCGTTATCAAATTCGCCATACTTTCGTAGCGGTACTGCTGCTGCGTATTCATTTGTATAATCGAAGCATTGTTTTTTACCGGTAAATCCTCCGAAGAAAGCGGCGACACTATGGGAATACTATTTTTGCGGGCAAATCCGCTTGCTATGGAAAATGTTTCTTTGAACACCGGACCAATAATCAAATCAATGTCCGAAGGATTCAATTTTTTCACTATGGAACGCACGGTGGTGGTATCTTTTTGCGTATCGAATACCGTAAATGTGAGCGAAATTCCCAATCGTTTCAGCGAATCGAGTGCCAAAAGCGCACCTTCGTAATATTGCAAAAACGGATAGGAATCGGGATTGATTTCTATTTTATTACTCACCGGCGCGTCTGTTTTTTCTTTGTTCAAAAACAACGGCAACATAAGCACCACGTGCATATTTCTATCGGCGGCAATGCCTGTTTTTGTACCCGAATTTGCATCGAATACCGAGTAAGGCGTTATTTGTTGCTCACTCGCGGCGTTTTTTTTTTCGGTCGCCGAAGTGCTGTCGGTTGTTGCTTGCGTATCGCTTTTGAGCGGCGGATTTTGCAATTCGCTCAATCGCTTGCAATTATTGCAGGGAATAAACACCACCTGATTGATAGCCAAATTGGTGTCGATTCCCGAATTGGCATCTAAAATATCACGCACCGTAACGCCATACATTCGCGCCAAAGAATAGAGTGTTTCGCCCGGTTCCACTATATGCTGCGTGTAACTTTCGTATTGTTTGCGCACTTCCACCGGTTTGTTTTCCGGCACGGGAATCCGCAATAATTGCCCTGCTTTCAATTTTTCAGCATCGGCATTGGGGTTGGCAATAATAATATCGCGAGCCGAAACTCCGTACAATCGCACAATAGAATACAAGGTTTCTTTGGGTTTCACGGTGTGTACATAGTAATTTTTTCCATCCACTTGTTCTATCACCACACTGCGAAGGTCGGCGTTATCTTGCGCCATTGCTGAACCGGCACTTGCGCACAAAAACATAAAAACACTGATAAATAATAGATTTTTCATACAAAAAATATTTTTTCAAAAATAACGAATTTTATTGAGAGCGAAGTATGCTTTACATGAAAAGTTTTTTTAGTTTACCCGGCTTTTTATTGCTGTTCTGCATCGCCGATTTTTTTTTGTCTTTTTTCATGCGTTTGCGCACTTCTTTGGTTTGTATGCGGTCGTGATGTTTTTCGTAGGTTTGTTCACTTGCTTTCTCGCGTTCACGCATACCGCGCCGCGCCTGCGCTTTATTCATCGGTTTTTGATTCAATTCCCGTGCCTGCGCCTCCATTTTCTGAATTTCGGCTTCGGGCACTACCGTAGGAATTGCGGCTTTTTGCCGCGAAGCACAGGAAACGCACAGCACAAAAGTTGCAAAAACTAAGGCAATAGAAATATTTTTTTTCATTTTGTTTCGTTTATCAAAAAGTGAATGTACTTTTACCGGTGCAAAGGTATAAAAATATTATAGGTATAACACAGAATGAAACACAATTATTGCCCATTACAAGTCCTTGTCATACTCTTTTTGAGTGTGGTGATACTCGCTTCCTGCGGAAAACGCGAAAATCCCGTGCCGCTTACAGAAGTAAATTTCACCATTCAAAACATAGAATACGACCCGCAATACGGCATACTGCGCATGGTGGGGCAGTCGGTATTTATGCGCAATTCGGCGCAGTGCTGGGGCTATAATTGCAACGGAATTATAGTGTATCGCTACAAAGCCGACTACGATTGGGACGATTTCCGGGTATTCGATGCCACCTGCCCACACTGCTTGGGAGCGCAGGCATTTGTAATAGATGCTGCCTTCCCCGACATGGCGAGTTGCCCCCGCTGCGGCTCCATATTCACCATGCACGGCGATTATATGCTGCAAGGTCCGGCACGCCACCCACTGCGCCTCATTCGCAGTTCTTTTATAAACGGCGATTTGCATATTGATTAAAAATCCTTACCTTCGCACTACACTTTTACGCCAAATTATGGAAAAACACATTCGCGCCATTTTAACAAAAATACTGCTGCCGCAAAGTTCTCAAAATCTGATAGATGCCGGTGCGGTAGATTCTATTCTCGTAAAAAATAATGAAATAACGGTGCAACTGCGCCTTCCGTTGGCAATAGCAAAATTTGCGAAAGCAGTGGAACATACCGTGCACGGCGCACTCGCAAAAGAATTGCCGTTTTCCGGCGAAATTCACGTGCTCGCAGCAGTGCAAAAAGCAAACGAAGGTGCAAGCGCGGGCGGTGTGTCGCAAGTAAAACACATTGTGGCAGTGGCAAGCGGCAAAGGCGGTGTGGGGAAATCTACCGTGAGTGCCAATCTCGCAGTATCGTTGGCACAAAGCGGATATAAAGTAGGTTTGCTCGATGCCGATATTTTCGGACCCTCCATTCCCAAAATGTTCAATGTAGAAGATGCTCGACCGGTGGCGCACACTATTGGCGACAAAGATTTTATAACACCCATAGAACAGTATGGTGTAAAAATTCTTTCCATCGGTTTTTTTGTAGATAGTTCGCAAGCCGTTATTTGGCGCGGACCTATGGCTGGCAATGCCCTCAAACAATTACTCACCGAAGCCGATTGGGGCGCACTCGATGTACTTTTGATAGATATGCCGCCCGGCACAAGCGATATTCAACTCACGCTTTCGCACATAGTAACCCTCTCCGGCGCAATTATGGTGAGCACACCGCAAGATGTGGCACTGATAGACGTGGCAAAAGGTATGGATTTTTACGAAAAACAAACGCCGCCCACACCCATTTTGGGCATTGTGGAAAATATGGCGTGGTTCACTCCTGCAGAATTGCCCGGCAATAAATACTATATTTTCGGCAAAGGCGGCGCACAGCAATTAGCCGCGCAAAAACACATTCCTTTTTTAGGCGAAATTCCCATAGTGCAATCAATTCGCGAACATGCCGACAACGGTACTCCGGCTGCTTTACAAGAAAATTCTCTTGTGGCAGAATATTATCGCGCTATTGCAAAACAGGTTATGAATCGGTTAAAATAACGAGAATTATTTTCTCGTATCTTGCTACTTATTGCGAAAAAAACTTAATCATTAATTTTCAAAACAGCCAAAAACGCTTTTTGCGGTACTTCCACGTTACCCACTTGTTTCATGCGTTTTTTTCCTTTTTTCTGTTTTTCAAGCAATTTGCGTTTACGCGAAATATCGCCGCCGTAGCACTTAGCGGTAACGTCTTTGCGCACGGCTTTCACCGTTTCGCGGGCTATAATTTTAGTACCTATTGCTGCCTGAATTGCTACATCGAACTGTTGGCGCGGAATTAATTCTTTCAGTTTTTCGCAAATTTTCTTACCAAATTCATAGGCATTGCTCTGATGAATGAGTGCCGAAAGCGCATCAACCGATTCGCCGTTGAGCAAAATATCGAGTTTTGCAAGTTTCGATTCGCGGAAACCAATTAAGTGATAATCGAAGGAAGCGTAGCCTTTGGAAATACTCTTGAGTTTGTCGTAAAAATCGAACACAATTTCACCGAGCGGCATTTCAAAGGTAATTTCCACACGATTGCCGGTCATGTAGGTTTGCGATTTCAAAATCCCGCGTTTGGCAATGCACAGGGTCATAATACCGCCAATATAATCGGCTTCGGTAATAATTTGCGCGGCTATGTAAGGTTCTTCTATATAATCAATTTTAGTAGGGTCGGGCAGGTCGGTGGGATTATTCACCAACAATTTTTCGCCTTTTTTGGTGTAGCAATAGTAGGAAACGTTTGGTGTGGTAGTTATCACACTCATATCGAATTCTCTATCAAGGCGTTCTTGAATAATTTCCATGTGGAGCAATCCCAAAAATCCGCAACGGAAACCAAAGCCAAGTGCAGCACTTGATTCGGGTTCATAGGTAAGCGAAGCATCGTTGAGCTGGAGTTTTTCCATACTCGCACGCAATTCCTCGTAGTCTTCGGTGTCTATGGGGTAAATGCCGGCAAACACCATCGGTTTTACGTCCTCAAATCCGGCAATAGCACTATCGCAGGGATTTTCTACGGTAGTAATAGTGTCGCCCACTTTCACTTCCTTCGAGGTTTTTATGCCCGAAATTATGTAGCCCACATCACCGGTTTTCATAATTGGTCGCGGTTCCGTATCAAGACGCAGCACCCCCACCTCATCGGCTTCGTATTCCTTTTTGGTATTGATAAATTTTACCTTATCACCTTTTTTAATTTCGCCGTTCACAATTTTATAATAGGCTATAATTCCTCTAAACGAATTGAACACCGAATCGAAAATCAATGCTTGCAACGGTGCTTTGGGGTCGCCTTTTGGCGGCGGCACTCGGTGTACTATTGCTTCCAAAATTTCGGGCACGCCAAGTCCGGTTTTTCCGCTGGCGGCTATAATTTCTTCGTCTTTGCAACCTATAAGGTCTATAATTTGGTCTTTCACCTCATCGGGCATTGCGCTTGGCAAATCCATTTTATTGAGAATAGGAATAATTTCCAAATTATTTTCAATAGCCAAATATAAATTAGAAATCGTTTGCGCCTGAATACCCTGCGTGGCATCTACAATAAGCAACGCACCCTCACAGGCGGCTATGGAACGCGATACTTCGTAAGAAAAATCCACGTGCCCCGGCGTGTCTATCAAGTTGAACACATATTTTTCGCCTTTGTATTCGTAATCCATTTGTATGGCGTGGCTTTTAATGGTAATCCCACGCTCACGCTCCAAATCCATATTGTCCAAAATTTGCGCCTGCGCCTCGCGTTGCGAAATTGTGTTGGTATATTCCAAAAGTCGGTCAGCCAGCGTGCTTTTGCCGTGGTCAATATGTGCTATAATGCAAAAATTGCGAATGTGCTTCATGTATGTTTTATTTTGAGGCAAAAATACACAATAATTATCAATTACGAAGTAAAAATTACGAATTGCGTGTTCAAGTCATTGTTTCAAAAAATGGTGTAATACCACCTGCGGTGCATAAAAAATCATGCGCTTGCCTGCAAATCGCATAATTGCACGTATTTGTTCTCGCATTTCGGGTTTGTAGCAGTGTACTGTGCAGCGTTTACACTCCGGTTTTTCGTTACCATATTTACACGCATCTAAGCGAAAATGTGCATAGTGAATAAGGTTGCAACACCGCTCGCACAATTCTGTATTTCCCTCGGCGCAGCGGCAATATAGTCCAATCATAAACGCCACCATGCGTTTTTCTCGTTCTATTTGATTGGTTTTCATACTCTGCGTTTTACTATGCAATACTATCAAAAAAAAACAAAAAACGATTAATTCCGTTTTTTGTTTTTCAACACTCGAATAACACAGAAAATGCAGGTTTTCGCGTTCAATATCTATACAACTTTATTTCTGCAAAAATCCACACAATCTGTGTTATTGTGGTGCTTTTTCTATTATTTCACCATTTTTACGGTTGTTTTTGCGGTTTTTAGCACATACACGCCTTTGGGCAATGCTGCTGTTTCTATACGATTTTCTCCGATATGCACCTGAGTTTTCAGCACTACTGCACCCAAAGCGTTGGTAATTGTTGCCACACCTGTTTCGCTACTATTCACCACTATGTAGTCTGCAAACGGATTTGGATATGCCGCAATAATTTCTGTTGAAAGCGTTTCAATTGCAGTAGGGTTTGGGTCGGTTTGTTTTTCTTTCAATCGAATTGCAATGTCGGGCAATGCGCCAAAGTACGCAGTGCGCAGACCAACGTTCGTTTGTGTGGGTGTGCGATGCGTACCATAAGGACTACCGTTGCCGGTTGTTTTAATCACACCCTTGTTCAGCACAAATTCGTCTGCCGAAAAATCTGCCGGAATGGTGATTTTATATTCCTGCGCTTTGCTCGCAAAAGTGTATTGATTTGCACCAATAAGCGCAAACTCGGCTTCGCCACCATTAGCATATTGTATGCCGGCACTCATGTTGTAAATTCCTGCAAGTTTGTTTGCCGGGTGATAGAGCGTATTGAATGTTACCGAAACCTCATCGCCCGGCATAATTTTCCCGTTCGGATTACTCAAATTGCTCACGGTGTAATTCACTGCTTTTGCGGTTAAAACTTGAAATTCCGCACCGCTTGCCGAAGTGAGTTTTACAATATTGCGCCCTTCTATCAAAGGTAGGGTGTAACTTCCGTCCGCATTTTTTGAAATAGGTTCAAATCCCGTGAATGTCAATGTATTGTTAGAAATTTCCGGCGATGCCAACAATACGGAACTAACGTTTGCAGAAGGCGTAAAGGTATAATTATAAGCACTCTCGTTTTCCGCATAGTAGAACACGTCCAACTCGGCATCAACAGCAGAACCTGCCAATTTTGCACTTGCGTCTGTATTATTGTCGGCATTAATGGTCATTCCCGAAGCAATATTTGCGTCTGCGGCATCTACCGAAACCATAAACACGCCGGTATTTTCAACCCACAATGCACTCCAAAACGCGCCGCCTACCGCTTGCGGAAAATTCATGGCATCGTAGGTTACAAGCACAATCGCAGTTCCGTTGCCCACAGCAGTGAGTAATCCTTTTTCGTTCACTGTAAGCACGCTATTATCGAGATTTCCGCTTTCGTTGATTACCGTGTAATGAAAATCAGGTTCTATAAAATAATTGTTCACAATAGAATTTGTGAGTTGCCATGTGCGAAAATTTTGTAATTGATAGGTATCGTTTTTTGCAAGTTTTAAATATCCTTTTTCGTTGATATTCAACAAAATATCCGCAACATTATAACCTGCATTACTTTGCACATCGTGGTTAATTTCTTGCGGACTATGTGCATAGAGTTCTTCGTTAGTAATTTCCAAACTTGAAGCAGTAGCACTTGGCGTAAAAAGTCCTACCTGCGTTACAGCACCTTCTTTGCTCACGCGATAATTGTGCTGACCCGAAATATTGTAATAATAAGTAGTTTTTCCTTCATTCGTTTCAATGGCAACCGCCGGTTTTTCGGTAAAAGGCACATAGTGATTGCTGCCTTTTGACCCTACAAACACGTTTGCACCTTCGGGCGCAGTAATCGCGTAGGTGTATTCTACGGGTGTTCGTTTTTCAACCTGCAATTTATCCATGCAAAAAAACGCAGCAGTATTCATACCATAAAATCCCACATCGGAAGATGCCATAGTATAGCGCAATCCGCCAATTTCGCCAAGCGAAGATAAATCAACCCATTCCCAATTTGGACTTTGAGTGAGCGTACCGCCTTCATTTTTTGCCAAATAATATTCCACTGTTTTTCCGCTATCGTCATAATTTTCATCTAAACCGTGAATAATCAATTTGAAATAATCGCCATCTTTATCGAGCGCACGTGCAAATCCATCGCCATGCAAATTGCCCCAATACGTCCACGCACTACTATTCACATACATTCCCACAGCGTAGTAGGTGTCATACAAAATAGTTTGCAACGAAGGCGTAGTAACAGGAACACCAAGCATACCGCCCACCCAACTCATATCGCTGATAAAACCTACCAAATACGGCACATTCGGGTCGGTAAGCACCACGCCGTTGGCATCTTTCAGCACATTCCCTTCAGCATCGGTTTGTATGCCGCCACCTGCCATATTGCCCCATTGATTGGCAAACCAATTACTTTGTTCGGAATTATCAGCATTTTTCGACATAGTAAAACCGTCCCACGAAGCATCGGAAAGCCCCATCATATCTATCAAATCTTCGACAATTTCCTCATAACCGTTATCGGCAAGGTCTATAGCAAGTTGAAATACCGTATTTTTGTGCGAAAATGCCATGTCATCAAACTCAATAAAGGGATATTCCTTCCAATCATACGTTTTTGTCCACACGCCGCTTGCATTGTAGTCAAAGGTTTCGGGATTTGTGGACCGGCGTAAATTCAAAGTACGTGTATTACGTGCGTAAGTCGATTGCTGCGCAAGCATTTGACTGAGAGCACAAAAGCATAATAAAATGAGTACCGTTATTTTCTTCATACGAAATCAAGTTGCGGATTTACACCGCGCCACTCCTTACATGGCATTTTTGTATTATTGTTATTTACTGTTTACAACGTGTATAAAAACATGAAAAGCCGTTTAAATTCCTTTTAAACAGCCTTCGATACAATAAAATCGGGGGAAAATAACGCAACATTGCTCAGCAACACCTGCTCAGTTCCTCGCCGGCTCCATTCCTCGAAAGCCTCAAAACTTATTTTTGGCAGGTCTTCTGACTTATTCAAGAGCCTCTTCCAACGGGTATCCGTCTTTCTCCTCCCCTTGTGGGGTGTTGGGCGGGGGCTTTGAATTTACAGCAGCGGGTCTGTTCAGGATTTTCACCTGATTCCCTTTTTCAGCACCTTATTTTCCGAAACGAAAAACGGTGCCACCAAAAATTCGAGAGCAAAATTAGAATTTATTTTTACAAATCCATGATTTTTGACATAAAAAAAACTGCCTCCCGACATGGAAAACAGTTTTTCGATTGAGTATCAGCACCCAGTGCCACGTATTATTTAAAATAACGGTTAAAAAGTCCCTCAAAACCTTTGCCATGACGGGCTTCGTCTTTCGCCATTTCGTGCACGGTGTCGTGTATGGCATCTAAATTCTGCTGTTTGGCAAGTGTTGCTATGCGTTTTTTATCTTCGCAAGCACCGCTTTCAGCGTGCATACGTTTTTCGAGGTTGGTTTTGGTGTCCCACACCACTTCGCCGAGCAATTCGGCAAATTTGGCACAGTGTTCTGCCTCCTCAAAAGCATAGCGTTTGAATGCTTCGGCAATTTCGGGATAACCCTCGCGGTCGGCTTGACGGCTCATAGCCAAGTACATACCCACTTCGGTAGCCTCGCCCATAAAGTGCGCCTGCAATCCGTCTAAAATTTCCTTACTCGCTCCTTTGGCAACGCCTATAACGTGCTCATCGGCAAATTGCAAAGCACAGCCGCAGCCTTCTTGCAACTCTTTGAACTTATCCTGAGGTTGTTTACATTGCGGGCAATGTTCGGGAGCCTCATTCCCCTCGTGTACATAGCCGCATACGGCACAAATCCATTTTTTTGTCATTGTTTTTTTTATTTTTAGGTTGTTTTTAAAATTATTTGTTGTTTGTTCTACATTTTTCGCAAAATCCTTTGTAATACAAGTGTGTTTCTGTAATGTGTACATTTTCACTGTTTTGCATTTCTACCTGTACCTTGCTAACAGGCAAATCAATCACACAGTCGCAGATATTGCATTTAAAATGCGCGTGCAGAGCAATATCGGCATCGTAGCGCAAATTTTTATCATCTATACATATCGTTTGAATCACGCCACTATCCGATAAGGTTTTTACCGTATTATATACAGTAGTTTTTGAAAGTGTGGGAATTTTCGCACTCAATCCGTTGTAAATCATATCAATAGTAGGATGTATGCGATTTTCCAATAAAAATTCCATAACTGCCATGCGTTGCACCGATGGGCGAATATCTGCCCGCTGTAATCGCTCTTGTATTTCTTTTATTTTTGTAATCATTACAAATATGTATTTATTGCAAAAAAAAAAAACAATTATTATAATCGCCAAATTTTTTGAGCACTTTTTTATCTATACCCTAAAAATTTTTTTAAACGAAGGTTGGTAAAAATGGTATTTAAAAAAAATAATACACTTATAATCAAGACATAACAATTATTTTTATGTACAGTTTCATTTGTATGAAATTGTCTGCTCGCAAAGCATGAGATACAACATAGTGAGGTATGCCTAAATAATTAAGAAAACCACAAAAAATAAATAGCGAAATATTTGCTTTGGACTTTGCGGTTTTATATGTTTACAGTCCCCTACCGTAGAAAAAATGCGTAGTTCTTGCACAAGGTTGCAACTAAACATAGTGTGTAGCAATACAATAGTAATATTCCTTTGAGCGTTTGAATATAAAATCATTGCGTATGAAAACACGGTACTTCTTGGCTGAATTTTTTACAGTAAAAAATTGCCGCAAATTTTTACTATTCTTTTGCACCATACTTTTTGTAGGGGTGAGTGGGGTGAGTGGGCAGGTAACATTTTCCAATCCAAATAGTTGCTCTTTGGTAGGTTCGGTTGTAACTTGTGGGGCTTCTTCATATCAAGAAATTCTGCCAAGTGCATGGAATAAAGGAAGTGTCAATATAAAAGTGAATGGTACGGACGTAGCTCAATCCGGTTGGACGTACACGAATTGCACTTGGCTTAATTGGGGCGCATGTCAAATTGAAAATAATACTTCATCAGGGCAAAATCCTGTGTCATACTACGTAGTAGTGAACCCAACGGCGAAAACAGTAGAATTTACAACTACAAAACCTGTTTGCGGCGGAGTTATTACCACAAGTAGCACTGCATTATCTAATTTTTCCACCTGCCCCACTGCTGCATCGGCATCGCAAAGTTTTACCGTGAGCGGCACGGGATTAACTGCTGCTATTACTGTTTCGGCACCACCTGCCGGATACGAAATATCTGCCAACGGTACTACTTGGAGTACAAACGCACTTACTTTCAATCAAACAAGCGGTTCTGCAAGCGGAACAGTGTATGTGCGCTTAGCAAGCGGCGGTACTGCCGGCACGAAATCGGGAAATCTTATCATTTCAAGTACAACTGCCGGAACAGCAAATCAAACCGTATCATTAAACGGCACCGTGCTTGCGGGGGCAACTATTACTCTCAATCCCACATCGCTCACCGGACTTGGCTATTCGCTTGGAGGAAATTCTACTGCGAAAACGGTGGCAGTAACCGCATCGTGCCTCACAGGGAACGTAAGTATAGCAGCACCGGCAGATTTTGAAGTTTCCACAAATGGTACTACATGGGGAAACTCCACCACACTTACCTCCGCCGGCGGCACGCTGTATGTGCGCCTCAAAAGCGGACTTGCGCAAGGAACATATAGTGGAAATGTAACGGTGGCAAGTACCGGAGTAAGCACGAAAAATATAGCGGTGAGCGGCGATGTTACTATTACTCCGCGCGATTTTTACTACACCGGCACCGGCGATTGGAACAATCCTGCAAATTGGTATAAAAGTTGCGGAAATACCGGAGCTGCCAATAAATGGAATGCGGTGCCAAATGCGTGGGACAATGTGGTGCTTTGCGGCGGCTCCGATGTAACAATTTCTTCTACTACGAGTGTTACTCGCACAGGAAATTTCCTCATTGCCGGCAATGGCAATAGTGCTACACAAAATACCAATCCTGCAAAACTCAAAGTTATCGGCGAATTGCATTTGCCCAATGGGTTCAATATGAAAACAGGGCAATTAACCATTGACCCTACGGGATTACTTGATGTTACAGGGATTTTTACTTTTAAAACAGCCGACAATGCCGATTGGGGCAACCAACAACCGGTAATTATAGATAATAAAGGAACTATCGAACTTGCCAATGGCAGTTTTACTATGAATAAAAACACCAATAGTGCCGATAATACTAATATGGGCGCGTATTTCAGTAATTCGGGAAATTTCAATATTAGCAACTCCGATTTTGAAATTAAAGACGGTCCGGGAGTATTCTTTTACAACGAAAATCAAGGAATTGTTCACATAAACAATCCTGTGGGCAACACCAAAAAAGTAACCATAACAGGATTGATAGGAATTGATGAAAATTGCACTTCTACCGTTTCCGACTATTATTGCAATGGAACACTCGACCCTCACACAACACCCTGTATGGATAAATCTCCTACAAATGACAATGTAAAAGAACACATGATTGCGCAACTTGACATTCCCTACGTTCCTTGGAATGGAGGCAATGACAATAAAATACTCGAAGGCACACATTCTCGCATATTTTTCAATGCAGGCAGTCAATTTATAGTGGAAAATACAAACGTGGAACTTACTACCGAAGGTTCTTCGCGCACCAATACCATTGCAGGAAAAATATTTGTACGCGATGCTAATTTACGATTATATTCATCGCAAGGAGGACTTCGTTTTAAAGTAAAAACGGGCGGTGGAATTTATGTGCACTCCCCCAACAATATTTCTGACATGGGACGTTTACTCATAGACGGTAACGGCGGAGGTAGTCAAGTATGGGTGGAAGAAGGCGGACAAGTGTTTTCTCGTGGTTTTGAAGGCGATAGCAAAGGCAGCGGCTGTCATGCCATGAATATAGAAGAGGGCGGACATGGATTTATTGGCGATATAGCCGCTACTGCAACCGACCAATTTAAAATACACGTACTTGATGGCGGTACGCTGTACTATTGCGGAAACAAAGAACACCCTATGGGCGACCAAATAGGGTTTATATTCGATGGCGGTAAGTTACACTATGCCAACGATTTTTATGCCGCACACCCAAGCCAAGCCACCGGCGAAGATAATCCTCTTATGCACATAGGAAGTTGCGACGGCGCAACTATTAATCCGGAATTACACGCAGCAGGAATACACACCTGTCAAGATTTTTACTTACTCGGTGGCGCACAAGCACAGCAAGTCCTTCAAATTCAATGGAGCACTACCGAAGCCTGTCAAGCCGATTTCGATAAATCGGTAACGGTGGGCAATATAACCTTCTTACCGGTGGAACTCACAATCTTTACCGCCGAACGCACCGGTACACACGTGAACCTTGCATGGACTACCCAAAGCGAAACCGATAACGATTACTTTACCGTACAACGTTCTTCAGACGGTGTAAGTTTTCACAACGTGGGCGAAGTTACCGGTGCCGGCACCACTTCCACCGCGCAACATTATACGTTTATAGACAATGCCCCGCTTGCAGGCGTGTCGTACTATCGCTTGCGCCAAACTGATTTCAATGGCAAATCACACTATTCTGCCGTAGTACCTGTATTGTTCTATGCGGCACACACATCGTTTGAAATTCGTTATACTACTCTCTACGGCATTACTCGTTTTGAATGTTCTTTTGCCGATGCTGCACACAGCAATACGGTGAGCATACATTCCGTAACCGGCAAATTGCTCTACGAAACAACCGTAAAAGCAGGCGATCCCGATTATGCGGTGGAACTAACTCTTCCTGCGGGCGTGTATTTGGTAAGCAACATAAGCAATGGCATAAAAACGGTGCGCAAAGTATTGCTTTCGCACTAACAGAACTATTCGAGTGAGCATAATGCAAAAAAACTGCTACCCACAGCGGATAGCAGTTTTTTTATACAATACATCGTTTGATTTTTTATTTTACAATCGCTTTCATAGCAGTCATAGCCGAACGCAATTCTTCGCCTATTACTTCAACAGCATGGTAGCGTATTGCTTCATTGATTTTCACCAATTCCATGTTGTCCACGTGTGCATCTTTGCCTGCGTTGAAATTTTTACCGATTACGTTGGTGTCGATTTTTTTCATAAAATCAGCCAAAAGCGGTTTGCATGCATGGTCGAATAGGTAGCAACCATATTCGGCAGTGTCGGAAATTACACGATTCATTTCGTACAATTTTTTGCGAGCAATGGTATTGGCTATCAATGGGGTTTCGTGCAATGATTCGTAGTAAGCACTTTCGTCTTTAATTCCGGCATCGGTCATGGTTTCAAACGCCAATTCCACACCGGCTTTCACCATTGCCACCATAAGCACGCCATTGTCGAAATATTCTTGTTCGGCTATATCTACTGCACCGGCAGGAGTTTTTTCAAAGGCAGTTTCGCCGGTTGCTTTGCGCCAAGTAAGAAGGTTAATGTCATCATTTGCCCAATCTTTCATCATAGTTGATGAAAATTCACCCGACATAATGTCGTCCATGTGCTTTTCAAAAAGCGGACGCATAATCATTTTCAACTCTTCTGCCAAATAGAAGGCTTTGAGTTTTGCAGGATTTGAAAGACGGTCCATCATATTGGTAATACCACCTATTTTAAGGGCTTCGGTAATGGTTTCCCAGCCGTATTGAATCAATTTTGAGGCGTAGCCTGCGTCAATTCCTTTTTCAATCATTTTGTCGAAACAAAGAATAGAGCCGGTTTGCAACATACCGCAAAGAATAGTTTGCTCGCCCATAAGGTCTGATTTTACTTCGGCTACGAAGGAAGAATGCAAGCAACCTGCGCGGTCGCCGCCGGTAGCCACTGCGTAGGCTTTGGCATACGTCCACCCTTTTCCTTCGGGGTCGTTTTCGGGGTGTACAGCAAGCAACGTAGGTACGCCAAATCCGCGTACATACTCAGCACGAACTTCGGAGCCGGGACATTTTGGAGCCACCATAATTACAGTAATATCTTTGCGAATTTGCATTCCTTCTTCCACAATATTGAAACCATGTGAATACGAAAGCGTTGCACCTTGTTTCATAAGCGGCATTACGGCTGCCACCACTGCCGAATGTTGTTTGTCGGGAGTAAGATTTACCACCATGTCGGCGGTAGGAATAAGTTCTTCATAGCTTCCTACTTTAAAACCTTCGGCAGTTGCATTCACATACGATGCGCGTTTTTCGGCAATAGCCTCTTTGCGCAATGCGTAAGAAATATCAAGTCCCGAATCGCGCATATTTAAACCTTGATTCAAACCTTGCGCACCGGCTCCTACAATCACAATTTTTTTGCCCAACAGCGCGTTCACGCCATCGGCAAATTCACTTTTATCCATAAACTCGCATACGCCGAGTTGTAATAGTTGCTCACGCAATGAGAGCGTGTTGAAATAATTTGCCATATCTTTTTTTATTTTAGTTGAATAATTGAATACTCGATTAATTACTGCAAAGAAACATCAATTAATTGTAAAATACTTATACTTTGCAATAAATTTTAGGTGGTTTTCGTGGATTTTATTCTGAACGAGAGAGGTGTTTCGCCGGTCATTTTTTTGAAAAACTTGGTAAAATACGATTGGTCGGAAAAATTGAGATGCGCCGAAATTTCGGTTGCACTCAAATTGGTATAGGTTAAAAGTCGCTTAATTTCAAGAAGTTGCTTTTCTTGAATGATACGGCTTGCTGTTTTTCCTGTCAGTTCTTTTACGATTTGCGTAAGGTGATTGGGCGTTACAGCAAGTTGCGAAGCGTAGTCGTTCACCGAATTATTGTTTTGGTAATTTTCCTCTAAGAGTTGTAAAAATCGTTTCACGAGAATATGTCCTTTGCCTTTTACAAGCATGGTATCGGTAGCAAAATAGCGGGCGTTGCAAAAATTCAAAATCACATCGAGCAGCGAACGAAGCATTTCGGTTGAGTGGTTGTGTTCTCTATGCAATTCGCTTATGGCTGCCGAAAAAATACTTTGCAAAAACAGCGTATCTTCCTTATTTTCAATTTGCAAAGGCGGATTGTTTTGTTTTACGGTAAAGAAAAATGGAAATTCAAGCAAGCGGTTTTGGTTATTTTGATTGTAGAGATAAAAATCGGCGGTGAAAGTAAAAATGTAGCCTTCAATATCTTCGGAAAGTTCAATTTTGTGTGCCTGACCGGGTGAAAGAAAAAACACGCAAGGAGGCTGCACGGCATACACATTACCATCTATAATGTGCCTACCCGACCCTTTGGAGAGAAACAAAATCTCGAAAAAATCGTGTCGGTGCGGATATTCCACTGCAAAATGACGATTGGCATCGAAAAGCTCCACCTGAAATTGCCGATTGAGTTGCTCGCGGCTGAAATTTTGCAACGAATACGTGGGAATAGAATTTTTTTGTTTCATACCTTAGGTGTAAATCACTAAAAATCAATCACATCGCTCTTTGTGAGAGAAAATTGCCTTTTGCATTATATATATACACCGTATTTTGTTTTCTTACAGAATAGGTAGTACTTGTGTAACCTTGTAGCATACCATTGTCTATACTGCGCACCGACACAAGCCCTCCGCGTTCGTTATATACATATATGCTATTGCCTTTTTGAATTACCGAAGCAATTATTTCGTTTTGTGTTTGTTGCGCTTTTTGCTCATTTGCTTGTTTTTCTGCCGCTTTATTTGCAGAACGCAAGAGAGAAAAAATACCGCTTAATACTACAAAAATTATTTTCAGTATAAACCACAGAACTTTTCCAATTCCTTTGAGAATGGCAATTGCAATATGTTCTTTTTTCTGAGACATACAAGTGCAAAGGTAATGGTAAAATGTATATTTCCTCAAATTTATATCTATTTTTGGCAAAAATTCACGATTTTTTATCATGGAAGATGTACAACACGTAGAATTGGAATTATGCGCCGATGGCACGCATACGCTTTTTGTGCCTGCACTCGAAGAACACTATCACTCCACGCGCGGAGCGGTACAGGAATCGCTCTATGTGTATATAGAACGCGGATTGCAACATTGTGCCGAAAATCCCTGTACGGTACTGGAAGTGGGATTTGGCACGGGTTTGAATGCCCTGCTTTCGGCAATATATGCCATAGAACACAATCGCAACGTTCACTTCGTGAGTTACGAAAAATTTCCACTCGCGCCGGAAATCGCCACGCAACTCAACTACGCCGATTTTGTAGAAACGCAGTATGCACCGCTTTTAGCAAAAATTCACCGTGCCGCGTGGAACGAAGTTATAGAAATTACACCGCAATTTACGTTGCACAAAATCCACAGCGACCTCACGCTCCTGCCGCCGCTTATTCCCTGCAACCTTATTTATTACGATGCCTTTGCGCCGGGTAAACAACCCGAAATGTGGAGCGAAAAACTTCTGAGCCACGTGTGTTCAGCGTTACAAGCAAACGGTTTTTTGGTAACATACTGCGCACAAGGACAAGTGCGGCGCACGCTCAAATCTTTCGGATTACACATAGAACGCTTACCCGGACCTCCCGGAAAATGGGAAATGCTGCGAGCCACAAAAATCATGGACATTTAATGTAACACCGTGCACACAAGTTTTTCGCCGCTATACCGCTTGCCGTTGCGGAATAATTCCACGTGCAGTATATAAATACCGGCATCTACTACCTCGCCGCCTTCATTGGTGCAATCCCACGTTATACTGCCTTCACCGGCGGGAATAAGATTATTTGCAAGCGTTTTTACCGGCAATCCTGCCGAAGAAAATATGCGAATACTCAATGTGTGCGATTCATCAAATGGCAATTGATAGTGAATAATTGCCTGCTCGTAGAGTGGTGCAGCAGGATGTACGTTGGGTTTTTCGAGCGAAAATCCACTACTCGAAACTTCATTCAATGCGTGCGAATTTTGGCAACCGGCACTATGATTTTTTTGCGGCGAAAGTGCTGCCGAATACCAATTATTCGCCACGTGCGTAGGTTTTTGGTAATCCAAGCGTTCGAGCGAAACATCTATTTTCTGCGACAAATACGGCGAATGCCATGTAGCAAAATAGCAGAGCGAATCTATGGTGTGTCCCCATTTATTTGCTAACAGCAGCGTACCCTTCGACTGCGCCAAACTCGGCATATTCGCAGGCTGAATCCACAATACATCGCCGGCACAATCACTTTGCACATTACTCACGTTTTTACTTACCACCGCGTAACTATGCGGCGGAAAAAGCAGTGCTTCGGTGCTTAATTTATATACTGTTTTTACATCGTTATTCGCTGTATCTATGTTTGTTAGATAAATTTCGGCACAATTAAAATAAGAGTTACTATTGTTATAGAGTTCTATAAATTTTTCGTTTTTTGCCGAAGTGTGAAAGAGTATTTCAGTGAAAATAACCGCATTGCGAGCAAGTAAGGAATCGGTGCGAGCAAAATCAATTTGCAACTGCGGGCAATAATTTCCTGCATGGTCTTGTAAAATTCCATCGGTAAATAATTGATACAGTGCACCATAGTCCACTGTATTGGGAACTACAAGATTGAATTTCGTATGTTTAT
This sequence comes from Bacteroidales bacterium, assembly GCA_031286165.1. Classification (GTDB taxonomy): domain Bacteria; phylum Bacteroidota; class Bacteroidia; order Bacteroidales; family UBA1715; genus WQTX01. The sequence goes on from JAITUU010000037.1 coordinate 27,415, forward strand.
TATCTACGTGTTCTACACGCACAATATTGCTATGCGAAACATAACAATGCTGCCACAAATCCTCGCATGTCATATTTTTATTTGTAGTAATTTGTATAGTACTGTCGTTCAACACACTCACACTTTCTATACGCGGAAGATGTGTATCGAAATTTTGCGCCAAAACCGAATTTGCAGCACCCGGCGTTCCTCCCGAAAAACTTTCGCTTGCTCGCCAATTCGCCGCCAATTCCGATACATTGTCTAAATCAATTTTTTCCAAACTCCACCCACCCTGCTGTTTTTTGAATGACGAAGCATACCACGAATCGGAATAGGTAAGCGAAGTTATCAACCGATGCTCCTTACTTTTTAGCGCAATCGTTTGCGAAGTATTGTTCAATGCAGGAAAGGAACGCAGAAAACAGACATTCTCCGGTATATTTTCTGCTGAACTTGCATTTGCGGAAATAATATATACGTAACTTTTTGCCGGCAATACATAGTTGGGCAGTTGATGTGCATTTGTGCCAACAAACAACTCTAAATCAGAAAGTTGAACCATGCAATCGCTGCGATTGTAGAGTTCTATATATTCGTAATTGGGTAGTCCATATTCTCCGGAAGGCGCAATCATGAGTTCGCTGAACACCACATCGAGTTCGCCAACGGGTGCAAATTGCAGAATTGCCCACGAAGTATCGGGAGCAAAGCGAGTGAGAGCACTTGTATCGCCCACGTGAGTTATAAATATTGAAAATTCGCCGCACTGTGCAGGGTTCAGGTCTATGGTAATAGTGGTGGAATCTATTGCCACCGCACGTGCAACATTGGGCGGATTGGTAAAAATAGTTGCTTCACTCACTGCGTAATTGTACGCGATTTGTATGCGATTTTCATTGTGAGTAATTTGCTGTAATTCAAATGGGAACAGAGGTTTTTCGGCATATTCAAAGCATATATTATCTATGGTAATTTGCCCCGAAGTAGATTTTGCCTGCACAATTTTTATCACACAATCGCCCGGAATGGCAATGTTTTCGAGTTCAAAATACTGCGTAATTTTTTGCTGTGCGGTAGAAATGAGTTTTCCCACGCAACTATCGTTGATATACACTTCAGCATTGCAATTGGTGGTAAGTGCCTGCTCCCATTCAAAAGAAAGCGAGCGAATACCGTTGCGAATGGTGTCGGAAAATAGGCAGGCATTGGCGGCTTTATTCAAACTTGCGGCAGCATTGCCACTCGCCGTAGTTTTTTGATTTCCTCGCGCGTTTACATAATTCCACAGCAACCCACCGGCACTTACAAACTGCCCGGTAGAATATGAAGTAGGAATTTTCGACTGCGAAAAATCTTCGCACACCTGCTGAGAATGTGCAAAAAGTGTACACAGAGTCATTAAAATCGTTGCAAAACCGTGCCGTTTCATACTAAACAGATATAAAATTATGCAACATAATATTTCGAGGGCACGAAGTAAAAGTAGTATTTTTAACAGGTAGTGTGCGCATTTTTACACCGGTAATTAGCACCTATGCACATGAATTTGTGCAGATTATTTTCTCTTGCAAAGCAGTATTTATTGCTTCATTGCAACATAAATGTATGAATTTGCATGAAGTGATATTGTAAATTACAATTAAATAGTATTTTTGTGGTAAATTTTTTTATAACATACAAAAAATATTACATTATGAAAATTGCAATTGTTGGCGTAAGTGGCGCAGTAGGGCAGGAATTTTTGCGAATTTTGGAAACTCGCAACCTTGCTTATGATGAATTGGTATTGTTTGGTTCGGCTCGCAGTGCCGGAAAAACGTACACTGTGAAAGGAAAAACCTACACCGTGAAGGAATTGCAACACAACGATGATTTCAAAGGAGTAGATATAGCACTTGCTTCGGCTGGAGCGAGCACTTCAAAAGAATATGCCGACACTATTACAAAATATGGCGCAATTATGATAGATAATTCCAGCGCGTTCCGCATGGATAGCGATGTGCCGCTGGTGGTACCCGAAGTGAATGCTGCCGATGCAAAAAATGCTCCGCGCAAAATTATTGCAAATCCAAACTGTACCACTATTCAAATGGTGGTTGCTCTCAAAGCACTCGAAAATTTATCGCATATTACCAAAGTGCACGTATCTTCGTATCAGTCGGCAAGCGGTGCAGGTGCTATGGGTATGGCAGAATTGGAGCAACAAGTGAAAGATTATGTTGCCGGAAAACCGCTGACGGTTGAAAAATTTGCACATCAGTTGTTGTTCAACGTTATTCCACACATTGACGTATTCCAAGATAATGGCTACACAAAAGAGGAAATGAAAATGTACTACGAAACGCGCAAAATTATGCACTCTGATATTCATGTAAGTGCCACCACTGTGCGAGTGCCGGTAATGCGTGCACACAGCGAATCGGTGTGGGCAGAAACCGTAGAACCCGTGTCGCCCGAAGCCTTCCGCGCCGAATGTGAAAAAACCAAAGGAATTACTGTGATAGATAATCCTGCACAAAAAGAATATCCCATGCCTTTCGACCTCGCTGGAAAAGACGATGTGTATGTAGGACGTATTCGCAAAGATTTGGCAAACCCGAATGGCATTACGTTTTGGTGCGTGAGCGACCAAATTCGCAAAGGTGCGGCACTCAATGCCGTGCAAATTGCCGAATATTTGATAGCCGAAGGTGTTGTTAAATAATGGGAATTATAGAACTCGAAAATATTGAAATATATGCCCATCACGGTTGCTTTGAAACAGAGCGCGTGGTGGGCAATAAATTTGTGGTGCAAGTTCGCTTACTCGCCGATTGCAGCAAAGCCGCCAAAACCGATAATTTGAGCGATGCGCTGAATTATCAAACGGTGTACGATATTGTAGAACGAGAAATGAAAATTCCTTCCGCACTCATTGAACACGTTGCCGGGCGCATATTAAACGCGCTGTTTGCGGAATTTCCGCACCAATTGGAAGAAGCGCGAGTTACCGTTTCCAAAATTGCTCCTCCTTTGCGCGGACACGTGCAAAAAGCAAGTGTAACCTTAGAAAAACGAAGACAATAATTGCTATATCCGCATACCTGCTTTTGCCTCCATAGGATTGTCGGGCCAGCGATGTTTTTTATAGCGAATGCGTAAATCTTTGCGCACATCGAAATAGGCTTTTGTCCAAAAACTGCGTAAATCACTCGTTACCTGCACCAATTTAAGTCCGGGAGAAAGCAAGTGCATGATTACTTTTACTGTACCATTATTCACCGTAGGGGTATCAGTCATACCAAAACATTCTTGTAATTTCACCGAAAGTTCGGGTGCCGAGCCGTCTGCAAAATAGGTGAGCGGCGCGTGCGTGCCACTTGGCATCGGCATTTTTTCGGGCGCGAGCGCGTCTGACAACTGCTGCTGTTCGGGTGGTAAGGAGTAATACAATATATTGTAGAGTGGTAATTTTTGCATATCTTCGTTTGTTCGCACATGTTCTAAATACGGACGAAGCCACGAATCGGCAGTAGCACACAAATTTTCGGTGGTCATATCAGCCCACTGCTGCTGCGGATTCCACTTTGCAAGTGATTGTATGCGATTTTGCAACTGCACGCTGCGCTCTGTCCACTGCACCATAAACTGCCCTTCTTTTGCCATTGCGGCAATAATAGTATCTTTAATAATTTCTTTATCAGAATTTTGCAATGGATTGGTTTGCAATACAATAGAACCTATGCGCAATTCTGTGTGTGCCACCAAACCGCCTTTTTTTCTATTCCATGTTATTATATCTTTGCGCAGTACCAATTCTTTCAAATCGGAAGGGTCGAGCGGAGCCGCCAAAAATATTTTTCCACCGTTTTCGCGTTCATTCACCGCAGCCACCGCTATCCACGCATGATTGGCAAGTTCATCGGTATGCGGCATAGATGCAATACTGCCGTTTGCCAACAAAAATTGTGCATTATTGCCTACCCGCGCCGATGCTACACGTTCCGGAAAGGCATACGCCAAAAGCAGTCCGAGTTCGTATTCATCTACACTTTCGTTGTTTTCGGCAGTTTTAAGAATTGCGCGATACTGTTCGGCAATTTTTGCAATACGGACAAAGGCAGGTTTCCCTCGTTTTGTGGCACGAAATCGGCGCAGAGCATTCATGCGTAAGGCAAGATTTGTTTCCTGCGTTTCTTGCAACAAAGGGTCGCGTTCCGAAAGGAGGGCGGCTATGTCGCAGGCTATATGGGCAGCGTGTTTCGCATGCGCTTTGAGTATCATGTGTGCAAGTCGCGGATGTGCTGCTATGGTTTGCAGTTCTTTTCCGTGTGGGGTAATGCTATTGTTTTCTATTGCGCCAATGCTTTCGAGCGTGTGCAATGCTTGAAAATAATGTGCTTTGGGCGGCGGCGAAATCCACTGCAACTGCGTGTAATCGAGTGTGCCCCACTGCGCGAGTTCGAGCACAAAGGAACACAAATCGGCGTGTTCAATTTCGGGCGTGCGGTGCGCGTGCAGTTGGTGTTGCGTTCCCATAGACCACAGTCGCAGGCAGTGTCCGGCGGCGGTTCTTCCGGCGCGTCCGGCACGTTGGTCGGCAGCATCTACCGAAATTTTCTGTAATTTCAGTTGTGTAAGTCCGCTCACGGAATTAAACTGCGCTACACGCTCCAAACCGCTGTCTATCACTATGCGTATTCCTTCTATGGTTATAGACGTTTCGGCAATATTGGTGGCGAGCACAATTTTTCGTTTTCCTGTGGAATTTGGTCGCAAAGCGGCTTGTTGCTGCGCTGGAGGCAGTTGCCCGTACAAACAATGAATGACACAGTCGGGCATAGGTTTCAGTATTTCTTCGCAGGCGCGAATTTCGCCCTCGCCGGGCAGAAACACCAATATATCGCCCTCGTGCGATTGGAAGGCGTTGCGCACAGCAAGAGCGGTATGCTCGGCAATAGCAAAACTATCGCAATCTTGAGAATACGAAATTTGCACGGGAAATTGCCTACCACTGCTCTCAATAATAGGAACTTGCAATGCTGTTTGCAATGCGGCGGCATTGAGCGTAGCCGACATAATCACGAGGCGCAATTCGGGGCGCAAGGTTGATTGTACATTGCGGCACAAAGCCAGTCCAAGTTCGGAATGAAGATTCCGCTCGTGAAATTCATCGAACACCACGCAACACACACCTTCGAGTATAGGGTCGGTTTGCAACATTCGCGTTAAAATTCCTTCAGTAACAACCTCTATGCGCGTGCGTGAAGAAATTTTTGTTTCAAAACGAATGCGATAACCCACCGTTTCGCCCACCGTTTCGCCAAGCAAATCTGCCATGCGAGCGGCAATGGCGCGAGCAGCAATGCGCCGCGGTTCGAGTACTATAATTTTTCCGCCTTCTGTCCACGCTTCTTCGAGCAAACACAACGGCAGCACCGTACTTTTACCTGCACCGGGTGCTGCCTGAATTATGCACGTACTATGCCGAGCGAGGTGTTGAACAATCTGCGGAATGACATCACAAATGGGAAGTTGTGTTTTGTTGTAATTGAAGAGCATGGAATATCAAGCATTTCTTTGTGCGCAAAGGTAGGGAATTTTGTGCGGAAATAAAAAAGCGTATCTTTGCAGAAAACAAAATCGCTATGTTGCAAATAGGAAGAAAAAACACACTCGAAGTGTATAAATTCGTGGATTTTGGGCTGTATTTAGATGGCGAACAGTACGGACCAATTCTGCTACCCAAACGCTATGTGCCCGAAAATGTGGAGGAGGGCGATGAAATTGAGGTGTTTATTTATTTAGATTCCGAAGACCGCTTGGTAGCCACCACCGAAACTCCCAACGTGCAGGTGGGCGAATGTGCCTATTTGCAAGCGAAAGATAGCAACGATTTTGGGGTGTTTATGGATTGGGGATTACAGAAAGACCTTTTTGTGCCGTTTCGTCAGCAAAAAGAAGCAATGACGATAGGAAATTTTTATTGGATTTATTGCTTTTTAGACGAAAAAACCGACCGCATAGCCGCAAGTGCCAAAATCGACAAATACCTACTTGAAGTCAATCCCGAATTTGCCGAAGGTGCGGAGGTAAGCATACAAATTCACTCCAAAACCGCGCTGGGCTACAAAGCAATTATAGAAAATAACTGCTGGGGACTACTCTTTGCCAACGAAATATTTGAACCGCTCGCAGTGGGCGACCGCCGCACAGCATACATAAAAACGGTGCGCGAGGACGGCAAAATAGACCTTTCTCTGCAACGCATAGGCATAGTGCGATTTGACGATGTACAGCAAAAAATTCTCGATGCTCTCCGAGCGCAGGGTGGATTTCTGCCGCTACACGACAAAAGCGATGCAGCCGAAATTCAAACGCAACTCGGCATGAGCAAAAAGAATTTTAAAGCCGCCATAGGTATGCTTTTCAAAGCAAAAGTGATTGCAATACAAGAAAACGGTGTAAAGTTACTATAAAAACTGCCTTCCTACCGAAATCCCACCGCAGTACGGGTAGTTATTTTCTCTTCTGCACAGAGCGTTTCCAAATCAGAAAACTGCGGTGTGTTCCCAAAAATAATTTCGTTGATTGCCGTTTTGCGTACAATGTTGTCGATTTCACCACCCGAAAAATCATACTTATTTGCCAAGCGCATACTTTCTTCATCAAATAAATGCGGCATTTTGCTTTGCCAAATTTTTTGCTTTGCAATCACACTCGGTTTTTCAAATTTAATTTTATACACAAATCGGCGTTCAAAGGCGGCATCTAAATTATTGGTAAGGTTGGTAGTGGCTATCAAAATTCCGTTGAGCGTTTCCATTTCTTGCAAAATAATGTTTTGAATGGCATTTTCGGTTTGCGCCACATTGCTGCTCGAAATATCTTTTCGTTTGCCAAACACCGCATCGGCTTCGTTGAAGAGCAAAATGGGCGTAATTTTCGAGTTTTTCACCATACCTTTGTAGCGCACAAAAATTTCTTTGATTTTCTTTTCGCTCTCGCCAAACCACATACTTTTGGTGGCAGCAATATCTACCATATAAATATCGCGACCGCTTTGTTTGGCAAGCTGCAGCACCGATTCTGTTTTTCCCGTACCGGGCGAACCGTAGAATAAACACGCAAATCCTTGCGGCAAACCTTTTCCCTTCATGCGTTCCTGCACAGAGGCAAAATAATCGGGCGAAAGCAATTTTTGGAGTTCTCCCACTTGTTTTCCTTCTTTTTCGTTGTAAAACAAAGGTTTTTCCACAATATTTTCACACACTATAAAATCTTTTTTGCGTTTGGAGTACTTCAAATTCAATTCTGCCAAAAATTCCTCTTTTGCAGTATCGGTCAATCGCACCGCACTGCGTTTTGAAACCTCGCCATCACCGGCAAATTCTACTAAATTCTCTGCGAAAAGTAGCGTACTGCGTTGTTTGAAAAAATTTTTCAATCGAACTTGTTCTGTATTTTCAAAAAAATCTTCCAAATCAGAGAACCCAACAGAATCATCATCGTCATAAATAAATAATCGGCACATATATATAAACACGAGTGTATCGAAACGATTTAAATCACTACGTTGTAGTTTTTTTACAAATTCAAAGTGCGAATAATCGCGAAGTAAATTATGTATTTCTTCTTCGAGTGAAACAGAATCTCTTTCTCTTTCAAAGTTACGATGAAATCTATTGCTATTGTTTTCAACTTCTGCCATACAATCGTCTATTGCATCGAACCAATCCGACAATGTTTCAATGTCGTGCGTTACAACAATCCCTTCATACACTTCATTTTTTTTGAGCGAAATCATTACATCTTTGGGAATTATGAAAGCATCGTCATTATCATCACTTCGTTTTAGACCTATCAATTTGCGCTTTTTCAATTCCTCAAAATCGCTATCCATGCGGAATAAGCGTGTTTCTTTACAATCAAAAAATCGCGCAAGCGTGCTCACCGATGCTCTGCGATTGGCAGAAAAATTCACGATTGCCGAAAATAACAATGCTTGATTGGGCGTAATACTCAATTCCTGCGCAAGTGCCTGCAACTGCGGCTCGGTTTTTTGCACAAGCACTTCGTCCAATTTCGATTTTTCAGTTGTTTCAATAATTGTTTCAATCGTTTCCAAAAGATTGATAGATGATTTCTTTACTGCTTTTTGCTCCATTTCTCCGCGTTCTGTACAAACTTCTTTTTCCATATTTCTACTATTTTAAATGTTCGGTGCAAAAATAAAAAGCGATAACGCCAAACCATGTCGCAGAAAAAAACACAACGAAAAAAAATACAGCGACACCCTTTGACGTTGTTATATTTTATCTTTGCACTATACTTTTTCATTTTCAACTTTCAATTTTTATTCTATGTCGAAACTCGCTTCAACTACTCGCCAACACAAAATCATTGAAAAACTCCGCTCGGCAAAACAAGCATCGTTTGAGGAAATCAACGATTACTTGCAGTATCAATCGGAAATTGTGGACGAAGACCTCTGTATTTCGCAGCGCACCTTTCAGCGCGATATAAGGGAAATTGAATCTCTGTATGGTATTTACATTGCCTATAATCGTTCGGAAAACTGCTATTACATAGAAGAAGAATACGAACAAGAATCGTACAATCGTTTGGTTGATGCTTTCAACGTGGCAACGGTGCTGAAAATTCACGACCAACATCAGCCCTTTATTCATTACGAAAAACACCAAGAGCAAGGTTCGCAGTATTTAACCGACCTTCTCTATGCCATAAAAAATCAAATGTATGTGTCGTTTTTATACCGAACGCAATACGAAGAACCGGCATCAAAACGCACCGTGGCACCGCTCGCGCTCAGGGAATTTAGAAAACGCTGGTATGTGATAGCACACAATGCGGCAGACGAAAAAATCAAAACCTACGCTTTGGATAGAATGCAGAATATAGATGTTTTGAAAAAGAAATTTCAGAACAATTTCGATTTCAACATTGAAAACATGATGAAACATAGTTTTGGAATTATCACACCGAACAATAAAAACCCCGAAACTGTTGTACTTTCATTCACTCCGCAGCAAGGAAGATACATAAAAGCCCTGCCGCTGCACGAAACGCAGGAAATTCTAACCGACAACAACCACGAACTACGCATACGCCTGAATATTTACTTAGAACACGATTTTAAAATGGAAATTCTCAGTTTGGGCGACACGGTAACAGTGATAGAACCTACGCATTTTGCCGGCGAAATTCGCGATATGTATGCCAACGCATTAAAAAAATACACAATTACGAAGTAAATTATGACCATACTCCACCTCTCCGATACGCACAACAAACACAATCTGCTGAAAGATTTGCCCAAATCCGATATTATCATTCATTCCGGCGATGTGTCGGAAGACGGCACAGAGAGCGAAGTTTTGGATTTTTTGCAGTGGTTTTGCAGTTTGAATTATGCGCATAAAATTTTTATAGCAGGCAATCACGATTTTTGCTTAGACGGTGGACTGATTGAAGGTTTGCCCGAAAATGTGCATTACCTCTGCCATACGGGCGTAGAGATTGCCGGAATAAAATTTTGGGGCGTACCCTCGCTCCTTTCCAGCGAATTACATGGCAGCACTGCACACGAAATCGCACAAATCCCTCAAAATACCGATGTTTTGATAAGTCATCAACCGCCCTACGGTATTTTGGATTACAAACACAATCTTCATTTTGGCAACCCCGAATTACTAAAAGCCGTTGAGCGAATACAGCCTCGCTATCATTTATTTGGGCACATTCACAAAAATTACGGCATACAGAAAATTGGAGCAACAACGTTCGTAAACGCTGCCATAACGAGCGGAAAAAGCAAAATCATGAATACTCCGTTTTTGCTGGAAATGTGAAACGAGAAATTTGATTGTGCGAAAAAAAACAGTATGTTTGCACTACTAAAAACAAAACCCTGAAGTGTGCGCACGCAGGGACAACAGGGTATTACAATGCAAATATAATACATTTTGTGCGAAAAAGCAAGTAAAACGAGATAAAAATTACATTTTCATGAAATACAGCGACTACGAAACTGCTTTTTCAACGCCTCGTATTGGCAAATATTTATATGCTTGCAATGGCGATAAAAATAAAACCGTAATCTTGTATAGATACAATATTAAATTATGTCAGAAATTTTACGGTGTTTTAAGCGTATTTGAAATTGTATTGCGGAATGCCATTGACACTCATTTTAAAACACAATTACATGATAACGATTGGCTATCTACACAGTCTCAAAATGGATTTCTTCTGAATTATCAAGATACTGTATTAAAAGAACGCGATAAATTGATTAGCAGCGGAAAATACACTCACGATAAATTGCTTGCTTCATTGAGTTTAGGTATTTGGACCTTCCTATTTTCGCGAAATTGCTATAAAAATTCCGGCAAAACGCTTTTGCAAATATTTCCAAACAAAACTCATGGATTAAATCAACGAAATATATACGCTGAATTAGATGAAATCCGAATATTTCGCAATCGTATTGCACATCACGAACCCCTCTGTTTCAACAAAGAAGGAGTGATTACGACTACGTATGCACAAAATATTTTTTTCTTGATTGATAAATATATTAATTTCCTCGGTTACAATTCCAAAGAACTTTTATATGGAGTAGAAAATCCGTTGTGCACAATGACAAGTATAGAAAAATTAAGCAATTCCATAGTTTCATAAAAAACTAAAATCCCATGCACATAGGAAACATAGAATTTGAACAATATCCCATTTTTGCAGCGCCCATGGAAGACGTGAGCGAGCCATCGTTTCGCTATATGTGTAAAAAACACGGTGCCGACCTCCTCTATTCCGAATTTGCCGCCGCCGATGCGCTTGTGCGTTCTATCAATCAAACTATGCGCAAACTCATTGCTTTTGAATACGAACGCCCCTTTGCCATACAAATATTTGGCAACAATGCGCACACTATGGCAGAAGCGGCAAAAATTGTAGCCGAAGTGAAACCCGATAGTATCGACATCAATTTTGGCTGCCCTGTAAAAAAAATTGCCGGCAAAGGTTCGGGCGCGGGTCTTTTACGCGATATTCCCAAAATGATTTCCATTGCCGATGCGGTGGTGAAAGCAGTGAATATTCCCGTAACCGCCAAAACTCGACTTGGCTGGGACGCCACCGATATGCCCATAGTATCCGTAGCCGAAGCACTGCAAGATGTAGGCATACAAGCACTCACCATTCATGGACGTACACGGGCGCAAATGTACACCGGCGAAGCCGATTGGCGGCTCATAGGCGAAGTAAAACGCAATCCGCGCATGCACATTCCCATTATTGGCAATGGCGATATTGACAGTCCGCAAAAAGCAAAAATGGCGTTTGATACCTTTGGTGTAGATGCGGTAATGATAGGCAGAGCAAGCATAGGTGCGCCTTGGATTTTCCGCGATGTAAAACATTTTTTGCGCACCGGCGAAATTCTTCCACCCATGAATGTACGCCAACAAGTAGAAGAACTGAAAGAATACACCCTCAAATCAGTGGAATTTAAAGGACTTCCGGGTGGTGTAATTCACATGAGGCGGCAGTTTGCCAAAGCATTTAAAGGACTTGAAAATTTCAGAGATACGCGCATAACCCTGCTCACCAAAAGCGATTTGCAAGAAACCCTCGATTTGCTCGATTGTATTGCCCAACGTTGGGGATAAAAAAATGGCAACCGATGTTTCGATTGCCATTTTTTATACATATTATTTTGCTTCGGGTCGCGGAGGACGCGGCAACAATGCTTTTCTCGAAAGTTTGTATTTGCCTTTGTCTATTCCCAAAAGTTTTACTTCTATTTCTTGCCCTTCGGTAAGTTCATCGCTTACTTTTTCCACTCGTTTCCAGTCGATTTCCGAAACGTGAAGTAAGCCTTCGCGCTGCGGCATAAATTCTACAAACGCACCAAATTCTACAATTGATTTCACTTTTGCAGTGTAAACGGCTCCCACTTCGGGTTCTTGTGCAATTCCTTTAATGTATTCTTTTGCTGCGTCCATACCGGCTTTGTCGTTACCGCAAATTTCCACAATTCCTTTGCCGTCAATTTCTTCTATGGCAATGGTTGTGTTGGTACGTGCTTGCAATTCTTGAATATTTTTACCGCCCGAACCAATAATTGCACCTATATAATCTTTGTCGATTATCAATTTTTCAATACGTGGTGCATGAGGTTTCAAATCAGGACGTGGAGCAGCGAGTGTATCGGTAATTTTTCCTAAAATGTGCATACGACCTTCTTTTGCTTGCGCAAGTGCTTTTTCCAAAATCTCAAACGAAAGTCCATCAACTTTAATGTCCATTTGCGTAGCGGTAATACCGTCTTTTGTGCCGGTTACTTTAAAATCCATATCGCCCAAGTGGTCTTCATCGCCCAAAATATCGGAAAGTACGGCATAATTTGTTCCTTTTTTCTCAGAAATCAATCCCATAGCAATACCCGATACCGGTTTTGAAATATTCACACCGGCATCCATAAGTGCAAGCGTGCCGGCACACACAGTAGCCATAGACGAAGAACCGTTTGATTCCAAAATATCGGAAACAATACGAATTACATAGGCGTAATCGGCAGGAATAACGGCTTTCAACGCACGATGCGCCAAATTTCCGTGTCCTATTTCGCGGCGACCTACGCCGCGTGCAGCACGCGCTTCGCCCGTAGAAAATGGAGGAAAATTGTAGTGCAACAAAAATCGTTCTTTTCCTTGTGTAAGCACTTCGTCTATCAGTTTTTCATCGTTTTTGGTACCCAGCGTTACCGTAGTAAGCGATTGCGTTTCGCCACGAGTAAACACCGCCGAACCGTGAGCCATTGGTAAATAATCTACCTCAGCCCAAATCGGACGAATTTCAGTGGTTTTTCTACCGTCCAAGCGTTTTCCTTCGTCTAAAATTGCACGGCGCATAGCCTCTTTTTCCACAGCGTGGTAGTATTGACCTATCAAAAATGCTTTTTCTTCGGCAACTTCCTCGCCTAATTGTTCGCAATATTCGTTTTTGATTGCTTTGAAGGCATCGCCGCGAGCGTGTTTATTGGCATTGCACGAAGATGCTACCGCATACACTTTATCGTAGGTTTTTGCCCAAATATCTTTTTTTAGTTCTTCGTCGTGTTCTTCGTGGCAATACTCGCGTTTCACGGTTTTTCCCACTTCTTGCATCAATTCTATTTGTGCGCGGCAGTGATTTTTAATTTCTTCATGCGCCACTTTAATTGCTTCGAGCATTTCGGCTTCCGAAACTTCTTTCATTTCGCCTTCCACCATCATAATATTGTCGATAGTTGCGGCTACAATTATATCAATATCAGCACGTTGCAACTCCGAAGAAGTTGGATTTACGCAATATTTCCCGTCAATTCGCGCCACGCGCACTTCCGAAATCGGTCCGTTGAAGGGAATATCGGAAACTGCCAATGCTGCCGAAGCCGCAAGTCCTGCAAGTGCATCGGGCATATCTTCGCCATCGGCAGAAATAAGGAGTACGTTTACAAACACATCGGCGTGATAATCATCGGGGAAAAGTGGGCGAAGTGCGCGGTCGATTAAGCGCGACACCAAAATTTCGTAATCGGAAGCACGACCTTCGCGGCGAGTAAATCCGCCGGGAAAACGACCTGCTGCACCAAATTTTTCTTTGTATTCTACGGTAAGCGGCATAAAATCAGTGCCCGGTTTTGCTTCGGCAGCCGCACACACAGTGGCAAGCAACATGGTATTACCCATTTTTACAACCACCGAACCATCGGCTTGTTTTGCCAATTTTCCTGTCTCTATTTCAATGGTTTTCCCATTGCTCAGAGCAATATTTTTTTTAATTCCTTGTATCATATTGTTTCTTTTTTACGATTTTGAACTCTTCACTGCATTACTAAATACCAAAAAAGGCAACGCACACACATTGCCTTTCTGTAAGTATATAATCGCACGAGTGAATTATTTACGAAGATTTAATTCTTTGATAAGCGCACGATATTCTTCAATATTGTGTTCTTTCAAATAGTTTAACAATTGACGACGTTTACCCACCATTTTCAAAAGTGAACGTTGAGTAACAAAATCTTTTTTGTTGGTTTTTAATTTTCCTGTCAAATAATTGATTTTTTCAGTAAATACTGCTACTTGACCTTTTGTTGAACCGGTATCTTTCTCAGATGTGCCGAATTTTTTGAAAATTTCAGATTTTTTTTCTGCTGTTAAATACATACGTATAAATTTTTCTTTCTTGTAACTCTATAAATTTGGCGCAAAGGTAACTTTTTTTTGTTAAAAACAATACAAAATTGCTTTTTTTTTGTTTTTCTGTTACATAAACTTTGCTGCCACGGTCAGCGCGAAAAGCACTATGCTAATGAGATTGATAAACCACGTGCGGCGAAAATTATCTAAGTAATTGCCTATAAAAAATACTGCCGGCACTATGGCAAAATAAAAAATATCAACTCCTACCCACGGAAATACAACATAGCACGCTAGTATGAAACACACGAGCAACACTAAAATAAGGTAATATTTTTGAATTGCTACTTTTTTCACCAAAGTGCCCATAAATACAAAGCAAAATGCCAAAATAAAAAGCAAAGAACTCAGTACCACAAATGCCGAATGAAGATAGGAAAACGAAACAGTACTTGCAGCATCTATGGTATTGTTTTGCAAAATTTCCACAAAAGAATCGAATTGATTAAAAATCAAAAGCCACGAAAAGAGAAAAATCAATGGCGTGAGTATGCCAAACAGTGCCGAAATCCACTGCCGCCAATTAAACGGAAGCAGGATGATAAGTCCCAAAAATATGATGAGTGTGAGCGCATACACATTCACATATATCAATCCTGCGGTAGAAAATAGCAAACCTGCCTCATATGCGCTCTGTAAATTTCGTTCGTTTTTATACAATTTAAAAATCGAAATCAAACCGCACAACACCAGCAATAGTGCGAACATCATGGGATTAAACTGTTGATAGAGCGGAAAAAATGCGGTGAACAACATTCCTAAAAAAATATAAAGCGATGAGCGTTTTTCAATCAATCGAAACTGCCCATTGATAGTGGAAAGCAGGAAAATAATAAGTCCCAAACAGGCAAATTGCAACAATACTCCTATATGTGGATTGAATTGAAAAATACTCAAAAGAGGTTTATATAGCGGCATAGGGTGCAGGTCGTAGAACTGCATATTCATAATAGGATTGAGCGCGTAGGGCAGCCAGAGCACAATTCCCACAAGTACCAACAGTATCACCGGCGCAGCCGATTTTTTTTGTAAAACGGTGTATATCATAGTGTTCTATAAATCAAATCCTATATCGCGGCGAAAATACATGGCATCGAAGTGAATGTTGCTGATGGCTTGATAGGAAAGCGCAAGCGCATTGTTTTTACTATCGGCAAGCGAAGTTACGGCTATTACCCGTCCGCCGGCGGTGCTCAATTCTTCGTTCTCCCGTTTTGTTCCGGCATGAAACACCAAACTCGGAGCCGTAGCACCGGTAATGGTTATGTGTTTCCCGCTTTCATAATCCTGCGGGTAGCCGCCCGAAACAAGCATCACAGTAGTAGCCGTTTGCGGATTAATGTCAATCGTTTGCCCAGCCAAATTCTGCGTAGCCGCCGCGTGGCAGAGTTGCAGCAAATCGGAATTAATACGCGGAATTACCACTTCGGTTTCGGGGTCGCCCATGCGCACATTATATTCTATCACTTTGGGCACGCCATTATTCACCATCAATCCTATAAATACAAAACCGCAATAGGGAATATTTTCTTTGTGAAATCCGTCAATGGTGGGTTTCACAATTTCGCGTTCTATGCGCTGCATAAGTGCTTCGCCTGCAAAGGGTACGGGCGAAACTGCGCCCATACCGCCGGTATTCAGCCCTGTATCGCCCTCTCCCACTCGTTTGTAATCCTTCGCTTCGGGCAAAATCACATAATCTTTTCCATCGGTAAGTACAAAAACCGACATTTCTATGCCGTGCAAACATTCTTCTATAACCACTTTTCGGCTTGCTGCGCCAAATTTTCCTTGCAACATTGCTTGTAATTCCTGCTTAGCAGTTTCCAAATCGGGAATAATAAGTACTCCTTTTCCGGCTGCCAAGCCATCGGCTTTGAGCACGTAGGGCGATTGTTGCTGTTCCAAAAATGCAAAACTTTCCTGCAAATTTTCGGCAGTAGCCGTGAAATGCGCTGCGGTGGGAATAGCATTGCGAATCATGAATTGTTTCGCAAATTCCTTGCTGCCTTCAAGCGTGGCAGCGTATTGTTGCGGTCCCAGTACTTTCACGCCTTGCGCCTGCAATTGGGCATCTGCCAGCACAAAATCGTGAACACCTTTTACCAACGGGTCTTCGGGTCCCACAATTACCAGCGTAATATTTTTTTCTATAATTGCGAATTTGAGTGCTTCAAAATCAGTTGCCGCAAAAGGCAAATTAGTACCCACTTGGGCTGTACCGGCATTGCCGGGTGCTATAAATAATTCGGTTAATAACGGGCTTTGAGCCAATTTCCACGCTATGGCGTGTTCTCTACCGCCCGAACCTAAAAGTAATACATTCATACAAAACTATCTGAATAATTGAATAACTGAATAACCGTACAAAAATACAAATTTAATTGTTACTGCTTATCGCCTCCATAGTAATTATTTGCAAACGCTCCTCAAATCCCTCTTGCGAGGGACTTAAAGAACAGTTGGTGGTATTTGGAGTTCGTAAAGCGGAAATTTATACATACGCTGTGTGCTGCGAGCCATTGCCAAGCAGCGATACAGAAAACGCATCGTGTACGGTGCTGAGGCAGTCGTGGCACAAGCAGTCGGCATAGTTGAGTTTAATGTAGGTGTGCATCAGTACGTCCAACACTACAGACGAGCAGTGGCAGTTTACAATGTCGCCATGCCGACACTCAAACTTATAACCGCAACGCGGACAGGTTTTTATTTCCACCACACTATTCATACACACTATTTATAATTGTTTAAAATAAAATTCCGGAAATAGTTTTATGTCTTTTCCGGTTGCCAATCGGAACAAAATATCGGTGCAAATACCGGCAGTAATCCACGAGGCTACCGAAAGTTGCGGTGCCGGCAATGCTTCTTCTTCGTTTTTATAATCCTCTATCAATTTTTGTAGCCACTGCGTATTTTCACCGTTTTGTGCGAGTTTTTGTATTACCCAATCTATAAATTGCATTTCAAAACCCTGCGGATTCGGAGAAATATGCGAAAGGCGTTCACTCATTTCGTGTACCACAAATACACAACTTGCCCAACCAATATTATAGGGGTGCAATACGGGAATCCCTTGCGACACACAGCAATCATCGAACACAAAAGGCACGTTTGAGGTGAAATCCATAGCATTGATAGCAACTTTTACATCGTGCGACACACGCAAAAACGGAGCAACAGTGTCGCCGGTAATAAAACAATTAAACACCGTAATTTCGGCATGAGGATTAATACTTATTAAACGTTTTTTTAGGGCTTCAACTTTAAGCATACCCACATCGGAGCGCGTATAATTCTGTCTGTTCAAATTACTTTCTTCCACCACATCGCCATCTACTATGGTAATACGCTCGAAACCCAAGCGCAGAGCGCACTCGGCTATTACACTACCCAAGCCGGCACCGGCAAGCACTATGTGAAAGTGCTTAATCGCTGCTTGTTCTTCGGGGGTAATATAGATTCTGTTTCGGTTATACATATTACACACGTATTTTTGTGATATTCCTCATAATTTAGCATGACAAATATATCATTATTTATACATATATATCAATACTCCAAAAGGAGTATTTTTTTATGCATATTTTTGGTTGTTTTTTTACTAATGTACTAAAAATAAGTGCAATACAGAAACATGATAATTTTATACAAAAAAACACAAGTGCTTGTATTCTTCTACAAAACTGTGCAATTCACTACTTTTTATATACACAGGTATTGTTTCACTCCCAAGTTCTATTTTTGTGTTTCCTATTGGCATAAAATGTAAATGAAGTAATTGCAATATTTTAAATAAATTTTCATCTAATTCTGCCAAAACAATAGATTTATTATATAAATAAGGAATATACAACGCTGTTACCATAAGTGATTTAAACAATGTTGTAGATAATCGTTTCATTTCTTGTTCCGAAACAGCAAAACGCCCTATATGAAACACCTGTTCATACTGCCTATTACGCAAAAAATCGCGCATATTCACATTGAATTTCGCTTCCGCGGGCAGCGTCCATTCTTCCTGCCACTGCACGGCGCGTATGCAACCCACCACACGCTGCGAATGTGTATTGCGCAGCACGTAGAACCACGAATAAGGCGCATAGCGCAATTCTTCGACATACACCTCAGCAATTTCTTCTTCCACCGAAGGCGGCAAGGATCTGCAATGATGTCTATAATTCGTTTCTACCACAAGTCGACATAGTTCCAATAGTAGGTCGCAGTTACTTGCAGAAATACGTTCGCAAGAGTATAAATTGGAAAAATCATTCATTGAAATTGTGAATAAAAAATCAAATGAAAATCATTTTTTTGAAAAAAAAGTGTAAAAAAAAAAAAATAGAAATTTTATTCGTATATTTGTTCATTACACACAAAAAAAACACTATTGCCTATGGGAACAAATCTACCTATAACTGAACAATTTTTTGAACCCGTGCCATGCGGTACTATAGAAAAAGAAGCATACTCACAATTTGACTTAACCCTTCCGCTCTTGTGCGAAAAAATGTCGCGCATGTGCAATAAAAGTATTTATGTAATAGATTATATAAAGCGAGGATTCTTGTGGGTTTCGGAGCACCCTCTCTTTTTATGCGGCTACTCAGCCCAAGAGGTGCAAGAAATGGGCTACAATTTTTATGAAACAGTGTGTTCCCACGAAGATGTGGAAATGCTTTTAGAAATCAATAAATTCGGTTGGGCTTTATTCGATTCTGAAAAACTTCCTATCTGGGAAACCAAAAATGCGTGTTTTTCCTACGATTTTTTCATTCATCACAAAAATGGTTCGCGCACATTGATTGAGCACAAACTTTCGCCCCTCTTGCTCTCCCCCGACAATAAAATGTGGCTTGCTCTGTGTACAGTGAATTTATCATCGAAAAAAGGGAGTGGTAATGTAGTATTCACGTTGGGAAACGTGGAAGAACACTATACCTATAATTTCAATACCAAAACAATAGAACCCTACTCTACCGAGAAATTATCGAAACGAGAAGAGGAAATTCTATCGTTTATTATACGCGGATACGATGACTCGCAAATAGCAGAAGAACTGAACATTAGCAGTCTCACCGCAAAAACACATCGCAAAAACATTATGCACAAACTTAAAGCCTCCAATATGATAAATGCCGCAACAGCCTATCAATCTATTTTTTGAGAAAGAGTTCGCGGTAATTGAAAACTGAAAACTGAGAAGCAACTTTTAATTGAATCAAAGTTTTTTGTGCGTAAATTGTTTTTCGCCTTTGGCGTAGGGTGCCACAATGTGCCCCTGCCCTTTGAGTTTCCACTTATAAATCAGCAATCCCTCCAAGCCCACCGGTCCGCGAGCGTGAATTTTATTGGTACTAATGCCTACTTCGGCACCAAGCCCGTAGCGAAAACCATCGCTGAAACGCGAACTGCAATTCCAGAACACATTGCCCGAATCGGCACGGTTCATAAAAGTTTCGGCTTTTTGCGCACTGCGCGTTATAATTACTTCGGTGTGTCCACTACCATAGGTATTGATGTGTTGCAGGGCTTCTTCTTCAGAATCCACCACTTTTATAGAAACTTTGTAATCCAAATATTCGGTTTTCCAACTTTCGGGCGTAGCAGCTTGGCAGTCTATTATATTTTGCACGCGCTCATCACCAAAAATTTCAAGATTGTATTGTGCGGTTGCGTGCGCAAATTTGGGTAAAAATTCCTGAGCCACAGCACTATGCACCAAAATTGTTTCGGCAGCATTGCACACCGCCACATATTGACATTTGGAATCGGTAGCCACCGCAACTGCCATGTCCATATCGGCTTCGCTATCTACATACACATGGCAAATACCATCGGCATGACCAAGCACCGGAATATTGGAATTATTCATAATATATTGTACAAACTCATTGCTTCCGCGCGGAATAATCAGGTCTATGTATTCGTCCATTTTGAGCATTTCGTTCACATCATTGCGCGTTTCAAGCAATTGAATCCACCCTTGGGCAATTCCGGCTTCGGCACTTGCTTGGGCTATAATACGCGCCAGCACTCGATTGGTTTCCAAAGCCTCGCTGCCGCCTTTGAGCAACACGGCATTGCCGCTTTTGAGGCAAAGTGTGGAAATCTGCACCAGCGCATCGGGGCGACTTTCAAAAATCACTCCTATAACTCCTATGGGGCAACTCACTTTGTAGAGTTCCAAACCTTTGTCGAGTTCGGTGCTCATAAGGGTTTCTCCCACCGGTTCGGGCAGCGTTATCAAACTGCGAATGCCCTGCACCACATCGGCAACTTTTGCTTCATCGAATTTCAAGCGTTTGAGCAGTGGTGTAGCCAAATTTTCGGCTTCGCTGCGAGCGAGGTCTTTTGCATTTGCTGCCGCAATTTCGCCGGCGTGCTCTTGCAATCGCTGCGCTATACGTTCAAGTGCTGTTTGTTTTATGTTGGTTGGCGTTGCCGCAAGTTCTATTGATGCTCGCTTTGCCTCTTGTGCTGCTTGTTGTATATTCATAATTTAGAAGTTAAGGGTTAAGGAAACAGTACAAAGTGTTTTCTTTTTTTCGTTTAACATACCAATTTGGCATCTTAAACACTATTGTTTCTGCAAAAGTACACATTTTTACGAAAAAACAAGTGTGCTGCACAATGGCACACAGTAATTACACTTTTTCTAGCGCATGTGCGTAAAAAACACTACTTTTGGCGTACAATTTCCACTAAATTTCATGCAATGGATTTTATAGAACAACTCAATACCTACGATTGGCAACAGGTGCAAGAGCAAATTTACACTAAAACCGCTCTCGATGTGGAGCGTGCACTTTCCAAAAACCGATTAAACACGCAGGATTTTATGGCTCTCATTTCGCCGGCGGCAGCGGCATATATAGAATCTATGGCGCAAGCGAGCCGAAATTTTACCCAACAGCGATTTGGAAAAACCATACAATTATATGTACCTCTTTATATAACCAATTCTTGCATCAATCACTGCGTGTATTGCGGCTTCAATCACAGCAACACTATTCACCGCATTATTTTGAGCGATGAACAAATTTTACAAGAAGTGGCGGCAATTAAGAAAATTGGTGATTTTCAGCACATTTTGTTGGTTACAGGCGAAAATCCCCGCGAAGCGGGAATTGACTACATAGAACACGCCATAGAACTTGTAAAACCACACTTTGCGTCAATTTCCATAGAAGTGCAACCTCTCAAAGAAGACGAATACAAGCGGCTTTCGGCAGCAGGATTGAATGCGGTGTATTGCTATCAGGAAACCTACAACAAAGAAAAATATCGTTCGTATCACCCCAAAGGCATGAAATCGAATTTTGAGTGGCGGCTGGGCACTTACGACCGCATGGGGCATGCCGGCGTGCGCAAAATGGGTCTTGGAGTACTCATAGGGCTGGAAGATTGGCGATGCGAATCACTCATTATGGCGCAACATTTGCGCTATTTGCAAAAACACTATTGGCGCAGCAAATATTCCATTTCATTTCCACGTATGCGCCCTCACGAGGGCAAAGGATTTCAGCCGAATGTGGTAATGAGCGACAAAGAATTGGCACAACTCGTGTTTGCCTTCCGCATATTCGACCACGATATTGAAATAGCACTTTCCACTCGCGAAAACCACTATTTTCGCGATAATATGACCACGCTGGGGATTACTTCACTCAGTGCCGGCTCAAAAACCGACCCCGGAGGCTATGCCGTGTATAAAACCGAATTGGAACAATTTTCGGTGAATGACAACCGCTCGCCGCAAGAAGTGGAAACCGCCGTGCGTGCGCAGGGTTACGATGTAATTTGGAAGGATTGGGATTTGAGTTTGCAACACGATTGAACCCTATGAACACCGCCGTACTGCTTTTGGGTGCAAATTTAGGAAACGAAGAAATGATTTTTTCGCAGGTGCGCAGTTTGTGCACAGAGCGCGTAGGCAACATTGTGGCGCAATCGAAAGTTTATAGCAGCGCGGCATGGGGATTTGAACACGAAAACCTTTTTTATAATCAAGCACTTGTGGTGCAAACTCATAAAACCGCCCACGAAACGCTTGCCGAATGTTTGCGCATAGAAACAGAACTTGGAAGAACTCGCACGAAATCAGGAATTTACGAAGCGCGAATAATAGATATTGATATAGAATATTTTAACAGCGAAATTATTGACACTCCCGATTTGCATATTCCCCACCCGCTCATTCAAGTGCGTGAATTTGCGCTTATTCCTTTGTGCGAAGTTATTCCCGATTTTGTGCACCCGGTATTGCAACAAACACAACGGAAATTGTTGGAAATTCTAACAACTAACACCTAATCACTATTTTCTCTCATACTCTATCACTTGCATACTCTGCGCTTTGCCGGCATGGAGCGTAAGCAGCAACATTGTGCGCACTGAGTGAAATCCCTGCGAGCCAATTGCTCCCGGATTGATATACAAAAGATTGCGCTTGGTGTCGGGCATCACTTTGAGAATGTGTGAATGACCACCCACAACAATGGTAGGTTGATATTTTGCAATTTCTTTCACCACATCGGGCATATATTTGGGCGGATAGCCGCAAATATGCGTAATGAGCACTCGCACATCTTCGCTTTCAAAGGTAAGAATTTTGTGCGTGAGCACACGAATCTCCTGAGAATCCACATTGCCATACACCGCTCGCACAACGGGTGCGCAGGATTGTAATTTTTGTAATACTTCCAAAGAACCAATATCGCCGGCGTGCCAAATTTCATCAACGTTGCGGGCATATTTCTCCATACCGGCATCGAAGTGCGCGTGCGTATCAGAGAGTATCAATACTTTTTTCAATGAGTTCAAAGGGTAATTTGAGAATTTTGGAATATTGCTCTCCCATATTAAGCATATCGGTATCTTCCGGCTCATACATCCAGCGCACGATAAGGGTGTGCTTATCTATAAATTTTTCCATCATGAGCAACATTTTCACAATCTGCTTGCTCGAAGCAGTATTGAAATATTCAAAGAAAAATTCAAAAATATACGGTTGCGGTTCCGATTCAGAGAGCAATTGCTCACTCCACGCAAGTATAGGCGCGTAAAAATCTATTGCATTTTCGGGGAGCGAACGACCGGTGAGTTTGAAAACACCCGTTTCTATATTATAATCCACTGCGGGAGTTTCTTCGGTAGCCTGTATAAATAATGATTCCATTTTTGCGTATAAAAATTGACATTAGAGAACGCAAGTTATTGAATTTTTTAATACTTCGATACTTTTTTGCACTTTTTTTAACAAAAAAAAGCCGCCCAAGTAATTGAGCGGCTTTGTATAAAAATTGCTTTCTGCGGATTATTTTTTAGAATCCATGTGAGCAATAAGGTCAAGACATTTGTTAGAATATCCCCATTCGTTATCGTACCAAGATACCAATTTCACGAAGTTTTTGTTAAGCGCAATACCTGCGTTTGCATCGAAAATTGAAGTACGTGGGTCAGTTGTGAAATCGGTAGAAACTACTGAATCTTCGGTATAACCAAGTATTCCTTTCATTTCATTTTCAGAAGCGGCTTTCACAGCGGCTTTGATTTCATCGTAAGAAGCACCTTTTTCCAAACGAACTGTTAAATCTACTACCGATACGTCAGCAGTTGGAACGCGGAATGCCATACCTGTTAATTTACCGTTCAATGCAGGAATTACTTGTCCTACTGCTTTTGCAGCACCTGTTGAAGAAGGAATAATGTTGCCCAAAATTGAGCGACCACCTCTCCAATCTTTTGCTGATGGAGCATCTACGGTTTTTTGAGTGTTGGTAGCAGCGTGCACAGTTGTCATCAAACCTTCTACGATACCGAATTTATCGTTGATAACTTTTGCCAAAGGAGCCAAACAGTTTGTAGTACAAGAAGCATTCGATACCACATTCATATCGTTGGTGTATTTTTCTAAGTTCACACCGCATACAAACATAGGAGCATCTGCCGAAGGAGCCGAAATAACTACTTTTTTAGCACCACCTTTAATGTGTGCGCTTGCTTTTTCAGTTGTAGTGAATACACCGGTAGATTCTACCACATATTCTGCACCGGCAGCACCCCAAGCAATAGCAGCAGGGTCTTTTTCTGCATAGAATGCAACTTCTTTTCCGTTTACGAAAAGTTTACCACCTTTATTTTCAGCAGTTCCGTTGAATTTTCCATGAACAGTGTCATATTTCAACATATAGATTAAATAATCCAAATCAAGGAAAGGGTCGTTTACTGCAACGATTTGCACATCGTTTCTTTCTTGTGCTGCACGGAATACCAAACGTCCAATACGTCCGAAACCGTTGATACCAATTTTAATTGCCATAATTATAAGTATTTAGAATTTTTAAATGTTTTAATTTTTGCGCCACAAATATATGGAAATATTTAATTCGGCATAAAAATTCTTGGGTTTTTTCTTGGGAAAATAATTTTCAACTTTCAAATCGTATGAAACACTACTTCCAAAATAGAAAGCGTGCGAGTCATATCAATTTTTTTGGTATGCAGCGAAAAATAGTGTAATAATAAGTGTAATATATCTCTCCGCTGGGCGGAAGTGAAATTGGAATAATTTTTTGTAAGTGCTCTGTGCATGAGCGCACTGCTCTCGCGGTTGCAAGTGGTAGCCGAAGTATATGTCGCAAAATTTCCGCGCGTGCTATCAAAATAGCAACACTCTGTATTATAATTATTTTGCGGACTAATGCCGCACAAATCGGCAAAATCTATCAGAAAATCTATGTGCGCATTGTTACAGGGGTCGGTGGCGCAATCGAGCGCGACCACAAAATCGCGCAAAAATTCATACACGTAGCCATTTTCTTCTTTATTCACAAAACTGTGATACAAAAACTCACTCACAAACAGTGCAATGGTAGATTTTTGAATATTCCGGTGCAACGACACCGGTACATGGGCAAAGGAAATTTCTTTAATACGGCTTAGAGAAGACTTCGGGTGTTCATAATATTCAAAATTCACAATGTGCAAGGGTTGAAAAAACGCCGCCTGCGACCGTTTGCTGCGGGCATTGCCTATAATAAATGATGCAATACCCTCGTGGCGGGTGTAAATGTGAACTATAAAACTCGTTTCGGAATATTTGATACGATGCAATACAATTCCTTCGGTTTTTTTCAGCATAGCGGGTGCAATTTCTATTGTGCCATTTTTTGGGTGTAGTACTCCAATCCTTGCGGCGTGGCTATGGCACACATATAAATCCGCAAAATTTCGTTGAACACGTCCTTGCCCTCAAACGAAGAAATTCCCTGAAAATCTTTGATTACCGTGTTGGCAAAAATAAACAATACCAAGGGCGCATTTATATCGCTGCGGTACAAATTTTCTGCCTGCCCCTGTTGCAAATTTTTCTCCAAAATCGTGTATTTCTGCTGCCGTTCTTTTTCGTATATTTTTTCAAACACACTCGGATAGTGAAGTTGTAAATCATTGAGCATAAGCGGATTTACAACCGTATGCGTTTGCAAATATTCTATAATCGAAAAAAAGTAATCAATGGCATTTTTTTTCTCTGCCAAGCCATATCCCTGCGCCCATGCAGCAAATTCCATTGCAAGATAATCTACAAAAATTCGCTCCAGCAGTTCCTCTTTATTGGTAACGTATTTATACAACGTAGCCTTTGAAATTCCTATTTCGCGACACAAATCGTCCATAGAAACACTTTTTATTCCAAATTTTGTGTAAACTTGTAGAGCATTTTTTACTATCAATAAAAATTTCTCGTCCATGCCGTTTTGTAATTTCGTAATTGAAACCACAAAGATACACATTTGTATGGTATGGCACAATAATTGTTTTATAAAAAAGTTAAACAAAGTGCAAAACATTATAAAAAATCACAGGTTATGAAAAAATTTGGTATCATAGTATTCACTGCGCTCCTTGCCATGTCGTTTGCAAGCACCGATAGCGAAATCGGCAATTCGCAAGCCTTCAAAGCCGGTGAAGAACTGCACTACGTATTGTATTACGGGCTGGTAAACGGCGGTGCGGCTACCATTACGCTGCGCGAAACCACCATGAACAATAAACAAGTGCTCCATGCCAAAGCAAGCATGAAAACTACCGGTATGGCAGATTGGATTTTTGGCATAGAAGACGTGTATGAAAGTTATTTTGACGATGCCAATAAGTGCAAACCGCTGAAAGCAATTCGCAATATTAAAGAAAATAAATACCGCTACTACGAAGAAGTAACCTTCGACCACGCAAAAAAAACCGTTACCAGCACCAAAAACGGCACCATTTCCACTCCAACAAATATGTACGACCTCATTTCGAGCCTTTACTACATACGCAAAGAAGGCTTGAAAAACCTCAAAACCAATGATACTATCAGTATGCTCATTTATTTTTCCGATGAAGTGTATCCCTATAAATTAATTTACAAAGGGCGCGAAAAAATTTCCACCAAAATGGGAAAATACAACGCGCTAAAACTGCAACCGCTGGTGGAAGTGGGCAGAATTTTTAAAACCAAAGACGATGTGAGTTTTTGGGTGAGCGATGACGTAAATCACGTGCCGCTCCGCGTGGAATTTAACATGACACTCGGTTCTCTCAAATGCGATTTGGTATCGTACAAAGGTTTAGAACAGCCTCTGCAAAAGTTGTGAGCAAAAATAATTCGTAATTCGTAATTCGTAATTATTTCGTATTTTTGCTTTTTTAAAACCTTTATTATACTATACACAAATGGATATTTTTGAAAGAGTAAAAAACAATCGCGGTTCGCTGGGAATCTGGCAAAAAGATGCGCAAGGATATTTTATGTTTCCAAAATTGGAAGGAGAAATAGGTCCTCGCATGAAATTTCGCGGAAAAGAAGTACTAAATTGGAGTTTGAATAACTATTGCGGATTGGCAAATATGCCCGAAGTTCGCGAAATAGATGCGCAGGCAGCAAAAGATTGGGGTTTGGCTACTCCTATGGGTGCCCGCATGATGAGCGGACAAACTACGCATCACGAACGTGTGGAGCAAAAATTAGCCGCTTTCGTAAAAAAACCGGCTGCTTATCTCTTGAATTTCGGCTACCCCGGTATGGTTTCTATCATTGATTCGCTTTGCTCACGCAAAGATGTGATTGTGTATGATTCGGAATCGCACGCCTGCATTATGGACGGTATTTTCTTGCACAAAGCAAAAGGTGGAAAAAGTTATGTATTTCCTCACAACGATATAACACGCTGCGAAAAAATGCTCGGCTTTGCCAAAAAAGTTGCCGATGAAACCGATGGCGGTATTTTGGTAATCACCGAAGGAGTATTCGGCATGGCTGGCGATCTTGGAAAATTAGATGAAATTGCCGCACTCAAAAGTAAATTCGACTTCCGCTTGTTGGTGGACGATGCACATGGTTTTGGCACAATGGGGCACGATGGTAGTGGTACCGGAACGCACTTTGGCGTACAAGATAAAATAGATATTTATTTTTCTACTTTTGCCAAAGCCATGGCTTCGGTGGGTGGTTTTGTGGCTTCCGAAGAAGGAATTATAGATTACTTAATGTACACCATGCGTTCGCAAATTTTTGCAAAATCGCTCCCAATGCCGCTTGTGCTTGGTGCCGAAAAACGCTTGGAATTACTGCAAACTCGCCCGGAATTGCGCGAAAAATTGTGGACAATAGTAAATGCACTACAAAATGGTTTCCGCGAGGCAGGTTTCAATATAGGCAACACTACTTCGCCGGTAACGCCCGTATTCTTGAACGGAACACCGCAAATGGCAGCAAATTTGGCTCTCGATTTACGCGAAAATTACAATCTCTTCTGCTCTATTGTAATTTATCCGGTGGTGCCAAAAGACGTAATTATGCTCCGTATTATTCCTACCGCCGTGCACACGCTCGACGACGTGAAATACACCATAGAATCGTTCAAAGCAATCAAATCGAAATTAGATGCCGGCGCATACGCCAAAGACGAAATAAAATTCAACTAACAACGAATGACCTATTTTTAAAACGCAGTTAAATACTTTTTAACTGCGTTTTTTTAATACAAGAGATTGCTTCACTACGTTCGCAATGACGGACAAAAAGCGTAGTTGCAAGAAACGAAGCAATCCATACATAAAAATAATTAACTATGAAATAACCATGAAACAATTATTTATAATTCTGTGTGGAACTGCACTCGCAATATCCTGCACACCCACCGCCGAATCGGTAAAAAAAGAGTGCTTAAAAAACGAAGATTTTGCCGTATTCTATGGCGAAAAATTGGAAAATTACTGCTCTTGCGTGGAGCAAAAACTGCAAGAAGTAGAAAAAACCATGCCTTTGCACGATAGCATAGTGCAAAACGCTACACAAGCCTGCGCAGTGGAATTTACTACCTTAGATACGGATTTTTGAGATTGAAAAGTGAAAAATTATTGCTAATCACTACCAACTAACAACTATTTTTATATATTTGCACACTCTTTTCGAGCAACATTCGGGATGTAGCTCAGCCCGGTTAGAGTACACGTCTGGGGGGCGTGGGGTCGCCTGTTCGAATCAGGTCATCCCGACAAATTCCTTGTAATTACAAAATTAATTGCAAGGAATTTTTATTTTCACACCAATCCATACAATATTTTCTGCATTCATTTGTCTGCATGAGTAGAGCGTATTTCTAAAAAAACAATATGAAAACAAAAGAACTTGTGTTACCCATAGAACTTTTGGCGGTAATAGCCGCAGCAAGTGTGCTGGTAGCAGCATTGTGGAACTATGTGATGCCTGCAATGGCGGGATTATGGAATTTTTAAGTACTAATTACAATATACGAATATGAGAAAATTACATTTTTTAGTGCCAATAGGATTTTTGGCAGTGGTAGCAGGCGGCAGTGCCGCAGTAATGTTGCTATGGAATTGGTTGATGCCTGCAATTTTCGGCGTAAACACCATTAGTTTTTGGCAAGCCTTAGGATTATTTGCCTTGTGCCGAATTTTATTCGGAAATTTTAGACATAAACACCATCGCCGACATGGATTGTGCTGCGGCAAATACAAGAGAAATTTTCACGAAGCACACGAGAAATGGGCGGAAATGACTCCCGAACAGCGCGAAGAATTTGTTGCCAAACGCAAAGAACAGTGGCGCAAATGCGGTTTTGGTCGCGAAGCGCGTTTTGACGATTTTGCTGCAAACGAACGCAATCCACGCAGCAATGAATAATAGCAAAGAAGCCCACGCAGTAATTTCCAAGTATCAACCGCAACTAACATCGTTTATCCGCCGCCGTGTGCGCAGTAACGAAGATGCCGAAGATATTTTGCAGGACGTGTGGTATCAATTTCTGAAAACACTTGAAACTTCGCTCAATCCCATTGAGCACGTGTCGGCATGGCTCTACAAAGTAGCGCGAAATGTAATAATCAATAAAGGCACCAAAAAGCGCGAGGAAGAAATGCCGGTATATGCCGGCGAAGACACAGAAGGCGACACATGGGGCGATTTTGCGGAAATTTTGTTTGCCGCCGAAACATCACCATCGCCTGAAACAGAGTATTTGCGCTCGCTCTTTTGGGAAGAATTAGAAACAGCCTTAGCCGAACTTCCTGCTGAACAGCGGCACATTTTTGAACTCACCGAATTGGAAGGCAGAGCGGTGAAAGATGTTGCAGAAACCACCGGTGTTTCGGTAAATACCCTGCTTTCGCGCAAACACTATGCCGTGAAACACCTGCGCAAACGATTGGAGCGATTGTATGAGGAGATTTTGTTTGATTGAGAGATGAAAGCAATAAATACTTCGCAAAACACGCTACGCAGATAAATACCTGCGACAACACATTCCTTTTTATCGGTGTTTATAGCACTCCGGGTCGGCTATCTATTTTCCTTTCTTCTTTTCCACAAAATACAGAATAACCGAAGTGGCAATATATACACCAATGATAGCCGGAAGAGCCGCTAATTGAAATACACACAATGCAACAAAACTCACGGAGAGAAATACGTAGCGCACTTTATTTTCGTGCCATGCAAAGGTTTTGAATTTGAGTGAAAACATAGGAATTTCGGCAACGAGCAAAAAGGAAAACAATACGCTCAAAAATGCCAAAAGCAAGGGTGAAAGTTCGGGATAAAATACCAACGATGCAAAAAACAGCGCACACGCCGGCGTGGGAAGTCCTATAAATGTGTGGTGCTGACGTTCGTCTATATTGAATTTTGCCAAACGCAATGCTGAAAACGGCACTATAATAAACGGTGTGATTATCAACACATATTCTTGCCACACAAGCGAAGTGGTGGAAGAATATTCAAAAAATGTAACGCCGAACAATATGTGCTGAATAACCGCCGAAAGCATGGCAGCCGGAGCAAATCCAAAGGTTATGAGGTCGGCAAACGAATCCAATTCTTTACCAATGGGCGAGGCGGCTTTGAGCAAACGGGCTGCAAATCCATCGAAAAAATCGAAAACCGCACCGCAAAAAATTAAAATAGCCGCCGCCGAATATGACGCGCCACCCGAAATCACAATAATTACCGCCGCAACTCCGCACATTAAATTGCAAAGCGTTATCAAATTTGGAATATGTTTTTTCATTTCACTTGTTTTGGCAAAGATACAGAATAGTTGTTAGTTATTAGTGATTGGTGGTTAGATTTTATTTTGTAATTCACTATTACAATAATTGTGGTTGAAAAAGTTCGCCGTTATAAGTTTTTTTGTACTTTTGAACGCTCGAAAAAAGTATAAACCTTAAAAAAATAATACAATGCAACTAATTGACAACTTTAATTTTGCAGGCAAAAAAGCAATCGTTCGGGTTGATTTTAATGTGCCTTTAAACAAAGAAACCGGTGAAGTGAGCGATGAAACTCGTATTCGCGGTGCTTTACCCACTATCAATAAAATATTGAAAGATGGCGGAGCGGTAATTTTAATGTCGCACATGGGACGACCAAAACAAAATCCCGACCCAAAATATTCGCTCAAACAAATCATTCCGGCTGTTTCTAAAAATTTAGGCGGAAAAGAAATCAAATTTGTAGATGACTGCATGAAAGCCGGCGATGCTGCAAAAGCACTCAAAGCGGGAGAAATTCTTTTGTTGGAAAACCTCCGTTTCTACGAAGAAGAAGAAGGAAAACCACGTTTGGCAGACGATGCTACCGATGAAGAAAAAGCCGCTGCGAAAGCAAAAGTAAAAGCATCGCAAAAAGAATTTACCAAAACACTTGCAAGTTATGCCGATGTGTATGTGAACGATGCCTTTGGAACTGCTCACCGTGCACACGCTTCTACTGCCCTTATTGCCGATTATTTCACTCCCGAAAATAAAATGTTCGGTTTCCTTATCAACAGCGAATTGCAGGCTATGGATAAAGTGTTGCAATCGAACGATAAACCAAAAACTGCCATTATGGGCGGAGCAAAAGTTTCCGATAAAATCCAAATCATTTCACGCCTTTTACCAACTATCGACAATTTGATTATCGGCGGCGGTATGACCTACACCTTTATAAAAGCACAAGGCGGACACATTGGAAATTCACTCTGCGAAGCCGATAAACTCGACCTTGCTCTCGATATTTTGAAAAAAGCGAAAGAGCACAATGTGAACGTGTATATTCCTACCGATGCGGTGAATGCCGATAAATTCGATGCAAATGCAAATACCTGTATTTCAAAAACCAACGAAACTCCCGAAGGCTGGATGGGCTTAGACATTGCCGATGAAACGATTGCAACCTTCTCAGACGTAATCGCAAAATCGAAAATCGTACTTTGGAATGGTCCTATGGGTGTATTTGAAATGGATAAATTCTCAAAAGGAACTTCGGCAATAGCGCAAGCACTCGCAAAAGCAACTGCAAACGGTGCCTTTACCCTCATTGGCGGTGGCGACTCGGTGGCTGCTATCAATAAAAACAAACTTGCCGACAAAGTAAGTTATGTTTCTACCGGTGGTGGTGCTATGCTTGAATACATGGAAGGAAAAGTACTTCCGGGTATTGCTGCCATTCGCGGTGATAAATAAGATTTTTCTTTCCCCCAACAAAAAAGCAGAATGTTTTTATACCATTCTGCTTTTTTTATACATTACTATTTCATTCTCACACGGTTATATGCCCCCAATTTTCGCCGGTTTTTATGCGGTGAAGTTGCATTTCGGTAACACCAAATTGTTTTGCCAACATTTTTAGGCGTGTTTTTCGATTGGGATCGAGCAGTTTTTTCTTCAATCGCATTACTTCTGTTTCTGTTAATTTACTGCCGCCGCGTGCTTCCCGCAATTTTGGCATATAGTCTTTCCTCGCTTCTATCACACGCGGACTATAATAGCGGTGGGCTATCATTTCATTATAGGTAGCCCAGCGTAAATTTTCAACCCAATCATTGGCTCGCACATAGTTTATGTGTAGCAGATAGGTGTGTTCGGGTGAAGGTTGCGGCACAAAATATTCCGCCACAAGTTTATATAAAAATCGACAGCGATTATACACTTTTTTGCTGTCATTGCCGGCGGAAATTTTGTATCGCCACACACGATAGCCGTCTTGCAATCCACCTTTTATAATTCTACCCGTTTCCGGCGTTTCGGTATAACTCACAAGCCGTCCTCGATTAGAAATTGCATACGAATTTTTCAACTTTTGGTCATCTTCTCCCAAAGAAATTTGTTTAAAAACTTCGTTGGGCAACAATCGTATTTTTTGCGCTTGCAACATGTACTGTATATTATTTTGATTTTTGCTTGATAGATTTTTTCGGCGGTTGCAAGTGCGCATATAGTTTGCGGAAAATATCGGTATTGTCGTAATATCCGCTAAACGCTTCGGCACCACTACCCAAGGCATATACAGGAATGCGCGTGCCGGAGTGCGCAAAAGTAGTCCACCCGATTCCTGCTTTTTCGGCAAGAATGGTATTTATGGTAATAATAATGGCAGATGCACGTTTTTCATTGTTTTTTTCGTCCGCCTTCATATAGTATCGGCGCGTAGCCTCTTCATCGCTCATGCGCGTGGTTTTGCCAAGTGCAAATTGTATTGCTTCTTTTATGCGCACACTATCGTAAGCGTGAAGTTGAAATCCGTTTTCCACGTTCACATCGTAGTACTGTGCAAGAAATTGCAAACAGGTGTCTATGGAAAAGAGCGGCGTAGTTTCAATTTTTCGCGCAAGCAGCGGCGTAAGGCTTGCATACGAACTATGCTGACTTTGCAACACCGGCACGTTCATGTAATAGGGATTAATTGCCGCTCCCATAGCCATACCGCCCGTTTCGTGGTCGCCGGTAACTAGTATGAGTGTTTCATTCGGATTTCGCGTATAAAATTCCACCGCTTGGCGAATTGCTTTGTCGAACTCCGCCACTTCATGTACAGCACTCGCAGCATCATTGGCATGACACGCCCAATCAATTTTTCCGCCTTCTATCATCATAAAAAATCCCTGCGGATTTTCCAGCGTTTGTATGGCAGCGTGCGTAACTTCGGCAAGTGAAAAATCCTTATCTGTTTTTTCTATTCCCCACGCAAATTCCTTATTTTCAGCGAGTATGGCTATGGGACCTTCCATAGTGGAAGCAAGTATTACGCTATCAGGGTCGGTAATAATTGTAAATGAATGATTTGCCATCACTTCGTAGGCATCGTTCATACCCTTGAAAGGTTGCACAAAATCGCCGCCGGCAAAAAAATCAAGCCCCGAAACACCCAACTGCATGGCTATTTCGTTGAAATTATTGCGGTCGTTCGTATGCGCATAAAAAGCCGCTGGCGTGGCGTGGTCTATGGGCACATTGGTAAGTACGCCCACTTTATAACCCCAGTCTTTGGCAAAATAAGCAATACTTTTGAGGGTATCTTTTACATCGGCACCAAGCCCTATACGCCCTACGGTAGTTTTTTGCCCGGTGGCAAGAGCCGTGCCCGCCGCAGCCGAGCAGGTAATTTTGGAACTCAGCGAATAGGTTGTTTGCATTCCTTTCACAGGAAATTGTACAAAAGAAAGACTATCGCCGCGCGTGCTGCGCACAAAATCATCGGCAATTTGCGCCTGCACCTGCCCCAAACCATCGCCAATAAAAAGGAATACGTATTTCGGTTTGGTTGATTTTCCGCTTTGCGCACACACTACGGAGCACACACAGAGGCAAAGCAGTGAAAAAACAAATCGTTTCATAGTTGCTATTTTTTTTGATAACGCAAACATACGGATTTTTGTATAAAAAGAGTAGATTTGTGCAATGAAAACACTCAAAAATCATATCGTTTCACTCATGGTAGTGGTAGTTTTTTGTAGCATTTCACACTATTCTACTGCGCAAATAACCACCGAAGATGACCCAGCGGCTTTTCTCTCAAAAACAAATCAGTATGCACGCATTGAGGCAAAAGCACTCGCGGGTTTTGTGCTGCCGCATTATTCGTTTATGAATTTTTTGAGCGAAGGTTGGCAAAAAGGATTTGCCTTGCATTACACCATATTTCCTGCGCAGCAAACGCTGTACGACACGCTGTGGAAACACCCAAGTTATGGCATAGGTGCGCGATATATTACGCTGGGCAATACCAAAAAACTCGGCACTCTTTCGGCACTCTACGCAGTGTTCAATGGGCAATTTTTTCGCAGAAAATTATACAATCACATTGATTATCAAATTAATACGGGATTAGGATTTGCACACAAAAGTTTGCGCCATTCTGTATATAATACCGTTATAAGCAGTCCGCTGAATTTTTTTGCAGCAATTAATTGTGGGGCAACGTTTCGGGTGCACAATAATTCATGGCTTCGCTGTGGCGTGGAATTGCAACATATATCAAACGGAAAAACTACTACCCCAAATTTGGGGTTTAATTCATTGTTATTCAGTCTGTCATACTTTTACGGTGTAGTGCATCACCGTGAAAAAACAATTTTGCATACTGTTCCGCGTCCGCCAATCGAAGCACATCGCATCAATGTTCTTGCGGCAGGATTTTTCAAAACAGACGATTTTATGACTGAAAAAAAATATTTCACCGGCACCGCGTTGGCAGAATACGAATGGCTCAGTCCCTTCCGCTGGTGGGGAGTGCACGCCGGCGGCGATTATTTTTACGACCGCAGCATTGCAGCACTCAAACCCTCACCGCAATCGTGGGCAGAACAGCGGCAATTAATGAACGTGGGCGTACACACCGGAGCATTTGTGAAATATTCTCACGTAGTGTTTTTGGTGCAGGTGGGGCAATACATAGCATCGAACACTCAATCAAGCAATTTTTTTACTCGCGCCGCACTGCGCTACGAGTGGCAACGGCTCTTTGCCAACGTATCGCTACGAGCACACGGCGCAGTTGCCCAAAGTATAGAAATGGGAATTGGCTACAAATTACGCTTTCAGTAGTGAGTACAGGGTAATGAGATGCAAGAAAAAGTGAAAATTTACAATTTACAATTTACAATTTACAATTAAAGTGTATTTTTGCAAAAACTTTAAACCCATGGAAGAAGAAATAGAATTGATATTAGACGATGCGAAAACTCGCATGAATGGTCCCTTACACCGATTAGACCAAGAATTGGTAAAATTACGTGCCGGCAAAGCAAGCCCTTCAATGCTGGAAGGCGTGAAAGTAGATTACTACGGCGCACCCACTCCTTTGAGCCAAGTAGCAAACATTAGCACTCCCGATGCTCGCACACTTATAGTACAGCCATGGGAAAAATCCATGATTTCACCCATTGAAAAAGCAATTTTAGCAGCAAATTTGGGTTTAACCCCTATGAATGACGGTGTTTTGATACGCATTTCTATACCCATTTTAACCGAAGAACGCCGCCGCGACCTTGTGAAACAAGTGAAAACCGAAGCCGAAAATGCCAAAGTAGGTATTCGCAACATTCGCCGCGATGCCAACGAAATGCTCAAAAAACTGCAAAAAGACGGTTTGAGCGAAGATGTACTAAAAGACAAAGAAGCAGAAGTTCAAAAATTTACCGATGCTGCCATTGTAAAAGTAGATGAAAAAGTAGCACTCAAAGAAGCCGATATTATGAAAATATAAGGTTTTCGGATATTCAAACTTTCAAAAAGCGAGGTGTTTTTCACTTCGCTTTTTTTGTGTGAATATGAGGTATATCACACCATATCATTGCCAAAACCATACACAAACACCTTGCAGTCTGTGGCAAATTCGCTTTCTTTGATAAGTAATACAAAACACCTCTATTGCCCACTCATGAAACGAATTTGTATAACTCTATTGCTTATTGTTGCAACTACTCCGCTGCTTTTTTCACAAGGAATCGACACTCTTTCGCTTTCGCTGCGCGAGTGTGTGCGCATTGCTGTGAAGGAAAATATCACCATTCGCACGGCAAATTGGGAGGTGGAGCGTAGTCGCAGGCAAAAGGCAGAGGCTATTTCGGCACTCATTCCGCGTGTGAACGCCGGTGCCAATTATCAGGATAATTTGCGCCTGCAAACCGTGCCGCTTGCGCTCGAAATGGGTGATGTGAGTATGATAGGAACCGTGCAAATGGGAATGAAATACAACCTTTCCACCGCCGTTACGCTGAATTGGACACTCTACAACCAAACCGCCATTACCGCCGCGCAGTTGGCACAAAAAATGATAGACCTCAACCGGTTGGGCGCGGAAAAAGCGAGCGAAACGCTGGCTACATCTGTTGCCGAACTCTATTTTCTCGCCCTTATCACCGCGCAGCAAAAACGGTTGATAAACGAAAATATTTCGCGCACGGTGCGCATACAAGAAATTACTGCGCTGCTGGTGGCAAACGGCATGAGCCGGCAGGTGGATTTAGACCGCATCAACATCAACATAGAAAACCTCTACACGCAGCAGCACAACACCGAAGCAGCGCAGGCGCAGCAACTCAATATGCTCAAATACACACTCAACCTGCCGTTGAATACGCCCTTAACGCTTACCGATAGTGTAGAAATGCCACTTTCCGCCACCGCAGAAAACAACCTCAATCCCGAACATCACATTGATGTTCGTTTGCTCGAATCGCAGCACGAAATCAATCACATCAACCGCCGCGTGGTGCGGAGCGGTTATTTGCCTTCGCTCGCGTTTACAGGGCAGTACGCCATTCAGGGGCAACGCAACGAATTTCGCAATTTTTTCAACAGCACCGCGCCCGAAAGCGTGTGGTACAACTCCTCCTACATTGGGCTGGGACTTTCCATTCCCATTTTCGATGGATTGGAACGCCGCGCACGTTCGCAACAAGTGGGCATAGACCTGCTGCAAACCGAAGCGCACATAACCGATACGAAGGAAAAACTGCGTGTGGATTATCAAAATGCACGCACAAATTACGAAAACAGCAGGGTAAATTTGGAACGTCAGCAAAAAAACATAGCCCTTGCCGAACGGGTGTATGACGAAACTTCGCTCAAATACCGCGAAGGGCAAGCCTCGATAACCGCGCTATTGCAAGACGAAATGAGTATGCTCTCCGCACAATCGAACTATCTCAACGCGCTCTACACCTGCCGCGAAGCCGAAATTCAAATGATGTCGATAAACGGACAAATACGGAAATTGATAGCGCAATAAAAAATTACCAACGAACATGAAATCGAAAAATAGTATAATTGTAATTGTGGTGCTGACGATAGCGGCGGCTATAGTGCTACGTTTGGTAGCAAACAAAGGCGAAGTAGAAATGCAGCGCACGACCGCTGAACGCAGTGTAACTATCAGCGTGGCAGTGGCTCCTGCCGAAATGCGAGAAACGAGCGGCGTGCTCCATTTGGTGGGAAGCACCGCGCCCTTTCGCGAGGTGGATATTGCTTCAGAAGTATCGGGAAAAGTGGTGCAGGCAAATTTTTCGCTGGGCGATTTTGTACAATCCGGTGCATTGCTGGTGCGCGTGGACGATACCTTTCGCAAACTTTCGGTGGAAACGGCGCAACTCAATTTCGATAAACAAAAGGAAGATTACAACCGCTTTCAAGTGCTGCACGCAGGCGATGCCGTTACGCAAACGCAACTTCAAGAGATGCAGTTGGCGTATGAAAATGCCAAAATTCAGTTGGAAAATGCGCAAAAACAACTCGCCGACACACGCATAAAAGCACCTTTTAGCGGTTACATTAGCGCACGAAATGTGGAGTTGGGTAGTTTTGTCAATCCGGGAACAGTAATTGCCACCCTTACCGATATTTCGCGCTTGAAGGTCGATTTGACCGTGTCGGAAAACACGGTGTATCAGTTGCAACGTGGGCAGGCAGTGAGCGTGCGCAGCGATATTTTTCCCGAAGAAGTGTTTGCGGGCACAATCGTAACTATTTCGCCTTCGGGCAGTGATATTCACACCTATCCTATTGAAATACTGATAGATAATAAAAACGAAAAACAACTCAAAGCAGGCAGCTTTGTTACAATTCAGGTAATTTTAGGGCAAAGCGAGCAGTGGCTGATGATTCCGCGCAGTGCCATTGTGAATAGCGTGAAAGATGCAGCGGTGTATGTAATACGCGGCGGCACGGCACACCTCGCTCCCATTGTTGTGGG
This sequence comes from Bacteroidales bacterium, assembly GCA_031286165.1. Taxonomy (GTDB): domain Bacteria; phylum Bacteroidota; class Bacteroidia; order Bacteroidales; family UBA1715; genus WQTX01. The sequence continues at coordinate 66,172 of JAITUU010000037.1, forward strand.
GCAAAATTACGATACCTTTGTAGAGGTTCTTTCGGGAATTTCCGCCGGCGACCATGTTGTTACCGAAGGGCAAATAAACCTTTTTGACGGAGCGGAGGTAACAATCACTAACAAGTAAGAATTATGCCAAACATCATAGAATCTTCCATAAAGCGACCGTTGGTGGTGGTGGTTATTTTCACCTTGCTCACGCTGGGTGGGGTGCTTTGCTACAATTTACTCAACCTCAACCTGTTGCCGTCTATTGATGTGCCGGTGATTTCCATTGTTACGGCATATCCGGGCGCGGGGGCGGCGGAGGTGGAAACGTCTGTTACGCGGCACATTGAAGATGCGGTGTCTTCGCTCGAAAATCTGAGCCAACTCTCTTCCACTTCGCGCGAAGGGGTTTCTATTGTGGTGATTCGCTTTCGCCAGCAAGCGGATATTGACCGCTCCGTGCAGGAGGCGCAGCGGCGCATCAACGCTATTCGTGCCGCCTTGCCGCGTGATATTTTAGACCCTTCGATTGACAAAATTTCGCTCGAAGACCAGCCCATTTTGCGCATTGCGGCGTTCTCCACCATGCTGGCTACGGAATTTCACTCGTTGGTGGAAGAGCGTATTCAGCCGCGTTTGGCAAAATTGCCCGGCGTGGCGGTGGTGAACGTGAGCGGCGGCAGCGAGCGCGAAATTGCCGTAAACATTGATGCCGAGCGGCTGAAAAGTTACAACATCTCCATTGTGCAGGTGTTTCAGGCTATTCAGAATGCCAATGTGGAAATTCCTGCCGGGAGCATTGAAACCAAAGACGATGTGTTTACCGTGCGCCTTGCGGCAAAATTTACCGACCTCGACCAACTGCGCCGCACGGTGATAGTGAGCAGCCCTGCGCTGGGCGAAGTTAGCGTGAGCGACATAGCCGAAGTGCACGATGGCGTTGCCCGCCCTTCGTTTATCAACCGCATCAATGGGCAGGAGGCTATCGGGCTGACCATTCAGCGACAAACCGATGCCAACACCGTGCGTGTGAGCGATTTGGTGAAAGCCGAACTGCAATCTATCGAACACGAATATGCCGCTGACGGCGTGCGTTTTGAAATCACCAACGATGATTCGATTTTCGTTCGCGCCGCTGCCAACGCGGTGGTGTTCGACCTCATGCTGGCAATTTTTATCGTTTCCATAGTCTGTTTCGTGTTTTTGCACAACCTGCGCAGTGCCTTGATTATTATGGTTACGGTGCCGCTCTCCATTGTGCCCGCCTTCATTGCGCTTTATGTGATGGGCTATTCGCTCAATATGATGTCGCTACTCGCGCTTTCGCTCGTGGTGTGTATTTTGGTGGACGACAGCATTGTGATTGTGGAAAATATTTACCTCCACTTGGAAATGGGCAAATCGAAACTGCAAGCGGCGATAGACGGCTGCAAGCAAATTATGTTTGCGGTGGTGGCTATGTCGTGCGTGGTGATTGTGGTGATTATGCCGCTGGCGGTTACGCAGGGTATGATTGGCAACGTGCTGCGCGAATTTGCCGTGCCGATAATTGTGTGTACGCTGGTGAGTTTGCTCGCTTCGTTCATTCTCACCCCCTTGCTTATGGCTCGTTTCGGCAAATATTCCAACAACAAAGGTCGTTCACTCGTTGCCCGTTTTTCGCGCGTGTTTGAGCGCGGATTTGAAAGTGTGCGCAGTTTCTACGTTTCGGTGCTTACGTTTGGGTTGCGCCACAAAGTGGTGGTTATTCTCGGCACGTTTGCCCTGCTTGTTGCCTCACTTTCGCTCTTTCCGCTGGGCTTAATCGGCTTTGCCTTTACACCCGAAATTGACGATGGTTCGTTTATGATACAAATGGAAATGTCGCCGCAAACCACCCTGTATGCCAATAATTTGCAAACCATGGAGGTGGAAAAACTGCTGTTGAGCCGCCCCGAAGTGAAAAACGTGTTTACCGCCGTAGGTTCCAACGGACAAAGTTTGATAGCCACCGGCTCCATTAACAACGCCACCGCCATTTCGGTAGAATTGATAGACAAAAGCAAGCGCGACATCAGCACTTCCGATTTTGCGCGAACGATACAGCACGAAATTAACCAAATAGCCGGAATCCGTGCGCGGATAATCACCGGCAACAACGACCCCATACAGTTGATAGTGCAAGGAGCGGACTATGCGCACGTGGAGGCTGCCGCCGCGCGATTGCTCGAAATTGTGCGCTCCACGCCCGGCACCGCCGATGCCCGCCTCTCCATAGACGACCCGCACCAAGAGGTGCAAATTTCGCTCAACCGCGAGCGTATGGCGGCACTCGCACTTTCGCCTGCCGATGTGGGTATTGCCCTGCGTATGTCGCTCGCCGGAAATACCGATTTGAAGTATTCCGAAGGCGATTTTGAGTACACTATTCGCGTGGCGATAGACGATTTCGACAAAACCAAGCTCGAAGATATTGCTCGCCTGACCTTTGTAAACAATCGCGGCGAAATCATTGAACTCAACCAATTTGCCACCCTCGCCTACGGAATGGGACCCTCCATGCTCGAACGCACCGACCGCATAGCCTCCATTACCGTGCGCTCCAACGTGGTGAACCGCCCGGTGGGAACGGTAGGTAGCGAAATCACCGCCGCCATGCAGGGGCAGTTTCCCGAAGGCATTACCATAGTGCCAAGCGGTGCGCTCGAACAGCAGGCAGATGCTTTCGGCAGTTTGGGCATAGCATTTCTGGCGGCTATTGTGCTCATTTATTTGATTATGGTCATTCTCTACAATTCGCTCATAGACCCACTGGTGGTGCTGGTTTCGGTGCCGTTAGCAATGATTGGAGCCTTTTTTGCACTCGCACTCACCCTCAGCCCCATGACCATTTTCAGCATCATCGGGCTGATAGTATTGATAGCCGAAGTTTCCAAAAACGCCATTCTGCTCATAGATTTTGCCAAAACCATACGCAAAGAGCAGGGCATAGACATCTTCGATGCCCTGGTGGAGGCAGGAAAAGAACGCCTGCGACCAATTTTAATGACCTGCATATCAACAATTTGCGGCATGCTCCCCATAGCCCTTGCCATAGACAGTGGTGCGGAACTCAAAAACGGCATGGCGTGGGTTATCATCGGCGGTTTAACGAGTTCCATACTCCTCACGCTGGTAGTGGTGCCGGTGGTTTATTTGGCTGTGGATAGAGTAAAAAGTCGAATTTTTGGGAGGAAGTCAAAACTTCAAAAACCCCTCACACCAGCGAATAATACATAGTTACGGCGTTGGTGAGGTTGTTTACGCCCATTTTTTTGATAATATTGCGGCGGTGTACTTTTACGGTGTGCAAACTGATATGCAAGACTTCGGATATTTGCTTTTCATCGAAACCGCGCATGGTGAGGTTTAAAATCTCGGTTTCACGCACACTCAATGTTTTGGGCGTGTATGGCTCTATTTTGTGCGTTTCCAAATTGTATTGGTAATATTCGTTTTTGGAGTAGAAGGTAAAAATCACATTGCCCGCTTCGCGATAGGGTGAATTGCTTACAAAGCAAATGGCAAGCCACAAATTGCCGTCCGGTGTGAGTCGCAGAGGCGTAAGTTTGTGTTGTATCAACACTCGTCCGTTGTTTTTGTAATTCAAATGAAAATTATACGCTATGTGCATATTTTCGCGCTGTTCTACGGATAAACGATAAAAATGTTCAAAACCCATTTTGTTGATTTCGAACAGCATTTGCTGTTCTTCGGGCGAAACCACTTTCTCATAAAACGCATAGCCCATTGCTTTTACATCTTCTTGCGAATATTCGGCGAGAAAGAGTGGGTGGGGCGACACGTGCAAAAATTCCTGTCGTGCATAATCTATAATATACACACTTACATTGCCGGCACGTGAAACAATATCAGCCATTTTTATCAAACTACCAACATCTTCGTAGGGCAGAGTGCCGCTTATTGCCGACAAAGGCTCAAAAAACTGTTGAATATCCATAACCAAAAATAATTGTTTGATAAAAAGCCATTCTATTATGCAAATATACTACTTAGGTGGTATTGACAAACAGACTTCAACAGTTTATTTTTGTGAAAACTGAAAATAATGTAAAAAAAAGAAGGTAAAATCATGGAAACATTAATTCGTACATTACCCGAATATTCGCTCTACAAAATAGATGCCGGCGAGTTGAACGACACCATTCGCTTTGTGGTGGAAACAAACTATCTGCGACATCAAGGGGAATTGCCTCCCGACATAGAAAAAGAAATCGAGGAGATTTGCGAAAAAGAGCAATCTCATTTAGAGCAATCGTTCTTTTTGGTGGCAAAAGAGAACACTACCAAGAAGATAATCGGCAGTATTCGGATTGCCCAATGGAACGGTACAGCAAAGCAGATACAGGAATGTCCTTTAAGCCTTGAAAACAGGCATCTTTTTCATATCGGGCGACTTGCCGTTTCTGCAAAAGGAATGAGGCGTGCAAGTGTTATATTATTTAAAGAACTTATTACCAGAGTTTTAAATATAGCATATTCCAATATCAATTCGATTGTTTTTGCCGAATTAGATAGAAAATTAGGTTCTACCATTTTTCGTGTGGAAAGTAGTAAATTTGCAGCATGAAAGAAACGCATGAGATATTGAACAAAATCCTTTTACCCTTGAATAGTTCTTGGACGGTATCGGAGGTAAAAGT
>JAITUU010000002.1 GCA_031286165.1 Bacteroidales bacterium
GCACAAAAAGAGATTGTGTTCAAAAAACTGAACGCTTATTATAACGGCAATTTGCAGGGAAAAACGATTGCTATTTGGGGTTTGGCGTTCAAACCCGAAACGGACGATATGCGCGAGGCGACTTCGCTCGTTACCATAGATTTACTGCTCCGCGCCGGTTGTGCGGTGCGTGTGTACGACCCCGTGGCAATGGACGAGTGCAGCCGCCGACTCGGAGATTCGGTGCAATACGCCACCGATATGTACGATGCCGTGCTCAATGCCGATGCGCTGCTGGTACTCACCGAATGGAAACAATTCCGCTTGCCGAGTTGGGGTGTAATTCAAAAATCCATGAAGCACACCCTGCTTATAGACGGACGAAATATTTACGATGCCGCCGAAATTAACGAGCAGAATTTTACGTATTTCTGTATAGGCGGAAAATAAGTTTAATCAATAAGTCTGTTGTTCAAAAATACACGGAGCGCGTTTTCGGTAGTAATGCGAGCGATTTCTTCTAAGGGCAAACGTTTTACTTCGGCTACTTTTTGGGCTACGGCTACCACAAATGCCGGTTCGTTGCGTTGCGCTTTGCAGGTGCGCGGCGTGAGCCAAGGGTCATCGGTTTCCAGCACTATGCGTTCCAAAGGTAGATTTTCCACAAGTTTATCAAGTCCCGATTTTGGAAAGGTAATCACACCGCCTATGCCAATGTAAAAACCCATGTCGATAACGCGCTGCGCTTGCTCATAATCGCCCGAAAAACAGTGGAAAATTCCTTTGAATTGTGGAGATTTGAGAGTTTCGAGTATATCGAAAATTTCGTTGAAGGCTTCGCGCACGTGAATAACCACCGGCAAATCGTGAGCAAGTGCATAGCGCATTTGATGTAAAAATACTTCTTCTTGTTCTTTTAAAAACGTAGTATCCCAGTGTAAATCTATTCCGATTTCGCCAATGCCAATGGGCGTTTCTTCTTCCACCGCTTTGTCAAATTCTGTAAGTTCGTGTTTGTAATTTTCTTTCACCGAAGTAGGGTGTATGCCTATGAGCGGTATGCACAGTGGTTTGTGGCTTTTGCTTAGTTTTAGCATCATGGGGCGATGCGCGGCATCAATATCGGGAAGAATAATGCGTGCAATGCCGGCGTCAATGGCGCGTTGGAGTACTTCTTCGCGGTCGTGGTCAAAATCTTTGTCGAATACGTGAGAGTGGGTGTTTATAAAATTCATGGGTTGAACGGTTTTTTTGTTTCTCTCACAAAAATACACAAAACTCGGAATTAACAAACTTTTTTACGTTTCGTACCATTTACAGCAGGGGAAATCAAAAAAATACCTATCTTTGTGCGTGCTAAAAAATAGAGAAATGCGAAGAAAAATCATTGTATTATTGTTGGTGGTGTGGAATGGTGCACTTGTGGCGCAAAAACCGGCGTACACCGAAACTATGGTATCGCGACCTCCGCAAACAGTCAATTCGCCGGTGGAACTTTTGGTGCAACCCGAAGTGAAAGAAGCAAAACATGAAAAATCGCAGGAACAAAACGCCGAAAAAACTTCGGAAAAGAAACAAAAACAGATAGCAAGTGCAACTTCGGTAGATGCGGCGCAGAATAAACTTGTGGTAACTACGCTTTTTGCCGATATTCCCGAAGGAGTGATACGCACCGAAAGCGACCCCGAAGATAGTACGGCTGCACCCGTAAAACAGGGTAAAAAACCAGAACGACTTGCCATAAGCAATGCCACGCTGGTAGAATACATAATTAGCAATACCGACTACAAAGATATTACGATAGAAAATTCCACAATTTATTCGCTGGTGATTATCAATAGCACGGCGCAGTTTTTCACCATCAACGGACCGGTGAATATTAGCAAACTCACCATTAAAAATTCGTTTATCAACGATGTATTTTTCGAGAATGCCATGATAAGCGAACTACAAATAGAAAATACCGATATTATGACTTTTGTAACCGAAAATACGGTAATAAAAAGTCAGAGTATTATTACCACGTCCACTGCCACCGGAGCGGGCGGACGATAACAACTAAAAAAAACCTTAGGAAAGGTGCTCGAGTGGTTGAAGAGGCACGCCTGGAAAGCGTGTAAACCGCAAGGTTTCGAGAGTTCGAATCTCTTCCTTTCCGCTTTTTTGAAAACGCCGCATTTTGTGGCGTTTTTTGTGTTCCCTATTGAATGAGAGAAATATATTCAAAATTGCATTACGATTTTCTAAACTTTTTTAACTTTGTGAAAAGTTCTAAACTTAGGTTTAATGATAATTTAACCACACAACCAGATTTATTAATTCTTAAATTTAATTGAAATGAAAAAGATATGTGTGTTAAGTGCACTATTGTGTGCATTCCCAATGATAATGTTCGGGCAGTTGGATATATTATCGGACGGGAAAGTCGCTGTTTGTTCGCCAGACAAAACGCCTTCAAATGTTGCGCAATTTATGGTTATTACGACAAAAGATACAGGTATATATAGTTATGCAGCCAACACAACATCAACTATTGCTTATCCAACACTTGCTTGTGCTATTGAAGGAGAGGCATCAAGTAATACACCAGGGTGATAACAATTGGAGTAAAAGGAGTATCCAGATGGAATCCAAACGGAAAAAATTATGGTGTGTATGGAACGATAGGTATATCTTCGTTGTTAAACTATTGTAATGGTGCTGGAATATTAGGTACTATTTCGGATATAACTTATCCTATTTTGTCATCACGCTATGCTGGTTATTTTATAGGAGATGTAAATATTACTACTAAACTAACCGTAAATACAATAACATATAATTCCGATTATCGCTATAAACAAAATATTGAAGAATTGGACAGGAAAAAAACATTCGTCAATGTACTTAATTTAAATCCTATTGAATACAACTTTAAGCAGAAATATTTTGATGCTGTTGATTCTTTGGGAAAAGCAATTAAAGTAGAATATTTCGACGAAAAATCTCAAATCTTTCAAAAAAAGCACTTTGGTTTAATTGCGCAGGAGGTGCAAAAACTTTATCTCGATTTAGTATATGATGATGGAGATGGGTATTTAAGTGTTGATTACATAGGGATTATTCCTCTTTTAATACAATCGGTTAAAGAATTAAATACCCAAATAGAGCAATTGAAAATTGCTAACGTGGGAGCAATTCTTAAAAACCAAACAATAGAACAAAACGAACAATATGCCATGCTCTATCAAACAACATCTAATCTGTTCTCACAAAACACAGAAATGAAATACTATTTACCAACTGCGACAAACAATGCTTTTTTATGTATTTATGATTTGTCCGGCAAACAACTAAAACAATACCCCCTTTTGCAACGCAATTATGGCTCACAAATTATTCCCGCCTCCGAACTATCCGCAGGAATTTATTTGTATGCACTATATTGCTGACGGGAAGGAAATTGATGTTAAACGAATGATTTTAACAGAATAAAGAACCAATAATAGTTATGGGCATGAAACATTGTTTTTTAATATTCATTTTCTTTATCATTTGCTCTGCTTTTATATATGGGCAAGAAAATAAACTCATTCAGCCCAAACAAGTTCTGAACAAAACAGAAATATCAAATACAATTCTTCACAAAATCAAGCGAAAATACCTGCAACTCTATCTCAATGAATTTGTGTACAAACTCAATCGACGATACTTCGGCGAACACCTCTTTGACAGGCTAATTGTAGCGAGTATTACAAATTATTCGTAATTGCAAATAATCATTAATAAATAAAACATTATGAAACAGTTATTATTCTCTGTATTATTTGTAATTCTTTTTGTTGCTTGCGATGCAAAATCAAAAAGACCTATTATAGAAAATCAACCAAATGTAATTGAGGTAAAAGACAATCCTGACTTGACTGAAATCAAAGAAAATTCTTGTAAAAAAATAGAAGACGACCCTATTTTTGATACAAATAAGACATTCAAGATTATTCATGGTGCTTGTGGCAAAATAATCTATAAAGGTAGGATTGGCAATGATTTTGATTTAGCAATGGATTCGTTAATAAAATTGCAAGAATCCGCAATTCTTTCAACTACGTGGTCAAAGGGGTATTATGTAGAAAAAAAGATACTGACTATTGATTTTACTTACGACAATAGAACATTTTATTCAATAGGCTTCCTCGATAAAGTACAGAACTTTCCTATTTTTTCGCTCACAGACGTACTTGATAGTAACGGAAATTACTTTGTAATTCATTGGTGTGAAGACTAATACTTTATTTTATAGTGCTCCATTGTGTAGGAAGGGTGTATCCCACACTCCACATAATAAATTGTGCCTTGCCAAAGCGGTGAGCACGAATGGCAAAACTGCCGAAAAATCCGTTTGCCGAAGGGAGTTTTACGCCTATAATTTGGTACAATCGTTTGTTGTTTGGGTTGCCAAGAAGAATTTCGCAACCAAAGTTGGCAAAAATGGAAAAATGCGGCATCACCGCTTCGCCTTTTGCCGAAATTCCTGCGTCTATGCGTTCGCGCACACTACCCAAATACACGCGGTCGTAGTATTTTCCGTCTGATTCCAAAAGTTCGCGCCGCGCGCTTGCTCCGCCGCTTTCGTCATACACTATTTCTACGCTCGGACCCCACTTGAAGGCAAAATGATTGACGAATAAAGGCGCGTAACTCGCTCCCAATACGCGGAAATTGTAATCCACATATTCGCTGCCAAGCCCTGTATTATAGCGGCTGAACGTAATTTGCCGCGAGGAAACAGTGAGGGCAAAATCATGGTCTATGCGTTTTTCTAATGGCGGACGAGAGAAGGCTTGTTTTGTATTTTCGGGTGAATGTTGCAAAGGATTAATCACATAGCGCAGTTCCACAAAAGGCGACACTAAATTCATGCCTTTATTGGGCAGGCGCATAGCCCCGTTGGAAAAATGATTGAATCCGCAGCCAATGTTCATATTCAAGCGGCGCAAGGGCTGGAAGGAAAAATATACATTTGCGGCAGCGTGAATGTTTTCTTTTGAACCTATGGCAATATTGTGCGGATTTTCAAATCTATCGTAGTGATTCCAATTGGTGGAATAGCCGAGATGAAATTCATAATTGAATGAAAATGAATGATTGCCAAAAATGCGTGCACCTTGCAGTAAAAAGAGTGAAAGAGGATTTCCTAAACGAGTATCGCCAAAATTGGCGGTGTATAAACCTACGCCAAAATAGGGCAGTCCGTAAGCGAAATCTTGCCACGAAGTGCCTTTCGATGCTACACAAAATTTGAGCGAAAAAGCCGAAAAACTCGAAATTCCTTCGTTTTTTACAAAATCGTTGGTGGGCAGCACTACACCCTTATTTGCCTGCGCCGAAATAAACAGCGGACTTTTTGCTTGCGCGGAATCGCTCACTTCTTGCGCCTGCACGAGGGGGGGAAGTAGTAAGAGAAATAGAAAAAAATATCGTATCGACATCATTTTTGGTTTTACCACATTCTATGCCTGCGCAAATTTGAGGATTTTCTCTATCAAAAGTTCGTTTTCTTGATGTGTGCCCACTGTTATACGCAAGCAGTTTTCGCAGAGTTCTATTTTTGAGCGGTCGCGCACTATAATGCCGTTTGCTACCAAATACAGGTAAAGTGCGTGCGCATCGGATATTTTTACCAGCACAAAATTCGCATCGCTGGGGTAAATTTTTTGCACTGTTTTTACTTGCGAAAGTTGCTCCACAAGCCATGTGCGTTCGCTCAAAATATCGCGTACAAAAATATCTTTGGTGGCGGCGTGCTGTTCCAAAATTTCTTGCGCCAGAGTTTGTACCACGCCATTGATATTATAAGGGAGTTTTATTTTATTGATTACGGCAATTACTTCGCGCGAGGCAAACATCATGCCCAAGCGAATGTTAGCAAGCCCCCATGCTTTGGAAAAGGTTTGCAGCACTATCAAGTTGGGAAATTGCGCCAGCGAGCGCGTCCACGAAGGCTCATCGGCAAAATCTATGTAGGCTTCATCTACAATTACCATTCCTGAAAAATTTTGCAAAATGTGTTCAATATCAGTGCGTTTGATGAGGTTTCCCGAAGGGTTGTTGGGCGAACAAATCCAAATTAATTTAGTGCGTTCATTAACTGCGTGCAGAATTTTTTCGGTTTGTAACTGAAAATCTGCCGTAAGTGAAATAGAAACACAGCGCACATCGTTAATATCTGCCGACACGCTGTACATACCGTAGGTAGGCGGACAAATAATTGCTTCGTCCACGCCCGGATTGCAAAATGCTTTGAAAATCAAATCAATACCTTCGTCGCTGCCGTTGCCCAAGAAAATTTGGTTGGCAGGCACATCTTTGATTTTTGCAATCACTTGTTTCAGTGGACTTTGATACGGGTCGGGGTAGCGATGATTGGCACTGCCATTGATAGAGCCAAAGGGATTTTCGTTGGCATCTAAATTGACTAACGCCACGCCGCTGTATTCATCGCGAGCGGTGGAATAAGGGCGAATGTTTTTAATATTTTCGCGTAAGAGGTTTTCGAGGGAAAAGGGTTTCATGGATTGTGTGTTTTTCTTACCATATCACAAATTGTGATATGGTTATATAGATACTGTTATTGCAATTTTCTCACATACGCCAAACGCACGCTCACGGCGTTTTTATGAGCATCGAGCATTTCGGCGGCAGCCATAGTTTCTACGGTGCTACCTATGTTGAGCAATCCCTCTTCGGAAATTTCCTGAAAGGTGATTTTTTTCACAAAACTATCGAGCGACACGCCGCTGTACGCTTTGGCGTGTCCGTGTGTGGGAAGGGTATGGTTGGTGCCCGAAGCGTAGTCGCCGGTGCTTTCGGAAGAATAATTGCCCAAAAATACCGAACCGGCATTGATTACTTGTTTGCAGAATTTGAAAGGTTCTTCTACGGCTAAAATTAAGTGTTCGGGTGCGTATTCGTTCATCATTTCCACAGCATCGCTCATGCGCTCAAAGTAAATGATTTTGCTATTTTGCGCCGAAGATTCGGCTAATTCTCTGCGTTGAAGTTTTTGTAACTGTACATCTACTTGTTTTTGCGTTTCGCGGGCAATTTCGAGTGAATTGGTAAGTAAAATTGCTTGGCTATCCATGCCGTGTTCGCACTGTGAAAGCAGGTCGGCGGCAATAAATTCGGGGTGAGCGGAGTGGTCGGCTAGCACCATAACTTCGGAAGGACCGGCAGGCATATCTATTGCTACGCCTTCGGTATTTACCATCATTTTTGCTTTTGTTACAAATTGATTGCCGGGTCCAAAGATTTTATACACTTTGGGTACGCTTTGCGTGCCATACGCCATAGCAGCAATTGCTTGCGCACCGCCGGCTTTGAATATTTTTGTTACTCCGGCTTGCTGCGCAGCATAGAGTATGGCAGGGTGTATGCCGTTTTTGCCTTCGGGAGTGCAGAGCACAATTTCGCGGCAACCGGCAATTTTTGCAGGAATGGCAAGCATTAAAATAGTGGAAAACAGCGGTGCGGTGCCACCCGGAATGTATAATCCTACTTTTTCTATTGCCACATTTTTGCGCCAGCATTTTACGCCATACATGGTTTCCACCACTACGGGCGTTTCTTCTTGGCGTTCGTGGAAGGTGGTAATATTGCGAATGGCTACTTGAATGGCGTCTTGCAATTCTTGCGACACGAGCGTGTGTGCACCTGCAATTTCGTGTTCACTCACTGCGAGCGATTCTAACGAAGGGTTGTCGAATTTTCTGCCATAGTGGAGCAAGGCATCATCGCCGCGTTGTTTTACATCGTCCACAATACTGCGCACGGTTTGTTCCAATTCGGTATTTTCAAAGGTGGGGCGTGCAAGAATTTCTTGCCACTGTTCGCGATTTGGATTTGAAAGTAATAACATAGAAAAAATAAAATTTAGGGCGTAATTATCGGTGCAAAATAAAACCACTTTGCGGATTGCCTATGGTTATTGTATTGCCATCGGCACTGAGGGAAATAGTGGTATTGCGCCAATTTGAAGCGGAGGGACCTACCACCAATTCCTGTGCTCGCCATGTGTGTGAATTTACACGTGTAAAATTGCGCAGTATGTGAGTGCCGGTGCTTATTCTGCCTTCGTTGATGAGGCGTTGCCAAAAACCGGCAGTAACTGTGGTTAAAGTACCTACATTGCCGCTAATGGTTAGTATCAATCCATCGTTGTCGCGCGTCCATTGTCCGGCAATTTCTTCGGTGTCGGCAGGGCGTTGGGCTATTTCGGTATTGTTGGTAACGGGTGTTGGCGCAGGAGTTGCTTGCGCTTGATTTGTTTGTGCAGGTGCAGGCGTTGTAGTTGCTGTTTCAGTAGGATGAGTAGCGGTGGTTTCGCCCATTTTTATGATAGATTTTTTCTTTTCTATTAATTCGTTCACGCTTCCGCCACCGTTTGCTGTGCCTGCAAATTCTACTACATACGCCGATACGGTTACGGTTTTTACTGCCACTATTGCATAGATTTTGTAGTTTTCTTCTACAATTTCGTTGATTATGGCACGCGGTTTTCCTACCAAATCAGCCGATGCGAGCATTTCGCTGCGTGCTTGTGCCACAAGTGGTTTGAAACTTCCGCCAAAACCGAGTACGGAAACTCCGTTTGCCGAACCTTGCACACGCTGTACTATGGTGTAATTATTGTTCTGCAACACTACTCTGGTGGTGTTACTATTTTCATTGTGGGTCAAACCCGCATGAGAGGCGCACGATGCAAGTAACAGTGCAGCGGCGGCAATTATAAGTGTTTTGAGTGTTTTCATGATATGCGTTTTTTACTTGTTCGTATTAAATTCTACCACGTATGCTGTTACTGTTACTGTTTTTTTCGCTGCAAATACATAGAATTTGTAGTTTTCTTCTACAATTTCGTTGATTACGGCGCGGGGTTTTCCTACCAAATCAGCCGATGCGAGCATTTCGCTGCGTGCGTTGGCAATAAGTGGTTTAAAACTTCCGCCAAAGCCAAGTATGCTACGCCCACTTGCCGTGCCCTGCACTTTTTGTACTACGGTGTAGTTGTTGCTGCGCAGCACTACTTCGGTGGTGTTGTCGTTTACGTTGTGTGTCAGTCCTGCGTGAGCGGCACACGATGCAAGTGAAAATATAATTACAGCGAATGTAATGACGTATATAAATTTTTTCATGGCATGAATGCTCTCAAAGTTCCGAAGGAGGATTTAAGAGACTGTTTTATGATGTTATTACTTTATTTTATTATGTGTTGCTTAATTTTTAAAGTCTTTTCTGTAATCACGGACATTGAAATGCTTTGAATCGTACAAAATAAGTTTCTGTGGCGGATTGGTCGGGAGATGAAGCGTAGGGTTTATTGTTTGTGGTTGTTTGCCAAAAACCGGTTTCGCCTGCTCCCATCACTATGGTAGTAGTTTCCATTACTTGTTCCGGTACCACAATAAGTTCCACTCGTTCTTTGCCCGAAGGTGATTTTTCGGTGTATTCTTTCACATATTGTTTGCGCCATTTTTCCACTTCTATGGTAACAGGAAAGGTATTTGTGTTTTTGAATGTGTATCCTGCTTGGGGATAGTGTCGTTTTTTATTTGCATCTCTCCACGAATAAAACGAACCATCGGGATTACATTCTGCCACGCACCCTGCCGTACTCGAAACCCCTTTTACTTCTATACATTGTGCAGATAGGTTTGTGTTTAGTAGGCAGAGTGCCACAATACAAAGTACTTGTGTTGTTATTTTTTTCATGATGTTTGTGTTTATTGTGTGTTTTTATTTTTTCGTTTTATCAATTACCGACATTGCCGTTGCTATCATACCGCTCACATCGGTCATCGACTGCGGAATAATCATGGTATTGTTGGTTTTTGCCAATTTGCCAAATTCGGTAAGATATTGCTCGGCTATACGCAAATTTACGGCATCTATACCGTTGTCTTTTCCTATGGCGGTGGCAATTTCGCGAAGTCCGTTGGCGGTGGCTATTGCCACTGCTTCAATTTCGGCAGCGCGACCTTGTGCTTCGTTTATGCGGCGTTGTTTTTCTCCTTCCGAACGAGCAATCAATTCTTGTTTATCGCCTTCGGCAACGTTTATTTTTGCTTGTTTTGCTCCTTCCGATTCGGCTATAATGGCGCGTTTTTCGCGTTCGGCACGCATTTGTTTTTCCATTGCATCTTTTATGCTTTGCGGTGGTGTTATATTTTTCACTTCGTAGCGCGTAACTTTCACTCCCCACGGGTCGCTTGCCTTATCTACCGCTTCTACTATCACCGAATTGATAGAATCGCGTTCTTCAAAAGTTTTATCGAGTTCCAATTTTCCAATCACACTACGCATGGTAGTTTGCGCCAACTGAATAGCCGCAAATACGTAGTTATCAATACCATACGATGCTTTTTGCGGGTCCACCACTTGAAGATACAAAATTCCATCAACTTCTACCGAAATATTATCTCTGGTAATACAAATTTGCGAAGCCACGTCTATTGCGTGCTCTTTGAGCGAATGTTTGTACGCCACTTTATCTATAAAAGGGATAATAATTTTGAAGCCTGCGAGCAGTGTTTCGTGATATTTCCCCAATCGCTCAATAATATATGCCTGACGCTGCGGCACCACTTTTACCGACCCGGTAACTGCAAAAAATACAATGATTGCAATACCGATTAAAAAAATTGTTGCAAAACTCATGATTGTTCCTCCTTAGGTTTAGTTACTATTAGTGTTAAATTTTCACGTTTTTGAATGATAATCACATCGCCTTTTTTGAAATTTTCGCCGCCGGTAGCCTTCCATGTGCTACCGTTGAGTTCTACTCGTCCTTGAAAATCTTCAAAATTTTCTATAACCACTGCCGTTTTTCCAATAAATTCATTGTGCAATTCATCGTCTTCGGTTTTGTGTTTTCGGTTGAACAGCAGTTGCTTAAACGTGCGGCGAAATGCGGCGAGTGAAGCACAGGAAATTACCACAAAAACAATGAGTTGCGCAGTAGTGGAAATATCGAAAAAATAGGCAAGCGCAGCAGTAACAAGTGCGCCAATTCCAAAAAAGAAGAGCACAAAACCGGGTGCCGCCAATTCGAGCAAAAAACCCGCAATACCGCAAAGCAGCCAAAATAATGCGTTTATTTCCATACCTGTAATTGTAAATTAATAATTGTTAGAGCACCATTTGTTCAATAGGGCACACCAAAATTCCTTCGGCTCCGGCGGCTTTCACTTGTTCTATAATATCCCAAAATTTATCTTCGTTAATCACCGAATGTACCGAACTCCAACCTTGCTCTTTGAGTGGAATTACCGTAGGACTTTTCATGCCGGGAAGAAGTGCGCACACTTTTTCTATGGCATTATTGGGCACATTCATTAAAATATATTTGTTGTTTTGCGCTTTTTCCACCGCATCTATGCGCAGTTGCCATTTTGCCAATAGTGCTTGTTTTTCGGGAGAAAGATTGGGATTGCCTATGAGTGCTGCCTCCGATTTGTAAATTTCTTCCACTTCGCGCAACCCGTTCATTAAAAGGGTGCCGCCGGTGCTTACCAAATCGCAAATGGCATCAGCCAAACCAATGGTGGGAGCAATTTCTACCGAACCGCTGATTTCGTGAATTTCGGCATTTACATTGTTTGCTTTCAAATAATTGCGCAGTAATACCGGATACGAAGTTGCTATGCGTTTGCCTTCCAAATCTTTGATAGATTTATACTCAAAGTCGTTTGGCACGGCTATGGAAAGTCGGCATTTTGAAAAACCGAGTTTTTTGATGATTTGCACATTTTGCTCTTGTTCCACAATTTCATTCATACCCAAAATTCCGAAATCGGCAACGCCATCGGCTACATATCCCGGAATATCGTCATCGCGCAAAAAGAGTATTTCCATAGGAAAATTAAATGCTTGTGTTTTCAATCTGCTTGAATTTGACACGAATTTAATGCCGCAATTTTTTAATAATTCTATTGATTTTTCGCTTAATCGACCGCTTTTTTGAATCGCTAATTTAATAATAGCCTGTTCCATTTTGTTCTATTTTTTTGATTTCAGATACAAAAATACATTTTAATTATTAATTGTAAATTACAAATTGTAAATTATTTTGACAATCAGTATTTCGCAGGTGCGAAGTTTTATTTTTTCTGCGCACTCATTTCTTTGAGCATCGAAAATTCTTTTTCAAAATTGGGCGTGAATGTGTTTGTGCCCATGGCGGTTTCAATTTCTGCAAAAGTCCAGAATCGTCCGCCGTCCAATTCTTCGGCATTGGGAGTAAAACTGCCGTTATACACCGTGCGAAAGGTATTTACAAGTTCGCGCTCCACCGGCGAAGTCCACACATAGCGATAGCAAAACTGCGGCACAAAATCGGTAATTCCCAATTCTTCATGTGCTTCGCGCATGAGTGCTTTTTCGGGCTTTTCGCCAAAATCTATGTGTCCGCCCACCGAAGTATCCCACTTTCCGGGTTGAATATCTTTGTGCATGGAGCGTTTTTGTAAATATAATTCCCCTGCGCTATTGAACACGTGCAAATGCACCACCGGATGCAGCAGCAACGAACCGGAATGACATTCTTTGCGTGTAGCCTTGCCTATCACCGCGCCGCTTTCATCTACTAAGGGAAAAATTTCTTCTTGTTTCATGAGCGTTTGTGTAATTTCTTCAAAACTACGAATTATTTTTGAATATAGAAATTTTTACTATTTTTGAATTTCAAAACCAAGCCGAAAATATCATGATACAGAAAATTTTTCAAACTTCCGAAGGTCATCAGTGGCATTTTGCCCGCATAGGCGGTGCCAATAGGGTGCTTATAGAAAACGCCCAAGATTTATTGCATTTACGTTCGCTCGACCAAAAACTGTGGACTGCGCTGAGTTGTCCGGCAAATAATTTAATGATAGATGCCAAAACCATGCAGTATATAGATACCGACAACGATGGAAGAATACGGGTGCCCGAAATTTTGGCTGCCGTAGAGTGGTTGTGTTCGCTCGTTGCCAATCCGCAAGTGTTTTTTACGCCCTCCGATACCTTTGTCCTTGCTGATTTCAACGAGAATAATGCCGATGCGGTGATGCTCAAAAATTCCGCTTTGCAAATTTTAGATTTTCTTGAAGCCGATTCTACCGAAACAATTTCTTCGGCGCAAACGGCGAATGTGGAGCAACTCTTTGTAAACTCCGACTTCAATGGCGATGGCGTAATTACCGCACTTTCCACCGAGCGCGAGGATTTGAAAAAAGCCATAGAAACAATTATAGCCTGTGTGGGTTCCAAAACCGACCGCTGCGGACTTGAAGGCGTGAACGAAGACCTTTTGAAAGAATTTTTTACCGAATGTGAGCAGTATTTGCAGTGGCGGTCAAATGCCGGCGAAAGCATGACCTACGGCAACGAAACCGCTGATTTATACACTATTTTCAGTGCGGTGAAAGAGAAAATCAACGACTATTTTTTTCAGTGTAAATTTGCACAATATCGCAGCGAATTTGCTCAAACTGAATTACCGGTAAATTTTGCTGAATTACTGCAAAATCCTCACGAAACCGAATTGCAAGCGGTGGTGAATAAATTGCCTATTTCGCCTATTTCGCCGGCGGTGCAACTTTCGTTTACCGAACGCATTAATCCCGCGTGGGAGCAAGCACTTACGGCATTTTATACGCGAATTTTTGCGAAAGAATACAAACAAACTGTGATGACCGAAGCGCAGTGGATTGCCATTCAGCAAAAATTTGAAAAATATACGGCGTGGCTTGCGCAAAAACAAGGCACAAAAGTGGAGCAACTCGATGTTGCTCAAATTGCCGATGTGAAAACGTTGCAAGAGCCTTTGTATGAACTTGTTGTGCAAGATAATGCGCAAAAACAAAATGTAGATACCATTCTTTTGGTTGATAAATTTATACGCCTTCGCCGCGATATTGTGCGCATTTTACGGAATTTTGTAACCTTTCATGAATTTTACAACGACACCAAATCGGCGATTTTTACCAACGGAACGCTTTTTATAGACCAACGCAGTTGTTCGCTGTGTATTCCTGTGCAAAATGTTGATACACACGTTGCTATGGCTTCCAATAGTAAAATGTTTTTACTCTACTGCGACTGCACACACAAGCAAACCAAAGAAAAACAAAGCATAGTGGCGGTGCTCACCAATGGCGATATAGATAATCTTATGGTGGGCAGAAACGCGCTCTATTACGATAAAACCGGTGCCGACTGGGACGCTACGGTGGTGAAAATTGTCGATAATCCTATCAGTATTCGTCAGGCGTTTTTTACGCCCTACCGCAAATTTGCGCAATTTATAAGCGACCAAATCAAGAAATTCAGCAGTTCAAAGGAAAGTGCCGTAGAGGCAAATGCCATGCAAAGTATAGAATCTACCGGCGAAAATGTGAGTACTGCCACCACCGCAGGAAGTTCCACCGCGCCTGCCGCTGCCACGCCTTTCGATATTGGAAAATTTGTGGGAATTTTTGCCGCCATCGGTTTGGCTATTGGTGCCATAGGCGGCGTGTTGGTTTCCATTGTGTCCGGATTTTTGCGCCTCAAATGGTGGGAAATGCCGCTTTCCATTCTCGCGCTGGTACTTATTATTTCCGGTCCTTCCATGCTTATAGCGTGGTTCAATTTGCGCACGCGCAATTTAGGACCCATTTTAGATGCCAACGGCTGGGCTATCAATGCGCGGGCTGTTATCAATATTCCGTTTGGCAACACCCTTACCGATATTGCCCAAATTCCGCGCAATGCCAATATAGACCTTCACGACCCCTTTGCCGTAAAAAGTATGGCGTGGTGGAAAAAACTTTTGATAGTGCTGGGAATTTTGGCGATTGCCTTCGGTGTATTGTGGTATTTTGGCATTATTCAGCGTTGGTTTCACATCCAATAGGTATTAGTGATAATAAAAGAGACGGTCATTCCTGCGAAGGCAGGAATCTCAAAATGTATAAAAACGTAAAAAACTAAAAATATGGAATTGAGAAGTTTACTTCCGCTGGGAATGTTGGTAGTGTCGAATGTGTTTATGACTTTCGCGTGGTACGGACACTTGAAATACAAAACCGCACCGCTTTTGATAGTAATTTTGGTGAGTTGGGGTATTGCTTTTTTTGAATACTGCTTTCAAGTGCCGGCAAACCGTATAGGACACGAATATTATTCTGCCACGCAACTCAAAGTGGCACAGGAAGTTATCACCCTCGTAGTGTTTGCCGTATTTTCGGTAACGTTTTTGGGCGAAAAAATGAAATGGAACTACATTGTAGGTTTTGTGTTAATACTCCTCGCCGTATTTTTTGTGTTTAAAAAGTGGGATTAATATTTTCCCCACACCATACCCACCGAGCGACTGAGCATAATGACAAATACTGCCGTGAAAGAGAAAGGAATATATTGCACGGGTAAAAAATACACTATGAGCATGGCTATGAACACGTACAAATAAAACTGCGCATAATAGCGCAAATACTTACGCAGCGAGGGCACAAGCCACAGAATGGCAAAAATAATGTGGAGCGGTTGCACCCACACAATGTTGATATTGGGAAATACTGCCGGATGTATGCTGAAAAAACTCAAAAAACACACCAAAATCCCCACCACTCCCAGCACAAAGTAGAGCAACGAATCTATCCAATAGAAATGCCTGCGTGTGCGAAATTCTACGAATGATATGAAAACGAAGACAAGTGCCAAAATCCATAATATCACGTTTGGTGAAAGAAAGAGCGATGGTTTGGGTATTTCTTCGGTGGGTAATAGTACTTCGGTTGCGCTCACCAATTTCCGCGTTTCGCCACCGGTGGCGGTAGGCAGTATGCGGGCATTTTCGGAAAATAAAAACAAACAATCGGGTAAAAACATGGTTTCAAATTCAGTTGCCGGGCGGTCGGCAGGCACGCCGAGAGCAAGCGCAATGCCGCAATCGAGCCACGAATTGCGTGTGGTATATACTTGCACAAGCGAGCGAAACGTGGGTTGCGCAGTGTGCACTAAATGTTGGTGCATGGCACGAATCCACAGCGTATCGGTTTGCACGAGCGGCGGAAGTTTCCATTGCAACTCGTGCCCAAACATAGATGCAAAAATATCGCGCACGCGCGAAGAACAGTTGTCGTAGAAAAAATTATAGAGATAGGCGCGATTTTCGGGCAAGTAGTTGATGCGCAAAAATTCGTACAACGCCTCCACTTCTTGGGGCGTAAAATTCAAGTGTTGCTCCACCACACCGCGCCCCGTGTAGGCATAGTGCTCCATAAAATAATCAAACTCTTGCACGCCCAATTCGTACAATGTTTCACCTTTTACAAAATTGAACAAAAAAGTATCATCGAAACTGAAAAGACCGTAATTGAACACAATGTCGCTCCCCGTGCGCGGATTCTGATAACGTAGTGCAGTGTGCCCAAAGGTGGAATACACCTCCACCGAAGGAGAACAAGTAAGCAGCGAAAAATGTGCCGTGCTGTTGCGTTGCGCGTGCACCCAAAGCGCACTTGCTATACAAAGAAGGACTGTGATTATTTTTTTCATGCAGGAATACCTTATATACTATGCCGGAAATTCATCGGGATACTCAAATTTTCGTTTTTGCAATGTTTCGGCGTTCAATGTATCGCACAAGGCAAAAAGTTCTTCTTTATTTTTGCAGTGTTCGTAGCGTTTGTTCCCTTTTATGAGCACATTGAACGACAAATCTTTATTGATACAAATAACGGCATGAGCCCCCACAATATTGGCAACGGTAGCCGTGAGGAAATAATTGTTTTCGGCTTCAATATCGGCAGTAGAAATAGTGTCATTTTCGTTGATTATGGGAATAATGCCCAGCGAAACCAATTTTCCGAAGGTATTTCGTGCGTTTTTTTGCTGTTTGGGGTTGTGTATAATATCGCGGGCAAGGAGTACTTGCGCCACCATTTGGGTATATTCATCGAATAAATTTTGATAGCGTTTGATTAATTCCACCTGCCCAATGGCAGCAATCGCTTGTTTTTCGCTCAAACTTTTGGGTTTTGAGGTAAGTTGTAATTGCTCAATTCCCGATGCAATAGCACCTGCCGTAACCAGCAAAATTTCCTTATCGCTATTGCGTAAATTGGTGAGTATCATAGCAATAGAGTTCAATAGGTGTTTGTTGATATAAGACGACCGCGTGTGTACCAACGCATCTTCTTCAACACTAAAAATAAGACGTAATTTTGTCATGCCGTAAAATTTTTCGGAAAAATACAAGTTTTTATCTTTGCAATATGTATTTTTGACTATAATTTTTTTTGCAAACACTATGGCACTGAATAAATCGTTTTTGAGAAAAAACAAAGAAAGTTTTTTTTCCATAGCATTATTTTCTTTTGCTATCAGTCTTATTCTCATATTTTCGCCCAAAGACCGAAAATTTGAGTTTGAATATCAGCAGAATAAGGTGTGGCAGCATGAGGATTTGTTTGCACCGTTTAATTTTTCTATCGACAAAAGTGCCGATGAACTCAAACGCGAGCGCGATAGTGTGTTGCGTGAATTTTCGCCGCGCTACGATATGAATGCGGCGGTGTACGCCAAAGTGCTCGATACTATCACCTGTGCGTTGAGTGCGCATTTCGGGGAAGAATGTCCGAAAAAAAATCAGGGTGAATTTTTCCGAAATCATAATTTGGGCTATTTTTATCAAACACTGCAAAGGCTCTATGAAGAAGGTATTTATGATGTGAAACGTCCATACAAAACGCTGGTAATAGAACAAGGGGCGCAGCGCAGCAGGGTGCTTTTTACGAGTGTACATTCGCTCACCGAAGCGTGGGAAATTTTGCTCAATTCGCTTCCCAAAAAGCGGCAGGCGGAACTCAAACCCGTAGTGAGTCATTTGTTGCAGGCAAATTTATTTTATAACGAAACTCATTCGGCAGAACTCAAAGAACGCTTGCTGGCGGGAATTTCCGAAAAATACGGTTTTGTGAGTGAAGGCAGCCGTATTATCAGTCGCGGCGATGTGGTGAATGAAGAAACCATGAATATACTAAACTCGCTCCGCAAAGAATACGAAGCGCAAAAAGTAACTTCCGGCAATAAATTTTTCATTCTTTTGGGGCAGTTGATTTTGATATTTGTGGCGTTTGTGGTGCTGTTTTTACTGCTTTCGTTTACTCATGTGCGCGTGTTGCGCAATCGCAAATACAGTTTTTTCATAGTTACCATAGTAGTGCTTTTTATTGCTATGGCAGCCGTTACCATGAAATTCGAGTTGATAAGTATGTACGCCGTGCCCTATATTGCACTGCCTATTATTATCAAAAACTTCGTCAATCGGCGCGTGGCGGTGTTTTCCTACATTATTGCCATACTCATTATCGGATTTTTGGCACCGAATAGTTACGATTTTGTGTTTATGCAAATTTGTGTGGGCAGTGTAGCACTATTTGCCATAGGCAATCACTACGAGCGCAGTACACTTTTGATTACGGCGTTTGTTTCCATGATTTCCTACGTGGTTATTTATTTGGGATTTTCACTCATGAAAGAAGGTTCGCTGGCAGCCTTCAATTTTATAGATATTCTGTGGTTTGCCGTGAGTTGTACGCTGTTGCTCACTACCTATCTGTTTATTTTTGTGTTTGAGCGCGTGTTTGGGCTTACTTCCGATTTAACCTATTTTGAACTCGCCGATACCAATAAAGGAATTTTGCGCGAATTGAACGAAAAAGCACCCGGAACCTTCCAACATTCTTTGCAGGTGGCAAATTTAACCGAAGCCGCATTGCAAAAAATACAAGGAAACGTAATGCTCGGACGCACTGCCGCACTCTATCACGATATTGGAAAATTGAAAAAGCCGCAATATTTTATTGAAAATCAATCGTTTGGCGAAAATCCTCACGATAAACTTGAACCCGAAGAAAGTGCGCAAATTTTAATAAATCACGTAATTTATGGGCACGAACTCGCGCTCAAACACAATTTGCCGCTGCAACTGAGTAATATGATTTACAGTCATCACGGAAATTCAAAAGCGGCGTATTTTTTGGCAAAACAAAAAACACTGCACCCCAATCAGGTTGATGAAAGTAAGTTTACCTACCCCAAATTTTACATGAAAGATAAGGAATTGGCGGTGCTGATGATAGCCGATGTGGTGGAAGCAACCACGCGCACTATTCAAACCTTTTCGCACGAGAAAATTGACGAAGTGGTGTCGCGCCTTATAGACGAAATGATAGAAAACAAACGATTGAAAAATTTTGATATTACTCTACGCGAAATAGAAAAAGTGCGTGCGGTGTTAATTGAAAAACTTGTAAATATTTATCACTCGCGCATAGCCTATCCGCCGCAAACTACCACTATCAATGAGTAATAGCACTGCCGATAAACTAATTTTTTTGGGCACCGGAACTTCGCAGGGCGTGCCGGTAATCACCTGCGATTGTGAGGTGTGCCGCTCTGCCGACAATAAAAATAAACGCCTGCGCACTTCGCTCTATGTGCACGTGCAAGGGGTAGATATGGTGATAGATGCCGGACCCGATTTTAGAACGCAAATGCTTGCAAATGCTATTCAAAACATTGATTGCATACTGCAAACACACGAACATCAAGACCACACCGGCGGTTTGGACGATGTGCGCCCCTTCAATCATAAAAATCAAAAACCCCTCGATTTATTTGGTGAAAAACGTTGCTTGCAGGCAATTCGCCGTGAATATGCTTATATATTTCGCAAAAAAAAATACCCCGGTGCACCCGAAATCATGTTGCACGAAATTCATGCAAAACCCTTTGTTTTTAATGGTATAGAAATAGAACCCATTCGTGTAAAACATTGGAATTTGCCCATTTTCGGGTTTAAAATCGGGAATTGGGCGTACATTACCGATGCTTCGTACATTGCAGCCAAAGAAATGAAGAAATTGCAGAATTTGGATATTCTTATTATCAATGCTTTGCAGCACAAACCGCATTATTCGCATTTCACACTTGCGCAAGCCCTCGAAGTTATTGCAAAATTACAACCCAAACGTGCCTACTTAACGCACATAAGTCATCGTTTAGATTATAGAATTGAACAGGAAAAACTGCCGCCCAATGTGAGTTTTGCTTACGATGGATTGACAATTCCTTTATGAAAAATGCGCAATGATTTTATCGGCAAGCACCGCCGAAAGTTTTTCTTTCGATTCCACAGTCCAGCCGGCTACGTGCGGAGTAAGTAAAACATTGTCGCAGGTTTTTAAATATTCAAACGCTTCGGGCATGGGGTCGGTTAAAAAATCCTGAAAATTGTAGTTTTCGTATTCCAACACATCGAGCGCAGCGGCAAAAATTCTGCCGTTTTGCAAACCTTCGGCTACTGCCTGCGTTTCCACTACTTTTCCGCGAGCGGTATTGATAAGAATAATAGGTTTTGCGCAGCGGTTGATAAAATCGCGATTCACCATGCCGATAGTTTCGGCGGTTTGCGGCACGTGCAGACTGATAATATCGGCTTCGTTGAGCAATGTGCCCAAATTGCACTCCGTTACAAATGTGTCCGAAAAATTACTTTTATATTTATCGTAAGCAAGTATTTTGCAATCGAAGCCGCTCAATTTTCGCGCAAAGGCACTGCCCATATTGCCATAGCCAATAATTCCCACTGTACGATTTTTGAGTTCTATACCGCGATTCCCTTCTCTATCCCACGCGTAATTGCGCACTTCGCGGTCGGCTTTTCGCACATTATTCATCAGCGAAAGCAACATTCCTATTGCCTGCTCGCCCACCGCATCGCGATTGCCTTCGGGAGAATTGTAACAGGCTATTTTTTTACTCGCAGCATACTCTATATCAATAGTTTCCATGCCGGCACCCACGCGCCCTATGCACGAAAGCCGCGTGGCGCGGTCGAAAAATTTCTTGTCGGCAAGAATTTTGGAACGCACAATTACCGCATCGTAGTTGGCTATGCAGGCATTCACTTCTTCTACGCTCATGTGTTCGTTGTGTGTAACGGAAAATCCCGCTTGTGCAAATTTTTTGAGCATCACGGGGTGGGCATCGTCTATAATTAAAATTTTTGGAGGCATTTTTTAGTTATTAGTTTTTAGGTTATTCCTCTATCGCTTTATTTTGTAGTGAGTTATTATAATTCAATCCTTCGGTTTTTTGTATCTAAAAATCTATCTGTTAAATTCTACCTGCATGGCGTGGCGTTGCGGATTTATTTGCGCATCTTCATACACCACTGCACCGTTCAAAATAGTATATTCCACCGCGTGCGAAAACGTGTGTCCCTCGAAAGGCGACCATTTGCAGGCGTAGAGCAAACTTTCTTTTGTTACCGGCGTTTGTTTGTGCGGATTTACCACCACAATATCGGCAAAAAAACCTTCGCGCAAGTATCCGCGCTCTTTTACGGCAAATAAATCTGCCGGCGCGTGGCACATTTTGTTTACAATCTGCGTGAGCGAAATTTCTTGTTTTTCGTAAAAATCGAGCATGGCAAGCAGTGAATGTTGCACCAAAGGTCCGCCCGAAGCGGCTTTGGTGTAAACAGCGGTTTTTTCGGCAAGCGTGTGCGGCGCGTGGTCGGTTGCCACAATGTCGATGGTATCACTCAACAGTGCGCTGAAAAGTGCCTTGCGGTCGGCTTCGGTTTTTATGGCAGGATTCCATTTTATGAGTGCACCTTTGCGAGCATAGTCTGTGTCGTTGAACCACAAATGATGAACGCATACTTCGTTGGTAATCAGTTTGTTGCGCACATTTCCGCTTTCAAAAAGTGCAAGTTCATCGGCAGTGGAAAGATGCAACACGTGCAGGCGTGCATTGTATTTTCGCGCCAATTCGATGGCTTTGTGCGATGAGGTGTAACACGCCTCGCGACTGCGAATTTTCGGGTGCCATTCTATGGGAATAGTGTCGCCAAACTGTGCTTTTGCTGCTGCCAAATTTGCTTGTATAATTTCCTCGTTTTCGCAGTGCGCGGCTATAATAAGGCGGCTTTCTTTGAAAATTTGTGATAGTGTTTCCTCATTATCCACCAGCATATTGCCCGTACTCGAACCCATAAATAGTTTCAAACCGCAGGTAATAGAACTGTCTAAGGCTTTTATGTGGTCTATATTATCGTTGGTGGCACCAAAATAAAACGCATAGTTGGCAAAGGAAGAATTGTGGGCTATGGTGAGTTTTTCTTCCAAATGCGGAATGGTGGTAGTTTGCGGAATAGTGTTGGGCATTTCCATAAAGGTAGTAACGCCGCCGGCGAGTGCCGCTTGCGATTCCGAAGCAATCGTTGCCTTGTGCGTTAAACCCGGTTCGCGAAAATGCACTTGGTCGTCTATCACGCCGGGAAAAATAAACATACCGTTACAATAAATGCTGCGTTCCGCCGTTTGTAATACACTTTGTGGAACATTTTCTCGAAAAATATGCGCAATTCGTTGATTTTCAATATAAATACTGCCAACAAACTCTTCGCCGGCGGTTACTATTGTGCCTTGTAATAGTAAAAGTGAACTCATAGAAGTAGGTTTTATAATGTTCAAAAGTACAATTTAATTTTCATGGAGCAAATTCTCGCTGAAATTTAGTTGTAAATTGTGCTTTTACTTTGCTCGAAAAAATGTATTTTTGCGCAGTTTTTTGAAAAATTTGATAGTTATGTGCGGCACGTACATAGCGCGAAGCGCACCATAAATTGTGATTTTTGAAAACGCAAAACGCTGAAAATAAGCAAATTATATGTTATTGGTTTGTTGCGCGAACGCGCAGAAATCAAGAACTTTCGGTACAAAAACGCATAGAGAGTTTTGGTATAGAAAATTTTGTTCCCACACGCAGCGAAGTGCGTGTGTATGGAAAACGCAAACGCATGGTGCAAAAAGTGCTGATACCCAATGTGGTGTTCATGCACACAGGCAAAGAACAAGCGTATTCGCTCATAAACGATGAAGGACTGAACATATCCTTTGTAATAGATAAGAGCACGCGCAAAACGCTGGTAGTTCCCGAAAAACAAATGCACGATTTTATGCGTGTGTGCACTGCCGGTACTGCCGAAACCGTGCAATTGAGTACCGAAACCTTTGCCAAAGGCGATACAGTGCAAATTGTGGAAGGTGATTTTTGCGGCGTAGAAGGCGAATTAATCCGCCACAAGGGGAAATCGCACGTGCTGATACACATTCACGGCGTGGTGGCACTCACAGTGCAGATTGATAAAAAGTTTTTGAAGAAATTAAATGCCTGAAAAATTCGGAAAAACGTGGTGGGGAGAGCATTGGTTGCGAGCGTTGGAAAACGTGGATTACGACAACCGCCTGCCTCGCGGAGCCTCTTACGCACGAAACGGCTATGTGAAATCCATCAAAATAGATGGGAATCAGGTAGTTGCAAAAGTTGCAGGGAGCCGCCCTACGCCCTACAAGGTTTCGATTATTGTTCCGCCCTTTTTTGAAGAAGATATAGAGCGTTTGATGGCGCGAATTATCGAACGTCCTGCGCTTATTTCCAAACTGTTGAACCGCGAACTTGACCCCGAAATTCTCACCATTGCCGAAGAGTTGGGGCTGAAAGTTTTTCCGCGCCAATGGACCGATTTTAAGATGCAATGTTCGTGTCCCGATTGGGCGGTGCCGTGCAAACACTTGGCTTCGGTGATTTATATGTTGAGCCGCGAGATTGACAACAATCCGTTTCTCGTGTTTGAACTGCATAACGTTCATCTGATAGAAGAACTTCAAAAACGCGGCATTTTTATTTCCGAACAAAAAGATGCCGAAATTCCGCAACTGAAAACCCTGCTCACGGAAAGCGGAAAATCGACTCCGCGTGCCGCAAATTGGACTTCCGACAGGGCGTATCAAAAGGTGGATTTTTCCGGACTTCAAGATATTTCCGCGCCGTTGGTGCAACTTTTGCCCGATGCGCCGCCGTTTTATCCTTCGGGAAATTTTCGCGAAAAATATTCGGCACAGTTTCTGCGAATTGCCAAAAACGCAAGTCGCGTGCTCTCTAAAAATTTGAAATACGATACGCTTTTTCAACCTTCGGAAAAGGCGATTTTGATACATCGCTCCACGCTCGCAGTGGTTGTGAATGCAACTAACGAGGTGAAAATTGGCGGCGAAAACCACCAATTTTCGCAGTTGGACGAACTGATTCCGGCACTTTTTGCACTCAATCCCGACCATTTGCTCGATTACGAACCTTCGGTGGTGGCGTTTTACCAACTATTTTTGGCTTCGCTGCATTTGTTGGCAAACGGAATGGCAATTCCGCAGATTGTGCAGTTGGACAATAAGAATTACCAAATCCGCTGGTTGCCGGCAACGATAGACAGCCGCGTGCGCCAAGTGGTTGAAAAACTGACCGACACCCTGCCCGAAAATCTTTTGCACGTGCAGCAAACGGTGCGCAAAAAAGAGCAACTGCTTCCGGCAGGAAACCAAACAGTCGAACTTTTATCGCTATTTATCAGCCGTTTAGTAGAAAAAATGGCAAAGCAAACGGGCGATTTGTTCGAGGAACTATTTTTCAGAGGTAAAACCTACGCCTTCACCGGCATAGCCGAAAACGCCCTGAGCGGCGGCATCAAGGTTTGGTTAGACCGCTACTACCTCACTGCCGAAGTGTATAAACCCACTATTACGGTGGAGGAGTTGCCGTTGGAAGAGTTTCAGGTGCATATTTCGGTGGAAGATACTACCCAACCCGATAGTTTTCCCATTCCGCTTGAAAAGATTCTGAAAGAGAAACAGTTTGAAAAACAGCGTTTTAAAATTCTGCAAAGCGTTTCGTTGCTCACGCCGTTCATTCGCGGATTGGACACACACATCAATCTCGGCGGAAACGCGCCCATCCGATTTACGAACAACGAATTTGCGCCGTTTTTGGTAGATGTGCTTCCGGCGGTTCGATTGTTGGATATTTCAATAATGCTGCCGCGCTCGTTGCAAGCCTTGCTTCGCCCGAAAGTTTCCGTGAAAATAAAGAAAAATAGCGGAAGTGTAGGCGGTATTAATCTTGGCGAATTGCTTTCGTTTAATTGGCAGGTGGCGATTGGCGATGCGGTGGTGTCGCCCGAAGAGTTTAAAAACATGCTCAAAAAAGCATCGAAACTCTTCAAATTCAAGGAAAATTACATTTATGTAAACGAAACAGACATAGAAAAACTGCACAAAGCCTTTGCTTCCGAAAAAGCCCTTGCACCGCATCAACTGTTGCAAACGGCATTGGCAGAGGAGTTTGAAGGTGCACCCATAGTACTGAGCGAGGAGGTGCGCGAAATGATACACGAACTCACTTCTACCGAAGATGTTCCGCTACCCGAAGGGCTGAATGCGCAACTGCGTCCCTATCAACAACGCGGATTTTCGTGGATGTATCGCAACAGCAAAATCGGTTTCGGCAGCGTGATTGCCGATGATATGGGGCTTGGAAAAACCCTGCAAGTGATTTCTATTTTGCTGAAATACAAGGAAGAAGGTATTTTAACCCAAAAACAGCCTGCGCTGGTGGTGGTGCCTACGGGGTTGCTCACAAATTGGCAGGCTGAAATCAAGAAATTTGCCCCCGCACTTTCGGCGCACGTTTTTCACGGAAACAGCCGCGAAATCAAGGAGTTTGATGCCGATATTATGCTCACCACTTACGGCGTTTTGCGTAGCGATTTTGAATTGCTGAAAAAGAAAAAATGGCAGGTAATGGTGATTGACGAGGCGCAAAATATTAAAAATCACGACACGGCACAGTCCAAAGCCGTAAAAAGTATTCCGGCAAACATTCGCATTGCCATGAGCGGTACGCCGGTAGAAAATCGCTTGACCGAATTTTGGTCGATAATGGATTTTACCAACAAAGGCTATTTGGGGTCGGTGAAAAATTTTAAAGAGGACTTTGCTACGCCGATTCAGGTGTATAACGATGAAAAAACAGTGTCGCGTTTTCGCAAAATTACCGCGCCGTTTATGATGCGCCGAATGAAAAACGACAAAACGATAATTTCCGATTTACCCGACAAAATCGAGCAAAATCAGTTGGCTCAACTCACCAAACAACAAGTCGCGCTCTACGAAAAAACGATGCAGGCGGCAATGGCGGAAATCGAAGGTATGGACGAAACCGGCGACTCGCAAACACTCTTCAAACGACAAGGATTGGTGCTGCAAATGATTTTGGCACTCAAACAAATATGCAATCACCCGACCCAATTCCTGAAAAACGGAAAACTCGATGCCGCGCTTTCGGGCAAAATGGAGTTGCTGTTTGAACTCTTGGAAAGCATCATGGAGAGTGGCGAAAAGGTGCTGATTTTCACGCAGTTCAGAGAGATGGGCGATTTGCTCGAAACCTTTATTGCAGAACGTTTTGGCGAGCGACCGATGTTTTATCACGGCGGATGCACCATTAAACAGCGCGAAGAGATGGTGCAGCGTTTTCAGAACAATCGTTCGGACAAAATTTTTATACTTTCGCTCAAAGCAGCCGGCACGGGATTGAACCTAACCGCCGCTTCGCACGTGATACACTACGACCTGTGGTGGAACCCGGCGGTGGAAAATCAGGCAACCGACCGCGCCTACCGTATCGGGCAGAAAAAGAACGTGATGGTGCATCGAATGATTTGCAAAAACACCTTCGAGGAGCGTATTGACGATATGATTCAAAAGAAAAAACACCTTGCCGAAATGACCGTTGCCACCGGCGAAAATTGGATAGGAAAATTGAGCAACAAAGAGTTGCGCGAATTGTTTGGGTAAAAATGGTATTCAAATCCGGATTTAACTTTTAAATACAAGAATTATAGCACACCAATGAATATAGCAGTAGTAGGAACAGGATATGTGGGATTGGTTTCGGGAACGTGTTTCGCCGAAATGGGAGTGAACGTTACCTGTGTGGACGTTGATGAAAAGAAAATAGCGAGTTTGCTGCAGGG
>JAITUU010000017.1 GCA_031286165.1 Bacteroidales bacterium
GGTGCGTAAAATACTGCTATCATTATGATAAACTTTACAAATTTACCGGTAGAAAACAGGCTCGAAATCATTCGCCGTACTTATGCCGCAACAGGGCTTTCTCCGCAAATCATTGAAAAGGATTGGTGGGTAACTGCTGTACTTCGTGCCTTATTTGCATTACCATACGCCGAAAATCTATCATTCAAAGGCGGAACCTCTTTGAGTAAGTGTTACAACTTGATAGAGCGATTTTCGGAAGACATAGACATTGCCGTAAATCGTGAAGAACCCGATTTTACAAAAACAAATACAAGATTACGAAACGATTTACGCCGTGCAACTTGCTCATTCGTAAGGGAAACATTGCAGTTTGATTTAACCAAACAATTAGAAAACAACGGTTTAAATTCGTCCGTTTTTTCGGTAAAAGTCAATATTACGCCCATTACAACCACCGACCCCGAAATAATAGAAGTGGAATACGATTCGCTTTTTGCCGAAGACAATTATATCAAACACAAAGTAATTATTGAAGTCAGCGGGCGTTCGATGCGTGAGCCGTTGCAACCGGTAGAACTGCAATCAATGATTGACGAGCAATTCCCAAATGAAGAATTTACGGAAAAACCGTTTGAAGTGCAGACAGTTGTGCCGGAACGCACATTTATTGAAAAAATTTGCCTGTTGCACGAAGAATTTGCCAAACCGCAGGAATTGATGCGTACCGAAAGAATGAGCCGCCACTTGTACGATTTAGTGCAGATAATGGATACGCCTATTGCCGACAAAGCATTAACCGATAAAAATTTATACAAATCCATAGTAGAACACCGCCGTATTTTTATCGGATTAAAAGACTTCGATTATTCAACCCTTGCACCGGCAACAATAAAAATCGTACCGCCCGAAAACAGTATTGACCTTTGGAAAACCGATTATGAAACAATGCAAGGCACAATGATTTACGGTAATTCACTTTCTTTCAAAAAGTTGTTAGAAAAAATAAAGCAACTGAATGAAAGAATAAATCAGATTGATTGGTAAATTTTCACCCATTCAAAAACATATCATTCAAAATTTCCCCGCGCAGCATATTTTTTTCTTTTGCAGCGGTGAATAGCGTGCGAATAGCCTCTTTACCAAGCGTACCTAAATTGCTGCTGAAATCGTTTACAAATAAATTGATGTGTTTTTGCATCACTTCGGCGTGCATTTCTTGCGCAAGCGACTGAATGTAGGGCAGGGCTTGGACAATGTGCGCTTTTCCGTAGCGTATACTTTCGCCAATTAATTGATTTACTGTTTGTTTTACTTCATTCGGTAGTGATTTTTTTACTACAATGCCTCCGAGAGGAATGGGGAGATTATAGCGTTCTTCCCAAAACGCACCCAAATCGCACAAGGCGTGAAATCCGCGTTGGGCGTAGGTAAATCTATTTTCGTGAATAATTACGCCGGCGGCAACATCGCCATGCGCTATGGCTGCTTCTATGTCGGAAAAAATGCGGAATTGTTTGTTGTGAAACTCCGGATATGCCAGCGAAAAGAGCAAATGCGCCGTTGTGTGTTCGCCCGGAATTGCTATGGGTTTATCTGGCGTAATTTCATATTTCTGACTGTCTTTACAAATAAATAGCGGACCATTGGCAAAACCAAGTGCCGAACCGGTATCGAGAATTTGATAGTGATTGAGTACCTGCGCAATGGCGAAAAAACTGAGTTTTGTAATATCCAAATCGCCCTGCAAGGCACGTTGATTGAGTTCTTCCACATCGGCTATATGAATTTCAAAATCTAAGCCACGTGTGTCTATGCGCTTATTTACAAGTGCTTCAAATATCAGTGTGTCGTTCGGACACGAAGAAAATCCTAATTGTAATTTCATGGTATCAAGTATCGAGTATCAAGTATTAAGTATTAAGTAGTGAGTTTTTTGTATTCAATACTGAATACTCAACTACTCTGTACTACTTACGCTGTTTCTATGGTAAAAATTAGTGCAGAATTGGGTAAAATAGAGAGTGGTAACCCAACTTCCAACACTTCGTGGAGCGAAAAACTATCGGTAAAGTGCGCTTCAAATACTTCGTGGAGTACGAGCGTTTCTTTCACAGGCACTCCAATAGCCGCAAGTGCGTGTTCGCCTATATTTAAGCGGAAAGTGTGGGTGTTTTGTTTGTCGAAATTGATAACAATGAGCAGTTTTTGTTTATTGGTATAGCGGAAAAATGCGTAAATTTTATTCGCATCTAAGTTCGATTCATTTTGCCACATGAGGTCGTAGAATAATCCTTCGGAAATTGCCTCGTATTTTTGGCGGAAGCGTTGGAGCGAACGATAGAAAAAGCGCAAATCTTTTTGTTCTTCGTTCAATTTTCCTCCATCGAATTTTCCTCCGTTCACCCATCTATTGTATTGTTTCAGACTCCAATAATCGAAAATGGTAGTGCGACCGTCTATGCCGCTAAAACCTTCGCAATCCATACCGCGTTCGCCAATTTCCTGACCAAAATAGAGCATCATAGGACCTTTGCCGAAGGTGGCTATAAGTGTCATTGCGGCGCGGGCGGTATTGGCATCGCCGGCAAAAAATCGTGAGGCTACACGCTGTTCATCGTGATTTTCTAAAAATCGTAGCATATATTGTTGTATGTCATCGTTCATTTTCCAGCAGTCGGTAATGTGGCGTGCCGAAGCATTTCCTTCTATGATGCCGCGCAAAACATCGTACAAACCTACTTTGTCGTACAAATAATCGAATTTTCCGTTATGTATGTAGTTGCGATATTCCTGTGGATTATATACTTCGGCAATAAAAAGAAGGTTGGGATTGAGTTCTTTAATACGCGGAATAACCCAGCCCCAAAATTCAACCGGTACCATTTCTGCCATGTCGCAGCGAAAACCATCTACGCCTTTAAGTGTCCAAAATCGCAGAATTTCATACATTCGATGCCATGTGTTGGGCAATTCCTGCGGAAAATCCTTGCGTTTACCCTGCGCGTAATCCACTCCGTAGTTTAGTTTTATGGTTTCGTACCAATCGTGTGCCGAAGGATATGCCGAAAATACATCGTTGCCCGTAGCCCGTGCCGGAAATTCCGAATAGGGGAGTGCACCGGCAACGGTGGGAAATTGCTCTGCATTCAATTCCGGCAGGTGCAATTCTTGGTGTGGTAAGTAGTAAAAATTATTGAGCGGCGAAAATGCCCAATCGCTATTATCGCCGGCACCTAAATCAACAGCATCGGCAGGAAGTTTTTCACTTTTATACTCGCGGCTCACGTGGTTGGGCACAAAGTCGATAATACATTTTAAGCCGCTATTGTGCGTGCGCAAAATCAGTTGTTCAAATTCCTCCATGCGTTTATTCACATTCTCCGCAAAATCGGGGCACACATCGTAGTAATCTTTTATGGCGTAAGGCGAACCCGCACGACCTTTCACCACACGCGAATTATCGGATTTTAGCCCGTTTTTTTCGTATTGTGTGCAACTCGCATGGCGAATAACTCCGGTGTACCACACGTGCGTAGTACCAAAATGCCGCAGTGCTTTGAGTGCTTCGGCACTAATATCGTTGAATTTTGTGCAGCCGTTTTCTTTCAGTGTACCGAATTTTGTGTTCGTTTCGTTCGCGTTGGCAAAGAGCCGCGTGAATATTTGATACATGTTGATGATGTTGTTCATACCTGTTTTTTTTGTGCGTTATTCGTTCGGGATTGCTTCATTCCTCGCAATGACGCTTTTCCCTTCGTCATTGCGAACGTAGTGAAACAATCTATACATAATAGTATAGTATAGTTTACGCCTGCAAAAGTACAAAAAAATAGATATGGTAGTACTACCAATTTCAATCAACAAAAAAATGACGTAAAACATAGTAAAGAATGACGAAAAAATGAGCATTTGCGGTATCAGGGAAAATATTTTCACTATGTTTGCAAAAACAAAAAACAAATTTTTAACTAAAACAAAATTATCATGAAAAAAATTATTCTATCATTAGTGTTCGCAGTGAGTGCAATTGCTTTTGCCAATGCACAGGAAAATGCAATCGGTCTTAAATTTGGTTACGGAGCCGACATTTCGTACCAACGTAATTTGGGCAGTAGCAATCGTTTGGAGTTTAACTTGAACTTAGACGGTTTCGATGGCAACAGTTTCGGATTACAAGGTTTGTATCAATGGGTTTGGGATTTAGACCAATTAGCCCAAGGCTTCAAATGGTATGCAGGTGTGGGTGCCGGTTTGGGTACTTGGCGTGCTGCCGACAAAGATAACCGAGCATTTGCACTTGCTGTGTTAGGAAATATTGGTATTGAGTACAATTTCAATATTCCGTTGCAATTAGCACTCGACTGGACTCCGGGAGTGAGAATTATTCCAAGTGGAGATGGTAGATTTGGTTACGAAGGTATTAAATTAGCCATTCGTTACAAATTCTAAGCAAAACGAAACACACATGTTTAAATCTCTTTTCGATTGTATAATCGGAAAGAGATTTTTTTTGTGCAAAATAATTGCGATTTTTAATTGTTTATACAAATTTTTTCTAATTTCGCACGCGCATAATCGCACACGATACGTATCGTGAAAACGCATAAAAATTAGAGATTTATGGAATTTGTACAGAAACTTTTTTCAACACCGAGTGTTGCCTCCACGGTGTTGTTTTTGTGTATGGCAGGCTTTATAGGTATTGCCATAGGAAAATTGGAGGTCAAAAAAATTAAACTCGGCATAGCCGGCGTACTTTTCAGCGGTATTGCCATAGCACATTTCGGCGCACCCATTGACGAACATGTACTGCATTTTGTGCGTGAATTTGGTTTAATTCTCTTTGTGTATAGCATAGGGGTTGATATGGGTCCGCGATTTTTTTCTTCCTTCAAAAAAGACGGCATGACCCTTAATTTTATAGCCGTAGGTATTGTACTTGGTGGTTTTGGTATAGCGGCTCTTATTATGTACCTTACCAAACTTTCTCCGGCAATTATTGTGGGTATTTTGTGTGGTGCGGTTACCAATACACCGAGTTTGGGTGCTGCGCAGCAAGTACTTACCGAACAAGGCGGCGAGGCGGCTGCTATGGCTGGGCAAACCGGTATGGCGTATGCCGTAGCCTATCCCTTTGGGGTTATCGGCATCATTCTTACTATGATTCTTATTCGCCTACTGTTTAGAGTAAGCATGGAAAAAGAAGAAAAAGACTATCAAGATACGCTGGAAGATAAAGACAGTAAATTGCATAGTGTGGAAATTACTGTGAGTAATTCCAATTTGCAGGGAAAAACCATAGCCTACATAAAAAATATAGTAGATACCGAATTGGCGGTGTCGCGCATTTATCGGCATGGCGACTATATTCTTGCCATGGATAGCGAAATTGTGCAAATGGGCGATGTGATTTACGGCGTATCGGCGCAAAATTTGATTGGGAATTTGGAGGCAAAAATCGGTAAGGTGGTAATTTCGGAGAAAAAAGAAGTTTCCGGCGATTTGAGTTTGCTCAATGTGCTCATTACCAATCGAAAAATTACCGGAAAAACCATAGAACAAATAGGTATTTATCGCCGCTATCCGGCAAATATTACTCGTGTGTATAGAAATGGCATAGAAATTCTTCCCACGCGCAGCACTACCATAGAATTGGGCGACACGGTGAAAGTGGTGGGTAAAAAAGAAGTCCTCAAAGATGTGAAGCGCGAACTTGGTGATTCTATCAAAGAACTTTCAAAACCGAATATCGTGGCGGTTTTTTTGGGAATTTTTGCCGGTGTGATAGTGGGAAGTATTCCTATTTTTATTCCGGGTATTCCTGCTCCGGCAAAACTCGGTTTAGCCGGCGGTCCGCTTGTGGTTGCTATTTTACTGGGCTACAAAGGACGTATTCGTAAAATGAGTTTTTATATGACACCGGGAGCCAATCACTTTTTACGCGAACTTGGTATTGTACTCTTTCTTGCCTGCGTGGGTTTGCTTTCGGGTGGAAAATTCGTAGAAACCATTACGCACGGCGGTTTGCAATGGATGCTCTATGGTATGATTATTACCTTTGTGCCTATTATGATTGCCGGCATTATCGGTCGCTTTATGAAAATCAATTATTTGAAACTCTGCGGTTGCATAGCCGGTTCCATGACCGACCCACCCGCATTGGAGTTTGCCAATAGTCTTTCGCCGGTGCAAGCACAATCTACTGCCTATGCTACGGTGTATCCGCTTACTATGTTTTTGAGGGTATTTTTAGCGCAGGTATTTGTATTGCTCACATTAGCGTAAATAAAAAAAGCGACATTTTCAATGTCGCTTTTTTTTATTATGATTCTTTTAGTTCCGTTGTTTCAAATCGTTCGAGCCGTTGCTGAATAGAAGGACCGCGACGTGGCTTGTAATTAATTTTACCATTGCTGGCAAAAAATCGTTGTACGTGTTCGGCTCCAAGCATGGAGGCATGAAGAATACCGGCTTTGGTAATACGCACGCCATTTACCGTAGTACCCACGTGTCGCGCCATGCAATTTTTGAGAAGCACTTTTTCCATGTGTTTCATGTACCACACTATAAATCGCTCTTGTTCAGCGTTGTTGAACAATTCTACATCGAAATAGGAGTGTGCTTTTTGCCCTTCTTCTTGCACCGATACTATGCTATTGAAAATAGAATCAACTCGCTCGGCAGAATAGCCAAATTCCTGCAAGGCACTGCGGCTTGCTTGATATTTTCCCACAAAGAGAGAATTTGCAATGTCGTACTGACCGCGCGATTCGCTGTGAGCAATTTTGTCGTAGAGTTTTTGTTTTGAAATATACTTCTGCGGAATGTTTTCAATTTGTTCGTGCGAGTACAATGTCGCAAAAGCGTCCTTTTCTGAATTGAAAGGATGATTGTTTGTGGTAAAACTTGGCAACGCAAGTGTGAGAGAGGTTACAAACAAACATTTAGCATATACTTGTATTTTGTGCATTATTGTGTGATTTCAGGCAGATTTACAAACTCTTTGGGTCAAATTTTGGGAGTAATACTACCTTGTTTTCGGAGGCAAATGTACGCCCAAAAATTTTTAACATCCAAATTTTTTGAGCAAAAAAACACTATTTCTGTTCATTATCATAGTTTTGCATGACATCGAATTTGTTTGTTATGGGGTAGTTTTTGTGCAAAAAATATCAAAACAAAAGTATTTCTGACAAATGTGTAATTGTGTATTATGAGTGCGGTGTGAGATTATTACATTTTGTAAAAAAAGTGTAAAATTATGCGATAAATCATACAACTAACGTATGCCATGAAATAAAATTTGTTATTTTTGCAAAAAGCAAAAAAGTATATGGCTTATTTAGAATTTACGAAACAAGAGGTAAACAACCTCCCGGAGGCATTGAAGAAAGAATACATTCGTACCAATAGAGCAGGTTCGTATGCGAGTTCTACTATTGTAAATTGCAATACTCGTAAATATCACGGCTTGTTGGTGTGTCCGCTACCCGAAATAGATAAACGCACCTACTTACTGCTTTCCTCGCTCGATGAAACGGTTATTCAGCACAATACGCCATTTCGCTTGGCTATACACAAATTTCCGGTGGAATATTCTCCGCTTGGGCATAAATATATGGAATCGTTTTCCAACGACCCAATCCCTACCTTTGTATATAGAGTAGGAGGCGTAACGCTGAAAAAAGAAATTATATTGATAGCCAATGAACGTCAGGTTCTTATAAAATATACCTTGCTCAAAGCAACCTCGAAAACTACTTTGCAACTTCGCCCGTTTTTGGCATTTCGTAAAGTGCACGAACTTACACACGTAAATTATAGTGTGAATACGCACTATGTGGTGAAACCGCAGGGCGTTTCAGTGAAAATGTACGCACCTTTCCCGGAATTGAATTTACAACTGTCGAAGAAAAATGAATTTGTGTCGGCACCCGATTGGTGGCATAATTTTGAGTATGCCAAAGAACAAGAGCGCGGATTTGAATTTCACGAAGATTTATACACACCGGGTTATTTTGAGTTCGATATAAAAGAAGGCGAAACGGTGGTATTTTCGGCATCGCTCAAAGAGGTGAAACCAAAGGAATTGTCAGCACTTTTTGAAAAAGAAGTGCATAATTGCGACCCCAATGATAGTTATGAACACTGTTTGGTAAATTCCGCACGGCAGTTTTTGCTCCGTGAAAATGGTAAAACGCGCATTTTAGCAAGTTTGCCATGGTCGGGCGATTGGGGGCGCGATGCTATGGTGGCATTGCCCGGATTAACGCTCATGCGCGGTGCATTTGATACGTGTGAAGAAGTGCTGAATACCTTTACCAAAGAAATTTCTGGAAATGTGTATGCAAGTGTGGGAAATATAGAACACGCCAATGTGGAATCCATAGATACTGCGCTGTGGTACATTCGCAGTGTGCAACAGTTTAATTGGAATACCAAAGATATAGAAAAAACACGCAAACTGTATGCAGCCAAAGTTGAGGAAATTTTGGAAGTGTATATGTCGGGAGCAAATAACGATGTGGTGATGCACGAAAATGGTTTGCTTTATTTGCCCAATCCGCACAAAGCACTCACATGGGTAGATGCCGTAATTAACGGTGTGCCGCTCATAAAACGCTATGGTTATGTAGTGGAAGTCAATGCGTTGTGGTATAATTCCATTTGTTTCGCGCTGGAGTTGATTCCGAAAAAATCATTTCAAACGAAGTGGAAACACATTCCGGCACGCATAGAAAAATCGTTTGTAGAAATATTTTGGAGTGAAGAACTCGGCTACTTAGCCGATACGAATGTGAATGGTTATCAGGATTTTACTGTGCGCCCAAGTCAAATATTCGGTGCATCGCTGCCATTTTCCACGCTGAATGATGTACAACGAAAATCGGTGCTCAATGTGGTGCGAAAAGAATTGCTCACGCCAAAAGGAATACGCACACTTACGCCGCAAAGTCCCGATTTTATAGGTGCTGTGGTGGGTAGTATAGACCAACGCGCACGTGCCTATCATCAAGGTGGCGTATTGTTGTGGCTTTTGGCTCCTTACGCCGAAGCCTATTTAAAACTGCACGGACATTCGGGCGTAGCCGAAGTGAAACGTATGTATCAAGGTTTGGAAGAAGAAATGTTTTTACACGGTGTGGGCACTATGAGTGAAGTATATGACGGAAATCCGCCGCACACGCCGCGTGGTGCAATTTCGCAAGCAATGTCGGTGGCAGCAGTGCTGCGATTGAAAAAATTAATTGAAAACTTCGAGAAAGACACGTTGTAATCAATAACTGAGTAACGGAATAACTGAAAAAGAGAGAAGAGAGTATAACATTAAAAAAGACGAAGAAGAATGAAAGTATTGATGTTTGGGTGGGAGTTTCCTCCGCACATTTCGGGAGGGCTTGGAACGGCTTGTTTTGGACTTACCAAAGCCATGGCAAAGCAAGATTTGGAAATTATATTTGTAGTTCCGCGTGCATGGGGCGATGAAGACCAAAGTTCTATGCAAATAGTGGGAGCCAATAACGTGCAGGTAAAAGTGGAACGATATTTTTTCTCGCCCACAGAAATTGAAAAATCGAACAATATTCAGTATGTGGAAATTGAATCGGCATTGATACCATACGTTTCGGTGGAGGAATATTACAACATTGTGAACAATAAAATAGAGGCTCGCAAACAGTTTCAGAAACACGGCTATGCCAAAGAATTGGGTACGCTCGAATTTAAAGGCGGTTACGGCGATAGTTTGTTGCACGAAGTGGCATCATACGCCTACATTGCCGGTCAAATAGCATCACAATTTGATTTTGATATTATTCATGCCCACGATTGGCTGACGTATGATGCGGGAATTGCAGCAAAAAATGTGTCGAAAAAACCACTTGTGGTACACGTGCACGCTACGGAATTTGACCGCAGCGGACATAATGTAAATCAATACGTATATGACATAGAACGCCGTGGAATGCACGCTGCCGATAGAGTAATTACGGTGAGTAATCTCACAAAAAATATAGCAATCAACCACTACGGCGTGCCTGCCGAAAAAATTACTACCGTATATAATGGAGTGGAGGCTATTGACTCAAAAAAACAACACGTGTTTGAGAAAAAAATAGGCGATAAAGTGGTTACATTTTTGGGACGAATTACCTATCAAAAAGGTCCGGAATACTTCTTAGAGGCGGCAGCGAAAGTGTTGCAACGCAAAAAGAATGTAAAATTTGTGATGGCAGGCAGCGGCGATATGCTCGAAAAAATGATGTGGCGAGCCGCAGAACTCGGAATTTCCAAAAACTTTTATTTTACCGGATTTTTGCGTGGCGATGATGTAATTCACATGCTTTCCATAAGCGATGTGTATGTAATGCCTTCGGTGAGCGAACCCTTTGGAATTTCTCCGCTCGAAGCCATGCGTTCCAATGTGCCGGTAATTATATCGAAACAATCGGGGGTGTCGGAAATTTTGCAACACGCCATAAAAGTAGATTTTTGGGACGTGGACGCTATGGCAGATGCCATTTACGGCATTATTTCCTATGGCGGATTGCAGGAAGTATTTCAAGAATATGGAAAAGCCGAAGTAGATACTATGAATTGGGACGGTGCCGCTGCGCAAATTAAAGATATTTATTCACAAACTATTTCAAATCAATAACATGAAGAATGTTTCTATACTATTTAAAGTACATTTACCATATTTGTTGCGGTCGTATCGTTTTTTTGATATAGGGCAAGACCATTATTATTACGATGATTTTACCAATAAATCGAATTTGCTCAAAACTGCGAAAAAATCTTTTCTTCCCATGAATGATTTGTTGCTGGAATTGATTGCAAAACATACAAAGAATTTCAAAGTGAGTTTTTCGATTTCGGGAACTACACTCGACCAATTTGAGAAACTAACGCCCGAAGTGATAGCAAGTTTTCAAAAATTGGCTGCCACCGGCAATGTTGATTTTGTGGGCGAAACCTATTCACACTCGCTTGCGAGCATAGTTTCGGAACAGGAATTTGAAAAACAAGCGCGTGCGCATAGTGCCAAAATTAAACAATTATTCGGCGTGGAGCCTACGGTATTTGCCAACACCGATTTGATTTACTCCGATGCCATAGGTGAGCAGGTGTTCGATATGGGTTTCAAAGGTATGATAGCCGAAGGTGCCAAACAAGTATTGGGTTGGAAAAGTCCGAATTTTTTGTATTGCAATGCCAATAATCCGCGACTGAAAGTGCTTTTACGCAATTATAAATTGAGCGATGACGTATCGTTACGTTTTTCCAATCACTCGTGGAGTGAATATCCGCTTACTGCCGATAAATTTGTGCATTGGGTGCAAGCAATTCCTGAAAATGAAGAAATAGTGAATTTAGTATTCGATTATGCTACGTTTGGTACCTATCAGCCGGCGAGTACCGGTATTTTCGATTTTTTTAAAACCTTTGTAAATCAAGCAATTTCGCAGAAATTCTCTTTTCCCACTTTTGCAGAATCTATTGACACGCTGCAACCTGTGTCGGTATTGAGTGTACCTTCCATAACTTCGTGTATAGACGAGGAGCGCGATTTGACCACAGCCGTAGGAAATAATTTACAAAAACAAGCCCTCGATGGATTGTATAATTTATTGCCATGCTTGAATACCGTGAACGATGCCGGTATTATAGCCGATTGGAATAAATTGCAAAATAGCGACCATTTGTACTATATGAGTATGCGCAATTCAGTGCAGGGAGAAAATCCGTATCCTACGCATTATGAGGCGTTTATCAACTATATGAACATAATAGGCGATATGGAAGAGCGCATACAAAAAGCACCGAAAATAGAGAGTTTTGAAACACTCAGTGGCGAGGAAATCGACAGTGAAATAGAAAAATATTCGGAATTGTTGCGACAATTAATGGAAGCGAAAAAGCATCAGAAAAAGCGAAAAAATAATTGCTGAGATTGCTTCACTACGTTCGCAATGACGAACAACAAAAAGTGTCATGCGAGAAATGAAGCAATCTGTGTTATATTGCTACCATTGCTGAATTGTTTCATCGAAGAACACGGAGCGCACTTGCTGCAATGCTGAAAGATTGTGAATTGCTCCCGAAAAAAGGTAGGTTTTCCCGGCGGTTAGTTTTGTGCTATCTACAGCCATAATACCGCCGCCCGATTCCAATCGTGAACCATCGCGCTGCTTAATGGCAAGGCTTATGTACGGCTGGTTCACAGAACCATTGTCCATAGCATACACTCGTGCTTGTATGAATAATTGATTATACTCCGCACCCGAAACCCAAAGTTTTTGAATGGTAAATTTTTCTGTGTTTTTCGACTGGTCGAAGGAGAGAAAAAGTGTGTCGCCGCTATGTGCTGCAAAATACTGTTGAAT
Source organism: Bacteroidales bacterium (assembly GCA_031286165.1). Taxonomy (GTDB): domain Bacteria; phylum Bacteroidota; class Bacteroidia; order Bacteroidales; family UBA1715; genus WQTX01. The sequence continues at coordinate 12,369 of JAITUU010000017.1, forward strand.
CACACTATCGGCGTGTTTGCGTATGGCAAGTATTTCGGTATTGCTACGTAAAAAATCGTCTATATTGCTACCATTGCGCTGTTTTTCGAGTGTTTGTATCTGCGTATGAAAATATGCCGCAGTATCGGCTAAGGTGGCGAGCGCAACTTTACTGCCATTGTGCTTGCACGATACACCAAACGCTGCGATTAATGCAATTACAATATATATATGAGTGTGTTTCAATATCCGCACGTGTGAAAGTCTGTAAGTCTAAAAGTCAATAGGTCTAAACGTTTTGTGTTTAAGAGTCTAATTGGGTTGTTTCGCTTTTTCATAGGAGCGCACAATGCCTTTAATGAAAGCAGAACTAAATCCGTTGTGTTCCATTTCGTTTAATCCGGCAATGGTAATGCCACGCGGTGTGGTTACTTTGTCTATTTCGTCTTCGGGGTGCGATTGTTGTTGCAGGAGTAATTCGGCGGCACCTTTGGCGGTTTGCGCTGCAATTAATTGTGCATCTTCGGCGTGGAATCCGATTTGAATACCGCCTTGCGTGGCAGCACGAATGGCGCGTAGAAAATAAGCAATGCCGCAAGAACCAAGCGCAGTAGCCGAAAGCATATAATCTTCGGAAATTACAAGAGTTTTTCCAAGTTTTTCAAATAAAAATACAATCTGTTCAAAGTCCTTGCTTTCGCATTTATTACTTGCTATGCAGGTCATAGATTCTTGAATTTTAATGGCAGTATTGGGCATGGCGCGTGCTATGCAAATATCGGCGGTAATTACCGATTGAATGTCGGCAATGCTCACGCCGGTAACTATGGAAATAAGCGTGTGCTGCGGAGTAATGCAGCCTTTAATTTCTTGTAAAATAGTGTGCGTAATAAAGGGCACTACTGCCAAAATTACGATTTTCGATTTTCGCACCGCATCGCAGTTATCTTCCTGATACACAAATCCGCCTTCGTTGAGATTTTTCGGCAAATCGGCACGAGCGCGAGTGATAATAATATCGGCGGCTTTATAACTTCCCGATTTTACCAATCCGTTGGCAATAGCCATACCAATATTCCCTCCGCCAATTATGCTGATAGTTGTATTAAAATTCATAATAAATAGATTAAGTTGAGCGAAAATACACATAATTTTTGAGCCGTGCACACTTTTTGACTAAAAAAAAAGTTATATATTTACAACCAAAATTTTGATATGAAACGAATTTCTCAGAGAACTACGATAGTTTTTTTTCTTCTTTGTTGTGTGTATAGCGTGAGTGTGGCGCAAATCACGATTTCTATTTCGGAACTGCAAAAAAAAGCAAAACACGGCGATGTACGTGCGCAGAGTGCTTTGGGAGCGTATTATTTCAATGGTGAATATGGATTGAAACAGAATTATAAAACCGCGTATAAATATTTTGCACAGGCTGCCGCAAAGGGCGATGCGCAGGCGCAAAACGATGCGGGAGTGTGTTTGAAAGATGCTTTGGGAGCAAAGCAAGATTTAGTAACTGCGGTGCAACTGTTTGAAAAAGCAGCAGCGCAAAATTTGCCTGTGGCGCAGTTCAATTTGGCTGTGTGCTATGCAAATGGACAAGGATTGACCAAAAATCCTACCGAAGCAATGGAATGGTATGTCAAAGCCGCCGAGCAAGGAAATACGAAGGCAATGTTTAATATTGGCGTGGGCTATGCCACAGGGCAGGGAGCAACGCGCAATAATATAGAGGCACTGAATTGGTACCGAAAAGCGGCGGAACTCGGCGATGCCGATGCGCAGTATAATTTGGGATATTGCTATTTTGTGGGGCAGGGGGTGAAAAAAAATTACGCCGAAGCGGTGCAATATTATTCACAAGCAGCCGCACAAAACGATGCCGATGCGCAAGATGCGCTGGGGAGTTGCTATTTGCAAGGTTATGGTGTGCCGAAAAGTTACAGTGAAGCCGCAAAATGGTACTTGAAAGCCGCCGAACAGGGGAATGATAATTCGCAGTTTTACATAGGTTGGTGTTACGATAAAGGCTACGGCGTGCCGCGAAACTATAATGAAGCAAAAAAATGGTATGCAAAAGCCGCCGAACAAGGAAATAGAAAAGCGAAGTCAAGTTTGCGTAATTTAAAAAAATAGTTATATTTGCAACCGAATCGGGGCGTTAGCTCAGTTGGCTAGAGTGCGACACTGGCAGTGTCGAGGTCATGGGTTCGACTCCCATACGCTCCACAATAAACTCTAAAAATGAGTTGCTTACAAAATGTAGGGACTAAAAAAGGGACTAAGAATATTGCTTAGTTCCTTTTTTTGTAGAGATAGGAAAAACATTTCTTTTGGTGGGGAAATAAAAAGCCCCACCAATTTCTTGGCAGGGCTGCAATGCAATCTTTGAAATATTGTAGTTAATCAACAAATTGCACTTGACTTAGTTCTTTGGAGAAATTTCGCAATCCTAATTGTATTTTTTGAGCAGTTCTTTTTGTTGGTATTCTCTATTTCAACAAAGAGTGCCAAAGTTAAGCAAATGGTGGCTGAATTGTCCGACTTGTTGAACAAGGAAACGCCGATTACCACATTGCAAGCCAAAGCCCAAGCGTTGAATACCGAAGTAGCCAAATTAGAAGCAACAAAAGCGGCACGCCAAGCCAAAAAGTTTGCCGGTGAATTTGACTTTAACGAAAGTAACTACACCAAAGCCCGTAAAGATACCGCAATGTGGGCAAAATCCGCCGCAGATGCCGACAAAAAGGTGCGTGGCATACTTGAAAATGTTTGGAAAAATGCCACCATTGAAGAAAAAGAAGCCGGTTATTATTATACAAGCGGTAGCAGTTATATAAACGAACCTTTAAGGAGATTGCCGTATTATGGTAGTAAGGGTAGGGACGGAAAAATAGACACCGAACATCTTACCAAAATGATAAGGGCGCCTCTAAAAATTAAAAACTTGTAAATCAGCATAATAAATTGTATCTTTGTATCAAATTAGAATACGAAGATAATGAGTACATACAAACAACAAGGTCGTGTAGGATTGTTC
>JAITUU010000044.1 GCA_031286165.1 Bacteroidales bacterium
TTATTACACCATAACAGCACTCACCGAAGATGGCGAAACGCAACTGAAAGAAGGAGTATTTAAAACCGGCGAAAAAACAGAACCGGTACGTGTAGAAACTATAAGCGTGCCGGCTGTGCTGGTGGCGTACTACAATCTTTTGGGGCAAAAACTGAACGAAGAACCACAAAAAGGTATGTATATTGTACAGTATAGCAATGGCAGTACCGAAAAACGAGTGAGATAACAAGGGGCATGCCCCTTGCTGTTACAACACTCCTGCTAACTTCGGTTTGTGGGAGTTTTTTTGTTTTTCTAACAACTAATCACTAACAACTAACTCCTAATGAAAATAATTTACCATTTGTAATTTGCCGTTTGCAATTATTTTGTATTTTTAGCCCTCAAACCAAAACACAAAACAAAATGAAAAAAGCATTGATTATAATCGGTTGCGTTGTAGTATTTTTAATTGCAGCCGTAGCGGTTACGCCGTTGTTGTTCAAAGGAAAAATTTTAGAACTTGCAAAACAAGAAGTCAATTCTATGCTCACTGCCGAAGTTGATTTCAACGATGATGCGTTTAGTGTGAGTATGTTTCGCAGTTTCCCAAATCTTACCGTGCAATTCGGCGATTTACGCATAGTGGGTACCGGGCAATTTGCCCAAGATACCCTGCTTTCTATTCAAAAACTGAGTGCTACGGTAGATATTATGACCGTTATTCGCAGCCAACCAATAGGAATTATAGATGTAACTATTACCAAACCGCGTATTCACGCGCTGGTGGCAGCCGATAGTGCGGCGAATTTCGATATTATGAAACCAACAGACGAAACTACGCCCGAAGATACTACGGCATCATCTTTCGCGCTCAAAATCAATACAATACAAATTATAGACGGATACATATATTATAACGATATTCCGGGTTCTATGAACGCCGAGTTACAAGGATTGAACACCTCCATTTCGGGCGATTTTACCGAAAGTTCTACTCTTATTCACACGCTGATAGACATTGCTCAGGTGAATTTTGCTATGGACGCTATTCCTTACGCGCGTGATTTGCACTTTGCCCTCGATGCCACTATTGATGCCGATTTCGATAAGGAAAAATACACGCTGAAAGATAACAAAATGTCGCTCAACGATTTAGATATTTCTTACGATGGTTGGCTCGCCTTTGTAGGCGAAAATAGCGAAAACATGGATATGGATTTTACCTTTAAAACCATGAAAACCGATTTCAAAAGCATACTTTCGCTTGTGCCGGGTGTGTTTATGGAAGGATTTGAGGACATACAAACTACCGGAAAACTCTCGCTTGATGGTAGTGTGAAAGGTTTGCTTGCCGATAAGCCGGAAAGTTATCCTTCGTTCAATCTTGCCGTGTTGGTTGACGATGCGTCTTTCCAATACCCCGATTTACCCAAAGCCGTTACCAATATCAATATTGATTTGTTGGTTGATAATCAGTCCAATAACTTAGATAGCACGGTGGTAGATTTGCGAAAATTGTCGCTTAATTTCGGCGAAAATCCTTTGTTTGCCACACTTTTGGTAAAAACTCCTATGAGCGACCCCTACATAAAAGCCGCCATGAAAGGAAAACTCGATATTGCATCGCTCAAAGATTTTATTCCGCTCACCGGCGTAACCATGAGCGGTACCATAGTGCCCGAACTTGAACTTGCAAGCCGAATGTCGGACATTGAAAAAGAAAATTACAATGCTATTCGTGCGCTGGGAAGTCTTTTGATTTCTAATTTCAGTTACACCGATGCTGATTTTCCCAAAGGAATAGCAATTTCTGCCGCAAAACTCACATTTACGCCGCAGTATGCCAATTTGGAGCAGTGCGATGTAAAATTCGGCGGTAGCGATGTGTCGTTGCAAGGTCGTTTGGAAAACTTCTTGGGCTATGCTCTTTCCGACCAAACTATTCGCGGAAATTTGAACGTGAAATCTACCTATTTCAATGCTGCCGATATTTTGGGCGAAAGCACCACTGAAACCACTCCTGCCGATACTTCGGCTACCGAAATTGTGGAAATTCCGGGTAATATCGACTTTGCCTGCGCTATTAATTTCGGTAGATTGATTTACGACAATTTCGATATTACCAATTTACTGGGAACGGTGCGCATAAAAGACAGCAAAGCCGATTTGCAGAGTTTGATGATGAATATGCTGGGTGGAAGTTTGGGATTGAGCGGAAGTTATGCTACGCCGAAAAATCAAAAACCGGAGGCAAATCTTTCGTTGAATATCAATAATTTTGATATTGGAAAAACTTTTGCAACCTTTGTAACCGTGCAAAAATTGGCTCCGATTGCGCAAAATTTGACTGGAAACTTCTCTACAAAACTTTCATTTCAAAGTTTCTTGCAAAACGATTTTATGCCGGTGCTTTCGTCAATCAATGGTACGGGAGCATTTAATACTGCCTCTATTGCTATGGAGGGTACGAGTTTTCAAAATTTTGCCGTGAATGAATTGAAACAGCAGGATTTGAAAGAAATTATTGCAAAAAATGTTGCGATGTTTTTCACCATTACCAACGGAAATATTGCCGTGAAACCCTTCGATGTAAAATTCAATAATTATTCGGCAAATGTGCAGGGTTCAGCAAATTTAGACCAAACTATGGCATTCACCGTAGCAACGCAAATACCAAGTGCAGTAATCGGGAAAGCGGCTACTTCCACGCTGTCGTCGCTGCAAAAAGCCGCTGCATCGAAAGGAATTGATGCTGCGGTGGGGCAAAATATTGACGTAAAATTCTTGATAGGAGGTACTGTTACCAGTCCGAAAGTGTCGGTGCAACTCGGCGATGCTACTGCCGGAGTGCTGAGTTCGGTGAAAGACCAAGCGCAACAAAAATTGCAAGCCGAAGCCGATAAAGCGAAAGCCGAAGCGCAAGCAAAATTAGATGCTGCCAAAGCGCAGGCACAAGCCGAAGCCGATGCGAAAAAACAAGAATTGGAACAAAAAGCAAAAGCAGAAACGCAAAAACAAACTGAGGCGGTGAAACAAAAAGCCACGCAGGGAGTGCAAAATCTTTTGAAAAAATAATGTTCAAAAAACTCTTCCAACGCATACAATCGTGGGTGTGGGCTACGCACACGCTACACGCCAAATCGCGCATACTGCGTGTGGCGCGTATTACGTGGTATTCCTACAAGCGATTTGTGGAAACTCGCTGCATAGAAAAAGCATCGGCACTTACGTACTACACCTTGCTTTCGCTGGTGCCGCTGCTTGCTATGGCGTTTGCCATCACCAAAGGTTTTGGGCTTGACGTTCGCCTCGAACGTTTTTTGAATCACCGCTTTGCCGACAAACCGGAATTTGCAGCGCAGTTACAGGATTTTGCAACTTCGCTGCTCAATACCACCAATAGTGGCGTGATAGCCGGCGTGGGTTTGGTGGTGCTGTTTTGGTCGGTTATTAAAGTGATGGGTAATATTGAAAGTGCGCTCAATCATATATGGGCAGTGCAAAAACAGCGCAGTTTTACGCGAAAAATCAGCGATTATTTTACCATAGTGCTATTGGCTCCGTTGCTGCTATTTCTATCAAATAGCGCCACATCGTTTGTAGCATTGTCGGTACAACGCATAGCCGAAACCACTCCGTGGGTGCAGTCGCTTTCGGGAATTATTACGTTTACTATCAATTTATTACCATATAGTTTGATATGGTTTGCTTTCACCTTACTGTATATGGTGATGCCCAATACGCGCGTGGCGTTTCGGTCGGCGTTTTTGGGCGGTTTTATAGCCGGTGTGGTGTTTCAAATCGTGCAATTTGCCTACGTATATTTTCAAATCGGTGTGAGTAATTACAATGCCATTTATGGCAGTTTTGCCGCCTTGCCGCTGTTTTTGGCGTGGTTGCAAACTTCGTGGATAGTGGTGTTGCTCGGTGCCGAAATTGCTTACGCTGCGCAAAATATTACCACCTTTGAAAGTGAAATAGCGAGTAATAATATGAGTCATTCGTTGCGTATTTCGTTATCACTGTGGATTTTACATGCCATTATTCTACGTTTTGAAGAAGGAAAATCTGCTCTGCGACTTTCGGAATTGAGTGAAACACTGTCTATTCCGCAAAAATTGCTTTCCACGCTGCTCAGTCGCTTGATAGATGCCGGTTTGCTTTGCGAAAATAGAACGATAGACGAAAAATATTCTACGTTTACCCCGGCACTTTCACCCGATTTTATGACGGTGCAGTACTGCGTGCAACGCATGGAAACCGTAGGAGTGAATGAAATTAGCATTCCGCACAGTAAGCAATTTGCGCACTTTGTGCAAACGCTGAATTACGAAAGTTGCGGAAATTCTACCCTGCTCAAAACGATTTAATCGTTCAAACCCAGCAATCCTTCGGGAAGGCGCATGGTGATAGTATGATGTTCTTCGTCAATGCTTTCAATCAAATCCTCCACTAAGGGAATAAGAACTTCGCTACCGGTAGGAGTGTGCACTTCCAAAAGCAGTTGCATAGGGTATTCGTGCACGGTGCGAATGGTGCCGATTTCGGTGTGCGGTGCGTTGTAGAGCGTGTACGACACGAGTTCGTGCGTTTCGCCGTCAGGCTCTTCATCGTCTGTTTTTTCAATATATATGCGCAGTCCGGCAATTTTTTCGGCATCTTCTACGGAGTGAATATCGTAAAATTTGAGATATACGTTGTTGTTTTTCCGCACACATTCTTCTATGAAAAACGGTACTAATTTGTGCAGAATATCGAGTAACACGTAGTTTCGCTGCGCAAATGCTTCACTGTCTATTGCTTTGAGCGCAATGAGCACCATACCTGCGCCACCGTAGGTTTTTGATATGTAACCAACTGAGTTACAGTTTTCTATAAGAGGAAAAGACATAAATAGTTGTTAGTGAGTTAGTTGTTAAAACGTCATACCGAGTAGGAAATTGCCGCGTGGCACAACGCCTCTATATGTATCGGAAAACATATCGCTTGAAATATAATCGGTTTCATTCAACGGCAATCGCATACCGCCGCCGAGTGTGAAATCCATCACGAAACGTCCGAACGCAAATCGTAATCCGGAATCAATACCAAAACCAATCACGTTGTTTATAGTATTTCCATCGCTTACAAATTCTCCTATTTCATTGTAAATATCGGCATTGCCTTGACGTGAAATATATTTGTACTGTGCGTAAGGGCTGAGAAAAATATTGAATTTACGAGGATTTTCAAAAGTAAACCATTTGTATGCCACTTCCAACGCATAGACTTCTTTGCGCACAGGAGAATAATCGTAATAGAACGTTTCTCCATAGCCATAATAATAACCGCTACTTTTTTGTTTTACAGTGATAAATGGCGAAATGCGCAATGCGCTATTCAATTCAGGAAATGCCCGTTCGTAAGAAAGATAAAATGTGCTTGCAAAAAAGTGAAAGGGAGAAAATTGGAACAAATTGTTGTATGTTTTCGATTCAGAACTTTGCGCGTGTGCGTTGATTGCGCATAGGAAAATCAGCAGAGTAAAAATTGCGCTATTTTTTTTCATGGTTGTTAGAGTTTATGGTTATAAAATCACGCAAAGATATGTTTTTTTTGAAAAATCACAAAAAAAGAGGATACATAGTGCATGTAACCTCTTTTTGTATAATACTGTACGTTCTGTGCTTATTCGGCAGCAGGAGTTTCTTCGGCAGCTTCGGCAGGAGTTTCTTCTACTACCACTTCTTCCACCACCACTTCTTCGGCAGGAGCAGCAGTTGCTTCGGCTAATTTTTGCGCGATTGCTTCTTCGCGTTTTTTGTTTACTTCGAGTTCGGCAGCAATGCGTTTTTTTATTGCGGCTTGTTTTTCCGAAGAAAGTTTAGAAACGATTGCTTCTTCTTTTTTACGTTTTTCGTCTAAAAATGCTTGGAATTTTTTCTCTAACGTTGCTTGGTCGAATGCGCCTTTTTGCACACCACCTTGTAAGTGTTTCATGAATAACACACCTTCGTTGCGCAAAATAGAGCGCGTAGTGTCGGTTGGTTGTGCGCCTACATTCAACCAATATAGAGCGCGGTCGAATTTTAATTCTACCACCGCAGGATTTGCAGTTGGTTTGTAGGTTCCAATTTTTTCAATAAATTTACCATCACGTGGTGCTCTGCTATCGGCAGCTACAATGTGATAAAAAGGGCTCGCCTTTCTTCCGTGTCGTGCTAATCTAATTTTAACAGCCATTGTCTTTTGTTTTAATTATGTTTATAAAAATTTTTCGCAAAAATACATCTTTTTTTCGTTCGGCAATGTGTTTGTGTGCTTATTTTTTGCTGAAATTGCATGACGTTTCTAATGGAACTTACACCGCAAAGGGCTACACTCCTTGTTGTGTTTCTTGTCTAAAAAATTCAAAAAACAACGAAGTATGATTGAACGATTTTTGCAACAAAGCATTGAAAACCGCTTGCATAAAGGCAAAGTAATTATTTTGCTTGGTGCTCGGCAGGTGGGTAAATCCACTCTGCTCGAAAAATTGTTTGCCCATAAAAGCGATGTGGAGTGGTTTAATGGCGATGAGGCTACCACGAAAGCATTTTTTAGTGATATTTCGGCTACACGTTTGGATGCATATTTCAAAGGGAAAAAATATTTGATAATAGACGAGGCGCAGCAAATCGAAGATGTTGGGTTGAAATTGAAATTGATGTCCGATAAAATCAAGGATTTACAAATTGTAGCCACCGGCAGTAGTGCCTTTGAAATAGCCAACAAAACCAATGAACCGCTCACCGGCAGAACGTGGGAATATACAATGTATCCGCTCTCGTTTGCCGAAATGGTGGCGCATCACGGACTTATGACCGAAAAACGAATGCTACCGCACCGCTTATTGTATGGCTATTATCCCGATGTGGTAAACAATGTGGGAGAGGAACAAAAAATACTTAGATTATTGTCTGATAGTTATTTGTATAAAGATATTTTGCAATGGGAGGGTATTCAGAAACCCGATAAATTGACGAAATTGTTGCAAGCCTTAGCCTATCAAATTGGGTCGGAAGTATCGTTTGCCGAAATTGGGAATACCATTGGGCTGGATTCAAAAACGGTGGAAAAATACATAGATTTACTCGAAAAATGTTTTGTTGTTTTTCGTCTTGGTTCTTTCAGTCGAAATGTGCGTAATGAATTAAAATTCAGTAAGAAAATCTATTTTTACGATACCGGAATACGCAATGCCGTGATTGCTGATTTTTCGGACATCAATACTCGGCGCGATATTGGCGGATTGTGGAAAAATTTTGTAATTTCCGAGCGAAAAAAAGTACTTGAATATGGAGAAATTTGGGCGAAATCCTATTTTTGGCGTACCACACAGCAGCAAGAAATAGACTATATAGAAGAAAAAGACGGGCAACTGACCGCCTGCAAAATTAAATGGAGTTCTACCGCAAAAGCACGGCTTCCGCTTACTTTTTCAAAAAAATATCAACATATTGATTTTAAAGTAATAAACAAAGACAATGTTGAACATTTTCTATTGTAAAAACCCACATATTTTCTACAACTAAAACTACAGCAGTAAAAAAATTAAGCATTAAGCATTAAGCATTAACCATTAATTTCGTATCTTTGCCAAAACAATTACATTTCTGCTACCCATGTTTATACGAATGAAATTTTTTCACAGCGTTCTTTTTGTCATTTTCTCGTTTTCGGCGGTGTTTGCGCAGCATCATTCCGCACTTTCTGAAACCTTGCCTGCCGATACTATTGTATTTAATACTATTAATACCAATCTCGATAATTTGGTAAATTCGTTTTATGTGCGTCAGTCGCAGTATTGGAAGTATGCCAATCGTTCGGTGGGGCGCATGGCAGCCGATGTGGTGCCGGAATTTACCGCCGAGGTGTATAAAAAACGCATTGCGAAAATTCCAACCGTTATTCCGCTTTCTTACAACGACCAAGTGCAGTCGTATATCAACGTGTATGCTTTTAAACGCCGTAATCAGGTGGAAATTATGATGGGACTTGCGGAATATTATTTTCCGCTGTTTGAAGAAATTTTGGAACAAAACAATGTGCCGCAGGAATTAAAATATTTGGCGGTGATAGAGTCGGCACTCAATCCGCGAGCAACTTCGCCTGTGGGTGCTGCCGGATTGTGGCAATTTATGCCTGCCACCGGAAAAATATATAATCTCGAAATTAATTCATACATAGACGACCGCCGCGACCCTATGAAATCTACCGCTGCTGCTGCGAAATATTTGGGCACACTCTACAAAATGTTCGATGATTGGTTGCTCGCCATTGCAGCCTACAACTGTGGACCGGGCAATGTGCGCAAAGCAATAGTGCGTTCGGGCGGAAAAGGGAACTTTTGGGAAGTATATAATCATTTGCCCAAAGAAACGCGCGGCTATGTGCCGGCGTATATAGCCGCCTACTATGTGTTTGAGCATCACGTGGAGCACAATTTGTGGGCACGCGAAATTCAACTTCCGCCGGCAATAGATACTATTCATATAGCGCAACGTATTAATTTACAGCAAATTAGCGGAGTTCTCAATGTGCCGCTGCAGCAATTGCAAGATATGAATCCGCACTGCCGCACGGGAATTTTTCCGCATACCGACAAAGTGCACGCGCTCTATTTGCCGGTAGAGTATGTGAGTCCATTTTTGCAACTGCAAGATTCTATTTTTGCTTATAACGATAGTTTGCATTTTAACGACAGCAAACTCACCCAAGCACCTTCCATAAGCACTGCCAATGTGAGTTCGGGCGGAAAAACTACCGTGTATTATTATGTGAAAAAAGGTGATAATTTGGGTATGATAGCCAAATGGTACAATGTGAATGCAAATGACATAAAATCGTGGAACAAACTGAAAAGTACGGCTCTTGCGGTGAATCAAAAACTAACAATTCAGGTGCCGGCGGAGTATAAGGATTATTATTCCAAAATTACGAGTATGAGTTTGGCGCAAAAGCAAAAATTGACACAACCAACGCAAAAACAGCGCAATGCGGGCTATGTGGCGCAAAGTTCTACGCCGAAACCTGTGGCAACGCAAAATACTGCTTCGCAAAACTCTGTTTCGCAATCAGATAGTAGTAATGCTATTGCTGCAAATACTACTAAACCTGCGCAATCGCAACAGATGCCAAGTGTTGCGCCGGCAAGCGGCAAAACCACCGTGCTGTATGCCGTGCAAAAAGGTGATAACTTGGGGCTGATAGCGCAGTGGTACAATGTGGGAGTTGCTGATTTGAAATCGTGGAATAATTTGAAAAGCACATCACTTATGGTGGGGCAAAAACTGAAAGTGCAAGTGCCGGCAGAGTATAAAGATTATTATACCAAAATAGCCACTATGACACTTGCGCAAAAGCAAAAACTAACGCAACCTACTGTAAAACAACAAAACACTACCGCCGTAGCGCAAACCGCCGAACCCTCGAAAACACCGCCAACCGCCAACAATCAAACATCAATACAACAAGAAGGCAATAATAGTTTTGTGTATCACACCGTAGCCGCAGGAGAAACCCTGTATTCAATTTCAAAAAAATACGACAACGTAACCGTAGATAGTTTGATGGCACTCAATAATTTGACTTCAAATAGTTTGAAAATAGGTGTCCGACTGAAAGTGAAACAGATATAAAAACGAGATTTGAGTAGTGAGTATAGAGCAATGAGAAATTCATTGATGGTACTAACAACTAATCACTAACAACTAATTCCTATGATAGAAATAATGTCGCCCGTAGGTTCGTATGAATCGCTTATGGCAGCCATACAAGCCGGTGCAGGGTCGGTGTATTTTGGAATTTCCGGGCTGAATATGCGTTCGCGTTCGGCACATAATTTTACCACCGAAGACCTCGCCAATATTGTGGCGATTTGCAACGAACACGGCGTAAAATCCTATCTTACGGTGAATACCATAGTGTTCGATAGCGACATGACCACGCTGCACGAAATTATGCAGGCGGCAAAAACGCACAAGGTCAGTGCTGTAATTGCCAGCGATATTGCCGCAATTTTGTGTGCACGCGAATATGGTGTGGAAGTACACATTTCTACCCAACTCAATATTACTAATTTTGAAGCGGTGAAATTTTATGCTCGCTATGCCGATGTAATTGTGCTTGCTCGCGAAATGACTTTGCCGCAGGTAAAACAAATATCGCAGGCGATTAAAGAGCAGAATGTGTGCGGACCTTCGGGAAATGTGCTGCGCATAGAAATGTTTGCCCATGGTGCACTGTGCATGAGTGTATCGGGAAAATGCTATTTGAGTCTGCACGAGCAAAATTATTCTGCCAATAAAGGTGCTTGCCTGCAAACCTGCCGAAAAGGCTACATTGTAACCGAAAAAGAAAGTGGAAACGAACTTGAAATCGACAATGAATACATTATGTCGCCCAAAGATTTGTGCACTATCGGGTTTTTAGACGAAATGCTCGATGCCGGTGTTGAGGTTTTGAAAATAGAAGGACGTGCGCGAAGTGCGGAATACGTAAAAACCGTAACGCAGTGTTATCACGAAGCGGTGGAGGCAATAGAAACGAATACCTACTCCGAAGAAAAAATTGCGCAGTGGAAAATGCGCCTTGCAAAAGTATTCAATCGCGGATTTTGGAATGGCTACTACTTGGGTCAGCGACTTGGCGAGTGGAGCCGAAGTTACGGCAGTGAGGCTACTACGCGAAAAATGCGTGTGGGAAAATGTACCAACTTTTTTTCAAACCTGAATGTTGCCGAATTTCTTATGCAGTCAGACGAACTGAATGTGGGCGATGAAGTGCTCATAATAGGCTCAACAACGGGCGTGGTGGAAATGCAGGTTTCCGAAATTCGTGTGAATTTACAACCGGTGCAAAAAACGGTGAAAGGCGAAAGTTTTTCTATGCAAGTATCCGAAAAAATCCGCCGCGGCGATGTGATTTATAAGGTAGTGAGTTAAAAAATCAATTCCACGCGCGTTTCCGAAATTTTATTGATGCCGATAGGAGTGTTGTAGTAGGTACTCACGCCTTTTATCAGTCCGATAAATAAATCTATGAGATTTTTTTTCGATACGTAATCTACGCGCACCGTGTGGGCGTTTAATTCGGTAAATATAAATTGCGGCGGTTGCGCATTGGGTATAGAGGCGGTGGTGTGTGCGTGCACGGTGTTCAGGCTCAGTACATATTGCTTGGCGTTTTTTGCGCGAATGTAAAATATGCGATACATACGCGGCACGTAGGTATTCACCCAATAGTCGCCGAATTTGTCGAACACATCTTGTTGTGAAAGGTTGAGTATGGTGGCAGTGCTTGCAAAAATTTTTATAACGCGGCGGTCGTCAATATCTTCCAACGGGCGAATAAGTAAATCCAATTCGCTTGCGTGTTGCAAAATTTCTTCCCACGCCGCGTTGCCATATTGGTTTTGCACTAATTCCGATAAACATTTCACAATAGAACCTTTCATACTGCTGATTTTTCGCTATTAAAATAAACTTCCTTGATTGGCTTTTTCCCACGCTTCTTTATCGAAGGACGGACTTGATTTTTCTTGTGTGTCGCCATCGGTTTCGCCCTTGTTTTCCTCGCTTTCGTCTATTTCGGGTGCTTTGTCGAGGGGTTCTATAAATTCCATAGTGCCAATGGTGAAGGTAGAAATACGTTTTCCGCGTGCTTTTACACCTTTTACACCTATAAATTCGTCCACGTCTATCAATTCTGCTTCGCGCGAGGCGTGTTTTCCGCTGAAATTGATTTGCAGTTGCGGATAATCGTCATCGTTTATCAAAATGAGTTTCGACTGCTCGTGGTCGCCTATAAAACTCAAATATTTTGCCGTTTCTTCAATTTCAAACCGTTTAATGTAGTAATTATCTTGCTCGGCATCGAAGAATACGGCAGTCCAAATTTTATCGGCATCGAATTTTTCTATGCTGTGAATATCTATTTCGTAGTGATTGCTCAAATCAAAGGTGGTGAGTGTGTATTTTCCGTCTTTGGTAATTACCAAAATTTTATCGGAACCTTTAAATTCGCCTAAAAATTCACCATAACCGCTGTCGTTCAATCGTTTTGTTTCGGGATTAAAATAAATTTTTCGTCCGCCGAGTGTAGAAACTCCTTCTTCGATTTTCAAAATTTTCAGCGTAGGGTGTTTTGTAAGAATATTTCCCTGCGAAGCCCGTCCTTTAATAGCCTGCGTGCTAAAATCTATTTCAAATACATTTTTGCGCAAGCGAGCATTCGGGCGTAAATATACTTTTATAATTTCCGCTTCACCGTTAGGATTTGCACTGAAATAAAGGATTTTTGAATTTTTTTCACCGCGTGTAACGTTGTATTCTTTGTCGCGCGTAACACCCGTAACGGCAAATCGTTTCATATATACTATACCGGTTTTGCCATCGCGGTAGGCGGCGTTGTATATGGTGCGTTCGTCATTTTTGCGGAATACGCCTATGTGAATAATATTTTTGCCGAAAAATGCTTTTTCCGAAACTTTCGATATGCGGTAACTTCCGTCTTGCATGAACACAATAATATCGTCAATATCGGAGCAATCGCACACAAATTCGTCTTTTTTTAAGTTTGTGCCCACAAATCCATCGGCATAGTTGGCATAGAGTTTTGTGTTGGCTATCACCACTTGGGTAGCCTCAATTTGCTCAAAATTGCGAATTTCGGTTTTGCGCTCACGTCCGGCACCGTATTTTTTTAGTATTTGCGTGAAATAATTTATGGCATAATCGGTAATGTGCGCCAAGTGATTTTTCACTTCTTTTATTTCTATATCAATGTCTTTGAGGTGTTCATCGGCTTTAAATGAACTGAATTTTGAAATTCGCTTGATAGGAATATTGGAAAGCATCACGCAATCTTCGCGCGTTACGGCACGCCAAAAATGCGTTACGTGCGGTGCCAAACCTTTGTCGATAGTGCTGAGAATATCTTCTTCTGTTTTACAGGGTTTGATTAATTCATACACCTCTTTTTCTATAAAAATCTTTTCGAGCGAGGTTTTTATCCACTCTTCTTTCAATTCGTTCAAGCGAATTTCCAATTCCTGACGAAGTAAATCGCGGGTATTGTTGGTAGAAATGCGTAAAATTTCGCTCACACCCAAAAACTGTGGGTGTTTATCTAAAATCACACTTGAATTGGGAGAAATAGAAATTTCACAATCGGTGAATACGTAGAGTGCGTCTATGGTTTCATCGGGCGACACTCCGGCAGGCAAGTGTACCAAAATTTCCACTCCGGCAGCCGTGTTGTCATCTACTTTTTTTATTTTTATGGTGCCCTTGTCGTTGGCTTTCAGTATAGAATCTATTACTTGCGAAGTGGTGCGGCTGAACGGCACATCGGTAATGGCAAGGGTTTTATTGTCGATTTTCGAGATTTTGGCACGTACTTTTATAGAACCGCCGCGCAAACCATCGTTGTATTTGCTTACATCTACCATGCCGCCCGTAGGAAAATCGGGATAGAGTTCAAAGGCTTCGTTTTTCAGAAATTTGATACTTGCTTCCAAAAGTTCCACAAAATTGTGCGGCATAATTTTACTCGCCATACCCACGGCAATACCTTCCACGCCTTGCGCCAAAAGCAGTGGGAATTTTACCGGCAGGGTAATCGGTTCTTTATTTCTGCCGTCATACGATGCCTTCCATGCGGTAATTTTGGGATTGAACACCACTTCGAGTGCGAATTTTGAGAGGCGTGCCTCTATGTATCGCGAGGCTGCCGCGCGGTCGCCGGTGAAAATATTTCCCCAGTTTCCCTGCATATCTATGAGCAAATCTTTTTGCCCCAAACCCACCAAAGCATCGCCAATAGAGGCATCGCCGTGAGGGTGAAATTGCATGGTGTGTCCTATAATATTGGCAACTTTATTGTAGCGCCCATCGTCCATGCGTTTCATGGAGTGCAAAATCCTGCGTTGCACAGGTTTCAATCCGTCATTCACGTAAGGAACGGCGCGTTCCAAAATTACATACGATGCGTAATCCAAAAACCAATTTTCGTAATGTCCCGATAAATAGGTAATGTGTCGTGCTCCGGTTTCGGGCTGTGGGTTTGCGTTATCTTCTGCGTGCAACTCTATTTCATCGCTCATAATTAGTCTGCCAAAAGTGTTTTGCGCAAAAGTACAAATTAATTGTAAATTGTAAATTGCAAATTGTAATTTATTTTTAGGAAATAGTAGTGAGTACAGAGTAATGACGCAGAAATGAATGAGATACAAAATCCGAATGATTGCACAATAATCACCTTGTGTGATGTGGCGGCAGAGGTAAAATTATAGTGCGCCCATATTGATAGAAAGAAGGGCAAGGCAACTGATTTGCTGTGTTTGCTGTACGTATGCCGTGCGCACTCCGGCGGTTAGGGGTGCGCGAAAGTGCAGCAAGTGCATTTCGGCGTTGAGGTCAAGTCCGTAACTTGTGTAGTGATTTGTTGTGTTTTGTAATTTGCTGTGAGTGAGTGCATAATCGCAAAATGCAGTAGCCCACAAGCGCGCGCAGTAAAACACTTCGCGCCATGCAAGGTCGGGGTAGAACAGCGGCAGCGTGTATTCTATGCGCGAAGAAATCATTTCTTTGCGGCGGAATACCATACTTTCTGTTCCTCGTGGCACGAAAATTTGTGTATTGAAAAGCAATGCACCTTCATTTTGATGCCAATCGGCAGCCGCTGCACCGTGAATAGAGTGATTTTTGAACATGGAGGGAACGTACAAATCCATGCGCGAGTAAGCGTAGTTGGAAAGTGGCGACATGGTGGTGCGGGGATTGTGCGAGTAGGAAATTTCCATTCGCTGCCCCCACGCGGGGTTTAGGTCGCGCGGCGCGGTGCTGCTCATGTTGGAAAATACTGCGGAATAGCGGCAGGCAAGGCTCGAAAATGTGCGAAATGCGGCACTGCGCGCTTCCAAAAACATGTGTTGTGCCTGTCCTTGCAACACAAAAAAACGCGAAAATCCTCCGCGTGAAATAACGAAGGGCAGCGACATTGCTGCCGTATTATTTGCCACCGTACAGTGCACGTCTTGGGCGTTTGTGCTGATTGTTTGCGTACCAACTTCACTTTCAAGGTCTATGATAGGGAAAAAACCGGTGTAGCGAAATGCCGCAAAACCTACGTGCTTTGGGTTGCTGTCGAAGGTGGCTTTGTAGCCCAAGCGCGTGATAGCGGTTGCCAACATATTTTGCGAAACCACCTGCGCACCTATGCCCACGTTGGTAGTATTTTGCGTGTATTCTAAGTAAAACGGACTCCAACTGTGAATATGGAACAAGTGCGCAAGTTTGGAATACTTGCGCGAAACAAACACCGTGTCGGGCATTTTTGTAAAATCAAGCGTGGAATTTTCCTGCCACGCGAGCGTTTCCGCCAGCGGAAAATCGTAGCGGCGCACAGCGTTTTTCGTGTGCCATTTATACGGTTCGGCAGGCAAACTGCCTACGCAAAATCCGTTTGCGCTATAATCGCTGAATGTAATTGTAGTGCCATACACGCGCGGCGACTGTGCGCCGAAATTGGACACCGTAACGCGCCACTGCTGCCCCGAAAGGCTGTGCACGGCATACACATTGTCCACGCCGGAGTATGAAGATGTGTATAAAATATAAGAATTATAATACACCGGTGATTGTAAATCTTCGGTGGAGTAGGGCAAAATTTCGCGAAATTGCTGTGTGTACACATCGTATTCCACAAGTCGTTTGCCTCTGCTGCTCACGCCTACGTAGGCAATTTTTGTGGCATCGGCATTCCATGTGGGCGCAAGCGCGTATTCTCCTTGCGGAAGTGGAATTTTTTCAGTCCATTGTTTTTTTTGTATATTATAGAATTGCAAAGAATATGTGCCGTTGGCGGCAATTTCTACTGCCACAATTTGCGAGGCATCGGCTGAAACGGCGGGGGCGAAAAGGCGCATTTTTGTAGAAATTCTTCGTTTTTTGTGTGTTTGCACGTTGTAGGTATAAATAAACGTGGCATTGGTGAGTTCCCAGCGAAGGCTTGGTTTTGTTTCTGCCCACACCACGAGTTTTTCGTTTGCCGAAAATGCTTCGTCTGCAGGTTTTTGCGAGGTATTGGCTATGCGTTTTATTTTTTTTGTTTTTGTATCAAAGGCAATCAATTGACGGCGGTGGGCAAGTCCGCTGCGTTCCGCGAGTATGGTATGTTCGGAAATTTGCTGTGCAAATCGGTAGGACGTAAAGATTTTTTTGCCGGCGAAAATGAGGGTGTCGAAGGGTTTTTGAATTTCGCGCTCGCGCAATAGTTGCCATTCCAAAGATTGTTTTTTGAAGGTGCTGTCGTAGAGTTGGAGTTTATTTTTTCCTGTTTCGCGTTTCAGCGCATTGTCAAAAGGAGTAATGGAGTAGGGGTGTTGAGCCACATTTTGCGCCACTTTTGCAAATACGTATGGATTGTACAGAGCGCGTGTGTTTGCCACCACCACATAGCCCATTTCATATACGTTTGGCACATAGTCGCGATAGGAACCAAAATATGCTTTTGTGTAACTAAATTGCTGTTTTTGAGCGAGTTGCGCTCGCAAACCCATAGAAAAATCGGCAGTACGTCCGCGCCCGGCGGTGCCGAGAGCAGTTTCGCTCACCACCGCATCGCCTTCCATAAACCACGAAGGAAAATACAGTCCGGCAACGGCACTCGGAGCCTGCTCGCCCAGCAAAAAATAGAGTATGCGCGTGAAACCTTCGTTGAGTTTATCCATTTGCACTACGTGGCGATATTCGTGTAGAGCCAAATTTTCCCACCAATCATCGGGCGTTTGCATGGGCGATACCACATCGAACATATCTATGCGCTTGGGTGCCCACGCCACCGAAGCGTTGGAAATACGCGATTGGCTGTGCAAAATTACCGAAATTTTCGCCGGTTCGTGTTGCAGGGTATTGCCTACGGCGGTATATACGTAATGTAAAATCTGCGTGCATCGCTGCGCTATACTATCGCAACCTTGCGGATAAATGACCTGAAAATGTTCGGTAGTAATGTGATTCCAGCGTGTGGAACCGCGTTCGTTGCCCCACGAAAAATATTGGGCATACAATGCTTGTGATACAAAAAAAAGAGTAATGCAAAAAAATACGCGTTTTTTCATGAGTTTGTGCCTATGGTTATTGCACAAAACTAACATTTTTTTATTACGTTGGCAAGTTGGCAAGTACAAAAGTCTTGTGTTTGACTACTAATTACTTGATACTTGTTCTTTTAGTCAAATGATTGATTTGCCAATTTCGATTGTTCCAAAAGGTCGGCGTATTCTTTGGGAGAAAGGTCGTTCAAGTAGTAATTGATAGGATTCACGGGAATATTGTGTCGGCGCACTTCGTAGTGCAGGTGCGAACCGGTGGAAGTGCCGGTGTTTCCCACAAGTCCTATCAAATCGCCGCGTTTCACTTTTTGCCCGCGTTGCACAAGTATTTTCTCCATGTGTCCATACACGGTGGAAAAATTATAGCCGTGATAAATAACCACTTGCTTGCCGTAACCACGTTCAAAATCAGCATTTTGAATGGTACCATCGCCGGTAGCGTAAATTTTTGTGCCGGTGGGTGCCGCCAAATCTATACCCGTATGTACACGCACTGTTTTGTAAATAGGGTGCATACGGAATCCGAATCCCGACACAAGTTTGGCATTGCGCAGAGGCTGAATAGCCGGAATACATTTGAGCATTTCGGTTTTATTTTTCGCTAAGTGCATAATGGTATCAAAAGAAAGCGACTGCACATAGAGTTTTTTGTACAATACATCTATGCGTTTCGAGGCATCTGCCACCATAGTCATATTGGGCATATTTTGTAGTTCCTGATAGCGATTAATACCGCCAAATCCAGCATTGCGCACTTCCGAAGGAATAGGGTCGGCTTCAAATACCACGCGGTAAATAGAGTTGTCGCGCTCCGCCAAATCATTCATCACCACTTCCACGCGATTCATTTTTTCGTCAAGCACTTTGTATTGCGCCCGCAGTGCTTTGTTTTCCTCCATGAGTGAAAATTCGCGTGCCGAAGGAAAAAAATGCAGCCATGCAAACATGAATACAAAACCGATGGTTACGAAAATAGAAAAATAGGTAAGTCCCAACAAAATTATTTTCTTCGTTGAGTGATTGATTTTCTCGTAGGTGAGCGATTCGGGGTTAAATCTGTATTTTCCTTTGGGCATGAATTTCGGGTAAACGGTAAAAAGTGCAAAGATATGAAAAATAGTAAAACGAACAAAACGATTAATTTCGTATAAAACAGTTGCTGATTTCGGCAATGTACATATAATGGAAATCGTTGTTCAGGTAAAATTCCAATGCCGACTGCGCTATAAACGATTCGGGATTGAACTGTTCTTTGTAGAGTTTTTTACATTCTATAATAGTATGCGCTTGGCGATATGCTATGGAATTATTGGGCGTGGAGGCTATATCCAAATGACATTCTTTTGCTTTATCTACAAATTCGCCGCTTTCTTTTCCGCAAAAATTCAATATCGAACGATAGGTTTCTTTGAAAAAATTGAGGGTGAAATACTCTTGTTCTTCCAAAATATGATAAGTATATCGCTGCGGACGTACAAAAATAAACACAACCGGTTTGTTCCACAAAAAACCAAATCCGCCCCAACTTGCGGTCATGCAGTTACTTTTTTCTTTATCGCCGGCGGCTATGAGCATCCAATCTTTGCCTATGAGTTTAAAGGCATTGCTCGTAAGGTCGAAGGGTTGTATTTCTGTAAAATTGTACATAGTAAATTGTAAATGTCAAAAATTAATTACGTTTTTAGGGTGTAAATATTGTGTATGGCTGTATATTACACGTGTACACACGGTTTGAGAGGGGAATTTTCCCAAAGCAACATTATTTAGTAACCAAACATACAAAGATACAAAAAATCTTTTACATAGAGGTAAAAAAATTACAACTTTAATCCCGGCATCATTTGTTGCATCATGCGGCTGCCGCCTGCGCCCGACATTTTTTTCATCATTTTTTTAATATCGTCAAATTGTTTTATCAGGCGATTCACGTCTTGTATGCTGGTGCCACTGCCTTGTGCTATGCGTTTACGGCGCGAACCGTTAATTATATCGGGCGAATTGCGTTCTTTGGGGGTCATGGAATTAATAATTGCTTCTATTCCTTTAAAGGCATCATCGTCTATGTCTATATTTTTCATCATTTTGCCCATACCCGGTATCATACCGGCGAGGTCTTTCAAATTCCCCATTTTTTTGATTTGCTGAATTTGGCTCAAAAAATCCTCGAAATTGAATTGATTTTTGGCAATTTTTTTCTGGATTTTTCGTGCTTCTTCCTCATCGTACTGCTCTTGGGCACGTTCCACGAGCGATACCACATCGCCCATGCCTAAAATACGGTCTGCCATACGGGTAGGGTAGAAAATATCTATGGCATCTAATTTTTCGCCCGTTCCCACAAATTTTATAGGTTTTTGCACCACGCTGCGAATAGAAAGAGCCGCTCCACCGCGTGTATCGCCGTCTAATTTGGTGAGTACCACACCCGTAAAATCCAATCTGTCGTTAAATTCTTTGGCGGTATTCACTGCATCTTGTCCGGTCATGGAATCCACCACAAAGAGAATTTCCTGCGGATTGAGAGCAGATTTTATTGCTGCAATTTCGGTCATCATAGCCTCGTCCACTGCCAAACGACCGGCGGTATCTACTATCACTATATCGTTGGCGTGTTCTTTTGCGTAGTGAATGGCGGCTTCGGCTATTTTTACCGGATTTTTTTCTTCCGCTTGCGCAAATACCGGCACACTGATTTGCTCACCGAGCAGTTGCAACTGATGAATAGCCGCCGGACGATATACATCGCACGCCACAAGCAAGGGGTGTTTGCCTTGTTTGTTTTTAAGCATATTTGCCAATTTACCGCTCATGGTGGTTTTACCCGAACCTTGCAAGCCTGCCATAAGAATAATTGCCGGCGAAGCTTTGGTGTTTATGTCGGTTTTGTCGCCACCCATAAGCAGTGCGAGTTCATCGTGCACTATTTTGGTCATCAATTCACCGGGGCGAATGGCGGCAAGCACATTTTGTCCGAGTGCTTTTTGTTTCACATCTTCGGTAAATTGCTTGGCGGTTTTGTAATTCACATCGGCATCGAGCAGGGCGCGGCGCACGTCTTTGAGCGTTTCTGCTACATTTATTTCGGTTATTCGCCCTTGCCCTCTCAGCAATCGAAACGACTTATCTAAGCGTTCTGATAAATTTTCAAACATAATCTTCGTAATTTAAGTTGCAAAAATACTAATTAATGGTTAATGGTTAATGGTTAATGGTTAATTTTTTTAATGAGTAGTTTTTAGTATGTACATACAGCGTAATTTTTGCTCAAAAATACGCAAAGCCTTGCGCGTAACAAATAAAAATAGAAATCAAAATTTTGGAAATCGAAACACCGCATAAAAAAAACTGATAAAAAACATACGCCGTATCAAAAAGTATTATACATTTGCTCTACAATTATGAGAAAATGAGGGGAAACGTTCCCCACAACGAACCACACCAAAAACCAATAGACGTGAAAACAATCCTTGTTACCCCGTTCGATTTGTTTTATTCTGCATTCGTGAAAAGTTCCGTATTGCATGAATATAAACCGCAATTACACATTGCAGTATGTGGCTTTTGTGCCGATACTGTGGAAAATAAACTTTATTGCAATACACTGAAAGATAAAGGAATAGACGTTTCTCATGTGTATTTTATCAAAAAAGGCGCTGATGAAACGAAGCATGAATTTTCGCTTGATGATTGGGATTTTATTTGCTCTCACGATGTTATAGAAACAGATTCTTCGGGAAGTAAATATCCCGAACTTGTGAAACGTAAGCAACCGCATCAATTTATGGGAGTTTTGTTTACGCATTTTTCTCAAAACGATTTTTCTCAACTCGAAGGTGCGGCAGATGTACTCTATGCACGAGTGTCGAACGATTTTTTACGTGAACATCAAGACACTATTTTGGCGAAAAATGCCACTACTTTTTTGGCTCGTACCATGCCCGATAACAATATTCATGTGTTTCAAGGCAATAAAACGCTGAGTATGCAGCCCTACGAGGAAATCGGTGAGGAATATTTTATGGGCTACCGTACTATTTTTACCAATATGTTCTACGAAACCAAAAATATTGCGCTTGCAAAATATTACGCCAACAGCGTAACGCGCTCTATTTTGAATACCATAGATTGGGAGCGTTTCCATAATTTTAGGAATCTGTGATATAAACAAAAAAAACTCCTGCATAATGATACGCAGGAGTTTTTTTATGAACGATACGCAGGTATTATTGTGCAAATAAATGCGCGTGTAATTCGGTAAGTGCTTGATTTTTGTAAGAAGATTCCACCACAAGAGAAATATTGTGTCGGCTGCCGCCAAAGGAAATCATGCGGATAGGAACAGTACGCAAGGCGGAAAATACATCGGCTGCGTACCCTTTTTGTTCGTTAATCATATTGCCCACTATACACACTATGGTTTGATTATGTTCAACTTCTACCGTGCCCAAATGTTTCAACTCTTCGGCAATTTGCGCCACGTGGTCGGCATTATCTACGGTGAGCGATACTGCCACTTCCGAAGTTGCAATCATGTCGATAGAGGTTTTGTATTTTTCAAATACTTCAAATACGCGGCGCAAAAACCCGTAGGCGAGCAACATTCGTCCCGATTTGATGCGGATAACGGTTAAACCATCTTTTGCTGCTACGGCTTTGAACCCTTGTGCGGTTATTTTATTGGAAATCACTGTGCCCGGAGCCTGTGGTTCCATAGTATTTTTGAGTAATACAGGAATATTTTTCACTTTTGCGGGAAGTACTGTGGCAGGGTGAAGAATTTTTGCGCCGAAATATGCCAATTCTGCGGCTTCATCGAAAGAAAGTTCGGCAATAGGTTTTGTGCCGCTCACTATGCGCGGGTCGTTGTTGTGAATACCATCTATGTCTGTCCAAATTTCTACCGATTCGGCATTGATAGCGGCACCAATGAGCGAGGCGGAATAGTCGCTGCCGCCGCGTTTGAGATTGTCTATTTCATCGGCGGGATTCATACAAATAAATCCTTGTGTGATAAAGAGTTTGGTGCCTGCGTGCTGAGCAAGTACTTTGCCTATGCGTTCTTCTATTTCGCTCAAAATTGGTTCTCCATCGGCATCTACGCGCATAAAATCGAGAGCATTGAGCAATACCGAAGGCACGCCGATTTCTTCGTGATAGAGTTGCACCAAATTGGTGGAAATAATTTCGCCGCGAGCGAGAATTGATTTTTCGCACGAAAGGGTAAATGCTTTGTGTGAAAAAGAACGAATGATTGCAAATTCATTGCTCACTATTGCCTGCGCTTTTTGGCGAATTGCTTCGTTTTGGAGTAATTCTGTAATTACTTCGTGGTATTTTTGTTCCAATTGTGCGGTTACGTTTGCCGCAGCATCGTTGTTGCCTTTGTAGTAATAGTTTGCAATTTCCACCAAACTATTGGTAGTACCCGACATTGCCGAGAGTACCACTATTTGCGCAGTGCCGTCTGTAATCAATTTCGACACGCTTTTCATTCTTTCGGGAGAGCCTACCGATGTTCCTCCAAATTTTAATACTTTCATTTCTAATAGATATTTAGATATTCATAGATATTTGTTGATTTGTACGTGGGTATTATTCAAAAAAAAGCCACTTCATACGATATGAAATGGCTTTGTAACATAATAACATTCGTATAATGCGGATTACATAATACGTTCCTTAATACGTGCTTTTTTACCGGTAAGGTTGCGTAGGTAGAAAATACGTGCTCGGCGTACTTTACCGCGTTTGTTTACCTCAATTTTGTCTATCATAGGTGAATTTACCGGAATTACACGTTCCACACCCACGTTGCCCGACATTTTGCGCACGGTAAACATTTCTTCGCTGCTTTCGTTGCGGCGTTGAAGCACCACTCCGCGAAATTGCTGGATACGTTCTTTATCACCCTCTTTAATTTTGTAGTGTACAGTTATGGTATCGCCTGCATTAAATACTGGCCATTCTCTTTTTTCAATAACTTCTTTTTTAACTTCGTCAAGTAGATTCATTGCTTATAATTTTTTATAATCCGTCCTTAGATTTACGAGGTTGCAAATGTACACAATTTTTTCATAAAAAAAATATTTTGCGCAAAAAATCATTGCTTTTTGTGTTGTTTTTGGATATTTTTTTGAAAATCAGTGCATAATAAAATTCCGAAATACTATTGTATATAATAGGTATTAGTGTATTTTTGCAAATGCAGGTGCGAAAAGTGCCGCTGTGGAAAAAAACAGAAAAAACAGAAAAAATGTTGCAATAAATTTTGTTTGTTTGCAAAAAAAACACTTATTTTGCACCTCAATTAAAAAACGTTACAAAAATAGTACACGAAGATGTCAAAAGTTTGTCAAATAACAGGAAAAAAGGCGATGACAGGGAACAATGTATCGCACTCAAATACAAAAACGAAAAGAGTTTTTGATGTAAATTTGTTCGATAAAAAATATTATTTAGCCGAAGAAGACCGTTGGATTTCACTTCGTTTGTCGGCAAACGGTATGCGAACAATCAATAAAAAAGGATTATTCAACGCATTGAAAGATGCGAAAGCAAAAGGGTTTATAAAAACTTTCTAAAAATTAAAGAAAATGGCAAAGAAAGGTAACAGAGTACAGGTTATAATGGAGTGCACAGAGCACAAAGAAAGCGGAATGCCGGGCACTTCGCGCTATATAACCACAAAAAACAGAAAAAATGTGCCGGATAGATTGGAAATGAAAAAATACAATCCTATCCTTAGAAAAATGACTATTCACCGAGAAATTAAATAATTTGAGATATGGCAAAGAAAGTAGTTGCAACGCTCCAAAAAGGTGCAGGTAAAGAATTTACCAAAGTAGTGCGCTCTATAAAATCGCAAACAACAGGAGCATATACATTTAAAGAAGAAATGGTGCCGAATGCTATGGTGCAAGAGGTGTTGAATAGAAAATAATACACCGAAGGTGTAAATGTTAAAGAACTCGTATCATTCGTGGTACGAGTTTTTTTGTGCCACAATTCGTTATTCCGCACTTTATGCGCAAGGGCACAGTTCTCTCCGAAGGAAATTTCATAGGAGGGAGTGTGTTTGTGCGGTATTATTTGAAATGTATGCCCAAAATAGAAATATCATCGCTGGGCGGATTTTTACCCACAAAATGCAGTAATTGCGCGGTAAGATACGAAATAGATTCTTTGATAGAAATATCTTTGCTTATGGCAACTTCAATTTCGTGAATGCCAAATTCTTTTTTCTTGCTATTTTCGGCTTCGCTAAGTCCATCGGTGTAGCACAGAATTTTATCGCCGGGGGCAACGCGAATTTCGCCCTGTGAAATGTGTTCTATTCGTTCAAACATTCCCAGCCCCACGCAGCCTTGCGTGCAGTAGTGTATTTTTTTATCTTGTGCCGACCAATATACGGGTGGATTGTGCCCGGCATTCACATAATGGAGCAGGTTGGTTTGCGTATTGTAACGGGCTATAAAAAAGGTAATAAATTTTTCGCCTTGTAAAAATTGGTCTATGTAATTATTGAGTTCTTTTACAATGTAGGGCAAGTCCACCTGCACGCCCAGCCGCGCAAAGGCTCGCACATTTGCCTGAAAATTTGCCATGAGCAGTGCTGCCGCTATGCCTTTTCCCGACACATCGGCTATGCAGAAACCATAATTGTGGGCATCTAATTCCACAAAATCGAAGTAATCGCCACCCACTTGAAAGTGCGGCGCATAGAAAGTTGCCACGCTCAAATGCTCGTTTTGCGGCAGTGAATCGGGCGAAGGAATGAGCATAGCCTGCATTTGCGATGCCACTTCGAGTTCCTTTTTGATTGCTTCTTTTTCGATTTTTTCATCGTACAAATGCCTGTTTTCTATGGCACTTACTATTATGTTGGTAATAGTTTGTATAAATGTGCGATGTTTTATAATAGGATTGGTAAGTTGGGTGTATTCTTTTTTTTCGGCTACAAGCAGGTAGGCAAGGGGTTTTTCGTGATGAATCACGGGAATGAGGGTAAATACACTGTCGCCGATTTCTATGGATTCAATTTTGCTGTATTGCGTAAGGTTTTCTTTCACCCATTGGTCGGTATTGCTGTTGCAGTATTTTGAAAAATTATTATTGATAAGGCAGTGCCAATGGCTGTTTTTCATAAACAGCGCAAATTTTCCAACGGCAAAATTATCAATCAGAATTTTTTTATAGACCGAACAAAGCATTATCGGCGATGCGTTCTCGTTTATCAACTCGGTGATTTTGAGGAGCGCATTGAGTTTAAAGGTTGCAATTTCGAGCCTTTGTGAAACAAAAAGTATATTTCTATTGTCCATAGCGTGTGAATTGACTAATCGGCAAATTGATGATGTGCAAAAAATCGAAAGCGGCAGTTTGTCAGTGTGCCGATTAGTCGATTATGCTGCTATTTTACGCGCTCCATATACGATTTGTCGCGTGTGTCGATTTTAATTTTATCGCCTTGATTTACGAATAATGGCACCATAATAGTGGCATTGGTTTCCACCGTAGCGGCTTTGAGTGCAGTAGAACTCGAAGTATCGCCTTTCAATCCCGGCTCGGTGTAAATTACTTCCATTACTACCGATGGTGGCAATTCGGCGTAGAGCACAGTTTCGGTATCTGCATGAAATATCATATCTACCGTTTGTCCTTCTTTGAGCAATTCTGGCGTATTAATGAGTTCCGGGTCTATAAATACTTGTTCAAATGTTTCGGTGTTCATAAAGTGATAGCCTGACTCATCGTTGTATAGGTATTGATGCGGACGGTGTTCAATACGGGCTACGTTTACTTTTACGCCGGCGTTGAAGGTATTTTCGAGGGTACGACCGGTTTTTACGTTACGCATTTTGGTGCGCACAAAGGCTGCTCCTTTTCCCGGTTTTACGTGTTGAAATTGCACTATTGTGTATAAATCGTTGTTAAATTCTATACACAAACCATTTTTAAAATCTGCTGTTGTTGCCATAAAATAGAGTAAATAGTTTTGTTTTTGGCAAAGATACACTTTAATTACAAATTGTAAATTGTAAATTGTAAATTATTTTTTTTGATTATCCGTAATAACGAATATCCTTTTTTGTCATTCCTGTGAAAGCAGGAACGGCAAAGCCCTCTCCGAAGGAAATCTCGTTATAAAAAACTTGTATTATTCCTTTAAGATTCCTGCTTTCGCAGGAATGACGGGTACTTTTAGATGTTTGTGATACATTACGGACAATCAAATTATCATATTAGCATATAGCGCATTACTAAATATGTCCCGGACAGCGCACTGCGCGGCGCATATTGGCATTGGGGCGTCTGCCGTTGTTGTTTTGTTTGAGCATCACGTGGGTAAGGGTAATTTCAAATGCGCCTATGGTATGGCTTGCTGTTTGCAACTGCGAAATATTGGCATCGTAGTTGAACATAATGTCGAAGCCTCTGTAATTGAAACCAAGCGCAAGCACTATGGCATCGTGGTCGTGAGCGCGGTAAAATAGTCCGAACATGGTTTTGTAAATCGAAGGATTATTCAAATAGGCTATGCCCATGCCGCCGAATTGATATTGCTGCTGACGGCGTTGCCATTGGAATTTTGCCAAAGGCACTACATCGAAAGATTTGGATACTTGCAGGAGTGCCATAGCGTGAATGAGGGAACGCACGGGCAGGTGTACGCTATTACTGCCAAACCACGAAATATCGGGGCGATTGAGATTGTAGGCGGCAAATCCGAGTGTGTAGGAAAATAGATTGCTCGGTCGAAAATTGAACATCAGCCCCGCACCGAGATTGAAGAATTTACGGTGGGTATTTTCCAAATTTTCGCCGGTGGGAATATCGGGGTCAAAGTGCGTACCGCCGAATTGGTCGGGAAAGCGCAAAAGGCTGTAATCTAAGGAATGAAAGCCTATGCCGGGCATAATTGCAGGCGAAATAGTGAATTGATTGATAGGAAAATGCAGTGCTACGGGCAGTAAAAGTTGCGTGGCGGAATAGTAGGCATCACCGGCTAAGTCGTAATCTATAAGCAGCCCCACGCCCAACGGCGGAATACCGGAGTGGGGATTGTGCAGGCGAGTGTCCACGCCAAAGGAAAAGGTTTTGTAGGGCACGGCTACGGTGCGGTATTGGTCGCGAGCGGTGAGGTTGAACCGCCACGAACCTTTGATGGCTCCACTCATGGCAGGATTGAGATTGAGTGAATTACTGAAAAAATTGGAAAAATGAATATCTTGCGCCACCGCACACACGCACACTATAACGCTGAGAAAAATAGTTGATATAGTGCGGTGGAGTTTCATTAATGCTGAGTAATTGAATAACTGAGTAATCGAATTATCGTTTAGTCGATTATCCGATTGGTCATTTGAGTATCGTGATGTTTCCTTTGTCTTTAAATTCGCGGTTGTCTATGCAGCGAGCGTGAATGTAATACACCAGCACTTGTGGTTCGAGTGGTTTTCCTTTGTATTTTCCGTCCCACTGCGCGTTCAGGTTGGTAGTTTCAAAGAGTTTTTCGCCCCAGCGGTCGTAAATTGCAAATTCGAGTTCGCTAATTGCCCCCGATTTTATTTCAAAAAGGTCGTTCACGCCATCGTTATTGGGCGTAAAGGCGGTGGGCACAAAAATAAATTCTTTTGAGCAATCCCATTCCACTACTTGTAAATGAATGGTATCGGTGTTTTCGCAGCCGTATTGGTCGGTGGCATGTACTGTGTAACTGTAACTTTGCTGCGGATTTGCCGTTGCGCGGTGTGAATAGGCGTTTTCTATCCAAATCATGGGTGTCCACATATATTGTACGCCGTCTTGTGGTGTTTCTATTGCTGAAAGTTGTATTTTTTGACCTTTATACACCATGTATTTTTCGGCAGTGGCGTTCAATAGCGGCAGGCGGGCATCTACGGCTATGGTAATGCGCTGTGTGCTCACCGCCGGGCAGTTATGGGCATCGCTCACTTCGGCGGCATAATTTCCGGTGCATATATTGTGGAGCGCGGCGGTTTTTTTGCCGTTATTCCACTGAATAGTGTAGGGTTCGGTACCGCCGGTAATGCTGAGTTCTATGTGTCCGTTGCAGGCGGCTTCGCAACTCACGTGCGCTGTTGCAATGTTTTGAATTACAATTGGTTGTGGTTCTGTAACTTCAAATACTTCGTTGGCATAGCAGCCCATGTCATCGGTAATCATAATGCTATATGTGCCTTTGCCTATGTTGGTTTTGGCAGTAAGGTCGCTGCCATCGTTCCACAAATAGGTGTGGGGCGCAACACCGCCAAAGTGTGTTACCACAATGCTTGCATCGTGTGCGCCGTAGCACGAAATCGGCGTGTTTGCTATGGTTTCCACGCGCAAATCGTTCACTTCCACATACACGCTGTCGGTTTTCACGCAGCCGTCTTGATTGCGGGCATATATTTTAAAATAGGTACTTTCGGTAGGTTTCACCACTGCTTGGCTCGACTGCGCTCCCGAAACTATGAAATGCTGCGGACTCCACGAATAGGTCATGGAATTGGAGGGGTAGAGGTTATTTACGCCTATGGTTGTTGTTTCGCCTTGGCAAATAAAGGCATCGCCAAAACTTTCAATATCATTGTGCGATACGGTGATTTCTACCATTGCTTCATCGTAAAAATCGCAATATTCGCTCAGCGTGCGTACATAGTATCGCACCGTATTTCCGGCGGGCATAAAGGTTATGGAATTTTGCGAAAAATCGGCATTGATAATAGGATTGAAGGTGGGCGAAGTACTCCAAATATAGCGTTTGGTAGGTGCGCTGGTGTATGCCGTAACGGTGAAGGCTTCGCCGGAACACACAGGATTGTGCACCACGCCGTTTTGCGTAACTTCCAATTTCACTATGTGATAATCGTTGGTAAACACATTCACGCTTTGTTTATAAATTGTTTTACACCAATTTGTGCCCACCGTAAGTTCATAATCGGTGGTTTCTCCCGGTGTAGCCTCGCTTTGCGGACGGTTGGGAGCAGAAAGCCCCTCACTCGGATTCCACGAATAATTATATAAAGGGTCGTATTCGTTTGGAATACCGATTTCTATGGTTTCACCTGCACAAATACTTTTTGCCGGCAGGGTTTCGTAGGCTATTTGTTCGGCTATCACCAATTTTTTTGAAATTGTATCTTCCAAATTACAACTCGATTCATCGCGCACAAGCAGTGTTATGACGTATTCGCCCGGATTGGCAAATATGTGTGTAGGATTTTCATCGGTGGAAATAGGTGTGCCATCGCCAAAATTCCACTCGTAGTGCAGGTCGGGATTACTGTAATGGTGGCGTGTTTTGTTGGTAAAAGTGAGTTCGTTTGCCGAGCAGGTAACTTCGGGCAGTTCAAAATCGGCAATGAGTAAGCCGAAATCTATAAAGAATCGCATCACGGCATTGTTGCAATTCGAGGAATTATTTGAGGTGCTCCACGCGCCAGGCTTGGGTGCGGTGGGGAATTGCTGACAACCGCCGCAACTTGCACAGGCACTTTGATATACGTAGCCTTTGCTGTCGAAACGGCTGGTGCCGCCGTCCACGTGGTCGCGTCCGCTGGCTGAGCAGGGAATGTTGGTGTAATACAAACCATCGTAACTCACTATGCCGCCATAATTGATTTCGCCAAAATAGGTGGCATATTCCAGCGCATTGGCGTCATCGTCTATCACCATAATATAAAAATCCTTGCCATCGGTGTAATCCTGATAGGCATTGGGCGTTATGGGCATATTTTTGGTGCCTTGCACCATTCGCCAGCCTGCACCATCGTAGCGCATATAGCCGAAATGGTCATCGAAATACCAGCCTATGTTTTTCGATGGGTCGGGCCATTCGCGCCCACAACCGGCTAAGTATATGCGGTTGCAAATATCTACTTCAAATGCCGTAGGGGTAATATTGGGGGTGCCTATGCCCGAACCAAACACGGTGCTCCAATTCAGCGAAGATAAATCGTTGCTGAACGATGCTAAAAATTGTCCGCTACCAGGTTGTTGGAATTTTGCGTTGTAAATCAACGTGGAACCGGTGGCGGTAGTTTGTCCGAATAAAAATATATTTCCCAAAGAATTGGAACGCACAAAATGCGCTTGGTCGTAGCGATTGCTGCCAAAATAGGTGCCTGCTTGGAAATTTCCGCTTTGATTCAATTTTATGAGAAAGGCATCAACAGTGCCGCCTATGCGCGAGGGAATAAATCCGTTGAACGCAACTTTCATGGCAGGCGAACAGGTGCCGCCGGTAACGAACACATTATCGTCGTTATCTATGGTTATGGAATATGCGGCATCTTTGTCGCTACCGCCTATGTAACTGCTCCATTCCAAATTGGTCATGGCGGCATTGAGTTTAAACACCACACCATCTTGGCTGCCGCCCGAAGTGGATTGAAAGGCATTTTTTGTGGGAAAATTTTGTGAAAATGTAGTAGATGCCACATACACGTTGTCGTGATTGTCCACCATAATTTCGCCGCGAGCACCATCGCCATAGTTGTAGTACAAATAGCCGTTGCCGTACTCCAAATCGTATTCGCCATCGTAATTCAAGCCATCGTTGCCGCTGCCGCCCATAAATGTGGAAGAAAGCAACTGCGAACCATCGGCACTGAGGCGGGCTACAAACATATCTACACCGTTCGAGAAATCTATAGTATTGTCGTATATTATAGATTTTCCGCCGGCAAAAGTGGATTGAATTGCTCCGCGTGTGGGAAAATTTGCAGAACCGGTGGTGCCGAGTATGAGGAGTTCGTTTTTTGAATTAACTATCAGAGAATGAGGCATTTCGGCACTTGTGCCGCCTAAATAGGTGGCGTAAAGGCGTTTGCTGCCCGAAGGGTCGTATTTTATAATTCCTACGTCCCACGAGCCACCGCCGTAGTTAGTTTGCATGGCTCCTGTATTTACCGGATAGCCGAAACTTTCCACAATGCCGCCGGCGTACACGTTATTGTTGTGGTCGTAGGTTGCCGTAAATCCCCAATTATCGCTGGTAGAGCCGGTATAGGTGGAAAAAATCAATTCGGGGTCTATGAAAAGCGTGTAGTTTTTATTGTAAGATGCTACGTTGTAACTCAGTTCAAATCCTTGTAGGGAGTAGGAGCAGGGAATTTCCACCGTGTCGCCCGCTATTATTTGAAACGCAAATGGTTTTTGTTCTACTACACTGTTCACCGAAGTTGTAATGGTCAAATTTCCCGATTGGTCTATGTGCAGGCGTTTCACGCCATCGTAGCGCAGTTTTATTTTTGTGGGATTTCCGCCGGGGTACACTACAAAATCGTATTTGAGCGTACCATGCGCATCGTACATATATAAATCGGTGTGTTTATAAATATCTTTATACTGAATTTTTTTGTAACTCGCCACATTGCGTGCCCATGTTTTGGGATTATTGCCTATAAAATAATTCTCTACACCTGCCTCACGCTCGTAAGCCTGCACTATGACACCTGCGTTCATGCCCACAAAATACACTTTGTAAGCGTGCGATTTTTTCACTTGTGCTGCATTGTGCTCGTGTTCTTGGTGGTGTTGATTTCGCTCTAATTTTTTTCGTTCAATGAGCGATTGGGTGCCGAATTTGGTAAATTCTTCGAGCGATGCTTGCAATTCTTCGTGCGAAAGTTCGAGTTCTTCGTCTTGCAATCCGGCGTGCGAGTGCGCCGCTTGTGTGTCGTAAAACTGATAGGTAAGGCAATTTTTTTCGGCATACATGAGTCCGCCGTAGAGTTGCGCACGATATAGTACACTTTGCTGCCACTGATTTTTATTCTCACTGAATAGAATAGCAGGCACTTGCGCACGCAGTGTAGTGCACGCAAGCAGGAGAAAAAAAGAGGTAAAACTTCGTAAATTCATAATCATACGGAAAAAACGCTAAAAGTATGCTTTTTTGTATATTTGTACAAACAATTATTTGTATATAAACCCTTGATTCGGAATAAATATTCTCAATATCAAAGGAATATCGCTTGTTTATAGTGTTTTTTTTAGAAATTACGAAGGTGTGAAAATGCAATAGATAAGAAGAGGATAGGTGCGAATGTTGTTTGGATAATGCAAATAGATTTACTTATTTTATTTCCAATTGTGCACCTAATTTTACCTCGAATGCGCCATTAATAGTGGTTGTATTTGCTGCGTCAATAGTTAATTTTGCATTGTTTTGTTTTCATCTTGAATCGCTTTTTATATTAGTTAATTCAAATAAATGTACCGGCGCAAGTCTATTAGTCGAAGACATAAGACAGGCGTTAAAATTCAGAGAATCAAAAATATAACCACTTACAAATACCGTGAGATTTTCTACTCTATATGATTCGGGTATTTCAGCGGAAGGAAAGATTGAAATAACTCCTTGTGGATAATTATCTAACACAAGAGAAAGAGTGTCTGTTCGAGAAAACATTTCAAAACAACCTTTCACAATGTGTGCCGGTGCATCCGTTAAAACTGCAACAATGTTCGTATTGTTTTTACTTGGGTCTTCTTTTTTTCTACAAGAGGAAAAGTAAATAGAAGCACCAACCAATACTATTGCAAGTGTTATGGTCATCTTTTTCATAAAGTGCATATTTATTTTGTTACATGTCAAGTTTCACCACGTTGTGGAGGAAAGAAAAAAAACTTATACATGTGATTGTGCTTTTTTTGAATATTATTTTCATAATGGTTATTTTTTGTTAGCAACAAAGATAATGATACTATTTTGAATGTTTTTGTAATATTTGATGTAAAATCAGACCTTCAAATCAAAAATATTGTGTACTTTTGCTATCAAAGTTTTAAAACGATTTAATTATTCAAAAACATAAAAAACAGTAAAAAAATGAAAATTACAGTAGTAGGAGCAGGAAATGTAGGAGCAACCTGCGCAAACGTAATGGCTCAAAAAGAATTGGCGAGCGAAATCGTATTGTTGGACATCAAAGAAGGATTTGCCGAAGGTAAAGCCTTAGATATTATGCAAACTGCCGAATTACTTCAATTCGACACGCGCGTAGTGGGTGTAACATCGGATTTTGCCAAAACAGCAGGTTCCGATGTAGTAGTGGTAACTTCGGGTATTCCTCGTAAACCGGGTATGACTCGCGAAGATT
The DNA here is from genome assembly GCA_031286165.1 of Bacteroidales bacterium. GTDB lineage: Bacteria > Bacteroidota > Bacteroidia > Bacteroidales > UBA1715 > WQTX01. The sequence goes on from JAITUU010000044.1 coordinate 33,232, forward strand.
TGATAGGTACAAACGCAGGAATCGTAGATAGCGTTGCTCAAAATATTTTGAAATATTCTCCAAATGCAATTATCGTGGTAATTTCTAACCCTATGGATACCATGACCTATTTGACATTGAAAAAAACAGGTCTTCCAAAAAATCGCGTAATTGGTATGGGCGGTATTTTGGATAGCGCACGTTTCCGTTACTATTTAGCAGAAGCATTGGGAGCGCAAGCAACCGATATTCAAGCAACCGTAGTGGGCGGACACGGTGATACTACTATGATTCCTCTTACTCGCCTTGCTTCGTTGAATGGCGTGCCTGTGAGCCAAGTACTTGGTGCTGATGCTCTTAAAAAAGTGGCTGCCGACACTATGGTGGGTGGTGCTACCTGCACAAAATTACTCGGAACATCGGCTTGGATTGCTCCCGGAGCAGCAGGTGCTGCGCTTGTAGAAGCCATCGTTCGCGACCAGAAAAAAACGTTCCCTTGCTGCGTATTGCTCGAAGGCGAATATGGTCAAAAAGATATTTGCATAGGTGTACCTGTGGTAATCGGTAAAAACGGTGTTGAGAAAATTGTGGATTACAAACTCAACGCCGAAGAACAAGCAGAATTTGATAAAAGTGCTGCCGCAGTTCGCAATATGAATGATGTATTGAAAGAATTGAATATTCTTTAAATACCCCCTCTTACTCCCTTAAAGGGAGAATAATAAAAAACTCCTGCGAAACGAATTTCACAGGAGTTTTTTTTATTGGCACATTGGCACATTATTTTCGTATCTCGTGAAATATACCCCAAAAGCGGTATGGTGCACTACTGCCTATTGCGTTACTTTTGCAGAAAACTAAAAAAAAATCATGACACAAAAACTTACACACTTACAAGAACTCGAATCGGAATCAATCTATGTATTGCGCGAAGTAGCGGCGCAGTTTGAAAAACCGGTATTACTGTTTTCCGGTGGAAAGGATTCTATTGTTATGGCATATCTTGCCCACAAAGCCTTCTATCCGGCGGCAATTCCCTTTCCGTTTTTACACATAGACACAGGGCATAATTTTGAGGAAACTATTGAATATCGCGATAATTTGGTGAAAAAATTCGGTGTAAAACTCCTTGTAGGGTCGGTGCAGGAAAGCATAGATAGTGGCAGAGTGGTGGAAGAAAAGGGCGTGAATGCCAGCCGCAATAAGTTGCAAACCGTTACCCTGCTCGATAGTTTGGAGAAATATAAATTTGATGCCGCGTTGGGTGGTGCTCGCCGCGATGAGGAGAAAGCCCGCGCCAAAGAGCGATTTTTTTCGCACCGCGATGAATTTGGGCAGTGGGACCCAAAAAACCAACGCCCCGAATTGTGGAATATTTTCAACGGCAAAAAAGAGTTGGGTGAACATTTCAGAGTATTTCCGCTCAGTAATTGGACAGAAATGGACGTATGGCAATATATTTTGCAAGAAGAAATAGAACTTCCAAGCCTTTATTATACGCACGAGCGTGAGGTGTTTGAGCGCGATGGCACCCTGCTTGCCTATTATCCGTTTATGCAACTCAAACCCGAAGAAAAAGTTGAGCTTCGCCGCGTGCGCTGCCGCACCATAGGCGACATTACCTGCACCGGAGTAACACTTTCCGCCGCCAATTCCCTCGAAGATATTATCAACGAAATAGCATCTTCGCGCCTCACCGAACGCGGTGGACGTTCGGACGACAAACGCTCCGAATCGGCAATGGAAGACCGCAAAAAAGCAGGGTACTTTTAAATTAGGGGAGAGTTGAAAGTTGCGAAATTTTCGCTACCTTTGTGCGAAAAAGAAACCAATGCACATCAATAACATACTTGCAACGCTCCTTATGTCTCTCTTTTGTGTAACTGCAAATGCACAATCGCCAACTTTGCAATCGAAGATTGAAGGCATAGTGAGCACTGTAAACGCCACTGTTGGCGTGAGTATTGTAGCCAACGATTTTCGCGATACGATAAGCATAAACGCCGCGAAACAGTTTCCTATGCAGAGTGTGTTCAAATTTCCGCTTGCGCTTGCGCTACTTGCTGAGGTTGATAATGGTAAACTTTCACTGAATCAGGAAATTACGATTTCAAAAGAAGACCTTTTTTCCGAAACGTGGAGTCCCATTCGCACGCAATTTCCCGAAGGAACCACGATGTCGCTTGCCGAACTTTTGACCTACGCCGTAGCGCAGAGCGACAACAATGCTGCCGATATTTTGCTCCGCTTGGTGGGCGGACCGGAGGCGGTGGAGCGATTTTTGCGCCGCAATAAATTCAACGATATTTCCGTGCAGGCTACCGAAGCGCAGATGCACCAATCGCCCGAAGCGCAGTATTTGAATTGGGCAACGCCTGCCGCGCTCACCGATTTGTTGATAGCATTTTACAAGCAACAACTACTCTCGAAAGCGAGTAGCGATTTTTTATGGCGCGTGCTGGCAGAAACTTCTACCGGAGCCGGTCGCTTGAAAGGAAATTTACCGCAAGGCACGGTGGTTGCGCACAAAACCGGCACTTCGGGACTGTATGGCACGGTTTCGTACATCAATGATATTGGTATTATTCTACTTCCCGATGGAAAACCTATGTTTATCAGCGTGTTGCTGCAAAATTCCGGCGAAGCACTCCAAGTAGCCGAACAAATCATTGCTCGCATTGCTCGCGCCGCATGGGATTTTTATGTGCAACAGCAGTAGCGGTTCGTAGTTTTTAGGTATCAGTCCTTTAATTTTGGTTCTACCATTTTTCGTGTGGAAGCATATCGAGATTACCGTGAAAAAACAAGATTGCAATTCTGAAATTTTCGGTGTTTCGATAGCCTCTTCCGATTGTTTTTAATGCCTGTATGGAGCCGTTCAGACGCTCGGCTCTGGCGTTACTTATGTTTGTGCAAA
>JAITUU010000047.1 GCA_031286165.1 Bacteroidales bacterium
TTTTTAACCCTTCTTCAAACTTATTCATAAAGATTAGGTTTTACAAATTATCAGTTGTCAGTACATTGCTTTAATACTTTTTTTGTTTTGGTTTTCAGTTGGCAGCTTTTCAGGTATTAGACCACGTTCAATCATAATATTACGTACACCAAGGTTGTTGTCAATGTGTTATTTTTCAATAGGATGTTTTTTCCTCTCCGCCTTTCTCCAAAAAGCCCGCCTGCAATTTTAAAAAGCAAGCGGGCTTTTGAAATTTGCTGCTCGTGCTTTTAATTCTTCTTAAACCTATCCAACAACCTTTTCGCCGTTTTTATATCTATCTTAAACCACTCATTTTTCGTGCTGTGGTTGCCGATTTCATTTGTAAAACCGGTGGAATTTAGAAATTTGTGAAAGTCCTTATCTGTAAACCATTCGCCGTTCTGTTTTTGGGCAAAATCGCTGTGGAGAATTTTATAGGGCTTTTCGGGCGTGTTTTTAAACTCCTGTTTCACGCGCTTTTCTACATCGCCTTTTGTTTGCCCGATGCAAATGCACTCCGGCACAAGCGGCGAGGTGTAAAAATAAATTTTATTGTCCAAAAGCGGGTTGTCATTTTTTAACGGCAAGGGGGCATGCCCCCTTGTTATGTACTGCGTTTTACCCGGTTTGTTTTTTACAATAAAACCCGTCATCCACCGAATTAACCCTTTTTTCTCATTTTTGTAAAATACACGAGAGAGACGATATTGAAACCCCGTGTCGCTATACCCGCGTTTCAAATAATATTGATATTTCTCGTCATTCGGCTTTTGCAATAAATGCTTTTTTATTTTTTCAATATCCTGTTCGTGCAGTTTCTTCAACGCTTTATTTTTTTCTTCGTCAAATTCATATTTTTGAGAATAGGCAAGCACCTCAAATTCTTTCGGGTTAAAACTATCCATAAAAGTGAGCGGCACACACATCAGCCCTTCGTAATCATACGGAATATTGCAGGTTTTATCTACAATAATCACAGGTTCTTTGGTGTTGAGCGCGAAAGGATAATCGGCTTCGTTGCCCGCGTAACTTTTTGCCTGATTGATATGCAACGACTGATTTTCTACAACGTCAAAAGTGGTAAAAACAGTAATCCCAATAGGTGTATCATTGCCTTTGTGGACAATATCTACTTTTTTATCATTTACCTCAATGTTTTTTCCGACAAAATTTTCGTTTTTATGCACGACTGCCCCTAATTTTACTCTGTCCAAATTTCCGTAAAACGCTTCGCTGCAATAGAACATCCAAGGTAAAATAAGAATAAAATCTTTGTTGTGTTCCAATAAATGATACACAAACTGGCTGCCGAGACTGAAAGGCGGGTTGGTAATGATGACATCGTATTCGGGGCGCGCGGAGGTGCGGAACATATCGCAGCGGTCTTTGAGGTTGTCGCCCTCCACCACATCAAAAAGCGAGTTCTCTTTTTTGCCTACGCTGAGCATCGCGCCGTCTAAATGTTCGCCAAAGCGTTTGCCAAAGCGTTCATCGCCAAGTCCGCAGCAGGTGAGCGACTTTATACCAAGTTCTACGGCGTGGTCGGCAATCCACAGCACAAATTTTTGTTCTTTCAGAAAATTATTTCCTTTTTGAAAATAGACACCATCTTCATACACTTTGGTAGGCTGCTGCTGAATGGGCAAAATCGGGTCGCAGGGACACAGTACGCGCTTGCCCCGCAGTTTGCCATCGGCAATGTGTGTACGGAGTATTCTGTCCACCGTTTCATACGAGGTATAGAGTTCGTCTCCCGCCGATTCTTGTTTTGATTTTTTTGCCATTTGGCGAAATTTTATTTCCAATTATTCAGTTATTCAACCCTTCTCTCAATTCTGCCGAAATAAATGAATAAATCCGCCGCGTTCGTGGCGTTCATCGGCTTCGTTCGATTGTATTACATAATAATACACGCCCGAAGGACAATTCATGCCGGCGGAATTTTTGCCGTCCCAACGAATGCTTGTACTCTCTTCGGAATACACCACATTTCCCCAACTATTGAAAATGCGCACACTGAATATATTGGCACCGTTGGTATCGAAAAAAAACACTTCGTTTTCATCGCCGCCGCCGGGTGTAAATATGTTGGGCACAAGTGCCGTGCGGTCGAGTGGATTGGGATTGCGCCGTGTGGCTTCGGTAAAAAAATAATCCATCACCGGCACCACTTGTGCTTGCGATGCCACGCAATTTTCTAAATTATAATAACTTACATCGCTTTGATATTCAAATTTTGAACTATCAAGGGCAATTTTAAGTTGTACCACGTAGCCGGTCGAAAAATTTTCAGCAGGAAAGGTGTAGTACAATCGCAAAGAATCTATATGCGCATTTTTGAGCGTTTGCGTAGGATTTCCCTGTTCATCGCTTTTGAAAATTGTCCAATAGTAGGTCCACATATTCATATCAAAAGGACGAAATTCAGCAGTATTTACCTCAAATTGATAGGCAAACGATTCTATGGGTTCGTCGCGTTTTTCGCTATTATCATTTCGTATGGAATACACAAAATTATCGCTGCTCACCAAAGGGCTATACACCGTAATTGGTCGCGGACTGCGGCGCGAGGAGTAATCGGTATCGGGAATTTGCAGCAATACGGTTTGCAACTGCCCCACCGTATTGCGAAACGTAAGCATAAGCGAAGTAGCCGGCGCAAGTGCATCTAATTCCACGTGCGTTATAGTATTACTAATACTATCGGGAATGGTTGCAGTATTTATCACTTGCAGCAACACCGAAAATTGCCCATCGGCAGTGTAACTGTGCGATGCCGTAGTTTTATCTTTTTTTATTGTTTGTGCCGAATTATCGCCAAAATCCCACACATACACCAAGGTAGTGGGGCAGGCACCGTCATTGCAGGTGGAAGTATTGCGAAAATCCACGCGCGTATCTTTTCCTGCGGTGTAACACATAATTGCTCGCGAACCATCAAAAGAAAAATTTGCTTCTACTTGTGCCTCAACACCAATCACACACAGCACAAAGAAAAGTATTATTACAAAAGATTTCATATCTACACGTTTTATGCTCACAAAGATAGACTTTAATTGAAAACTACACTCACCTCTGCGGTATTTTATACACTATTCCCCACTCTACGCTACCGCTCAGCAATGCTTTACGCAAAAATCCCTGCGAAGGTTTATATATGGAAGGAAAATACACTCCCACCGCTTTGAGCGAAAGCAAAAACCGCTCCGACACGCTGTAATTGAGCAAACAACCTGCTCCGAACGAATACGTAACGGCACGCAGCGGTGCCGTGCGCAGCCACACCGCCTGCCCTTCGGGCGAAAGAATAACACCGCGCCGTAAGGTGAGAATTTGCAAACTTGCTTGCGCAAACGGTTCTACACTCCACGCCCTGCCCAATTCAAAGCGATAGCCAACCGCACAGGGAATACTCGCATAGTGCAGCGAAATGTGCGAATTCACATCGCTATTGTGCTCCACCCGTTTGGGATTTTCCACAACTTTATAAGTATAAGTAGAATCAAACACTTCTATGGCAATAGAATCATTACCTATATATTTATAGTAGGTAAAAAGTTTTGTATATCGCCAATACCACAGCGTGTCGGAAAACGTAACAGAAGGGTCTTCGGAGTAACTCCGTGTAGTAAATTTGCTTTCATAGCCCACATCGGCGTAGGAAAATCCGGCACTCACAAGCAGTTTTTTTGTGCGATATTGCGCCAACATACTTGCAGAATGGGTCAAAACATTTTGTTCAGAATGGCGAAGTACATTGGTTTCGTCCGCGCTTCCAAACGATATGGGCACTGTACTTGTAACTCCGGCAAACACTCCCACAGCAAAGGCAGATGGCTTCGGCAGTGTTTTTTTCGGTTCTTGCAACAGCACTCGCTGCGTATCCATCACCGTTTTTCGTTCGGTTTTCACCACGCGCACCGTGTCGTACACCCGAATTGTATCATATATTATGGTATATCGCACCTGCTCATGCGGATTGTGTTGTTTTGTAATAGGCTGCTGCGATTGTTGTTGAGAAACAACCGCCGGCGTTTCCTTTATAGGCGCAGGCTGCGCTTCCGAAATCAAAATTTGATTACCTATTACTTTATACACAAACTGCGTTCCCAGCACTATATGCAATAATTGCTCAAAACTATATACTTTTTCGGGTATGGTAAGTGGTGTTTTTTTCTCAAAAATTGCAGAATTGTAAGTAAAATGATAATTTGTTTGCCGTTCAAAATCTTTCAAAACTTCGGGAATTGCTCTATTCGTACTGCCGTAGCGAAACACAATTCCACTCACAGCATTTTGAGCAAAAGCATTCATTATCAATAATATAAAAACAAAAAAAACAACTATTTTCCGAATCATTGTGCAGCATGTATAGTAAAAAACCTCACAAATATACAACTTTATTATGAGAAAAATCATGTAAGAATGTGTATTATAGAATATTGCATAATTAGGGCGCATATTAGAAAACCGCTATGTTTGCTAAAAAATTATTTAATAACCAATTAAACATAATTAAAACAGTTTTATCATGAAAAAAACACTAACAACCCTCGCGCTTCTCGGCGGTATTGCAATCGGTACTGCCTTTGCGCAAAACGAAGACGTGAACCGAATTTCTTTCGGTCTAAAAGGAGGCTATAATTATTTATTGCTTTCCGACAGAACTCAGTACGATGCCAACTGCAAACCTGCATTTGGTGCATTTTTTGAAGTAACTGCCAATCCATTGTGGAGTGCCGGTTTGGAGTATTTGTATTTGGGCAACGACCAAGATGCAAAATCGGGCGATAATTTAAAATCGTCTATCAATGCTCTTACCTACTACAATTCTATCAACATTACCAATTTGGTAGCAAAAAATCGTAGAGGCGATTGGCAATATTTCAGTGTATTCGGAACTTTGGGTGCCGGTTTAGGATTTTACAGTTCGCAACTTGGCGATGCTGATAAAAAAACAGGCGTACAACCTACTGTAATGGCGGCTCTTTCTGCTGAATACAATTTCAGCGATTGGTTTGCACTCGGTGTGGAATCACAGTTTCGCGCCAATCCCGATGTGCAATTTTTGCCTAACGAATACACGGGAACTGCAAATCACTGTGGCTTAAACCTCACTGCGCGATTCAAACTCGGTAGAGAAAAACAAAATGTGCGCAATATGAGTTGGCAAGCCTTCAATCCTTGCCCCATAGGAATTGCCGACAATGCCACTGCGCTCAATATGCAAGAACAACAATACTCTCAGTTGCAAAATAAAATTGCCGCTCAAAAAGAAAGTATTCAAACTCTGCAATCGCAAGTACAAAGTTTACAAACTGCAATAAATCAGCAATAATTCAAAATAGTAAAACAGTATGTATCATTTTTTAATTAATAGTATCATGAAAAAAACAGTAACAACTCTCGCAATTTTCGGCTTATTAGCCGTAAGCAGTGCTTTCGCACAAAACAACGATGTGAACCGAATTTCTTTCGGTCTAAAAGGAGGTTATAATTATTTATTACTCTCCGACAGAACTCAGTTATCAACCGGTATCAATCCTTCGTTTGGAGCCTTCTTTGAAGTAACTGCCAATCCACTTTGGGGTGCCGGTTTGGAGTATTTGTATTTGGGTAACAACCAAGACGCAAAATCAGGTGGCGAAAACTTGAAATCTTCGGTAAATGCCCTTACTTACTACAATTCTATCAACATTACCAATTTGGTTTCAGCAAATCGTTCACGCGGCTGGCAAAAATTCAATGTATTCGGAACACTCGGTGCTGGTATAGGAATTTATAGTTACGATGCAGGCGCTGGCAAAGAGAATGGTGTGCAACCAAGCGTAATGGGCGCATTGTCGGCTGAGTATAATTTTGCAAAATGGTTTGCACTTGGTGTGGAATCACAATACCGTGCCAATCCCGATGTGAAATTTATTCCAAATTCATACACCGGAACAGCCAATCAATGTGGATTTAACGTAACAGCACGTTTCAAACTTGGTAGAGATAAAGAAAATGTGCGCAACGTAGCATTGAACGACTACTCACCAAATCCATGTGCACAAGCAGTTGCTCAAAATACTGCGGCTCTTGGTCAAGAAAGCCAACAACTATCTACCTTGCAAAGCACCGTAGCAAGCCAAGACCAAAGTATTCAAGCATTGCAATCGCAAGTACAAAGTTTGCAAAGTCAGTTACAACAACAAGCAGCAGCACGTCAAGCGGCTCAGGCAGCACAAGCACAAGCAGCAGCAATGGCAGCAGCACGTCCTGCTCCAAAAAATCCTAACACACAATATTCAAACATTGACTTTGCAGTAGATGATGCTAGCGTTCCAACTTCGGGTTATGCAGAATTAGACCAATTGGCAGCAGAATTGAAAGCAAATCCAACGTGGAAAGTGCAAGTGGTGGGCTACACCGACAATACCGGTACCGCAGCAATAAACAATAAATTATCGAAAGACCGTGCCGATGCTATCAAATCATACTTGGTAAGCAAAGGGGTTGCCGATAGCGCAGTGAGTACACAAGGTTTAGGAAGTGCCGACCCTATTGCAAGCAACGACACTGAGCAAGGACGCGCTCAAAACAGAAGAATTGAAATAACTTGGATTAAATAGTTCGTTTTCTTCATGAGGAGGGGCTGCTGTGGAAATTTCCACAACAGCCTCTTTTTTTGTATCTACTGCACTACTATTTTTTGCAACGAAACTTGCTGCATTCCTCGCGGAGAGTGAATACGCAACACACAGTTGTAAATTCCTTCGCGCAAACGTGCGCCGTTGGTTGTTTGACAATTCCATTGCAAACTATTTTTTGCTTGTGCTTTCATGGTTTGTTGTACAAAAGCAACTTGATTTCCCATCATATCATATACTAAAAGAGAAACTTGTAAATCTTCATTCGCTTGATTGTGTTCAAAAGAAATGGTGAGCACACTACCGCTCACCGGATTCGGATAGGCAAGCACTCGCCCAAGCGAAAGATTGTGCGAATGAGCAACGGAGAATGTAAGCATTTCTTCGCGCACATTGTTTTGCGTATCCCACACACGCAGTACAATAGTGTGTTCTCCTTCGCTTAGTTGCAAAAGTTGATACCTCAATGTTCCCGAAGTATAAGAATCTCTATCGGCTACGTAACTGTCATTGAGCACTATGGGATTTCGTTCATCGCCGTCAATAATAAGCACTATATTGTGTCCTATGGCAATGTCGGAAATATTGATACCCGATTTATCGTCAGAAAGTTTCACCAACAAGAGCGGATTTTCGTTGGTAACACCACCTTGCACAAAATTATAGGAGTTCAAAAACAATTCCACGCGCGGCGGCGTTTCGTCTTTTTCTTCGTTTTCCGCACTGCCGTTGATTGCAATAAAATAACTTCCAGCGGCTTGCACACTGCCGCTATTGGCAAAAAAGTTTATTTTTCCTCGTCCGGCGGTATAACTAATATCTTGCGGCACAATCACCTGCGCATCAAAACGCCCATTTACCACCGTAGCCCAACCGCGGAAAAGAATATTTTTTTGCACTTCAAATTTTATTTTATCACTGCCATCATTTGCCAGCGTTTCCACCATTTGCGGTTTATCAAATATAGTTATGAGTAATTCTCCGTTGTAATCGCTTAGAATTTCATTGTTGTAACCGCGAACACTTCCCCCAAGCCGCACTTTTTGATTTGCCTGCAAAGGGCGGTCGTAGTCGTCAATGGCGTATGTATCAATACTATCGAGCGTTACGGTTTGCTGCGGAATAGCGAGTAACATGGCAGGGTCGCCCAAAAGAGCAAATTTTCGTTTATTCAAATCCGACTGTCCAAGTGAATTTTTTGCTTTTCGGAGCGATTCACCTATGGTAAGTTGCTCACCGGCATCGTTGCGTTCAAATAAATATTCATAGATTTTCGCATTGAGCATTTCGTTGAGATTGGAATACACCGTGCGCGTGGTGCTGAAAAGTGCTATGGCACCGCCGTCTTTTTGCAAAAACAGTTTTTCGCCCAATGAATTAATTTTGGGGTTATCGTAAGGCGCAATACCGCACGCTGCGGTAATTACCAAGGGTAATTTTTCGCTGTTTTTCCACAATTCCACCATAGCGGTAGTAAGGGCGTATTCCTGCGCCAAGCGCGTATAATGTCCGTGCCCTGTGTAATTGAACACCAGCGTTCCTTTTATCATGCGCTCATTCACCGCTCGCGAAGCATCGGGATAACGTTGCCCCGAACTATTGCTCACTTGTTTATAGGCATCTAAAAATATTTTTTCAAAATTGAACTGCGGATATTTCGTTGCAATTTGTTTTGCCAAATCGTCCGCTTGGCGGGCGTGCATTGTTTGACCGGCATCGGCATCATCGGCAAGTAGGGTTATGTAATTTTGCCATTCGCCTCTATTTTGCGGTGCAGTGCAGTAGTTCACAAGTTTTTGCACCGCAATTTTCGCATCGGCAAGCGTATTCACCGGCATTCTACCTACGGCTATATCCATATCGCCCACCATGTCGTCATTGCTGTTCACTCCTTTACCTGCTTGCAAAATCCCAAAAAAATCATCGCTCACAAGGGTTTGTAGCGAATTTAAACTCTCTTTACTTTCATAGCAAATTATGGGAATTTGTGTTTCTTTCACATTTCTGTTGTCGTAATCGGCTCCGCCGAAAAAAAGTACATACTGCAAATTGCCGCCGCTGCGCCACAAATAGGTAAAATAATTGCGCAAAGCCGCAGGATCGGGGCGTCCTCCGGAAAATTCATCAAAAATTTCTTGTTGGTTCACTATTGCTACGCGCAAAGCTTTTTGCCGAGCGTGCAAATCTGCAATTTTTTGTGCCTCACCGCGCAATGTTTCAGCACTCACTATTATCATATTGGCAGTGGTATATGCCAAAATATCGCGATTGTGCAATTTTTTTTGAAACGTGGGAGTTTTGAAATTTTGCGCAAACACCACATATTCGCCGCTACGCGAAATATCATCGGCAAAGCGCACTTTTCCTCCGGAATAGGAAACATTCATTACCTGCGGCACTTCGGGATTACTCACATTCCACACCTGCACGGGCGCAGGTGTTTCTATTTCGTACTGCCCTACCGCGAGCAATGCCGTTTGCGAATAATTGCGAAACACAAGTTGCTCCTGCGAGAACGCGAGTTTCGAGCGAAAGTGTACAAGACAATAATCCAAATATCGTTTACTATCTACGCCATCGAATTTTGCGGTAATTTTCACCGAAAGTGTATTTCCTTTGAGTAGAAAATTATCTTCCGATTCGTACAAGCGCGCATATTGGTCGGAATTATTTGCCTGCACCAAAATCTGCTTGCGTGCTTGCCCGTTCACCGCCACATCGAAGGCTGCGGTTTTGGCATGACGGGCTGCAACTTGTATTTTTGTAGTTACAGGTTCTGTTTCCACAACATTCGGCAAGGTAAACGAAAGCGTTTTTTCACTCATGGTTTCAAGCCACAATCTGCCGCTTTGTATCACATTTTCTACATCTTTTTCATAGGTCAGCACATTATCGAACGAAGTAATTGTTTTAGTAACCGCAGCCGTTTCCGCCGGTTTTTGCTGTATGCGCAGCGGTTCTTCGCCGGCATTGACTCGCACAAAATAATAATTGTGCGTACTATACGAATTGAGCGCGTAGTCTATCTTTTTTTTTGTTTCGTTCCACTGCCAATTTCTCGGCACATCAGCATAAAAAAGCACATAATCACCTGAGGAAAATCGAGTGCCGGGTGCATTACTTGTATAAATTGCAATTTCATGAAGAGTTTTGGGCAGCGTTTCTGCGTTCAAAAGCGGCAATTCTCCCACTCCATTTCCAAAAATTTGAAGCGACTGCAGTTGCGAAAATCCCATAGCCACAAGGTCTTCGTAGGAAATTTTGTACACGCCGCTTTCGCCTACCTGCACTTTTGCCCATTCTCCGTGTTGCAACACCGATTGCGCCCACGCCGCCTGAGCGAAAAAGGCAATAACACAGAAAATCGTAATCTTTTTAATGGTTTTCATGAAAAATTGTAAAATATATGCTACTCTAATTACGTAATTATGGATTGAAATAGTATTTTTGGGGTGCTAAAATACCAAACTTTTTCCACTTTTCGCATTTTCATACCATATATATATTGTATAAGCATGTATCGGCATTTTGTAATCACATCTATTTTCACCTGCGCAATCGCTGTTTTGTGTGCGCAGCCGGTAGATTTTTCGCAAACGCCGAGTAATTATATTTACACCAATCCTGCCTTTGCCGGCAATAACAACTGCCCCACCGCCTACACTTCGTATCGCATACGCAATTTTAGCAACGGCGAATTTTTCTCTACCAATTTCTTGTCGTTCGACAATTACGCAGCCTTCATGAATACCGATATTGGATTGAGTGTCCTGCATGATATTCAAAATTCTGTATTTCACACCACCGGAATTGCTGCGATTGCAGCACGCGATATATTCATAGCACGAGGAGTAATGCTCAAATACGCACTTGCTCTGGGCTATTATTACAGCAGAATTTCGGGCGAAAATCTTATTTTTCCCGACCAAATAAACCCATTTTCTACGGAAATAAGCACTTCGGGCGAAGAATTCACCGGAAAAATGCAACATCTCTACGATATAGAGCCGGGAATATTGCTCTATACCTATAATATATATGCCGGTATTACCGCCAAACACATACAGGAATTTTTCCGAAAAAACAGTTTTTTCAACCCGCTGCACCCCACTATTTCCATTCATGCCGGCGGATATTTTGAAACAAGCAGAGGTTCTTCTCTCAAATATTTATATCAATGGTATCCGCATTTGAACATTTCCATAGCCCCAAGTTCGGCATTTACCCAACTCGGAATGCGCGTTCAGAGGAATTTTTTAGAGTTTGGAGCCGCCTTTCGAGAAAATTTTTCATTTAATGCAGAAAGTTTTATTCTTTTTGTTGGTTTAGTTCAAAAAAAGTATAAATTTGCATACAATTGTGATATTACATTAAATTCACGAAAAAGAAATTATTTCAATACTCACGAAATTTCTTTGAGTTACACATTTGAATGTAGAACACAAGTACGAAAAATGGGTGCTGTGAGAGCACCGCAGTAAATGTAAGTTAGTAGAAATAAATAAATTAGAAAAATAGGTATCAATTAAATTATAACATTATGAGTAATAAAAAGTTTTTTCTTTATTCATTGGTAGCAAGCATTGTTGTTTTAGGTGCTTGTTCAAAACAAGTTTCCAACTCCACCGGTTGGAACTACAACGACTCTCGTAACGGGGGATTTCAAAAATACGATGACTATTATGAGCAAGAAACCGGTCCGGGACTTGTACTCGTGGAAGGTGGTTCTTTTATGATGGGACAAGTGCAGCAAGACGTTATGTACGATTGGAACAATATGTCGCGCAAAGTATCTGTTTCTTCGTTTTATATGGACGAAACCGAAGTTCGCAACTTAGACTATCGTGAGTATCTTCATTGGATTAGTCGCGTGTTCTCTGAAAATAGAGCGGTATATTGGGCTGCACTGCCCGATACTCTTGTGTGGCGCAATAAATTGGCGTACAACGAACCTATGGTGGAGCATTATTTCCGCCATCCGGCATACCAAAACTATCCGGTAGTAGGTGTAAGTTGGTTGCAAGCCTCTGACTACTGTATATGGCGTACCGACCGCGTGAACGAACGTATTCTTATTCGCGAAGGTATTTTGAATGAAAATATCGACCAATCGGGAATTGAAAATTTCAACACCGAGGCATATCTCAACGGATTGTATGAAGGTAGTGTACGCGCCAATGTTCAGGATTTCAATCCAAACAATAGCGAAGGTACTCGCCCTGTGAGAATGGAAGACGGTATTCTTCTTCCAAAATATCGCCTCCCAACCGAAGCAGAATGGGAATTTGCAGCACTTGCACTCATAGGAAACTCCATAGACGAACGTATTTACGAACGTAGAATTTTCCCTTGGAACGGACACTACACTCGTAATCCTGCTGTGAAACAACGCGGTAAAATGATGGCGAACTTCACTCGCGGTCGCGGAGACCAAATGGGGGTTGCCGGCAGATTGAACGATGCTGCCGACATTACCGCTCCGGTACTTTCATACTGGCCAAATGACTATGGACTTTATTGTATGGCAGGTAACGTAAACGAATGGGTGTTAGACGTATATCGCTCATATTCTTTCGATGATGTAAACGAATTTCGTCCTTTCCGCGGTAATGTATTTACCAAATTTGAACTTGGAGAAGAAGGACAAGGAACATTTGCAGAACGCGATTCACTCGGACGTATGGTACGTGTACCAATTACTACCGAAGATGGTTTCGGACGTACCAATTATCGTCAAGCCGACAATATTAACTACTTAGACGGCGACCGACAATCAACTATTAACTATCAAGACGAATTGGCAGAAGACGCTACTGAGGTTGCAGGTTCTACACTTATGTATCAACAACGCGATACCCCCGAAGAACTCTACGCTGCCGAAGGTTGGTTCACGCTGGTAAACGACCACTCACGGGTGTATAAAGGCGGTGGTTGGAAAGACCGCGCGTACTATCTCTCTCCGGGTTCACGCCGATTCTTAGACGAGCGCAAAGCCGCTGACGACTTAGGATTCCGCTGTGCTATGACCCGTGTGGGAAAACCAACAGCATATTAATTGTAATAGCATAATTCCAAAAA
This sequence comes from Bacteroidales bacterium, assembly GCA_031286165.1. GTDB lineage: Bacteria > Bacteroidota > Bacteroidia > Bacteroidales > UBA1715 > WQTX01. Next base: position 12,729 of record JAITUU010000047.1, read on the forward strand.
GCCTCCTCGCAAAGGAGGCTTTTTTTTGCACAACACTGCACAAAAAAAAAGAGTGAGCCGAATTACTTCAAACTCACTCTCCCCACTTTAAAAACATTAAAAAACACTTTTCTCTTTTAGTTGAGGAAAACCTCAGTAATACCACTTCTTGTGGTTATGCAAACAAACGCGCTACAGTAGTCGTGCAATAATCTCGTGCGCCACGCCGGCAGTGAGTACTCGCTCTGTTTTTTGCGTTTCTTTCGTTCTTCAATAGTAAATTCTGTAATCATAGGCTCTGTGTTTGATTGGTTTGTTATTTCCTTGTTACTCATTTTACTTAATAACGCCGCTATTATACCGTTTAGTATGTAGTGTTTATTTTTTTCTTCTTTTATGAGCAAATTCATAATTTTAAGTACTATGTTTTATGAATATTTCCATTACATTTGCTTTATACATAAGTCGCTCAACAACAGCACTTATCGGCAAAATATAAGAACAGTATGATACTGAAGAAAATCGGAATGTATATAGTATTCGCCTTGTGCCTACTGCTTGTAAAACAACATAAAGTACAGGCGCAAACCTCGCTGAACAATACCGGCGTATTGTATTTTTCCAAAGGAAGTTACATTACGATTGCCGGAAATTTCAACAACTGCAACAAAGGGCGCGTGTATGCCGATACTACCCTGTATAATGGGTTATACGTAGGCGGAAACGTGAGCAACACTGCCGATTCTGTGCTGAATTTTGCAAACGTAAAAACAACCTTCTTCGGTGCAGATAGCGATAGCATTACCGGCACACAAACAATTCAATTCAGCCGAATGGATATAAACAAACATTCTTCTACCACTACGGTAAATGTATTTCAACCTATTTCCATAAGCGATACCATGAGTTTAACGCAGGGAATTTTTGACCTGCGAAACGATAGCGTGAATTTACTCACCACCGGACTGCTTTACAACGAAAACAATACCAACTACGTAATGGCTTCCGATGGCGAACATAATGGTTACGGCTACGGCACTATTTCTGCCACACGCACCTTAAAAAGCGATGAAAATACCAATATTGCAGGCTTGGGAGTTGATATACTATGCGGCAATTATGCCGGCACCCGCACCATTACACGCGGACACCGCATACAGCGCAATGTGAATGGCGAAAATCCAAGTATTAAACGCTACGTGCAGTTACCCGATTTTCCTGCCATTAGTGAAAATGCCATCATTGTTTTGCATTTTCTCGACCAAGAATTGAATGGATTTACACCGGAAGAAATCAGTTTATTTCGCAATATAGTAGTGGTGCCGGTAAGCAAACAAGCACAACTGCGCGATGCGGCAAGCGATACCACGTGGGTAGAAGTGGTAACGCTGGTAAATACCGACAATGCACCGCAGTATAGTGCCACTTCACAAGGAAGTTACAATGTGCAAAGCGGAACGTCCATCACCGGCGGCAACATATTCACAGGAAGTTTGTATAGTAATTTTTTACCCATAGAACTCACCGCATTCACTGTTGATTGCGCTCCGGCTGGCAATACGCTCCGCTGGACTACTGCCACCGAAACTCGAAACGATTATTTTACTCTCGAACGCAGTTTCGATGGCGTGCATTTCGATATTATTGCCGAAATTCCGGGTGCCGGCACTTCTACTCGCTCGCTCAATTACAGCGTGTACGATGCCATAGAAGGAGAAAAATTGGCATATTATCGCCTTTCGCAAACCGACTACAATGGCACTACACAGGAATTTGACGTAATTTCTACCCACTGTCAGTTTTCCTATCAAATTTATGTGATTAACTATCATAGCGTGGCTGCCGATTTTTATGCCGAAGAATCTTCGCCCTACTCATTATCTATATATGACTTGCTTGGCGAGCGCGTGGCATCGCTCAGCGGCACTTCCACCGAAGGTTTCAATCATGTGGAAATTCCCAATTTGAAATTGCACACCGGCACCTACATAGCCGATTTATCTCACAACGGAATTACTCAAACGCAAAAATTATATTTGCATTAGCAAATATACAGGTATTCACGGCTCTCAAAGCAAACGTAAAATTACACGTAGAACTACCCAATTACAGCGTAAGCGTGGGGTAGCAAACAATATTTTCATATTTCTTATTAGCACATTAGCATATTGTTTATTGGCATATTGAAAAAATATGTATCTTTGCGAGAAATTTAAACTCTACGCTATGGCACAGATTAGTAACGAAATTTCACGCACATTCAACGAATACCTGTTAATACCGGGTTTAACCACCAAGCAGTGCACTCCCGATAAAATTAATTTGCAAACTCCTTTGGTGAAATTTGCAAAAAACGGACGTCCTGCCATAGTGCTCAATACTCCTTTTGTGTCGGCTATTATGCAGTCGGTTTCCGATTCGGGCATGGCGATTGCACTTGCTCGCAATGGCGGAGTGTCTTTTATTTTTGGTTCACAAAGCATAGAAAGCCAAGCCGAAATGGTGAGGAAAGTGAAAAAATTCAAAGCGGGATTTGTAGTGAGTGATGCCAATCTTACACCCGAACACACACTGAAAGATGTGCTTGCATTGAAAGAGAAAACAGGATTTTCCACCATTGCCGTTACCCACGATGGTTCTTCTAACGGGAAATTACTCGGACTTGTTACCAGCCGCGATTATCGACCCGGAAAAGATAACGAGCACACTACCGTAAAAGAATTTATGACCCCCTTCTCGAAATTAATTACCGGCAAATACGGCATTAGTTTAGACGAAGCAAACGATATAATTTGGAACAATAAAATCAACTGTTTGCCTATAATAGGCGATAATCAAACAATGAAATATTTTGTGTTCCGCAAAGATTACGACAATCACAAAAACAATCCGAACGAACTGCTCGACTCACAAAAACGCTTAATAGTGGGTGCGGGCATCAATACGCGCGATTACGAAGAACGCATTCCCAAATTGGTAGATGCCGGCGTGGACGTGCTGTGTATAGATTCTTCGGACGGTTTTTCGGAGTGGCAAAAAGATTGCATAGAATTTGTGCGCAAAACCTACGGCGACACGGTAAAAATTGGTGCCGGAAATATTGTAGATGCCGAAGGATTTAATTATTTAGCCGATGCCGGTGCCGATTTTATCAAAGTGGGAATTGGCGGCGGTTCTATTTGCATTACGCGCGAACAAAAAGGAATTGGGCGTGGTCAGGCAACTTCCATTATAGAAGTAGCGCAGGCTCGCGATGAATATTTCAAAAAACATGGCGTGTATATTCCTATTTGCTCCGATGGCGGCATAGTGCAAGATTATCACATGGTGCTTGCGCTGGCTATGGGTGCCGATTTTCTCATGATGGGTCGTTATTTTGCGCGTTTCGATGAGAGTCCTACAAAAAAACTCCTCATTGGCGGCTCTTATGTGAAAGAATATTGGGGCGAAGGTTCCAATCGTGCACGAAATTGGCAACGCTACGACATGGGCGGCAATTCCACGCTCAAATTTGAAGAAGGTGTAGATAGTTACGTGCCTTACGCCGGGAAATTGAAAGATAATTTGGAAATTACGCTGGGAAAAATAAAAGCAACCATGTGCAGTTGCGGAACTCTTTCGATTGAAGAATTGAAAAACAATGCAAAAATCACCCTCGTTTCGAGCACCAGCATTATAGAAGGCGGCGCACACGACGTAATTGTGAAAGATAGTAAAAACAGTCAATAGGTATCAGTTATTAGTTTTTAGTGCTTAGTGATTAGTGATTAGAAATTACAAACTACGCATTTTTGAAAACTGAAAAACCGGTATCTAACAACTAATACCTAACAACTCATTATGAAACTTTCGTTTGGAGAAAAATGTGCCTACGGTGTGGGCGATATGGCGTGTAATCTTTTTTGGGGCTTAATAGTACTTTCTGGTGTGTTTTACACCGATTATTTTGGTATTGCACCTCGCGCCGCCGCGCTCATGATGCTCATAGTTCGATGTTTGGATATTACCTTCGATGTATTTATAGGTGCCGTAGCCGACCGCCGAAATACAAAATACGGACGCTTTCGCCCGTGGCTTTTGTACGGCGTGGTGCCATTTTGCGTTATCGGATTTTTCACATTTTACACACCCGATTTTTCGGAACCGGCGAAATTAGCCTACGCCTACGGCACATATTTACTATTTATGCTCATGTATTCGGTGGTCAATGTTCCCTACGGTGCACTCATGGGTGTGATTTCCGAAGACCCGAAAGAACGCACCGAAGTTTCGGCATTTCGTAATATTTTTGCGCAAATCGGTTGTTTGGTAGTGTATGGCACGCTATTTTCCACCGTTGCCTTTTTTCAAAAAGCACACGGTATGACACCGCAAAAAGCATTTTCGTCAGTTGTGTTTATCTATGCCGTTATTGTGTTTTTTTCGCTGCTCGCCACCTTCTTTTTCACGCGCGAACGAGTTGCTCCCATAAAAGAAGAAAAAAACAAACTTTCCGATGACGTGAAAGACCTTATAGCAAATCGCCCTTGGATTACCCTCACCATTGCCGGCATAATGCTGCTGGTATTTATTTTCTGCCACAATGGTTTGACGGCTTACTATGCAAAATATTTTGTGGCAAACACCGAAATTCAAGAACAAGCCGTGATTATTGACATTCAAACCGATGCAAACAATCAAACTATCTATATACTTGATAATGAATACATAGACTACTCCAACAATGCACGCATGATGCCTGTGGGAAATGATACAATTCCGGTGGAACGTTCGTTTTTAGTGCAAAACGAAACGGGAGAATATGTAAACATTGCCGCTGCACGCGGTGCCGAAACAAAACCGCAAGTGGGCGATACCATTGCGTATTTTATCAATAAAGTGAGTGGTAGATTTCTTGGATTTGAACTAAATTGGGAAATTTTACTCACGTTTTTACTTTCTATTTCTTCCGTAGTTACCATTATTGGCACACTGCTCATTCGTCCGGTGGTGGCACATTTTGGCAAAAAACCTACGTGGATAGGCTGCTTTGTTTTAGCATCGCTCACCTCTGTTGTGTTTTATTTCGTACCTAAAGAATCGCTGGGTACCATTATTATTTTGCAAACACTATTCACTCTATTCATAGGTCCTGCGGGATTTATTATGTGGAGTATGTATGCCGATGTAGCCGACTACGCCGAAGTAAAAACCGGTCGCCGCGCCACGGGTTTGATTTTTTCGAGTGCAACTATGGCGCAAAAATTGGGTGCCACGCTGGCAAACACTCTGCCCCTCTTTGTGCTGGCATCTATTGGGTTCATAGCCAATGACCTCACCATGACCCTTGATACACGCCACACCATTCGCGCAGTTTTTGCTCTATTCCCATTGGTGGGCGCAGTTGTAGCTATTATTGCCCTCTGTTTTTACAACATAAACGAAGACATGATTCAGGAAAATTCCGCGAAACTTACCGCACTGAAAGCGGGAAAGGGCAACACTATTGCGCAATAACCGCATCTATGGCACGCATAAGTCTGTTGCATGCTTCGTGAATTTCCTCATCGGAAATAATAAAGGGCGGTGCTATACGTATGTGCGTTTCGCAAAATAAAAACGTGTCTATCAAAACGCCGAATTCCAATGCTTTGTGCATGAGCGCAATAGCAATTTCGCGCGTTGGTAATTCTACCGACAAAAATAATCCTTGTCCTTGAATACTTTGTATGGATTTATGATGTTGCAAAAGCGATACGAATAACCGGGATTTTCGTTCAATACTGCCTATTAATTCTTTATTTTCCAGCAATTCCTGCAAAGAAGCGAGTGCTGCCGCCGCCGAAACGGGGTGTCCGCCGAAGGTGGTAATATGCCCCAACATAGGATTGTGCGTAAAACTATCCATATTCGCTTTGGAACTCACCAGCGCACCTATGGGCATACCGCCGCCCAAACCTTTGGCAAAGCAAATAATATCGGGCACCACGCCATAGTGTTCAAAAGCAAACATTTTTCCGGTGCGCCCAAATCCGGTTTGCACTTCATCGAAAATCAAAAGCGCACCCACTTCGCTGCATTTTTTGCGCAGGGCTGTTAAAAATTCCTGTGAAGCCGCCACAAATCCCGCTTCGCCTTGAAACACTTCGGTAAGTACGCAGGCAGTTTCTTCGGTTACACGGTCAAGGTCGGCAAGGGAATTAAATTGAATATGCGAAACTTCTGGCAGGAGTGGTTCATAATTACGCTTCAATTCACTGCCACCCATTAGGCTCAAAGCCCCGTGCGTACTGCCATGATAGGCTTTGTAGCAACTCACCATTTTTCGCCGTCCGCTCACGCGCTTTGCAAGTTTGAGTGCAGCCTCAATAGCCTCGCTGCCGGAATTAACCAAATACACCGACTGCAACTGTTCAGGCAAAATACTCGTAAGTAATTGAGCAAATTGCACTTGCGGCGATTGCACCACTTCACCATACACCATCAAGTGCATATATTTTTCTGCTTGTTGCTGCACCGCCGCTACTATGCGCGGATGGCAATGCCCCAAATTGCTTACCGAAACGCCCGAAATCAGGTCTATAATATCCTTGCCTTCGGGAGTAAACATATAAATTCCCTGCGCTCGCACCACTTCGAGCATAAGTGGCGAAGGCGAGGTTTGAGCGAGTAATTGTAAAAAAAGTTGTCGTTGTGCTACCATTGTGTAAAATAAAAGTACGAAAATATACAAAAAACGGCTTTCACAACGTTCCTTAGGAGAACATTTTTGCGGAATTGCACGAAAAAAACGCAATTATTAATTTCTATTCTCAAAATTTTTGTACTTTTGCCAACCTTTATTACTATGAAATTGAAAAAATTAGCCTATATACTCGTCATTTTCCTAACGTTTTCGTGTCAAAGTGAGTATCAAAAACTCTTAAAATCAAACGATTACGAAAAGCAATTTGATATGGCAATGTCCTTATTTGAAAAAGGGCAATATTTCAAAGCCTACACTATTTTCGAGCAAATTCTGCCGGCATTTCGCCTTACCGAAAAAGGAGAAATTATAACCTTCCACTTGGCGAAAGCCTATTACAACGAAAAAGATTATTTAATGGCGGCGTATTATTTTGAACGCTTTGCCACCTCGTATCCATACAGCGAATTTATTGAAGAAGCACTATTTTCTATCGCTATGTCATATACGCACAATTCACCGGCGTATTCGCTCGACCAAACCTACACACGAAAAGCAATCAGTGCATTTTATACGTATTTGAACAGATTTCCGAATGGAAAATTTGCGCAAGCAAGCAACGACAATTTGCGCACACTACGCGGAAAATTGGAACAAAAAGCATTCAGCATCAGCCGCCAATATTACAATCTTTCACACTATCGCGCAGCAGTAATTTCACTCAAAAACACGCTAAAAGAATTTCCCGATATAGCCCAACGCGAAGAAATTCTGTTTTTGATAGTTGATGCCTCCTATAATTTGGCACAGCACAGTGTGGAAGGTAAAAAAGAAGATCGTATAGAAATGGCGAAAAACGCCTACGCAGCATACGTCGAAGAATTTCCCAACGGCAAATGGATACGCGATGTGCAGCGAATTTTTGCCCAATTACAACGAATGAAAGTAAAAGAATAACTACAATAATAAAGCAAAATAATTATGGATTACAAAAAAACAAAAGCCTCGAACACCACCATTACCCGCAATATGGTAGAACTTGAAGAGGGAACAGGAAGTCTGTATGAAACCATTGCGATAGTAGCAAAACGCGCCGACCAAATTGAGACCGATTTGAAAAAAGAATTAGATGCCAAATTGGAAGAATTTGCTTCGATTAACGATAATTTGGAAGAAACGTTTGAAAACCGCGAACAAATAGAAATTTCGCGTTACTACGAGCGACTTCCCAATCCGGCATTGATTGCTTTGGAAGAATTTATTGAAAAACAAATTTACTTCCGCCACCCGAACGAAGAACAAAATTAATGTTGCAAGGGAAAAAAATAGTACTTGGAATAACAGGAGGCATAGCGGCATACAAAGCGGCTGTGCTTACTCGTTTGCTCATAAAACACGGTGCCGAAGTAAAAATTGTGATGACACCGCTTGCAAAAGAATTTATTACCCCCGTAACACTTGCCACACTGAGTAAACACACTGTGTTGTGCGATTTTTTCAATCACGACAATGGCGAGTGGAATAGCCACGTAGAATTGGGATTGTGGGCAGATGCCTTTATAATAGCCCCCTGCACAGCCAATACGCTTGGAAAAATGGCTCACGGCATAGCCGATAATTTACTCCTCACCACCTATCTTTCCATGCGCTGCCCGGTAATTGTGGCTCCGGCTATGGATTTCGATATGTACACACACCCTGCCGTGAGCAGTAATATTGCAAGCCTCAAAAAGTACGGCAACCTATTCATAGAACCCGAAGCCGGCGAATTGGCAAGCGGACTTGATGGCAAAGGACGTATGGCAGAGCCGCAGGCAATCATAGATTTCCTCGCTGATTTTTTTTCGCAAAATCAAGCATTAAAAAAAAAACAATAATTGTAACCGCCGGACCAACCTACGAAGCAATTGACCCTGTGCGATTTATAGGCAATCACTCCTCCGGAAAAATGGGCTACGCCATAGCGCACGAAGCCGCTCGGCAAGGTGCGCAGGTTATTCTTGTGAGCGGACCCACGCAATTACCCCTTTCTCACCCCAATATTTCACTGCATAGAGTGCAATCGGCACAAGAAATGTACGAAAAAACTATGGAATTTTTCCCTGCTGCCGATGCCGCAATTTTGAGCGCAGCCGTTGCCGATTTCACGCCGATAGTGGTGCATAATCAAAAAATGAAGGAAAAACAAAACAATTTGACCATAGAACTGCGCCCCACCATTGATATAGCCAAAGAAATAGGACAGCGCAAACGAGCACAGCAAAAAATTATAGGATTTGCTCTCGAAACCCACAACGAACGTGAACACGCTCTGGGAAAAATGCAACGCAAAAATTTCGATTGCATTGTGCTCAATTCCTTAGCCGATGCCGGCGCAGGATTTGGCTACGATACCAATAAAATAACAATTTTGCACAAAAACGGCGCAGAAAAAACGTTTGAACTAAAATCGAAAAACGAAGTTGCAAAAGATATTTTGCATACTTTGGCAGAACTTTTTGAGTAAAACCATAAAAAATCCTACCTTTGTGTACACGTACTCAAAAAATAAATATCTTCGTTTTTCGTTTACCTATAAGTATTCAATTTTACAATAAATAGATGAAAAAATATATTGTTCTCCTCCTATTACTCTCTACCCCTGTATTTTTCGCTCACGCGCAAGAACTGCGATGCCGCGTAAATGTGCAATTTTCCGAAATTCCCGATGTGAATAAAGATTTATTCAATAATTTTAAGCAAACGGTGGAGCAATTTATGAACAACACCGTGTGGACAGACCAAACGTTTACCGAACAAGAGAAAATCGACATGGTATTGAACATTAAAATCAATAAAATTAATTCCAACACCAATTTCAATGCCACCGTTCAAGTACAGTCGAGCCGTCCGGTATTTGCTTCTTCCTACACCACCACTCTGTTCAATTATGTGGACGCACGCATGAATTTTATGTTCGAGGAAAATCAAAAAATTGACGTTACCGAAACATCGTTTATATCGAATTTATCGTCCACCCTCTCCTATTTTGCCAATATTGTAATAGGGCTTGATTTCGATAGTTTTTCGCAAAATGGCGGCACTGCGCAATATCAAAAAGCGCAAACCATAGCCAACACCACCGCTTCGGCAGGCGAGGCTACATGGAGTTCCAAAGACAGCGAAGGCAAATATTGGTTGGTGGAAAATCTCCTCAATTCAAGTTATGGCGGATTTCGCCGTGCCATGTACATTTACCACCGCTTGGGGCTTGACATAATGTCGGAACGCCTGCCCGAAGGTCGCAAACAAATAATCCGCGCCCTCACCGAATTGGAAAGCGTGTATGCCATTCGCCCAAGTGCACTGCTGCTCACCGTGTTTTTCTACGCAAAAAAAGACGAAATTATACAAATATTTTCCGCCGCTCCGGCAGAAGAACGCCAGCAAGTATTGGCTTTGGTTAAAAAACTCAATCCAGCCAACGCTGCCGAATACGATGCAAAATTGAAATAAGATTTTTGCCCATTTCTTTGTTTTTCGGGGAATTATAGTACTTTTGTATATCATTGAAAAATTGATTTGTATGAAAACGCTAAAAACACAACATAACACGATTCAAAAATCAGAATTTTTTAAAACCGTATTAGACGATAAACGTCAAATACGAGAATATTTGAGCAAATTTGGCTCATTGCAAGGTTTTAAATCTAAAAATTTTGAATTTGCAAAACCATTATAATATAGTAGATACTGAAAATGGGTATAGTTTTACCACCGATTTTGGCGCGGTGTATCAATTAACCTTCCTTTTCTATCCGCTCGTGAATGCCCGTGCGGATTACAATATGTATATGTTTAATATAGAACTGCTCAAAAAAGGAAAAACAAATACAGACGAAAAAATCCGCTTGACCATTGAATACGTATTACAAACGTTTTTTTCCGAAAATAATAATGCCATCGTAATCATTTTAGATTCGTTTGATAATCGCCAATTTGTACGGAAACGCCTTTTTGAAAAATGGTTTTTGCAAACGCCAAACAATACGATTGAAAAAATTGAAACCATTTGCCACATAGATGATATACAATTAATAACAATGTTGCTTGTGGAAAAACATAATCCTTTGAGAAATATCATAAAAGATGATTATTTTGATTTGGTAAAAATCAATTTCTATTCATAATAACCTGAAATAATTCCCACCATGCTTAGTCGTCTTCATATTTCAAATTATGCCTTGATAGATTTTTTAGACATTTCTTTCAAAGAAGGATTGTCGTCTATTACGGGCGAAACGGGTGCGGGGAAATCTATTATTTTGGGCGCACTTTCGCTTTTGCTCGGTAAACGCTGCGACACGAATGTGCTAAAAAATAAAGACCAAAAAAGTGTAGTGGAGGCTGAATTTACGTTAGACAAAGTGCAATTTGCGCCCATTTTTGCAAAACACGATGCCGATTTCGATACTCACACCATTATTCGCCGCGAAATCACACCGCAAGGAAAGTCGAGAGCCTTTATCAACGATACACCGGTGGGTTTGCAGGCATTGAAAGAAATTGGCGAATTGCTTTTCGACATTCATTCGCAGCATCAAAATTTGTTCTTGAAAGATTCCATGTTTCAGTGTCAAGTGATAGATGCTGCGGCAAATAATGCCGAAGAATTGCAGCACTATGCAAATCTCTACGCCGCCATGCAGCACGCACAGCGCGAATTAAACGAACACAAACAACTGATAGCAAAAAATTCCGCCGACCTCTCCTATTTTGAATTTCGATTGCAAGAATTGCAAACCGCAAAATTGCAGAACGACAATGAGTTACAAGAATTGGAAGAAGAATGTGCACTCATGGAAAATAGCGAAGATATAAAACAACTATTGGCGCAGGCAGAAGAAATGTTCAACGGCGAAGCAGCATTTTTGCCGCAATTAAAACAACTGAGCACCGGTTTTGAAAAAAAATCACAATTGGGTGCCACGTTTTTGGAATTTTCCACGCGATTGCAGCAATCGTACATAGAACTGCACGACCTCGCCGCAGAAATCAGTTCGTACAACGCCCGCATGGATTTCGACAGTTCGCGACTAACGGAATTGCAACTGCGCATAGATATAATTCAATCATTGTTGCACAAATATAATTGCAAGTCAATCAGCGAATTAAAAGTTGAGCAACAACGCCTGCAATCGCTCGTTGATAATATTTCTAATGCGGCATTCAACACCGAAGAACTCGAAAAAGCCTACGAAGCGCACAAAAAAGCAGCATGGAAAAGTGCCGAAACCATACGCAACAATCGCAAAAAAGCAATTTCCGCCATAGTACCGCAAATTACCACCACACTACAAAAACTTGGAATGCCCTCGGTGGTGTTTGCCATAGAATTGCAACCCTTACAGGAATTACAAGCAAACGGAGCCGATGCGGTGCAAATGCTCTTTTCGGCAAATAAAAATATAACACCGCAGTGGTTGGGCGAAATTAGTTCCGGTGGCGAACTTTCGCGCGTTATGTTGTGTTTGAAAGCAATTTTGGCACAAGCAAAATCTATTCGCACCATAGTATTCGATGAAATTGACACCGGAGTTTCGGGTGAAATAGCCGAACAAATGGGTGAAATTATGCAAGAAATGGCGAAAAATTTGCAAGTAATTGTAATTACCCACTTACCGCAAATTGCCGCTCAAGGGCAGGTGCAGTTCAAAGTGTATAAAACCGAAACTGCCGACACCACCACCACCAATATTATAGAACTTTCGCAAGAACAGCGCGTGGAAGAAATTGCTAAAATGATGAGCGGCAAACAAGTAAGCGAAGCCGCTATACTCAACGCCAAACACCTTTTGGGATTTGTAGAATAATTACCGGCAATTACAATTTTTGATATTGTTCAAATAATTTCTTCGACTCTTCTTCATTTCTGCGAACTCGGTACAATTCCCTGAACCACTGCAATTCGGCATCAGGGTCGTGAAGCCCATAGAGAGCAAATAACACATCAGTCCCTGTGTGCGTGAGTGTATAATATTTCTTATTCTTTACCAAAAATTCAGGTCCATTGCCACCGTTTCGGTAATAAAATTCAACTTTTTTCCGTAACTTTTTGAGTGCCTTTACTTTCATATTGTTGTATTTATTGTTTTCGTAGTTTTAATATATGTACTATCAGAACAATACACTACGAAGGAACGTACGCCAATACCTTTTGCTGCGGTACATTCAAACAGCAGCAATGTGGTGAAACTTGACAGCAATGAATTACAACTCATTGCTGCACAAAAAGAGTTGTTTATCGTTGCGTTGCGTTGCGTTGCGTTGCGTTGCGTTGCGTTGCGTTGCGTTGCGTTGCGTTGCGTTGTATAAAAATTCGCGAACTGTGCAAGTTTTTTGGCACAAATTCATTCACAAAATCAGTATTTTTTCCACTATCACACATTCCTTCCATAGTAATTTTTCTGACTACAAAAATACGCAATTTTCATACAAAATATTGTGTATATCATAAAAAAACATGACAAATAACAAGAAATACGTACTTTTTTTTCATACAGAAAAACATCGTTTTTTATGACCTTTCTCATGATTTTTGAGCAAGCACTATCGTTTTTTTTTTTACCTTTGAAATACATAATTACACTAAAAAAACAAATCAATATGAAACAAAATGATGTACTCAAATGCGCTCACTGCGGCGCAATGGTGGAAGTGCTCCACGAAGGAAAAGGCGAAATAATCTGTTGCGGCGAGCCCATGCAAATACTCGAAGCCAATACCGTAGATGCAGCGGTGGAAAAACACGTGCCGGTAATTGAAAAAACAGAAAAAGGCTACACAGTAAAAGTAGGTTCTATGCCTCACCCTATGATTGATACCCATTATATAGAATGGATTGAACTCATTAGCGACAATAAAGTGCAACGAAAATACTTAAAACCGGGAGAAGAACCCGAAGCATCGTTCTGCTGTTGCTGCACAAGCGGCGAAGTATTTGCCCGCGAATATTGCAATTTACACGGATTGTGGCGTTCTAAGTAAAAAACACAAATCTTTGTTTCTTTTTTCGCAAAAATGTAAGCACTTAATTTTTAAGCAGTTTACACGTTGGCGCACATGAATAATAAAAAAAAAACGCTTTTTTTTTCTGTTACCTATTGCAGGAATAAAAAATTGTTCTACATTTGCACCCGCAAACAGAAACAAAATGGCTCGTTCGTCTATCGGTTAGGACTTCAGATTTTCATTCTGGCAAGAGGGGTTCGACTCCCCTACGGGCTACTTAAAAAAATAATAGAAATATGGCAAATCATAAATCGTCGATTAAAAGAATACGTCAATCGGAAAAAAAACGAGTTCACAATAAATATTATGCTCGTACCACTCGTAATGCAGTACGTAAATTGAACGAAGTTACCGAAAAAGCGGTGGCTGCCGAGCAATTACCAATAGTAATTTCTATGCTCGACAAATTAGCGAAAAACAATGTAATTCACAAAAATAAGGCTGCTAATCTAAAATCACAACTTGCAAAACGTGTAAACACGTTAGCATAATCATAGCCTTTATTCACACATAGTATAAAAGCCTCTGAACCATATTCAGAGGTTTTTTTGTTCATATAACAAACGGAAAAATCAAAAAAATTTATGCAAGACCTACGAAACATTGCAATTATTGCACACGTGGACCACGGAAAAACTACCTTAGTAGATAGAATTTTACATCAGGTAAAAACATTCAGAGATAACGAAGAATCGGGTGATTTGATACTCGACAACAACGACCTTGAACGCGAACGCGGCATTACTATTTTATCGAAAAACGTATCAGTGCGATATAAAGGCGTAAAAATCAACATTATAGACACTCCGGGACACTCCGATTTTGGTGGTGAAGTGGAGCGCGTGCTCAATATGGCAGATGGTGTATTGCTTTTAGTTGATGCCTTTGAAGGTCCTATGCCGCAAACGCGATTTGTGCTCGAAAAAGCAATAGAACTGAATTTGAAGCCAATAGTGGTGGTGAATAAAGTAGATAAACCCAATTGCGACCCCGAAGCGGCAAACGATGCGGTATTTGATTTGATGTGCAACTTAGATGCTTCGGAAGACCAATTGGATTTTACTACCGTGTATGGTTCTTCAAAACAAGGCTGGATGGGTCCCGATTGGCGAAACCCAACTACCGATTTTGCATATTTGTTAGATGTAATTATAGACACTATTCCCGCGCCAAAAACACAGGAAGGAACGGTGCAAATGCGTATCACTTCTCTCGATTATTCTTCTTACGTAGGGCGAATTGCCGTAGGTAGAATTACACGCGGAACCCTCATAATGGGGCAAAATGTGTCGCTCATGAAACGCGACGGCAGTGTTAGCAAATCAAAAATCAAAGAACTTTATACCTTTGAAGGGCTTGGAAAAGAAAAAATAAAAACCGAGGTGGCTTCGGGCGAAATTGTTGCGGTAATGGGCTTGGAAAATTTCGATATTGGCGACACCATTGCCGATTTTGAAAATCCCGAAGCATTGCCGGTAATTTCGATTGACGAACCTACTATGTCTATGATTTTTACCAACAACAACTCGCCGTTTTTTGGTAGAGAAGGAAAATTTGTAACATCGCGCCATTTGCGTGAGCGATTGTACAAAGAATTGGAAAAAAATCTCGCTCTGCGCGTGGAAGATACCGACAGTGCCGATGCGCACATAGTGTATGGACGAGGAATTATGCACCTTTCGGTGTTGATAGAAACCATGCGCCGCGAAGGATACGAGTTGCAAATTGGTCAGCCGCGCGTAATTATCAAAGAAATTAACGGACAAAAACACGAACCTATGGAAAGTGTTACCGTACACGTGCCCGAAGATTTCGCCGGAAAAGTAATAGAACAACTTACGCAACGCAAGGGCGAATTGCAAAATATGACCACCAAAAACGACCGCGTACACATGGAATTTTCCATTCCTTCGCGCGGATTGATAGGGCTTACCAACTCAATTTTAACCGCTACGGAAGGACAAGCCGTTATGTCGCACCGTTTTACGGGATTTGAGCCATGGAAAGGCGATATGCCAAGTAAAAACAACGGTGCGCTTATTGCTATGGAAACCGGACCTTCGTTTGCCTACGCTATCAACAATTTGCAAGACAGAGGTCGATTTTTTATTCACCCCGGCGATGAAGTGTATGCAGGTCAAGTAATTGGCGAACACATTCGCGAAAATGATTTGCTCATAAATGTATGCAAAAGCAAAAAATTGACAAATATGCGTGCTTCGGGTTCCGATGAAAAAACGAACATTGCTCCGCCGATTATTATGTCGCTCGAAGAAAATATGGAGTATATTCGCAAAGATGAATATTTGGAAGTTACGCCAAAATCACTGCGTATTCGTAAAATTTTATTGAGCGAACACGACCGAAAACGAGATAACAAAAACTAAACTACACATAGCATGGAACACAATTTCAATACGTTGCAAGACGTGATTGAGGCAAAAATCCTCAATGAACGTAAAATTTTTCTCTGGGGGCAGGTTGATGATAATTCCGCAAAAGAAGTGATTGAACGTCTTTTATTTTTGGAAATGACCCAACCGGGTAAGGAAATTCAATTGATTATCAACTCACCGGGCGGATACGTAACTTCGGGATTTGCTATTTACGATACCATACAAGGTATTTCAAGTCCTGTTTCCACCGTATGTTCGGGCTTGGCGGCATCTATGGGGTCTATTTTACTCTCTGTGGGCGCAAAAGGACGGCGATTGGTATTGCCTCACGCACGAGTAATGATTCACCAACCAAGCGGCGGCGCGGGCGGTTCGGCATCGGACATTGAAATTCAAATGGACGAAATCATAAAAACGCGCAAACTTGGTGCCGAAATTTTAGCAAAAAATTGCGGAAAATCAGTCGAACAAATTTTGCAAGATTTCAATCGCGATTACTGGATGTCTGCCGAAGAAGCCGTTGCCTACGGTATTGTAGATGAATTAATCGAACGCATTTAAGAGTACATTTTTGATATAAAAAAAACGGTACAACCTGAAAAAGATTGTGCCGTTTTTTGTTACTCATACCTCAACGCTTCAATAGGGTCTAAATTCGATGCTTTGCGAGCAGGATACCAGCCGAAGAAAACACCGGTAACTACGCACACCAAAAATGAAATAACAATGGAATAGGTAGTAATAACAATGGGCCACTGCAAAAAGTGCGACACCAAAAAACTACTCGTTAGCCCTAAAATAACTCCAATAAGTCCGCCACTGAAACTTATAAAAATGGCTTCGGTAAGAAATTGCAGCAAAATATCACTGCTTTTGCCACCCACCGCCATGCGCAGTCCAATTTCGCGCGTGCGCTCTTTTACCGACACATACATAATATTCATAATGCCAATACCGCCAATCAAAAGCGAAATGCCGGCAATAACCACCAACAATACCGTGAGCATTTCGCTGGTAGTACTGCTGGTTTGTATCAATTCTTCCATAGAAAATATACGAAAATTATCAGCATCGTTGGGGCGCAGTTTTTGCGATTGACGAATAATGGTGCGAGTTTCCTCCACCGCTTCGGGCGATTGTTCTTCGCTCACCGCCGATGCCACTATGGAACTAATGTAGGTAATGCCCAAAATGCGTTTTTGTACGGTAAAAAATGGCGCAAGCATCAAATTATCTTGGTCTTGTCCGGCGGCATTTTCGCCTTTGGGTTCAAGTATTCCTATCACTTGCAGGGGAATATTTTTAAACCGAATGGTTTTTCCAATCGGATTTTCCCCCGCGTTAAATAAATTATTTACCACCGTTTGCCCCAAAATACACACTTTGGAATTAAGTCCTTCGTAGGAGTCATCGAACATGGAACCTGTGCTGAGCGAAAGTTTACGAATGTGCATATAGTCGGAAAATACACCGGTAATTTGCGTAGGCCAGTTGTTTGCGCCGTTAATTGCTTGCCCGTTACTCGAAACCATTGGCGAAATGAAAGAAAGCAACGTTGATTCCTCTTCCAGCGCGTTCACATCGGCTATGGTAAAGCGTTGCGAGGAATTATCCATGCGCACGCCACCAATATTTTGCGCTCCGGGTCGAATGGTTATCATATTGGTTCCCATAGTAGAAATTTGCTCGCGAATGCCCTGTTTTGAACCTTCGCCAATGGAAAGCATAGTGATAACCGACCCTACGCCGATAATAATTCCCAACATGGTGAGAAAGGTGCGCATTTTATTGAGCGCGATAGCGTTCCACGCAATTCGTATAAGATTTGATGCTGTCATATCGTTTCGTCTTTTGGCATGGCAGCAAGCATAGCGAGCGCGTCCACCGGATTAGGATTAATTTCGTCTTTCACCACAAGCCCATCTTTGAGTGTAATGGAGCGCGAAGTCATTTGTGCAATATCGGGTTCGTGGGTTACAAATACTATGGTTTTTCCCTGTTTGTTCAAAGTTTGAAACAAACCCATAATTTCATACGATGTGCGTGTGTCCAAATTTCCGGTTGCTTCGTCGGCAAGAATTACCACCGGGTCGTTTATAAGCGCACGCGCGGTGGCTACGCGCTGCTGCTGCCCGCCCGAAAGTTGCGCCGGCGTGTGATACATTCGCTGCTGCAAACCTACCAATTCTATACATTTCAGCG
Organism: Bacteroidales bacterium; assembly: GCA_031286165.1. GTDB lineage: Bacteria > Bacteroidota > Bacteroidia > Bacteroidales > UBA1715 > WQTX01. Next base: position 31,020 of record JAITUU010000047.1, read on the forward strand.
CACGTTCGCGGCGTTCTTCGTGTGAAATGGCATGATTGTAAAACAGCGGCAATTCCACATTTTCCAATGCCGATGTGCGCGGAAGGAGATTGTATGATTGAAAAATAAATCCAATTTTTGTATTGCGAATTTCGGCGAGTTGGTCGCGATTGAGTTTTTGAATTTCCACGCCATCGAGTTCGTAACTACCCGAAGTTGGTTTATCCAAACAACCCAAAATATTGAGCATGGTAGATTTTCCCGAACCACTCGCGCCCATAATGGCAACAAATTCACCTTCGTAAATGGAAAACGAAACCCCTTTCAAGGCTCGCACAATTTCGCCACCCACATTAAATTCTCGTTTGAGATTTTCTATTTTTATACAAATGTTTTTCATAATACATACTCCTATCTCATTCGTCCTCCACCTGCGCCACCACCGCCGGCTCCTCGTGGGGCTTGCGGAGCAAACGGACTTCCTGTTGGTTTGGCAGTTGTTTGTTCCGGATTTGGTTCGCGAATATCGGTTACAAGCAAATCGCCTTCTTTCAATCCGCTCAAAATCTGCACATTAATACCATCGCGCACACCAATTTCTACTTTTTGTACTTGTAAGTGTTGGCTCGGAAGTGCTATCCACACCGTTTTTGTGCGCGGTTGTCCGCCACCGGCTGCCCCTGCCCCTGCACCACCGCCAAAACCTTGCGCTCCTTGTGGGCGTTGTCTGTGTCCGCCTCCTTGCAATCCTTCATTCACCTTATTGGCTATTGCCATAAGCGTATCGGGCACTGCACCCAATTTGTGCTGCGCATAATATTGTGTGAGCACATCGGGTGTGGGCGTAAAATTAATTGCCGCAATAGGTGCCACAAGAGTATTAAAAATTTGTTGGGTATAAATAGTTACCGTAGCTGTCATGCCCGGCATGAGTTTCTTTTGTTCATTTTCCGATTTGATAATAATAGTGTATGTAACCACATTAGACGTTACTATGGGGTTCAAGCGAATTTGCTGCACTTCGCCGTCAAAGGTGGAATTTGGGTAAGCATCTACGGTAAAACTCACCGTTTGCCCCATTTTCACTTTTCCTATATCGGCTTCGTCCACATTTGCCTCTACTTGAATTTGCGTTAAATCCTGCGCAATGGTAAAAAGCGTGGGAGTATTCAAACTCGCTGCCACAGTTTGCCCCACATCCACCGCACGCGAAAGCACCACACCATTGATAGGCGAAATAATAGTGGCATAACTCAAATTGGTTTGCGCCTTTTCCAAATCCGATTGTGCTTGGGTAAGACTATTGAGCGTAACGGTGTAGGTGTGTTTCGCTTCATCGAAATCGGCTTGACTTATCATTTGTTGGTCAAACAAGGCTTTTTGGCGTTCATACACCGTTCTATTGTACTGCACATTATTTTGCGCAGTTTGATAATTGGCTCGCGCCACTTGCAAAGCAGTTTTCAGCGTTGATTTATCGAGTTCGGCTATGGTATCGCCTTTTTTTACTTCGCTATTGAAATCCACAAAAATGCGCTCCACAATACCCGAAACCTGCGTTCCCACCTCCACCGAAGTAACCGGTTGTATGGTTCCGGTGGCAGTTACCACCGACTCTATTTTTCCTATCACCGCCGCTTGGGTTATAAGTTCCAGCGCGGTTTTATTGCGCGATTGCATTACATAATAACCCACTGCAACTGCCGCAATGAGAATAATTCCGATACCTATGTATTTCTTTTTCATATATATAATTTTTAAATATTGTTGTATTGATTTTTTATAATTGAACGGCATTTCCTGCATAGTACTGCAAAAGTTGAGAATATAGTATAGTAAAATATTTTGCCTGCATAAGCGAAAGTTGCGCATTAATAAAGGCTGTTTGCGTGGTGGTAAGGTCTATGGAACTAATGCCTCCGAGCAAAAATTGCGCATAATTCAGTTCGTAACTTGTACGTGCCGATTCAAGCATTTGCGTGAGCACTACCTCGTTTTTCTGCGCCGTTACCGCGTTTATATGGGCTGTTTCTATACTTTTATACAGATTTTTCTTGTCGCTTTCAAATGCAAGTGCCGTATATTTTTGGTTAATTCGCGCGTTGGCAACCTGCGTGCGGCGTTGATAGCGGCTAAAAATAGGATACGACACATTCACACTAAGCGAATATCGCTCTTGAAACACATCGCCCTTATCGCTTTGGTCGAAAATATAGGTACTGGTATTCACGCCGGCAGACGCGCTCAACGTAGGAAAATACGCACTTCGCGCAATGCCCACGCTCAAACTGTCTATGCGATTTTGATAGGCATAGGCTCGCATTTCGGGCAACACCTGCAAGGCTTTATTGTAGGTTTCCATCAAATCGGGAATAACAATATTTTCGGTATGAATGGTAGGAATGGCAATTTCAAACGGCGTTTGCGGCGGAAGTTCCAATAATTGTTTGAGCACCAACACTTGATTTTGATAGGTATTTTGCGCACTCAATACCGCATACTGACTTTGGGCAAACTGCGCCTGAATTTCGGCAAGGTCTTTTTTGGCAAGCGCACCCACATTGAATTTCACTTGTGCCTGATTATAGAGTTGCTCTGTGCGTTCGGCGTTAGTTTGCGCCACATCTATTGCCTCTTTATTGTACAAACACTGAATAAACGCCTGCAACACCGAAAGCATAACCGAATTTTTACTTTCTTCTATATATAAATTCTGCTGTGCCACAATGTTTCTATTCTGCTGAATAGTTTTATTGATTTGTCCGCCACTGTACAAAGTTACATTCGATGTCAAACCCGCGCCCAAGGCACTTGCACCATCGTTGCTCCACGATTGTGAAGCACTCACCTGTAAATTCGGCACACGGTTCCACTTCGATTGCGTGTAATTATTTTCACTCGCTTCTTTTTGCAATTTACTCGATGCTATGGTAATATTATTGGCGTAAGCATAGGTTATGCAGCGTTGCAAATTCCACGTGTCAGCCGACTGTGCTATAACGGAAGAAATACAGAAAACCGGACAAATGAGCGTTAGTATTTTTTTCATGTATGATAATTTTGAGAGTGGTTTGATGCAAAAATTGTGCCGCAAAAGCCTCGCATTTTGCGTTGTTCTTGCACAAACATACAATTTAATTGTAAATTCTAAATTGTAAATTACAAATTATTTGTGCAAACTATGAAAAAATAGGTTTTTCACCTTACAAACTCAATTCCACAATAGTAATACCATCGCCCCCCAAATCGAGGGGAGCATCGGCGCAGGAAGCAACAATGTCGGAAGAAAGTAAATAATCGCGAATGAGTTTGCGCAAAATACCGTAGCCCTTGCCGTGCAAAATTTCCAATCTTCGCACTTGCAGCATATATGCCGTTTCCACAAAATCTTTCACTTCGTACAAGGCTTCATCGCCGCGTTTACCGCGCAGGTCAAGTTTCGGCGAAAAATGTGTGCGTTTTGCAGCAATGGTTTCTGTGGAACTTTGCACAAGTTGCGTATTGTGCTCTTTCTGCTGTTTTTGCGCTCGCTCCAAATTCTGTAAGGCTATGAAAAGGGAACTGTGAGAATATTGCACAAGTGCCTGTTTTTTAGCAATTTCCGCAATGCGCCCGACTGCCGACTGCCCCACAATGCGTACATAATCGCCTATTTGCAATGCAGTTGCGTCTGTTTTTGTTTTTTGCTCTGGCAATACTTGTTGATTTTGTTTGTGCAATTTTTTATCTATCGCACGAGTGATATGCTGCGTTTCTTCCTGCAATTTTTGCCGCGCAAGTTTGGTTTTTTCTTTCTGCGCCTGCTCTTCTTTTATAGTGCGAATTGTATTTTCTATGCTTTTATTGGCAGACTGTATAATTTCCTTCACTTCCGCCTGCGCCTGTTTAAGTATTTCGCCGCGTTTGTGCGCCAATTCTTCCATTTTGTGCGCATAGGATTTTTTAAGTCCCTGAATTTCTTCCTGTTGGCGTTTCAAACTCTCTTTTTTCTTGAAAATATATTGCTTTTCTTCTTCAAGTTTTTTTAAATTTTTATCAAAATCCACATGTTCTTTGCCTATTTTGTGTTTTGCCCGGTCTATAATAGTCTGCGGCAAGCCTATGGACGAAGCAATTTCAAAGGCAAACGAACTTCCTGCACTGCCCATGCGCAATTTGTAGAGTGGTTTCAGTTCCTGCAAATCAAAAAGCATGGCACCATTGATAGCATGCGAAAGAGCCGTAGCCGCGTGTTTCAAATTCGTATAATGCGTAGTAATTACGCCAAAAGCATGTTTTTCGTGCAAGGTTTCGAGTACACTTTCGGCGATTGCGCCGCCCAGCATGGGTTCGGTGCCGGTGCCAAATTCATCTATACATACCAGCGTTTTGCCATCGGCGTGCGTTACAAATTGTTTCATATTTTGCAAATGCGAACTGTATGTACTCAGGTCATTTTCAAGCGATTGCTCATCGCCGATGTCGATACAAAGATTGTGAAACAAACCAACCGTGCTATGCGAATCGGCAGAAATGAGCAAACCGCATTGCAGCATGTATTGCAAAAGTGCAATGGTTTTGAGGCACACCGATTTTCCGCCCGCATTCGGACCCGAAATCACCAGCAATCGCTGTTCTGCATTAAGTTCCACGTGAAGGGGCACAACTTGTTTTTTCTGTTTTTCAAAAGAAATCACCAGCAACGGGTGTCGTGCGCCATAGAGCGAAATTTCACTCTGCGGCACTATTTTCGGTTTATGTGCATCTATGCGAATTGCAAATCGCGCCTTTGCCTGCACACTATCGAACACTGCCAAAAGCAAATAAGCAGCCTCGATTTCACCCACAAAGGGACGAATGAGTGCGGTAATTTCTTTGAGAATACGAATAATTTCTTTTTGTTCTTCAAAGTGCAACGATTGTATGGCATTATTGATTTCAAACGCCTCCACCGGCTCCACAAACGAAGTTTTTCCGCTCATAGACTCATCGTGCACAAAACCTTGAATTTTGCGCTTAAATGCTGAATGAAAGGGAATTACAAGCCTATCATTGCGCATAGAAAGTTCCGTATCGGCTTCACACCAGCCTTCTTTGCGAGCAAGGGCAATTTTTTGTGCCATAATTTTTGCTACCACCTGTTTTTTTTGCTGTATGGCACTGCAAATTTCCACCAACTGCTTGCTGGCATTGTCTTTCAACTGCGCCGTGGAATCTATGATTTTTTCGATTGCGCGACACACCTCTTGGGGAATGCTAGCCTGCGCCGTGAGTGCATAGAATGCCGGATAGGTTTCTTCGTGTTTTTGAAAATACGCCAGCACATCGTGAATTTCGAGTAATGATTTTCGCAGAATGAATAAATCCTGCGGTTGCAAAAAAGTTTCTTCGGGTTTTATGCTTTGTAATGACTGCCACACGTGCGAATACGAAGGTGTGGGAAAATCACTGTCGAACTCGCAAATACGTTTCATTTCGGCACACACAGCAAGCGATTGTTCTATGTCTTGCAGCGAATGAGAAAACTGCATTTTATGCACAATTTCTTTTCCCAAATCGCTGTAACACAATTCTGTAATATAATTCCGAATATGGTCGAAACCAATTTTTTGCTCTATATTGTGAGGGTAAATCACTTTTTTAGTGGTTAGGTATTTAGTTGTTAGTTATTAGAAACTAAAAAATTGAACGATACTTTTTTCTTTCTGCAAAGATACAAATTAGTGAAAAGCGGAGAGTTGAAAGGTGAAAATTATTTTGAGAAAAGCCATCTCTAACTCCTTTAAGTAGGGAAACCGTACAAAAAAACTCCCACAAACCGAAGTTAGCAGGAGTGTTGTAACAGCAAGGGGCATGCCCCTTGTTATCTCACTCGTTTTTCAGTACTGCCATTGCTATACTGTACAATGTACATACCTTTTTGTGGTTCTTCGTTCAGTTTTTGCCCCAAAAGATTGTAGTACGCCACCGGCACAGCCGGCACGCTTATAGTTTCTACACGTACCGGTTCTGTTTTTTCGCCGGTTTTAAATACTCCTTCTTTCAGTTGCGTTTCGCCATCTTCGGTGAGTGCTGTTATGGTGTAATAA
>JAITUU010000021.1 GCA_031286165.1 Bacteroidales bacterium
ACAACAGGCACAAGCATTACCAACAGAGGTTACTCCGGGCATGAATACTTACCCGAATTTGGACTGATAAATATGAATGCCCGCATGTACGACCCTATTTTAGGGCGTTTCTTGGAGGCTGACCCGTATGTAGCAGACGGTACGTTTTCGCAGGATTTTAATCGTTATTCGTATGCTCGCAATAATCCGCTTGTTTATACTGACCCAAGCGGAGAAAACCCTATACTTATTGCCGCATTTATAGGTGGATTTATTAATTTAGCACTCAATGACCGCGGTAGTACCAATTTTTGGCAAAAATTAGGATACTTTGGTATTGGTGCCGCAGGTGGCGCATTAGGTGCAGGCGTTGGTATCGGGATAAGTTCTGCAATGGGAGCAGGAACCGGTTTTATTAGTGGTGCTGTAATTGGTAGTGGCGCAGGATTTAGTAGTGGGTTTACTGTGGGTTTAGGTAATGGAATAATGCAAGGACAAAATTTTGGAACGGCATTAGGGAGCGGAGTACAAAGCGGGTTGATTGGTGGTTTATTTAGTGGTGCAATTGGAGGAATTGCAAGCGGTATTAGTTCCATTTCACATGGCGGAAATTTTTGGAATGGAAGTGGGGCAACTTTTGATAAACTATCGGCAACTTCTTTCTCAAGCAATAGTATTGAAGTTGGAGAGGGAATGGAATATTCCAATGAATATGCACAAAATTTTTCTGACACGTATTTTGGAAAGATAAAAGGATTAGATAATTTGTATGGAAACGGGAATGTTCCCAATGATTATGTTAAAAAAGGAGATTTGGTATTTAATCCAAGTGGACAGCAAGTGTTAGGAACAACATCTTATAAAGGTTTAGGAAAAGGTTATGATGTGTATTTATATAAAGCAACATTTACGGCAAAAGAAAAATTATATCTAACAATGGGACACGAATATTACCATGTAGAACTTTTCAGAATGGGACTTAATATGGATAAACATCATAATGAAATAAGTTATTGGGAGAATATGCAACAATGTTTGTGGAATATGACTTATGACAAGGCATATATCAATTCTACTTATAGATATTATCAATATCTTCCTTTATTATCAATAAAACCTTGGTAACTATATGATAAAACTTCTGAAAGCATTATTTATACTATTATACTCTATTTTTTGTTCTTGTTCCACAATACATAGTTTGTCAGCAATTTATACGACAAACCTATTGGAAATAGATGAAACTCTTGTGTCTGCGACATTAAAGTTGCAAGAAAATAATGAATATTATTTTGAAATTACAATGAGTAAAGAAGATATAATAATATCTAATTTAATCTCCTATGGAACATATACAATCAGAGGAAAAATAATAGTATTTGAGGATAAAAATCACAATTATATATTCTCTTATAAAAACAAAGAAAATTATCTTGTAGGAAATGTTACGAAACCGTTTTTCAATTTAGAAAAGATTCAACTAAAAAAATGGAGTGAAAAATATAATCTAACAGAATGGATACAAGAAGATATTATTTCCATTAAACGTCAAAAAAATTATGACACCAACAGCGTATTTCAACCGTATTCTTATGGTATATACACCGAGCCAATTATGCAATTAGAATTAATTTTGAGAGAGAACAATACATATTCTTATTCAATCGGTGGATATAGGTTATCAGAAGGAACATTTCATCGAAATAACAACACTAACGAATTGATAATCTATGACAAAAATATGAATCATTACTTTTATGTTTTTATTACCGAAAGTGGGTTGATTGATAGTATCGGCACTTATTCTGTTGAATTAAAAAACAACAACATAAGCGCAAATTAAACTATGAAAAAATAGTATTTTTGCAAAAAAAGTTCTCTACCCATGAACATTGCAGAATTTACACAACTCTTTCGCACGCACCCCTTGTTTACGCAAGCGGCAGAAGCGTTGCGCAGTTCGGCTACAGCGAAAGTGTGCATCAAAACCCTGTGCGGTTCATTGCCGCAACTATTGGTGCAACAATTATTTACAAAAACAAAACAGCACATAATAGTATGCGCTCCCGATTCTGACGATGCTGCCTATGTGTATGGCGATGCCACGAGTTTGTGCGGAGCAAAAAACGTATTGTTTTTCCCGTCTTCCTACAAACGTTCGCTGCTCTACAACCAGCCCGACCGCAGTAATATGTTGCTGCGCACCGAAGTTTTGGAAAAACTGTCGAAAAACGAAAATCAAAAACCATATATTATAGTAACTTCGCCCGAAGCACTTGTGGAACAGGTGATTACCAAAGAATTACTACAACAAAAAATTCATTTTCTTTCTGTGGGCGAGCAGGTTGATACGGCATTTATCAACGAACTTTTGTATGAATTTGGCTTTGAGCGCGTGGATTTTGTGTTGCAACCGGGTCAATTTTCGGTGCGCGGCAGCATTATCGACATTTTTTCCTTTTCCAACGATGTGCCCTATCGTGTGGATTTTTTCGGCAACGAAGTTGATAGTATTCGCACTTTTGACTGCAATGACCAACGTTCCATAGAATCGGTGGAAAATTTTGCCATTGTGCCCAATATTCAAAGTAAGGAACACATTACGCACTACACTTCGTTTTTGGAATATTGCAGTGATTTCACACTGTGTATTAGCGATATTTCGCTCTGTGCCAAAAGTTTACAAAATTTATACGAACAAGCACTCAAAAATCCCACCAATGCCGAAGTGAGCGAACAATCACTACTTTCGGTTGATGATTTTTTGACACAAATAACCCTGCGGCAAGTGTGCGAATTTTCCTCACAGCCGTTTTTTGAAAAAGCAATACTCTTCGACAGCAATTCCACGCCGCAGCCGGCTATCAACAAAAATTTTGAACTTTTCGGCAAGCAATTAGTGGAAAATCAGGCTCGCGATTACAGCAATTTTTTTATAACCCAAAGCATCACGCAGTACGATAGAATCCGTGCCATTTTCGATGAAATTAATCCGCACGTGCGCCTCACGCCCATTGTAACTTCGCTCCACAAAGGATTTATAGACCACGACAGCCGCCTCTGCTGCTACACCGACCACGAAATTTTTGAACGCTATCATTCGCAAATTACGCGCAAAAAGGTTGTTTCGCAAGATAGTTTCAGTATTCAAGATATTAAGAATCTTTCACCCGGCGATTTTGTGGTACACATAGACCACGGAATTGGCAAATTTGCCGGACTTGAACGTTTGGAGGTAAACGGCAACGTGCAAGAAACCGTGAAACTTGTGTATAAAGACAACGATGTGGTGTATGTGGGGATTCACAATTTGCACAAAATATCGAAATACAAAGGAAAAGATGGCACGCCGCCTACGGTGCACAAATTAGGCTCTGCCGTGTGGCAAAATACTAAACAAAAAACCAAAAACAAGGTTAAAGATATTGCCAAAGAATTGATTGCACTCTATGCCGAACGCAAATCGAAGGAAGGATTTCGGTTTTCGCCCGATAGTTACTTGCAGCAGGAATTGGAAGCATCGTTCTTTTTTGAAGATACGCCCGACCAAAGCAGTGCCACACAAAAAGTGAAACAGGCAATGGAAGCCCCCTACCCTATGGATATGCTGGTGTGCGGCGATGTGGGTTTCGGAAAAACCGAAGTGGCTATTCGCGCGGCGTTCAAAGCCGTGTGCGATGGCAAACAGGTGGCAGTGCTGGTACCCACTACTATTTTGGCTATGCAACACTACAAAACATTTTCTTCGCGCCTGCAAGAATTGCCCTGCACGGTAGATTACATTTGCCGCCTGCGCAGCACCAAGCAGCAAAAAGAAACACTCGAAAACCTCAAACAAGGCAAAACCGACATACTCATAGGAACCCACCGATTGATAGGTAAAGACATATTATTCAAAGATTTAGGACTTTTAATCATAGACGAAGAACAGAAATTTGGCGTGAGTATGAAAGAAAAACTCAAACGCATGAAAGTGAACGTAGATTCACTCACGCTTACCGCCACGCCCATTCCGCGCACGCTGCAATTTTCGCTCATGGGCGCACGCGATTTGGCTATTATCAACACGCCGCCGCCCAACCGCCACCCTATTCTTACCGAAGTGCATACCTTTAATCCCGATATTATTCAAGAAGCAATTTTGTACGAGGTCAATCGCGGAGGTCAAGTATTTGTGGTGAATAACCGCATAAAAAATATTTATGAATTAGAAACACTTATCAATAAACTGTGCCCCAAAGTACGCACTGTGGTGGGACATGGGCAAATGGACGGCGAAACATTGGAGCAAATTATGCTCGATTTTATGAACCACGAATACGATGTATTGCTTGCCACCACTATTATAGAATCGGGGCTTGATATACCCAATGCAAACACCATAATAGTGAACGATGCACACAATTTTGGGCTGAGCGACCTGCACCAACTGCGCGGACGGGTGGGGCGCAGCAATAAAAAAGCCTATTGCTACCTGCTTGCACCGCCCTCGCACGTGCTCACCAAAGAGGCGCGGCAGCGACTGCAAGCAATCGAAGAATATTCCGACTTGGGCAGTGGGTTCAATATTGCCATGCAGGATTTGGATATTCGCGGTGCGGGCAATATGCTCGGTGCCGAGCAAAGCGGATTTATTTCCGATATTGGCTACGAAACCTACCAAAAAATTCTTGACGAAGCCTTGCTTGAACTGCGCGAAACCGAATTTCAAGAATTATTTGCCGAAGGTGGCGGTGAAAACGCGGCACACAGCAATCGCTTGCATAGTGCGGCATTTATCAACGATTGCCACGTGGAAACCGATTTGCAACTGTTCTTCCCCGAAAGTTACATAGAAAGCACCAAAGAGCGCGTAAAAATGTACCGCGAACTCGATACCATAAGCAACGAAGAGGATTTGCAGGCATTTGAAGAACAACTTCGCGACCGCTTTGGCGAAATTCCCGCACAAAGTTACGCTCTGCTCGATGTGGTGCGCCTGCGCTGGATTGCCATTTCACTCGGCATAGAGCGCATTACGCTCAAAAACAACACCATATTGTGTTATTTTGTGGCAAATCAAAACTCAGCGTTTTACCAATCGCCGGTATTTGAAAGCGTGCTTTCATACGTACAACACAACCCCAAACGCTGCACGCTGAAAGAACTAAAAGGCAAACTCACCCTGCGTTTCGACCACATAGAAACTCTCGCTCAGGCTATTGTGGTTTTGAAAGAGATACAAATGTGCTAATGTGGGAAAAAAATCCTCTTTTTTACACAAAGTGCTTGATAAAAATGTAGAATTAAAATCACACCGTAATTTATGCCCAAAAATTAAAACAAAACTATGATAAACTATGATACTTACAGGATTTGAAATAGCCCTATTAGTTTCCTGCATAAAAAAAAGCGTAAACTATTTCATTAATTGCTTCTTTGTATTGAGGTACCTGAGAATAACCTATATATGTAAATAAGCACGAAATAATTCACGCCACGCAGCGTGAACTTTCATTACCTATTCCCCACATATATTTACGAAATTTCTCAGGTTTCCAATACAAAGAGAATAAGAGCGAAACGCTCAAAAAAATCAATATGATATAACTTCCTATATTTCTGTTTCTTAGTTGTTTATTTTTCACAAAATTACACTTTTTATGTTCACAACACACAGGCTCAGCGCAAATTAATTTACAATTTACAATTTACAATTTACAATTAATTGTATTTTTGCAAAAAAACACAACTACAATGAACTTTGTAAAAGAAATGGAATGGCGCGGTATGCTGCACAACCTCACTGCCGGAGCCGAAGAACAGTTGCAAAAAGAATCTACCACCGGCTATTTGGGCATAGACCCCACTGCCGATTCACTCCACATAGGGCACTTGGTAGGCGTTATGATGCTCAAACACCTGCAAGCCTGCGGACATAAACCCATTGCACTTGTGGGCGGTGCTACCGGCATGATAGGTGATCCCAGCGGAAAATCTGCCGAACGCAATTTGCTCGATGAAGCAACACTGCGACACAATCAGCAATGCTTAAAAAAACAACTCGCCCTCTTTCTCGATTTCGATTCCAATGCCGAAAATGCAGCAATTCTGGTGAATAACTACGATTGGATGAAGAATTATTCTTTTCTGGAATTTATTCGCGACATAGGCAAACACATTACCGTGAACTATATGATGAGTAAAGATTCGGTAAAAAAACGCTTGGGTGATGATGCCAAAGTGGGTATGTCGTTCACCGAATTTACTTATCAGTTGGTGCAAGGCTTCGATTTTTTGCACCTCTACCGCACATATAATTGCAAAGTGCAGGTGGGCGGCAGCGACCAGTGGGGGAATATTACCACCGGCACCGAACTCATTCGCCGCAAAGTGCAAGGCGAGGCGCACGCTATTACCTGCCCTTTGATAACCAAAGCCGATGGCACAAAATTCGGAAAAACCGAGAGTGGCAATGTGTGGTTAGACCCCAAAAAAACATCGCCCTACAAATTCTATCAATTTTGGCTCAATGTGAGCGATGACGATGCGCAAAAGTATATCAAAATATTTACCATGCTGCCCCAAACAGAAATTGAAATAGTGATAGGCGAGCACCGCGAAGCACCGCAACACCGTGTGCTGCAACGCCGTTTGGCGCATGAAATCACCAAAATGGTGCACGGCGAGGCAGAACTCACCGCAGCAATAGAGGCTACGAATATACTTTTTGGCAGCGGCAGCACCTCATCGCTCGCAGAACTTTCAAAAGATACGTTTTTGGCAGTATTCGAGGGCGTTCCGCAATTTTCAGTGCCGGCACAGTTGATAGAACAAGGAGTGCCTATTATTGAACTTTTGGCTACACATACCGCAATTTTTTCCAGCAAAGGCGAGGCGCGAAAAATGCTGCAAGGCGGCGGTGTGAGTATCAACAAAAGCAAAGTGGAAGGCATTGATACCGTTGTAAGCACCAAAGATTTATTGAACAACACCTTCATATTGGTACAAAAAGGCAAAAAAAATTACTTTGTAATTGAAGTGAAATAATGTGCTAATACGATACTATGCCAATAAGACAATGAAATAGCATATTAATACATTAGTTCATTAAAAATTAGCATATTAGCACATTGAAAATTGTCATATTGAATTTATGAATCGAATACATTTCATAGGAATAGGCGGCACGGCAATGACCAATTTGGCTATTGCCCTCAAAAAAACGCATACGCAAAAACAGTACATTATTAGCGGTAGCGACGACCACATAGAAGACCCCACCTTTTCCATGCTCAAAAATCACTATCTCTTGCCCGAACACTTCGGCTGGTTTCCGCAAAAAATTACACCCAGCATAGATACCATAGTAATAGGCGCAAAAATTACCGCCGACAATCCGGAATTAATAGAAGCACGGAAACTCAATATTCCTGTGATGCCTTACCACGAGTACGTAGCGCAATTCAGCAAAGAAAAAACCCGCATAGTAGTTACCGGAGCCTATGGCAAAAATACCATTGCCGCTATGGTGTTGCACGTGCTTTCTTACTTTGGCAAAGAAATAGATTTTATGCTCACCGCGCCCGTGTTTGGATACAGCGAAACCATTCGCCTGAGCGAAAGCGACACCATACTCATAGAAGCCGGTGAAGAACTCGCAAGTCAGTGCGACACCCGTGCTCGCCTCGAAGTGTTTCAGGCAAATATTGGGTTAATTACCGGCATTTCGTGGGAAGAACGCAAACAGCAGTTTGGCAATTACGAAGAATATGTGGAACTCTACCGCAATTTCATTCAATCCATTCCCGCCGATGGCACACTTATTTACAATACTGACGATGTGCAACTGCGTGAAATTATTGCCGAAGAACAAGTAAAATTCACTGATTTAGAGCCATATACTACGCACCCCTACGAAGTTTTTGAAAATCGCACCTACCTAAAAATTGCCGGTGGACGACTTCCTGTGCTTGTGTTTGGCGAACACAATATGCGTAATGTGAGTGCTGCGCAAAAAATTTGCCTCAAACTCGGCTTGTCGAACGATTCGTTTTATCGCGCTTTCAAAAGCATGAAGGGCAGCAACAAACATTTGCAAATTTTAGCAAAAAATGCCAACACCAGCGTATATTTCGATTACACCTATTCGCCCATACAACTCAAATATACTATTAAAGCAATTCGCGAACAATACAAAAACAGAGGTTTGGTGGCGTGTTTGGAACTCAATGCCAACGATTCTATTCACGACCTTTTGCACAAAGATTGCGAAGGTGCGCTCAATTTGGCTGACGAAAAATTGGTGTATTACAATCCCGATTTATTTGAGCAAAAAGGCTTGCCGCACATAAGCAAACAGCAAATTCGCGACACCTTCGGCAGCAATAAAATCAAAGTATTCACCGCAATAGACGACCTTTTGGCGGAACTTTTTACCATGAGTTGGGAAAAGAAAAACCTCCTTTTTGTGAGTGCCAATTCCGGCACCGAACTCAATATGCAGGAAATTACCAAACGTATTATGGCTCTCGGCGCGTAACGTGAGTCTTGCCTCTAATCTAATAAATCCGGTCGCAAGCGTTGCGTGCGTTGCAGCGATTGTTCCAACTGCCATTTCTCAATTTCTTTGGTATTGCCCGAAAGCAAAATTTCAGGAACCGCCCAGCCATTATACACTTCGGGGCGTGTGTAAACAGGCGGTGCAAGCAAATTATCCTGAAACGAATCGCTCAGTGCCGAAGCAATATCGCTCATGGCTCCGGGCAGCAAGCGCACCACCGCATCGGTTACTACTGCTGCCGCAAGTTCTCCACCGGTAATCACAAAATCGCCTATGGAAATTTCTTTGCTAACAAACTGTTCGCGAATGCGGTGGTCTATACCCTTGTAATGTCCGCAAATAATAATAATATTTTCAAGCAACGAAAGTCGGTTTGCCTCCGTTTGTTTAAATTGTTCGCCATCGGGGGTCATATAGAGAATTTCATCATAGTTCCGTTCGCTCATCAGTTTTTCTAAACATTTGTGAATAGGCTCTATTTGCAGCACCATACCGGCTCCGCCGCCAAATGCGTAATCGTCCACGCGCTTGTGTTTATCGCTGCTATAATCGCGAATATTGTGAAGATGAATTTCCACAATGTGTTTCTGTTTGGCACGTTGCACTATTGAAGTATTAAACGGACTTTCGAGCAATTCGGGCAACACGGTGAGAATATCTATGCGCATATTTTGTAGTAACTGAATGATTGAATAACTGAATAATTGACGATTTTTCGATTAACCGATTCGTCATAATTTTATTGTAAAAATGCCGTTAATGGGCTACTTGCTTTGGCAGTGGTGCTTTGCCCTGCTAATTGCGCCTCAAACGCCATTCTGCCTGCTTGCACCGCCAGCGCAAAGGCTTTTGCCATTTCCACCGGATTGCCGGCTATGGCTATGGCGGTATTCACCAGCACCGCATCGGCACCCATTTCCATAGCAAGTGCCGCGTGGCTCGGCGCACCAATTCCTGCATCTATCACCACCGGAATAGTACTTTGTTCTATAATAATTTCGAGTAAATCGCGCGTGCGCAAACCTTTATTGCTACCTATGGGCGCACCAAGCGGCATTACCGTAGCCGCGCCTGCTTGTTCCAGCAATTTGCACAACACCGGGTCGGCTTGAATATAGGGCAGAATTACAAAACCCAATTTCGCCAATTCTTCGGTTGCCTTCAATGTTTCTATGGGGTCGGGCAGCAAATAGCGCGGGTCGGGGTGAATTTCGAGTTTCAACCAATTGGTTTCAAAAGCATCACGGGCAAGTTGCGCAGCAAATACTGCCTCTTTCGCCGTGCGCACTCCCGATGTATTGGGCAAAAGTTGTATCTTCGGATTTTTAATGTGTGCCAACATATCATCTTCGGCATTCGTGGGGTCTAATCGTTTCATGGCAGCCGTTACCATTTCCGTGTGCGATGCCTCTATTGCTTGCTGCATCACACTGTGCGAACTGAATTTTCCTGTTCCCAAAAACAATCGTGAAGAAAATTCTTTACCTGCTATTGTTAGTTTTTTCATAGTTTATATCATTTTTTATCGCACAAAACCTATTCGCGTGCGATTGTTCTGTTCTACTTCTATTTTGTCTTTTTGCAATAAATACTGAATTGCCTCGTTGATAGTACCAAACTGACGGTCGTATTGTTGCTCCATTTCGTGCAACTTATCGGCTAATTCTTTGTAATTGAGCGAAAATTGGCGCAGAAGCACAAAAGTACGCATAATATTCCGATTGACCTCTATGGCAATTTTGGAATTAAGCACACTACTAAGCATAGCCACTCCGAGTTCGGTAAATGCGTAGGGTCTATATTTTAAATGTTGTCCCCGTCTATTCTTTAAGGTCACAATTTGTGACCTTAAAGAATCATGTTCTTGATTTTCAATAGAAAACATATCGTTTGAGGTCGCAATTTGCGACCTCAAAGATAATTCCGCTTCTTGTTTTGTGAGTTGAAACATAAAATCTTCACCCTCAAAGCGTTCACTATTTCGCTTCACGGCTTGGTTTAAAACTTTTGTTTCCACACCATACATTGCGGCTAAATCGCGGTCAAGCAATACTTTTTGCCCACGTATTTCTTGAATTATATGTTGAATTACTTGCCGTTCCATCGGTTTATTTCATGTATGATTTGTTGCGTTTTTTCCACCGGATTGTGCGCCTGCACTATTGCACCCGAAAGTGCAATGCCTGCAACGCCGGTGCGCATAAGTGCCGGAATATCGCTTTGCACAATTCCACCAATGGCAAAAATAGGTAATACAATGGATTGCTCCTTACTTTGTTGCAATTTTTTTGCATAGCCCTCCAAACCCAACAAGGGACTAAGATTTTTCTTCGTTTCGGTAAATCGAAATGGTCCCAGCCCTATGTAATTCACACCGGCACGGTACAAGTTCACAATATCATCAAAGGTATTTGCCGTACCGCCTATAATGAACGTTTCGCCCAATACTTTGCGAGCATCTGCGGGCGGCATATCGTTTTTTCCTACATGAACTCCGGCGGCATTCACGCTTTTGCAAATTTCCACGTGGTCGTCTATAAATAAGTACGCATTGTAAGTATCACACAGCGTTTTGAGCACACGTGCAGTGTCTTCAATTTCGGCAAGCGGCGTATTTTTCATGCGCAGTTGTATGAGCCTGCAACCGCCGCGCAGTGCGAGTTCGGCAGATTCTACGTGCGAATATTTTTCGCTTTCTTGGGTTATAAAAATCAGTCCGTGCATAGTTTTTTGAATGTTGCAAATCGTTGTAAAAGGCTGCCAATATCGCTCGTGTTCTCAAAATCGCCCCACAAAGCACCCAATACCGCCACACCGCCAAATCCGTAATTCCGCGCAATCTCCACTGTTTCGGACGAAATACCGCCAAGTGCCATAACGTTTTCGTTAATGCGTCCTTCGTTTTTTGCCTTCACAAGTTCTTTGTGCGAAAACGCACGCGCGTAGCCCTGCTTTGAAATACTATCGAAAATAGGACTTACAAACACATAATCAAATTCCGAAATAGTTTGCAACTCTTCAAGAGAATGGCACGATTTACTTATGTGCATTGATGTTTGTGGCGGAGTTGTATTACGTGTATTAAGATGAACACCCTTCAAATTAAACTCTTCGAGTAACAAAAAATGGTCGTGTAACACAATGCGGTTATAAAATTGCGCAGGAAGTTGTTGCAAAAAATTTCGCATTTCCTCCTCCGTTGCCACCGGTTTTCGTAAGTGAAACAGTTCTAATCCGGTATTGAACAATGCGCACAGAGCATCGCTTTCATTCTTTGCAAAAGATTCTATGCTGATTGCTATTAATTTCATATATTTCATTGGCACAGTGCCGCATTAACACAGTGCCTCAGTATATTTTTAACCGCCAGAAAAGGCTTGAATAAGCAGAATTTCGTTACCATCGGCTATTTGGGTATGCTCCCACTGCTCTCTGGGAATTACCTCGTTATTGATTGCTACGGCAATTCCTTTTGCCGGCAGGCTGAACGATAGCAAAAAATTGGCTACACTTGTGGGTGCAGCCAATTCTTGTTTTTTTCCGTTCAGAGTAATACTCATAGTACTATTGCTCATTGTCGGCAGGCGTTGCAGTATCTATCACCTTCCCTTTGATAGTGAGCACAATAGCATCATCAGGGTTTTTATTCGATTTCACCGAAATAGTTTTCACAAACGGACCCACAATGTGCGTATTTTTGTACTGTACTTTTATTTCACCCGTTTTTTTGGGCAACACCGGGTCTTTTGTCCATTCCGGCGCTGTGCAACCGCACGATGCTTGCACAGAACTCAAAATAATAGGGTCTTTCCCTGTGTTTTTAAAACGAAATACTGTTTCCACCGGTTTGTCGCTTTTTGGAATATCGCCAAAATCTATCACCAACGTTTCAAATTGCAGCGGAGAAGCGGCTTCTGTCGTTGTTTGGTCGGCAGTGGCGGGTTTCGCTTTTGGTGCTTTATCCGGTTTTTCACCTTGTTGCGGCGTTTGAGCTGGAGCATTCGGATTTTTCGCTTTATCGGGTTTTCCTCCTTGATGTTGCGTTGCTTGCGGCGAAGCATTCGGGTTTTTCGGTTTTTCGGATTTTCCTTCTGTTTGTGAAGATTGTGCCGAAACAAGTGTTGCCATGAACAACAATGCGATTACAAAACTTACTTTTTTCATTGTTTTACTATTTTATTAATTTTTATAGATTGTAATTGATAATACGGATTTTGTGTCCGCAAAATTTTATACAAAGGTAATTATTTTATGAAACAGCAATGTTTTTTGCACAAAAATTTTTGCAAAAATCAAAGTCCTCGTATTTTTATGTATTTTTGCGCCATGCAAACGAATGATATACAGAAGGCAGCACACATTATTGCCGGCGGCGGACTTGTGGCATTTCCCACCGAAACAGTGTATGGACTTGGTGCAAATGCGCTGAACCCAGAGGCAGTAGCAAAAATTTTCGCAGCCAAAGAACGCCCTTCTTTCGACCCACTCATTGTGCACATAGATTCTTTCGATTGGTTTGCAAAACTCACTACCAACGTTCCTGCGGAAATTTCCCCGTTTTTAGAACAATTCATGCCCGGTCCGCTCACGGTGGTATTGCCAAAATCCGATATTGTGCCCGATATTGTAACTTCGGGACTGAATACGGTGGGTATTCGTATGCCGGCAAACGATATTGCTCGCAAATTGATACAACTTTCGGGCTGCCCTATTGCCGCACCAAGTGCCAATAAATTCGGACAACTCAGCCCAAGCACAGCAGCGCATGTGCGCAAACAATTACCAAATATCGACTACATTCTCGATGGCGGCAGTACCAGCGTAGGTATAGAATCCACCATTATTACTTTCAATAATAACGAATGTACTCTGCTGCGACCCGGCATTATTACACCCGAAGAAATTGAAAAACACCTGCCGCTGGGCTACACACTTACCACTAAAAAATCAAAATCTATCATTGCTCCCGGTTTGCTGCAAAGTCATTATTCCCCCAAAAAACCACTCTTTATTTTCGATACTCTCCCCTCTTCGTTTCCGCCCAAAAGCGGATTGATTCTTCATGCAGAACAAGCAATACCGGCAATAGAACGCAGTATTTTCACTTCGCTCAATGGCAATTTACTCGAAGTGGCTGCTCATCTTTTTTCGGCACTACACACTATGGAAGACACCCCAAATATAGAACGCATCTATATTCAATCGGTAGCACCGCAAGGTTTGGGCATTGCCATTATGGACAGAATGAAAAAAGCCGCATTTCAATACCAAACAGAAAATTCTCAGTATATTTAACTGATTTTTGCACAGTGCCACAATCTACCCAAAACAGCAAATTAAACATTTTCCACAAAAACGCCGCTTTTAAAACAAATCTTTAATTCAAAGTTTGTTTTGAGAAAAGATTTTTTATTTCGGTAATTTTCACTGAAATCTACACGCAATAATTCATACACTAATTGCGTGTAAAATGCGTTATTTGCATACAAAATAAATTAACGAAAAATGGGAAATCCAAAAGCATTCTTAAAAATAGAGCGCAAAGAAGCAGGTTACAGACCTGTGCATGAGCGCGTTACCGATTTTGGCGAAGTTGAACAAACACTTTGCGAACAAGATAGAAAAGAACAGGCTTCGCGCTGTATGGATTGCGGAGTGCCGTTTTGCCATTGGAGTTGTCCGCTGGGCAACCGCCAAAGCGAGTGGCAAGATTTAGTTTACAAAGGCGAGTGGCGCAAGGCTTACGAAAACTTGCAGGCTACAGACGATTTTCCGGAATTTACGGGACGTGTGTGTCCGGCTCTTTGCGAAAAAGGCTGCGTGCTCAACCTTGCGAGCGACCCTGTTACCATTCGTGAAAACGAAGTGGCGATAGTAGAAAAAGCCTTTGCCGAAGGATTTGTGAAACCACGCATTGCAGCGAAAAAAAGCGGCAAAAAAGTAGCCGTTATCGGTTCGGGACCTGCGGGCTTGGCGGCTGCCAACCAACTCAGTGCTATGGGACACGCCGTAACGGTGTTTGAGCGCGATGAGGCTCCCGGTGGTTTACTCCGCTTGGGTATTCCCGATTTTAAATTGACGAAAAAAATCATTGACCGCCGTTTGGATGTAATGAAACAACAAGGTGTGGAATTTGTGTGCAATGCCAATATTACCACTCTTCCCGAAGGTTTTGATGCTGCGGTGATAGCCATAGGCGCAGGTGTGCCTCGCGATTTGCAGGCAGAAGGTCGCGAATTGAAAGGAATTCACTTTGCCCTCGACTTTTTGAAAAACCAAAACCGCGCCGTAGCTGCTCGCTGGATTGTGGATGAAAACGACCCGCTTTCGGCAAAAGGCAAACACGTATTGGTTATCGGCGGTGGCGACACCGGCTCCGACTGCGTGGGAACGTCCGTGCGTCAAGGAGCGGCTTCGGTTACGCAAATCGAAATTATGCCAAAACCACCCGTTGGCACCAACCCTGCCACACCGTGGCCCTACTACCCGAACGTGCTCAAAACCTCTTCTTCACACAAAGAAGGTTGCGAACGCCGTTGGTCGCTTGCTACATCAAAATTCATAGGCAAAGACGGACAAGTAACCGGCGTAGAGGTAAAATGCTCTGAAAGCGGCAAATCGGAAGTTATCAAAGCCGACTTGGTGCTCCTCGCCATGGGATTTGTTCACCCCGAACAAGAAGGTTTGGTGGCAAACCTCAACTTGGCAACCGATGCCCGCAAAAATATAGCCGGCAACGCCAACCTGCAAACTTCGGCACCGAAAGTATTCGTAGCCGGCGATGCCACCACAGGCGCAAGTTTGGTAGTGCGAGCCATTGCTTCGGGCAGAAACGCCGCGCAAGCAATCCACGAATATCTCTCGAAATAATAGGGACACATACTTATACCGAAATCGGTGCATATTTCTTCGGAAATTTGCACCGATTTTTTTGTAAAAGCCCCCACCCTTAATCCCCCCGAAGGGGGGGGAATAGGCGTGATTGTGCTTTACTCGCCACTTACAACTGCCGATACACTCAATCAAGCAAACGAACAGGAATTAGAATATTTGAACTATCGCGTAGAAAAAATGCGTTGTGCCAAAAATTCCCCCTTTGGGGGCAAGGGGGCTATTATTTACAATTCTCAAATCACTATTGAAAACATACCTGCCGAGGCATACGAATATGTAGTAAACGGCAAATCTGCAATCGAATGGATAACGGAACGCTACAAAATCACCACTCACAAAGATAGTGGCATTGTGAATAATCCCAACGATTGGTCGCGAGAAACCGGAAATCCGCGTTATATTCTCGATTTACTTTTAAGCGTAATCAATGTAAGCGTACAAACGGTAGAGAATGTAAAATCGTTGCCGGAAATACGATTTGAGAGTGAGGAAAATAACTAAGGGTGGGGCACAATAATGTTTGAGAGTTGTTGTGATATAAACTCAAAAAATTACGCAATTATTTACACAAAAAAACGTTATAAAAGAGGAGATTTTTACGAAAAATGATATTTTTGTAGAGATTTTTAATTTGTGAGCATATTTTCAAAAAACAAAACCAACGAAAACACAAAGATTTGCCGCAGAAAAGCGACCTTTGTATAGAGAAAAAACCGGTATCGGATTTCGTTCAAAAAACGTACTAAAACGCTACAAAAAAGCAATATGGAACAACTCAAACACGAGTGCGGCGTGGCACTCATTCGCCTGCGAAAACCATTGGAGTATTATGCCGAAAAGTACGGTTCTTCGCACTACGCGCTCGATAAACTCTATTTGTTGATGCAAAAGCAGCACAATCGTGGTCAGGAAGGCGCGGGCGTGGCGTGTGTTTCACTGCAAGCCGATGCCGGCGAAGAGTTTCTTTTTCGCGAGCGAAAAGAGGGAAAAAATGCCATTCCGGAGATTTTTTCCGCCATAGGCAAACAAATGGCGGAAGACCGCAATGCCTTTGCCGGCGAGTGTTTTATGGGGCATTTGCGATACAGCACCACCGGGCGTTCGGGGCTTACCTACGTGCATCCGCACCTGCGCCGCAGCAATTTTCGCAAAGGTACACTTGCTCTCTGCGGAAATTTCAACCTTACCAATGTGGACGAAATTTTTGAGCACCTCAAATCGCAAGGACAGCACCCGCGCCGCACTTCGGACACCACCATTTTGCTCGAACAACTCGGCTTTGCGCTCGACAACAACAACGGCGACACCCAAACCATAGTGCACCAATGTATGCCCATGTGGGACGGCGGTTTTGTGCTTTGCGGCATGACCGGCACCGGCGAAATGTTTGCCGCCCGCGACCCGTGGGGAATCCGCACGGCTTTCTATTATATTGACGATGAAATTATTGTATTGGCATCAGAACGTCCTGCTATTCAAACGATTATGGACGTAGAAATGGAAAGCATTACCGAACTCAAACCGGGTCAGTCGCTCTTTATTTCTGCCGAAAGCGAAGTGTCGCTCCAAACCATTATTGCCGGAAAAACCACCGCGCCCTGCTCTTTCGAGCGCATTTATTTTTCGCGCGGCAGCGACCACGATATTTATTTGGAACGCAAAGAATTGGGTCGCGCCGTAGTGCCGCAAATTCTGAAAGCCATTGATAATGACTTAGAAAATACCGTTTTTTCCTTTATTCCCAATACTGCCGAAACCGCCTTTTTCGGTATGCTCGAAGGGCTGAACGACCATTTAGACCAAGAGAAAATTCGTGCCATACGCAGCCTTGCCGACTGCAACAGTGCCGAAGTTGCACGAATAATTGCGCAAAAAGTGCGCTGCGAAAAAGTGGCGATTAAGGACATCAAACTCCGCACCTTTATTAGCGAAAGCGGTGAGCGCAACGAGTTGGCAAACCACGTGTACGACATTACTTACGGTTCCATTCGCCCCGATGTGGACAATTTGGTGGTGATAGACGACAGCATAGTGCGCGGTACTACGCTAAAACAGAGCATTATAACCATTTTAGCACGTTTGCGCCCCAAAAAACTCATCATCGTATCTTCCGCACCGCAAATACGCTACCCCGATTTTTACGGCATAGATATGTCGAACATTGGCGATTTGATAGCCTTCCGCGCCGCTACGCAACTGCTCGGCGAGGAACAGTTGCACGCCATTTACGAACGCTGCGCAGCACAACAATTGCTACCGAAAGCGGAGATAAAAAACCTCGTTTCCGAAATTTACGAACCCTTCACCGACATAGAAATTTCACAAAAAATAGCGCAGTTGGTAACGCCCGAAGATGTAAAATGTCCGGTAGAAATAATTTTCCAAAACCGCGAATCGCTCCGCGAAATTTGCGCAAAACACAGCGGCGATTGGTACTTCACCGGCAACTACCCCACCGTGGGCGGCGTGAAATTGCTCAACGAATCGGCAGTCAATGTATTTTTAAACACCGGCAAACGAATGTACTGCGGGTGCTAAGTGCTCGCAAAAATTTACTCCTCGTGAGTTTCCTCCGAGTTTTCGTCTGTGCTTTCAGAGAGTGCATGCGGAAATGTGGAAAAGTGAATTTTGTGTTCCAAAACACAGTGCGCCCCACCTGCAAGTGGTTCAAAAAAGAGAGATTTTTCAAAGGCTTCCACCGGTTCTTCGTAGTAACGGGCAGTAATTGTTTTTACAAAAAGAAAAAGAAAGGCTACAATAATGAGCCATTTTACTCCGCCCAGCACTATGCCCAGCAGTTTATCGAGCCATGCTAAATTGATTGCGTTGAATAATCGTTTCAACACAAACGTAACACAAAAACACAGCAGTACCACAATAAAAAATATGATGGCAAACGCCACAATTTCTTGATACTGCGGCGTTACCGATGTTCGTGCGGCAACTAATTCACCGCCTTGCGCCGAAAATTTCATGGCGAGAAAAATTCCCAAAACAAGCGCAATTACTGCTCCCACTTCGCCTATCAAGCCATTTTTAAATCCTTTGAACATTCCCCACAACACGGGAATAATAACAATAAAATCAAGATAATTCATGATATATGTTTTTTAATGATAGAATATACGGGCAAATATGCCGCTAAAAATCCCACGCCGAGCACCATAGCAAGCACGTAAAAAATATCGACAAGTGCCAAACGCACCGGATACGCATCTACTATGAAATTTCCGCCCGTTTGCAATAGTCCGAAATACTGCTGCACAAGGCACAAAATTACGCCCAACGCAATGCCGATACCTGCTCCCACTACGGAAATGAGCCAACCCTCGAAAATAAATATGCGCCGAATGAGCGATTGCGAGGCACCCATGCTTTTGAGTATGCGAATATCTTGTTTTTTGTCGATAATCAGCATGGTGAGTGCGCCCACAATGCTGAACGATGCAATAATTAAAATCAAACTGATGATAAAAAACGTAATTAATTTTTCACTTTGGGTAATGTTGTACAAAAATTCATGCTGTTCTTCCTGTGTTTTTACCACAAAATCCTGCGGCAAAACTTTTCGCAAATCTTCGGCAGTTTCGTTTATCTTTTTTTCGTTCGCGCAACGAATTTCCACACTCGAAACCTGCGTACTGTCGTAAGAAAATAGGTGTTGCGCCATTGCAAGCGAAGATAGTACGTAGCGATTGTCTATATCCATTTGCACCGAAAACATACTGCGCGGATACGCCAACACCTTCGTAAAATCGTCCATAGGATTGAGCGATGCGGTAGGTTTTCCTCGTTTTGGCGCAAAACTTTGCAAAATTTCGGAAGACGTTAGTGTAATACCCAATTCCTGCGCTACGCCACGCCCTACCGACACATAATTAAACACAACATCATATTCATCTTCTTCCAACACAAAATCGCCGGCAAAAAGCAGTGAATCCATAGCGATAACCGAAGCAAACGCCGAATCTACGCCTTTTAAACGTCCCACCACCTGCCTCGTAACATACACAAACAAAGCATCATCTTCGAGCGTTGCCGAAAACGCCGCAATATTGGTTTGTTCGCGTAGCAACGGCGTAATTTCGTATTGATTAAACGTGCGTCCGCTACTGTGCGTAATTTTTATGTGCGGGTCAAAGGAATTAAACAGCGAAGTTACCAAATCGGTCAAACCATTGAAAACCGACATGGCAATAATAAGCGACATACTCACAATGGCAACCAACACCACAGAAACACCGCTAATGTAATTAATGGCATTTTTGCTTTTTTTGCTGAATAAATACCTCCGTGCCAAAAAAAACGATACACTCATTTCTCTGTTTTATTTAATTGCTTGCACTATCAGTCCTGTTCCTTGTTTGTGCGTGCTGCGAACATCTATATAATTGAATAGCAAGCAAAAAGGAAATACGATACAATAATATAGAGGTAATACTACAAACAATAATTTTGTGCAATTCAGCATCAAAATCGGAAATTTCATAGATAATTTCCATGCAAGTGCACCAAGCGTGCCGTAAGAATACTGCGCCGAAATGTGCGAAAATCCGGCTTCGGCAAGTTTTTCCTGAATATCGTGAATATTATACCCATCGCGCACGTGCTCGCCCACAAACGATTCTTCGCCGTGTTCATGCACATCGCTACCACCCTTGTCGGAAGGCGTGGAAATGAGCAATACCCCACCGTTTGTGAGCGATTGATAGAAATTACGAAACACCTGCGTATCGTTTTCTATGTGTTCCATAACATCTACGCAGAGAATAAAATCCTGCATTTCGGCGGCTGTAAATTGTGTTAAATCACCTTCCACAAACTGTACTTGCGCCGATTTTCCTATTTTTTTGAAAAATTGATTACAATCTGCAATTTGCTCCGTTTTCATATCCACACCGGTAATGCGCCACGTAGATGAAAACTGCGACATAAAATATACATATTGCCCGTACCCCGCTCCGGCATCGAGCACGCGAGCATTTGCAGGGGCTGTTCGCGCCCATTGCTTGAATGTTCGGCGAATGTACCACGCTCGCAAAAGCAGAAGATTGAGCAGGGCATAAAAAAGTTTTCGCAGAATCGGCGAATTATTGAAAACCTTCCCCAAACTATATTTGATAGGGTCGTAATTCATTATTTTTGATTTAAAATGTTTTCTATATTTTGCTGATAATCAAGCGAATCATCTACAAAAAACGCTAATTCGGGTACTATGCGCAGTTGCTTTCCTGTACGCCCGGCAAGGTTTTGACGAATTTTTTTTGCTTGCGCCTGTATGGTTTCAAATACCTGCGCAGCATCTATTTTTGGCGAAAATATGCTCACATAAATTTTTGCAAACGATAAATCGGGTGCTATGCGCACTATGGTGGGCGTAATGAGTGCGCCGCCAAAAGTGGTATAGGTTTCTTTTTGAAAAATATCGCTCAATTCACGTTGCACCAAACGTGAAATTTTTTGTTGTCGTGTTGTTTCCATGTTTTTATTTTTCGCAAATATACAAAATCCCTTATTGTATTTCCATCGGCGGCATGGTAAATTGCATTTCATTCGATTCGCCCACTATGTTTGGATACGCCCACGTGTCTTTTCCCGTTTGAAATCGCACATAGCGGTAATTGTCGGCGTATGCACGCACATACACCGTTTGCCCTTCGCGGAAACCGGCAGAATAGAGTTTATCGAGCGGTTTTTGTATGGTCATGGTATTGTGCGGCAGCCCATCGGAATTTTTTGCGCCCGACATATACGAATACGTGTAGTTTTCACTATTCACGCCGGCAATAGTATCAAAAAAATACCACGTAGAAAGCGCGTAATTGCGCGTGCCCACAAAAAATATGGTGCGCGAAATGTTCAAAATCGTTCCCACGAGCAAAACTTCGTTTAAACGCACCGAACCCTGCGGACGCTGAGCCAAATACATGGTAGGCAGCGTATCGGCACGAGTGGTATCGTAGTGATATTGGAAAATCTGATTTTTTCCAAAACCGTCTTTGAGCATTTCTATGGTATAATACCCCTGCGGACTTTTGCGAAATACCCACTCCCCTTGTGCGTTGGTAAAAGTACTAATAGTGGTATCGAACACCGTAAGCGAATTGTCGCTGAAATTATGCGTGGTATCGCTCACATGCGCCACTATGTGCACATTGTCGAAAGCAGAAAGTCGTTCGCCAAATTCATTGTACAACGCCACTTTGCCCCACAGTCCACGCACGCTATCTTGCGAAAAATCATACTCCGGTGTTTTATTACACGAAGTAGAAACAGAACATGCTATGGCAGCGGCAGCGAAAAAAATCAGAAAATATTTCATACGTATATTTGAAAGTCTGTTATTCTACGACAAAGTACGTAAAAAACTATCACAATATTCCCTCGCAACACTACTTTTTTGTATTTTTCGCAAAATTTTTCTCCCGTATGTTTTTCATTCTTTCAAAAATAGCCTATTTTCTCGCCACGCCGCTTGTGTGGATTTTCATTCTCTGCATTATAGCACTGTGCGTAAAACAGAAAACAACAAAAAAAACACTCTTCATTATCAGTGGCGTTTTACTCCTTCTTTTGAGCAATCCTTTTGTGGCTCACCAAGCAACTCGTGCATGGGAAACTCCGCCAATCAACGCTCGCAGCATAGAAAGTCCCTATGAATATGCCATTGTTCTCGGCGGATTTACCGACTACGATGCAGCGATGGAACGAGTGGTTTTTCAATCATCGAGTGATAGAATGTGGCAAGCACTATGGCTCTATCGGCAAGGGAAAGTAAAAAAACTGATACTTTCGGGCGGCGAAGGGCGAATTTTACAGCGCGGCTACACCGAAAGCGAATCTACGCGCGATTTTTTGCTGCAAATCGGGATTCCGGCACACGATATTATTGTAGAAACACGCTCACGCAATACCTTTGAAAATATCAAATACAGCAAGCAAATACTTGATTCACTGAACAATACACTACCGGCATTGCTTATTACCAGCGCAACGCACCTGCCGCGAGCCATGGCATGTGCCCGAAAAGCAGGGTTACACACTCATGCGTTCAGCACCGATTACGCGGTAGCACCCGAAAGCCTCAGCATAGATTTTTACATTATTCCCGAAAGTTCCGCGCTGGAAGAATGGCGCAAATTAATCCGCGAAATCATAGGCTTTGCCATGTACAAACTTGTAGGCTACGCCTAACGCACCATACGTAAAAACCGCCATTTTTGACCATTATGTTCCAAAAAATCAAAAATTTCTGATTTTTTGGAACAGTATAATCAAAATCGCTCTTATTTTCAAAGAGAAGTTCAAGTATGTAAAGGGCGCCTCTAAAAATTAAAAACTTGTAAATCAGCATAATAAATTGTATCTTTGTATCAAATTAGAATACGAAGATAATGAGTACATACAAACAACAAGGTCGTGTAGGATTGTTCGA
>JAITUU010000022.1 GCA_031286165.1 Bacteroidales bacterium
GGGGCTAAAACTGCATACCGAAGCTTGGGAATACGCGTAGGCGTATTGGTAGAGGAGCAATGTATAAGGGCAGAAGCCGTATCGAAAGGGGCGGTGGACTTTATACAAGAGAGAATGCCGGCATAAGTAGCGAGAGAGAAGTGAGAAACTTCTCCGTCGAAAGCCTAAGGATTCCTGGGGAAGGTTCGTCCACCCAGGGTAAGTCGGGGCCTAAGTCGAGGCCGAAAGGCGTAGATGAAGGACAACGGGTAGATATTCCCGTACCGACACATAGAATGAAGCAGGGACACGGAAGGATAGTCGGACCGCGAGAACGGAGAGTCGCGGGCAAATAACGAGGGAGGGACGGCAGTGAAGCACACCGTTCCGATAATTCCGAGTTATGACGCGGAGGGAAAATAGTACCGAAGCCGATGAATTCACGCCGGCGAGAAAAGCTGCTAAATATATATATTATTTGCCCGTACCGCAAACCGACACAGGTAGGCGGCAAGAGAATTGCAAGACTATCGGGATAACCATTGTTAAGGAACTCGGCAAAATAACCCCGTAACTTCGGGAGAAGGGGAGCCTCGCGAGAGGCCGCAGAGAAATGTCCCAAGCGACTGTTTACCTAAAACACAGGTCTCTGCTAAAGCGCAAGCTGAAGTATAGGGGCTGACGCCTGCCCGGTGCCGGAAGGTCAAGGGGAAGAGTTAGGGGAAAACCCGAAGCTTAGAACTTAAGCCCCGGTGAACGGCGGCCGTAACTATAACGGTCCTAAGGTAGCGAAATTCCTTGTCGGGTAAGTTCCGACCCGCATGAATGGCGTAACGACTTGGGCACTGTCTCAACAGGGGACCCGGCGAAATTGAAGTATACGTGAAGATGCGTATTACCCGCGACTGGACGGAAAGACCCCATAGAGCTTTACTGTAAATTCATATTGTCTCGTTGAAACTGATGCACAGGATAGGTGGGACGCGGAGAGGCGGTTGCTTTGGCAATCGCGGAGCGGTCCTTGGGATACCACCCTTCGGTTTCGACGATTCTAACCGAGTGCCGTAATCCGGGCTTGGGACAGTGTGTGTTGGACAGTTTGACTGGGGCGGTCGCCTCCTAAAGAGTAACGGAGGCGTACAAAGGTTCACTCAGTATGGTTGGAAACCATACGCAGAGCGCAATGGTATAAGTGAGCTTTACTGCAAGACCTACAAGTCGAGCAGTTGCGAAAGCAGGTCATAGTGATCCGGTGGTAGAGAATGGAATTGCCATCGCTTAACGGATAAAAGTTACCTTGGGGATAACAGGCTGATTCCTCCCAAGCGTCCACAGCGACGGAGGAGTTTGGCACCTCGATGTCGGCTCGTCACATCCTGGGGCTGTAGCAGGTCCCAAGGGTTCGGCTGTTCGCCGATTAAAGTGGCACGCGAGCTGGGTTCAGAACGTCGTGAGACAGTTCGGTCCCTATCTATCGTGGGCGCAGGAATTTTGCGGAGCTCTGACTCTAGTACGAGAGGACCGAGTTGGACGTACCGCTGGTGTACCGGTTGTTTCGCCAGAAGCATTGCCGGGTAGCTATGTACGGATTGGATAAGTGCTGAAAGCATCTAAGCACGAAGCCAGCTCCAAGATAAGAATTCCCTTGAGGGTTGTGGAAGACTACCACGTTGATAGGCTACAGGTGTAAAGGCAGTAATGTCAAAGCCGAGTAGTACTAATTGCCCGAAAGATTTTCTTGCTCAATTTCTTGATAATCAAAAATACTTGTTTTCTTTTCCCTGTTGTCAAAAATTTTTATGGTGGCTATAGCTGCGGGGTTCCACCTCTTCCCATTCCGAACAGAGAAGTTAAGACCGCTTGCGCCGATGGTACTGCATTTCGTGGGAGAGTAGGTCGCCGCCTTTTTTTATAATCCTCAATACCTTTGGTGTTGGGGATTTTTTTTTGCGCCCTTTTGCTGCCTATCACAATATTATACCCCGTTTTTCGCTATCTTTGTAGTCAATTATTTTTTCATGAAACGAAGCGTTTTTATAATTATTACTTTTTTACTGTATTTTTCATACTTTGTGAGGGCGCAGATTGTGATAAATGAATTGATGCAGAGCAATATAGACATAGTGCGCGATGATTTGCAGGAATTTCCCGATAGTTGGATTGAACTCTACAATACTTCCGACACTGAGGTTGATATTCGTAATTGGACGATTTCCGATAATGCCGATTATAAGCAGGGTTGGAAAATTACTACTTCGGTAAAAATTCAACCGCATGCGTATTGCTTGCTCTATGCCGATAAAGAAGCGAAGGGGCTGCACACGAATTTCCGTATAGATAGCGGAAAGGGCGGCAGTGTGTATGTGTTCAATGCGAATAATGTACAAATTGATGCGGTATTGAATATTCCCAAGCAACCTGCGCCGAATATTGCGTGGGGGCGGGTGAGCGATGCCGGTGCACTATGGGTAAACTTTGTGGCAGCAACTCCGGGACGTGCAAATGTGGGAAAAACATCGAATAGACTGCTGCCGCCACCTGTATTTTCTCTCAAAGGAGGAATGTTTGCCAATGCGGTGAAGGTGCAGTTATCTTTACCTACCGGCGTTCCTACCGAAGTTACGTTGGCACATATTCATTACACAACCGATAATTCCGAACCTACTGCTGCTTCGCCGGTGTATTCCGGAGCAATTTCGATTGTAAAAACTACGGTGCTGCGAGCAAAAATAATGCACCCCGATTATTTGAACGATTACTCGCAAGCGCATACCTACATTATATCGGAGCGTGATTTCCCCCTGCCGGTAATTTCTATCAGTGTGGATACTTCGTATTTGTGGAACGATGAATTTGGTATTTATTGTGCGGGCAATGGTACGCACGGTGTGGAAGGTTTGGGTACCGACTATCCGGTGAATTGGAACAATAATTGGCGGCGACCAATTAATTTTGAGTATTTTCCGCAGGGAAGTACTATGAGTGCGCTCAATCAACTGTGCGAAATGCGCATTGCCGGAGGGTGGTCGCGCAGTAATGCGCAAAAAACCTTTGTATTGTAT
This sequence comes from Bacteroidales bacterium, assembly GCA_031286165.1. GTDB lineage: Bacteria > Bacteroidota > Bacteroidia > Bacteroidales > UBA1715 > WQTX01. The sequence continues at coordinate 3,042 of JAITUU010000022.1, forward strand.
GCCAACAAACGTTTTGGTGAAAAACGTTTTAATTATGATTTTTTTGCTGAAAAACCGCGACAAGAAATCAAATCGTTTATGTTGCGCAATTCGGGCAACGATTTTTGGTACACTCATTTTCGCGATGCGGCAATTCAATTGTTTTTTGGCGGAAAAACAGATGTGGATTATCAAGCCTATCAGCCGGCAATACTGTTTTTGAATGGGAATTATTGGGGGATTCAAAATCTGCGTGAACGCTCCGATGAAGATTTTGTGTTGGCAAATTATGCTACGGAAAATGTAGATGTGGTTGAAAATTGGTGGGACGTGAAAGCAGGCGATGATAAGGCAATCAATCAATTGCGAAGCGAAGTGCGAAAATCGGCAGCACAGCGCAATAGTGAATGGATTATGAATCAAATTGATGTAGATGAATTTATCAATTACATGATTTTGCAGATGTATGTTGCCAATACCGATTTTTTGAGCGATTATAATAATAATATTGCCATGTGGCGGCACAGAAATTCTGCCGGGAAATGGCGATTTATATTGAAAGATACCGACCAAGGGTTGGGAATTTGGAATGCAAATGCGGTAACACACAATGCTTTGAGTATTCAATACGACAATGATACGTGGCGACTATTTACAGCACTGCTTTCGCAGGAAAGTTTCAAGAAAAAATTCTATCGGCGGTATGCCGTATATATGGGCGATTTGCTGCATTATCAATCCACAGCGCACATTATCGACAGTATTGCAACCCTTATAGAACCTGCTATGCCGGAGCATTTGGAGTTTTGGCAGCATCACAACTATACGCAGTATGGAATCCCACACATGTGGTGGCGCGACCTTCGCTCATGGCAGCAGGAAGTTGATAATATGAAACAGTGGTGCGCAGGGAGAAACAACGAAGTGTATAAGCAGTTACGCGCGTATTTTAATTTGGGAGCAACTATGAACCTTGTGTATGAATCGCCAAACGATGCGGCAAAAACGCCTGCGGTGTATATCAACGGCGTGTCTATGCGCCCATCGGGATTGCAGGCTTCGTATTTTCAGAATGAAGACATAGAACTGAATTATGCCGGAAATGCCGCGCTGTATGGGTGGAAAATTACAAAAACGGTGAATGGAGTATCGAGTGTGGAAACATATTTCCGGCAAACTATGTTGTATAACGTTCCTATCGGTTGTACTTCCGTGAAAATCAAATTGATAGACAATCCTACTACCATAGAAAACCCTGCGGAAGTGCCTATTGTGATACGTGCGGTTGCCGAAGGTGTGAAAATTTCAAATTTGATGGCGCAGTCGAAAATTGCGGTGTATGACATGAGCGGAAAAGTGATAGCGGAAACTTCCACGAACGATTATTCTGTGCTGATTCCGATGCTGCATAAGGGAGTTTTTGTGGTACACGTGAGCAATGAAAAACAACGCACCGTCCAAAAAATTGTGAATTAGATTGTTTTGGTTTTTGTGTTTATTCAAGGAATAAGTATATATTTGTTCTGCGAACACAAACAATAACCCAATGAATTTTTTTTTGAAAAATAAATCCATTATTTTACCGTTGTATTGCATAAAAAGAATTATGTTTGCACTTACAATGTAAAAAGGCAAAAGATGGTTACAAATAGGTTGTCAATACATATAGCAAAAAATAATACGTTCACCCTACAAGGTGTGGGCGAATGGTTTGAGTGTAGTTGCAACTTCTTGAATATCAGTATTTTACCCCCCCCCATACAGACTGCAATAATCTAAAAATCAGTGGGTTACCCTCTTTTTTAAAGCACATTTCACAAATTTATTTCGGTTATTTCGCGAAAGTATTTTCACTTGTGCGAGTGTATGAGTATCCATTGTTTTTACATAACACCCCTTCGGGAGAGAGCCGTGCCGCTTTCTCCCGAAGGGGTGTTTCTTTTATCCGCTTATAAACAATCAATAAAAAATAAAAATCTATGGCAATTAATTTAACAAAAGGACAGCGTATTGATATTGGGCTGCAACGAGTAGGAGTTGGTTTGGGCTGGGACCCGAACGAAGGTACAGGGTTTGATTTCGACTTAGACGCTTCGGCGTTTATGCTGGGTGCAAACAAAAAACTGCCGAAAGACGAATTTTTTGTGTTCTACAACAATCTGGTTTCGCCGGACGGCGCGGTAGAATCTTCGGGAGATGACCTCACCGGAGGTAACAGCGATGGCGATGATGAAACGCTCACGGTCGATTTAAGCAAAGTGGATGCACGGATTCAAGAAATCATCTTTGCCGTAACCATTCACGATTTCGCAGCACGCAAGCAAAACTTCGGTCAGGTGCGCAATTCGTTTATTCGGATTTACAATATGGATAGCAATGTCGAAATAGCCAAATACGAGTTGGACGAAGACTTTTCGTTAGAAACAGCCGTAGAGTTCGGGCGATTGTATCGTAAAGGCAGCGAATGGAAATTCGAGGCAATGGGTATCGGCTACAAAGGCGGATTGCAGTATTTCGTGAATAAATATGTATAACAGATTAAAAATAAGAATAGTATGGCAATTATATTAGACAAAACGGGCGACAGTCATAAAATTGACTTAACCAAACGCAGCGATAGTACGACCAAAGAAATAGTTATCAACCTGAATTGGTCGCAAGGAAAACAAGGATTTCTCTCAAAACTTGTAAAGGGCGACCAATCCATAGACCTCGATTTGGGTTGCTGGTACGAACTGCGTGATGGTAGTAAATCGTGCATTGACGGTTTGCAGTTTGCTCACGGACAGGGTGGAGCGCGAAATCGCGTTACGAGGCAGGGGTGCTACACGCAAAAACCGTGGATTTGGCACAGCGGCGATGATAGGAGCGGTTCGGCTGCCGAAGGCGAAAATCTGCTGATAAATCCGCAAGGAACGGCGGACATCAAACGCATAGTGGTCTATTGCTTTATTTACGAAGGTACAGCAAAATGGGCTGAAACCAATGCGGTAGTTACGATTAAAGTTCCGGGTAATCAAGAGGTGGTTGTGGAAATGGGCAAGCAAGATTCCGCTCAAACTTTCTGCGCCATTGCCGAAATTTTGTTCGGAACGGACAATTCCATGACCGTTCGCAAGTCAATTACGTTTCACAACGGACACGGAGACTGCGATAAAGCCTACAATTGGGATATGCAATGGCGAGCAGGGAAAAAATAAATCACTGAAAATCATAATAATATGGCAATCAATTTAGAAAAAGGCGGACGGGCAAATCTTACCCTCCCAAAATTTGTAATCGGACTTGGCTGGGACGCCAATTCGTCGAGCACAGGCGTAGATTTTGACCTCGATGCTTCTGTATTTATTCTCGGAGAAAACAAAAAACTTGTTTCCGACGAATATTTCGTATTTTATAACAACCTGAAATCACCCGACGGATCGGTGGAACATACTGGCGACAATTTAACAGGTGCAGGCGATGGAGATGACGAAAGCATAAAAGTAGATTTATCGAAAATCAATCCCAATGCAACGGAAATCTGCATCGTAGTAACCATTCACAAAGCCGAAGAACGCCGTCAGAATTTCGGTCAGGTGCGTAATTCTTTTGTAAGAATATACAATCCCGACAACAACGAAGAATTTTTGAAATACGAATTGGAAGAAGATTTTTCGGTAGAAACAGCCGTAGAGTTCGGAAGAATTTACAAACGCAACGGCGAATGGAAATTTGAAGCCGTAGGTGTAGGTCAAAAAGGCGGATTGGATATTTATCTAAACAGATATAACTAATTATAAATAAAACTATTATGGCTATCAAATTAGAAAAAGGACAAAGAATAAATCTCGAAAAAAACAACGGTAGTAAGTTGCAAAATCTTTGCGTGGGCGTAAACTGGGGCGCAATAGAAAAAACAGGTTTTTGGGGAAATAAAAAAATGGAGGCAGTCGATTTAGATGCAAGTTGTGCTACTTTCGACGACAGCAACAACACTTTGGAAGTTATTTATTTCGGAAATCTGAAATCGAAAAACGGCTCAATCAAGCATAGCGGAGACGACCTAACAGGCGATATGGGTGGTGATGATGGTTTGGACAACGAAGTAATCACTGTTGATTTGGCTAAACTACCCGCCGAAGTAGCAAAAATTGCTTTCGTGCTGAACAGTTTTCGCGGACACGATTTTAAAACCATTCCTTTTGCTTCCATCCGTATTTACGAAGGAACACCAAGCCGTGTGAACGAAGTATTTGCCACTTACGATATTGCAAACGATGCCACTTTTGCAGGCAGTGTTTCGATGGTAATGGGCGTATTCTATAAACGCAACGGCGAATGGAAATTTAATGCTATCGGCGAATCAACACGCGACAGAGATTTAAAAGGTACACTTACAACAGTAATTTCTAAATATTTATAATTATGGCAAGAAGACTTCCCGTATATTTAGTGCTCGACACTTCCGGTTCGATGCACGGCGAGCCGATTTCAGCCGTTGAAACCGGCGTACAAACCTTAGTGAGCGCGTTGCGCCAAGACCCTTACGCGCTCGAAACGGCGTATTTAAGCGTAATCACTTTCGACAGTAGTGCCAAACAAATGGTGCCGCTCACGGAACTCACCGCTTTTCAAGCACCAACGTTCACCGCATCGGGTACTACCGCTCTGGGCGATGCTCTAAGATTGGTGGCACAGAAAATTGACAGCGAGGTGGCAAAAACCACCGCCGAAGTGAAAGGCGATTGGAAGCCGTTGGTCTTCATTATGACCGATGGTGAACCTACCGACCATTGGCAAAACGGACTTGCCGAGTTCAGAAAACAAAAAGTGGGCATGACTATCTGCTGCGCTGCCGGGCAAGGTGCCGATACCAACGTGTTGAAGCAGATTTCCGAAATCGTTGTGCAGTTGGACACTGCCGATAGTGCCACCATCAAAGCCTTCTTCAAGTGGGTTTCGGCTTCGGTAAGCACCAGCAGCCAAAAAGTGGAGAGCGGTATCAATTTGGAAAAAGTGGGCGAACTGCCTCCGCCTCCGCCCGAAGTGAATATTGTAGTGTAAGTAGCGATGAGAAGATTACCGGTATATATTTTGATACAGACATCGGGGGCAATGCGCGGCGAACCGATAGAGGCTATTCGTGTAGGGTTGGAAACGTTGGTTGCCTCGTTGCGGCAAGACCCCTTCGCGCTCGAAAATGCGTGGCTGAGCGTGATTACGTTCAATCGCACACCGCAGCCGATACTTCCGCTCACAGAACTCGAAACCTTGCAAATACCCGCCATTCCGCAACCCGAAGCGGCAGGTACGCACTTGGGCGAAGCGTTGGAGTTTGTCTGCAAAAAGGTGGATGCAGAGGTAACGCTGAGTTCCCCCGAACGCAAAGGCGATTGGATGCCGCTGCTCTTTGTGATGTGCAACGGAAAGGTGTCCGACACACAGTTGTTCTCCCAAACCGTTCCGTTGCTCAAACGCAAGCACTTCGGCAAAATTGTAGCCTGCTTGGTGGGGCACCACCCCGTTACGGAAAACGTGCGGCAGTTCACCGACAATATACTCTCTATGGACACTGCCGACAGCAGCACCATCAAGACGTTTTTCGAGTGGGTATCGACCTCCGTCAGTGTGGGCAATCGCAGCATAGGCGCAACAGATGAACTCGTGCTGCCACCTCCGCCTGCTGAAATGAACGCGATAATATAACTCCTGCAAAGGAGAAAAAATAAAGGTTTACACGCTGTTTTTATTGATGTTAAATTGCTGACCATAAGAATAAAAAATGATTGTACACATACTGCTCTCTATCTTGATAGTTGCTCTGTTTCTCTACTCGAAACTTGCGCCGCACAAAGCACGACTGACCGGAAAATATCGTTCCGTATTTCTCTTTTTCGAGAAGGTGTTTGATATGGTGTTGCATTGGTTGCGAAAAGTGGTAAATCCCGCGCAAGTGGGCAACGGCATTGCCGTAGATATGTCGCAAGTCGTTTTGCTGATTCTGCTCTTGGTATTTTTAATGGTACGATTTTAAAACTTGGTAAAATAATCACAAATGGAAGAAAATAAAGAACAAGAAATACAGAAAGAGGTATCGGCAGAAGAGACTCCGCAGGCTGAAAAAGGAGAAACAACAGATTCTCAATCGGAAAATTCGCAGCAACCGGAAGAGCCGAAAATGCCGGAAATAACCTACCAAACGTTGGCTATTCTAATGAAAAACCTGCCCAACGGAAAGGTGAAAAAGGAGTATGAAGCCGAGTTTGACGTGGCAACGCTGAAAACCGAAAAAGGAAATTCCATAGCAAGTGCCGAGTTTGAAGGATTGCAGGCAGTTGGGTTGGATTATTTCCCTGAAGAGAAGAAAATAAAGGGTATTCCCACCGCTGCGGGCGACCATAAAATAACCATTCGCTATAAATTGGGCGATTGGACTGACGGGAAACCAGTTTTGCTGTACACCTTCACGCTCATTATCAACCCCGACCCGCGCGTTTTGTGGAACAACACACCGACACCCGAAACGATAGAGTACTACAAACCGGACAGCGACAAAGCGTTTGTGCAAGCAGGGGACAAAAATATGGCGGCAGCAAGCCAACGCGGACGTTCGCACGCCCACGAGGGAAACTCGCGCGATGACGATTTTGCCCTGCACTTCGATACGAAAACCGACTGGTATGCTCTGGTGGTTGCCGATGGCGCAGGTTCGGCAAAATTCTCACGCGAGGGTGCTCGCATTGCCTGCCAAACTGCCAAAGAGATTTGTGAAGCGCAACTTTCCAAAGACGGCATTGCCGAAGTTTTGGATTTAGCCATTGCGGAATACCACAAAGACGATTCCGATAAAAATCGCATCGAATTGTACCAATCGCTGCACAGCGAAGTGCTGGCAAAAGCCGCGTGGAGTGCGTTTGAAAATATTGTTAAAGAAGCGCAAGCAAAAGTAGAACCGGTAAAGCAGAAAGAATATGCCACCACGCTGATTTTGAGCATTGCCAAAAAGTTTGAGTTCGGTTGGTTTGTCGGTGCGTGGTGGGTAGGCGATGGCGGCATTGGGATTTATCAAAAAGAGAATAACCAAGTGGAAATTTTGGGAGAACCTGACGGCGGCGAATTTGCCGGACAAACGCGCTTTCTCACTATGGGAGAAGAGATTTTCAAAGACCGCCAACGCACTTATTTTAAAATCGTAAAAGACTTTACCGCACTTGTACTAATGACGGACGGCATAACCGACCCGAAATTTGAAACCGATGCCAACCTCAAACGCATAGAGAAATGGAATGCTCTGTGGGAAGACCTGAACGGCGCAAACGAAGACGGCGTGAAGGTTGATTTCACGGACGACAACGCGCAGGCAGCCGACCAACTGTTGCGCTGGTTGGACTTTTGGTCGAAAGGAAATCACGATGACAGAACTATTGCAATTTTATACTGAAAAACATGGCAACCATCAAAATAAAAGCGACAGACGGCAGCGAGGTTGAGTTTGAGGACATCATTATCGGGCAAGGCGGAATGAAAGATGTTTATTTCAGTCCCGACAAATCATACGTGGTGGCATTTTTTCGCGACAAACAGGATTTTAATGCCAAAGACCGTTTGCAAAACATTACAGGCATTTATCGCGAACGGATTTTCAATCAAATAGGCGGCGACTATTGGAAGGAACTCTATTGCTGGCCTACCAAAACTATAGAACATAACGGCAAACTCGGTTTAGTGTGTCCCACGTATCAAAAGTATTTTTTCTTTGCCGTAGGCTCTATCAATAATGATATGCTCGGCATCAAGGGTAAGGAAAAAGAGGGTAAATGGTATGCTTCGGCAAAAAATCAAAACAAATTTCTTGCTCCGCAGGAGCGCGGCAATTGGTTCAACTATTTTCAGGTTTGCATCAATATCAGCCGTGCCGTGCGCCGACTGCACGCGGCGGGCTTGGCTCACTCCGATTTGTCGTACAAAAACGTGTTGATAGACCCTACTACCGGTCGTGCCGCCATTATCGACATTGACGGATTGGTGGTACCGGGAAAATTTCCGCCCGATGTGCTCGGTACGCCCGATTTCATTGCATCCGAAGTGATAAAAACCAAACATTTAGCCAAAAATGATACGGCGCGATGTCTGCCAAACATTGCGACAGACCGGCACGCCCTTGCCGTACTGATTTATATGTACCTGCTTTATCGCCACCCGCTGCGTGGCGGAAAAGTGTGGGATACCGACCCGGCAAAAGACGAAGATTTGTCTATGGGCGAAAAAGCACTGTTTGTGGAGCACCCCACCGATACGACAAATCGTGTAAAAGTGAGCGACTTGCAACCCTCGCAACTGCCGCAGGGCGACCCGGCAAAAATCCCCTATGCGGTGTGTGGTCCCTATTTGAAAAAACTCTTCGACCGCGCTTTTATAGATGGTTTGCACAACCCTTGCAACCGTCCTTCGGCGCAAGAATGGGAAGACGCATTGCTGAAAACGGTCGATTTGATGCAACCTTGCCAAAATCCGAATTGCTGGCACAAGTGGTTTGTTTTCGACAATACCTCCAAACCCAAGTGTCCTTTTTGCGGTACGGAATACAAAGGGCAACTGCCGGTACTCAACCTCTACTCTTCGCGCAAGGTGGGTTCATTTACGCCGGAAGATTATAGGGTTATGGTCTATCACAATCAATACCTCTATGCGTGGCACGTCAATCGTAACCTTTCGCCAAATGAAAAACTGACCGCCGGGCAGAAAAAACCTGTGGGCTACTTCGTTTTCCACAACAATAAATGGCTTTTCGTGAACCAAACTCTGACCGATTTGGAAGACAAAACGGAGAATAGAAAAATCCCGATAGGGCAGGCGGTGGAACTGACGGACGGCAAACAGATACTCCTCTCAAAAGAAGAGGGCGGACGGCTTATCGTTGTGCAATTAGCGAATGGTTAAAAAAACATAAAACGAAAATCGAAATAAACTCAAAACGAAAATCAATAAATAACTTTGTATTATTATGAACACAACTCAAAAATCCTCTCATCATCACATTGGGCTGACCGATGCGCAAGTGCTCGAAAGCCGGGCAAAACACGGCGAAAATATCCTCACGCCGCCCGAAAAAGAGCCGCTGTGGAAACAATTTTTGGAAAAGTTTACCGACCCTATCATCATCATTCTGTTGGTGGCATTGGTGCTTTCGGTGGGCGTTTCGTGCTATGAATTTTTGTCGGGACACGCCTCTGCAAGTACCTTTCTCGAACCGGCGGGGATTCTCGTAGCCGTGTTGCTCGCTACGGTGGTTGGCTTTTGCTTTGAATTGAGTGCCAACAAAAAGTTCGATATTCTCAACCAAGTGAATGACGACACGTTGGTCAAAGTAATCCGCAACGAAAACGTCTGCGAAATTGCCAAACGAGAAATCGTGGTGGGCGATGTGGTGCTACTCGAAGCGGGCGAAGAGGTGCCTGCCGATGGCGAACTGCTCGAAGCCGTGTCGATGCAAATCAACGAATCGACACTCACGGGCGAGCCGGTAATCCGCAAAACCACCAACCCGGCGGAGTTCAGCACGGAATCGACCTATCCGTCAAACCACGCCATGAAGGGTACTTCCGTAGCCGATGGGCACGGCGTGATGCGTGTACTCAACGTGGGCGATGCCACCGAATACGGCAAGGTGTATGAGGGTGCGCAGATTGACAGCAGCGTAGAAACACCACTCAACCAACAGTTGGATAAGTTGGCAGACCTTATCACGAAGGCGAGTTATGTGCTTGCGGGGTTGATTATCGTTGGGCGAATGTTGCAATACTTCTCCGCCACAGGGTGGACGGTGGACAGTTGGATTTCCTTTGGCGGCTACGCGCTCAATACGGTGATGATAGCCGTTACGCTCATTGTGGTTGCCGTGCCGGAGGGTCTTCCTATGGCGGTTACGCTCAGCCTCGCATTGAGTATGAAGCGTATGCTTAGCACCAACAACCTTGTGCGCAAAATGCACGCTTGCGAAACGATGGGTGCCACCACCGTGATTTGCACCGACAAAACCGGTACGCTCACCCAAAACCAGATGAAAGTGTATGAAATAAATTTCTACGGAAGCGAAGGCATTACGGATATTATTAAGGAAGGGCTTTCGGTCAATTCCACTGCCTATCTCGATTTTTCGGATGCCTCAAAAATAAAAGCATTGGGCAATCCTACCGAAGGTGCTTTGTTGCTTTGGTTGCACAGCAATGGAATAAATTACCTCACCTTGCGCGAAAATGCGGAAGTGGTAGAGCAACTTACTTTTTCGACCGAACGCAAATATATGGCTACTATTGTACAGTCGCCGTTGTTGGGCAAAAAAGTATTGTATGTAAAAGGAGCCTCCGAAATATTATTTGATTTTTGCAAAAATATTCCTGTTGAAAAAGAAAAAATTCAGGCGCAACTGCTTGCCTATCAAAACAAGGCAATGCGCACATTGGGTTTTGCCTATCAGATTATTGACGAAAACGATGAAACGGCATACTTTCACGAGGGCAAATTGCAAAACGCCAATCTTACCTTTGCGGGCATTGTGGCAATCGCCGACCCACTCCGCTCAGATGTGCCCGATGCGGTGAAAACCTGCCTCCATGCGGGTATCGGCGTGAAAATAGTTACCGGCGACACTCCGGGAACGGCAAAAGAAATCGGTCGCCAAATCGGACTGTGGGCGGAAAACGAACCGGAGCAAAACCACCTCACCGGCGCGGAATTTGCCGCAATGGACGACAAAACCCTGTTGGAGCGCATTTTGGATTTGAAAATCCTCTCACGCGCACGCCCTATGGACAAACAACGCTTGGTGCAACTGCTGCAACAAAAAAATCAAGTGGTTGCCGTAACCGGCGATGGCACCAACGATGCGCCTGCCCTCAACGCCGCCCAAGTGGGACTTTCGATGGGCGATGGCACCTCCGTAGCAAAAGAGGCGAGCGACATCACCATTCTCGACAACTCCTTCGGCAGCATCAGCCGCGCCGTGCTTTGGGGGCGTTCGCTCTACCAAAATATTCAGCGGTTTATCCTGTTCCAACTCACGATTAACGTAGCCGCCTGCCTCATTGTGCTTATTGGCGCATTTCTCGGCACGGAATCTCCGCTCACCGTTACGCAAATGCTCTGGGTAAACCTCATTATGGACACCTTTGCCGCCCTTGCCTTAGCATCGCTTCCGCCGAACGCTCGCGTAATGAACGACCAGCCAAGAAAAGCCGAAGACCATATTATCAGTCGCAAAATGGCGAAAAACATTCTCAGTGTGGGGCTGTTTTTTGTGGTGCTGCTCTTCGGGTTGGTACAATACTTCAAACACGCCGACCTGACTTCGCTCACCGAATTTAGCGTGTCGGAGTTTGCCGCCTCGTTCTTCGATTTCAGTCGCGGCAACGGACTTTCGCCATACGAACTTTCGTTGTTCTTCACCATTTTCGTGATGTTGCAATTCTGGAATATGTTCAACGCCAAAGCATTTATGAGCGGCAAATCGGCATTTCACAACCTTGCGCAAAACAAAGGCTTGCTATCGGTAGCCCTCATTATTGCAGTAGGGCAGTGGCTCATTGTTAGCATTGGCGGTGAAATGTTCAACGTAGTTCCGCTCAAAGCAGTTGATTGGGCAATCATCATCGGAGCCACTTCGCTCGTGCTGTGGGTGGGCGAGGTTGTACGGATGATGTGTAAGAAGTAACGAATAGCAACAGACAGAGCCTTAAAAAATCCTCACATTCAAACAATGTGGGGATTTTTTGCTGATTGAGATAATGAGTTTTCATAAAATTACAGTATGTTTGTTCTCCGAATATTTTTTAATAATGCCCGAAACTCAAAACATAGAATATAAATCCGTTTGGAAAGACGAGTATTTGAGATGGATATGCGGTTTTGCCAATGCGCAAGGCGGACGAATTTTCATAGGAAAAGACAATGACGGAAATATTGTAGGCGTGAAAAACGCTAAAAAATTATTGGAAGATTTACCGAATAAAATAACCTCTATTTTGGGTATTGTTGCCGATGTAAATTTGCACAAAACAGAACAAGGAGATTATATCGAAATTGCTGTGGAGTCGCAGTTCAATGCAGTGAATTACAAAGGCGAGTATCATTTTCGCAGCGGTAGCACAAAGCAAGAATTAAAAGGTGCTGCATTGGATAATTTTTTGCTAAAAAAGCAAGGAAAACATTGGGATAGCGTATCTATTCCCAATGTGGCGATAGAGGATTTGTCTTTAATTGCTCTGCAACGATTTCGCAACGAAGCCGCCAAAAGCGGTCGGGTTGATGAAGAGGTGTTGAATGACGATACCAAACATTTATTGCAAGATTTACATTTGATAGACAATGATTCGGGCAATTTGAAACGAGCGGCAATTTTGCTTTTTCATCATAATCCCGAAAAATTTGTAACAGGCGCATATATAAAAATCGGTTTTTTTCAAAGCGATGATGACGAATTGGCATTTCAAGACGAAATACACGGTTCGCTCATGGAGCAAATCGACAAGGCTTTCGATTTGCTGAAAAGTAAATATATTGTTTATGCCATTTCGTATGAGGGCGTTTCACGGCGTGAAAAACCAACATTCCCGATAGCCGCTTTGCGTGAAAGTCTTTTGAATGCCATTGCTCACAAGGACTATGCTTCGGGCATTCCTATTCAAATAAGTGTATATTCCGACCGCATTGTTTTTTGGAATTCGGGAGAGTTGCCTCGCGCCATAACCATTGAAAAACTTTTGCAAAAGCACCCTTCTATTCCTTATAATCCGGATATTGCCAACACGCTTTTTCGTAGCGGAGATATAGAAACATGGGGAAGAGGGTATCGGAAAATCATTAAATCGGTGTTGAAAAACAAGCAACTACCGCCTATGATAAGAAATGTAGGCGGCATAATGCTGACTTATTACACCAATACGCACACCCAACTGAAAGCGGAAAATATGGACGGGAAAACGATACAAATTATAGAATATGTGATTGCCAATGGAAGTATCAACAATTCAGAAGTGCAGAAACTATTGAATATGAGCAAACCGACTGCAACACGTTTACTCAAACAAGCAGAAAAATGGTTGGAAATGAAAAATGTGGGAAGAAGGGGCGTGGAATACTATTTTAAACAAGAGTTTTAATGGCTCATTAATGGCTCATTAATGCTTCTATATAAGCAAACAAAAGCACGCAACCGATTGATTTTGTTGCGTTTATAAAAACGTTTAATGGCTCACAATAGAAATATAAAAAAATGAGAATAAAAAATTATAAATTAACCACTAACCATTAATCATAAAAAATCATGAAACAATTTTTAAAATATCTTATTGTAACCATTTCGGGTACATTTTTGGGTCTATGTGCCTTTGTGCTCCTTTTGGTGGGAGCAGTTGCCGCAATTTTTACCTTTGGTGTAGAAAAATCCGTGAGTGTAGAAGCTCATTCGGTGCTACTCATTCGTTTGCAGGAGCCTATTGTGGAAGTGGCGTCTTTCGATGTATTGGCAGAAGTGTCGCCTTTTTCGGCGAGTAGCAGTACGCTTGCGCTGCGTTCCATAGTGCAGGCAATAGAAGGTGCTGCCGCCGACCCGAATATTGATGCCATTGCGCTTTACTGCGATGCTATTCCGGCGAGTTATGCCACCGTTGCCGAAATTCGGCAGGCGTTGCTCAATTTCAAACAATCGGGTAAAGATATAGTGAGTTACGGTGATGTGCTGTCGCAAAAAGGGTATGCGCTGGCATCTACTGCAAATACTATTGCCATGAATCCCGAAGGATTGGTGGAGTGGAACGGTATTTTTTCGCAGTTTGTTTCGTTCAAAAATTTACTTGCAAAAATCGGTTTACGTCCGGTGGTATTTCGTGCTGGGAAGTATAAAAGTTTTGCCGAAAATTTAACACAGGAAAAAATGAGTGCCGAAAATCGTTTGCAAATACAAGAATATGTGCAGCAGGTGTGGCAAAATTACACGCAAACGATTGAAAATCTGCGACCTGCAAAGCAATCACTCGCCGGCATAGCCGATTCGCTCCTTGTGTGGAATGCGCACACGGCTCTCGAATACGGCATGGTGGATACGCTGTGTTATTACAATGATTTTTTGCAAATTCTTGCACAAAAAACAGGGAAAAAACCGACAAAAATTCCTTTTGTGAGCCTTGCCGACTACATTCAATACAACGAAACGGTGGAGCATAAAGAATCGCCGAACAAAATTTGTGTGATAGTGGCAGAGGGCGATATAGTGCTGGGGCGCAGTTCGCGCGGCAATATAGGCAGCGAAACGCTTGCACGCCACATTCGCGCTGCGCGAAACGACAGTGCGGTGAAAGCAATCGTGCTGCGCATTAATTCCGGCGGTGGTTCGGCACTTGCTTCGGAGGTAATTTGGCAGGAAATGAATTTGGCGCGGCAGGCAAAACCGCTCATAGTTTCTATGGGCAATGCGGCGGCTTCGGGAGCCTACTATGTGGCTGCGCCGGCGCACGTAATTGTGGCAAATGCTGCCACGCTCACCGGTTCTATCGGGGTTTTCGGCGTATCGCTCAATACCGAAGAATTGCTGCGCAATATAGGTGTGAGCGTAGATAGCGTAAAATCGAGCCGATTTGCCGATTTTGGCGTGCCTACTCGCACGCCGAGCGATTATGAAACGCGGATTATAGAAAAAAGTATAGATAATACCTACGAAACATTCAAAAGCCGCGTTGCCGCCGGGCGAAATATGACTGCCGCACAAGTGGAAGAAATTGCGCAAGGACGAATTTGGAGCGGAATTGCAGCGCAAAAAATAGGCTTGATAGATACGCTTGGTGGTGTACAAACAGCCATTCGTATAGCCGCCGAACGTGCGCAGTTGGGTCTTAATTATGAATTGCGATTTGTGCCGCGTCAACTTTCGCCCATAGAACAGTTGATGGAAAATTTCAACACAAGTACTGCATCGGCGTTGAGTAAAGAAATCAAGGAAATTACCGGTGTGCAGGGTACTCAGTTGTTGCATATATGGCAGCAATTGCCTCGCGAACAAGGCTTGTATATGAAACTTCCGTATATTTTGAATGTGGAGTAACACTATGAAAACACTACAACGACTACAACGATTGCAAAAACTCCTCTTCCCGGCGGCGAGTGTGTATTGGGGGGTAACGTTTATACGCAACAAAAGTTTCGATTGGGGAATTTTGAAACAGAGAACATTTGACCTGCCCATAATTTCGGTGGGAAATATTACCGTAGGCGGCACGGGAAAAACGCCGCATGTGATTTTTATTGCGCAAAAACTCAGTGCGTTGTTTGAAATTGCCACGCTCAGCAGGGGCTATGGACGTAAATCGAGGGGATTTGTGTGTGCCAACGAAAAAACGCCGGTGCAGGAAATTGGCGATGAGCCGTTTTTAATTCATTCGCGCCTGCCGCGCGTTACCGTAGCCGTGTGCGAAAAGCGCGTGGAAGGAGTGGGAAAACTTCGTGCGCTGAAACCCGATATTCAAGCAATTATTTTAGACGATGCCTTTCAGCACCGGCACATACTGCCCGGAATGCACATTGTGTTGGTGGATTACAATCGTCCGCTGTGGCACGATGCAGTGTTTCCTGCCGGATTTTTGCGTGAAGGGCGATATGCTCTGCGTAGAGCAACTATTGTGATAGTAAGCAAGTGTCCGCCGGAATTGGGTAGGGAAGAACAGGAAGTGTGGCGCAAAAAATTACGAATTTCGGACACGCAATCCTTGTATTTTACCTCTATTCGTTATGCTAGTATTTATCACGCACAAAGTGGCGAAATGGTTGATAATTGCGAATTTTTTGCAAATAATACCATAGTAATGGTGAGTGGAGTGGCGCAACCGCAGATTATAGAACAGTATTTGCACGAGCAATCGGCGCAGTTTGTGCACTGTGCCTTTGGCGACCACCATCACTATTCTGCCGAAGATTTTGCTGTCATTCGCCGCCACTGCACCCAAAATTCGGTAATTCTGACTACCGAAAAAGATGTGCAGAAACTTTTGGAAATCACTCACGGCGAAGTGCCGCTCTACGTGTTGCCCATAGAACCGCATTTTTTGAACCACGCCGAGCAGGATTTTGAAGAGCAAATTGTGCAATTTTGCAGAAAATAGTTCTTGTATCTTGTATATAAAAAAATGATACCTTTGTAAAAAACTTAAAATAGAAGATTATGATACTTACAAAACAAGTAGCCACCGACCTTATGGCGGCAATGAAAAATAAAGAAACGCATAAATTGGAAGCATTGCGTGCCGTAAAAACTGCTTTTATAGTGGCAAAAGCCGCTGTGGGCGCAAATGCGGAATTGAGCGATGACGAAGAATTGAAAATTATTCAAAAATTGGTAAAACAACGCAAAGATTCGGCTGCGGAATTTGCCGCGCAAAATCGCACTGACCTTTCGGACAAAGAATTGCAGGAGGCAGAGGTAATAGCGGCGTATTTACCCAAGCAAATGAGTGTGGAGGAAATTACCCAAGCCGTGCAGGAAACTATAACTCAAACCGGCGCACAAGGCATGAAAGATATGGGTAAAGTAATGGGAATAGTGAGCAAACAACTTGCCGGCAAAGCCGATGGAAAAGTAATTTCCGATGTGGTGAAACAATTACTTGCTTAGTTGAGAGTCGAAAATTGAGAACTGAAAGTTAAAAAAAACTCCTGTCGAATTTTTCGACAGGAGTTTTTTTATAGGTTGTTTTTGTTAGAACTCGTATAATACTCCCTATTCCCCCGTTTTCACAATCACAACTCTGTTCCAAGCCCCTTTTTCGTAAGGTTGCTCTTGGGAGCCTATGGCTTTGATTTCAATACGGCTGGCATCTATGGTATATTTTTCGATTAACAGTTTTTGAACATTTTTGGCTCTTACGCCTGCAATGCGTATATTTTCCCGGTCGCTGCCGTGTCCTTTATCTCCGTAACCTTCGAGTATAATTTTCGCGTTGGGGTGAGTTGTCAAATAGTTTACAATGTTTTCATACTGTATGTCTTGCCCTGCCGCAGGTTTTTCGCTTGCCAAATTGAAGCGGATGGAAGCCAAACGAAATCCCGCATTTTTTTCGACAGCCCTCTCAACTATTTTTTCTACTTCTACGGTGTCGTGCACATATTCTATCACTGTAATTGTGTCGCGCCTAATTTCTACACGGGCTGTCTGTTTTTGACAGACGCTTTTTTTACTTTTGAAACGATAGGTCAAACCGATGGTTGCACCCAGCGTATTTTCGTAGTTTTTTCCGCTGATGCGTCCTTCAAAGGCATCGGGCAGAACAGTTGTTGCTACTTCGAGGTTTATATCCAACGCTTTGGTAATGGAATATTTACCCATCAGCGAGAAATTGGTCGAAATGGAGTTGAGCGCAGGTATTCCCTTGTATTCAAAGGTGTGGAAATACCCGAACCCGACTGCCGGAATAATATCCCAGCGGTGGAATTTTTGACTGTCGAAAAGATTGAAAACGCTCAATTGCAGGTCGGCGTGAATGTTGGCATACCGAATATAGTGGCGGTACGAACCATCGGGACGGATGGTAACGTATTCTCTTACGGGGTCGTTATTGCCATAAACCAAGCCGTTGTTGAGCGGGTCGGCAAGATAAAGACCTTCGGTGGTACTGTATCCGTTGAGACTGTAACCTTCTGCTTGAATGCGCAGTCCCCAAACGGGGGAAATCCATTTTCCTCCCGACAAGGAAAGGAGGGGCGTCAGTCTGTTCTTAAATGCGAGGTTTTGGGCATCGCTTGAAAAAAGCATTTGTGCTCCGCCGCCAATGCGTAAATGCCAACCGTTATTATATTCTTGGGCGAACAGTCCGCCTGTCAAGAATAATAAAATTGCGATAATTTGTAATTTGTTCATTTTGTTATTTTATTTTATTTTTTATTTTTACTTTTTTTCTGCAATTCATTGCAAATTAAAAAAATGTTCGTATCTTTGCGCCATATAAATTATACGGCTAAATAACTATTTCGGGTACGGCGAGGGTTTTTTAGCCGTTTTCTATTGCTGTAATGCAATATTGTATTTTTTGCCCACTACCGCGCAATTCGCCTATTGTCAGTTTTATTTTTCCAAAATCTGTTTTTTCGTATTCCATTATAAATAACTTTGAAAATCGCGCTTGATTTTTTACTTTTGCTCTTGGCATTTCTGCAATAATATTTCCTTTACTGTCTTTTCGGACAATCGCATTTTCTACTATTTCGGATAAGAAAGTAACTGCTACGGTTGATTTATAAATCGTGGAGGCGTGTCCCGCAGTTTCTTCCACCGACAAAAAGCGAATTTCAATAAAAGCATTTAACGATTTGTTGTAAAGGCGTTTTTCGGGGTTTGCAATAATCCATTTTCCGTAAAAATCAACGATAAACTGTTTGCGCTGCTTTTTATCTTCTTTTGTGTCGCCTAATGCTATTCCGTTTTTGTCTAATTCCATAATTTTGTCGGGATTATTTTTTCGCCCGCAAAGTTAGTGATTTTGAGACAAAAAATTTAACGGAATGGTTGTTATTTCACACTAACGTATATATTGCACTTCCCGCTCGCATTACCCACAACTACCTTATTTAATTACCTTCAACGTCAATACTTTGGGTTCATCTACTGTTCCGAATATTACATCGGCATCGAAGGAGAGCAAATCGTCAGTTTGGTAGAGGTACTTGTTTTTGGCACCGTAGTACATAAAACGGATATTGGATTGGTCTTCGGGACTTCCTTTGACGGAAACGAAATATACACCGTTGATGAGTACGCCAACGCCGCGACATTCATTGCCGGCAAAAGCGGCTAAATGGTCGTCTTCGCTTGTGTATGGGGTTAAATTGTCCGGCAGTTTTACTACGGCAGTCATATTTTCGTAATATCCTGCGCTGTGATTAACGTTCCATACCGGAGATTCGTAGGTCGGAAATACTTCTTCGGTGTCTTTGCAGGCTACAAGCAGTAGGGCGGCAAAGAAAAAATAAATACTTGGTTTAATAATTTTGTTCATTATGTGTATATTTTTTACATTAATAATTCTTTTTTTGAATAATGTAGAAACGGATACCTATCCGTTTCTACATACTTTGCATCATTCTTTTTCAACTTTATAAGTTGCTATTGTTTCGTTGGTGATTACTTGGAGAATATAAATTCCTGTTCCGAGTGCAGCGCCATTGATTTCGAGGCGGTTTGTTCCGCCCTCTACGCTTCTTGTTTCTTTGAGCACCTGTCTGCCTATAAGGTCCGACAAGGTTATTTGTACTTGTTCGCTTTCAGCCGAAGTAATATGAACAAAGATTTTGTCGATGAACGGGTTCGGATAGACGCTTATGCCGTTTTCGGGCGTTCCAAAATCGAGCACAAAGGGTTGTTCTATGCTACCTGCTGCGGCATTGCTGCGATAGGCAACAAGGTTGTTTGCCTTACCAATCAGTTTGCCGTTGCGTTCGAGGTCGAAGGTAATATCCGCGCCGGTTTCATTTCCCGAAATGGTAATAAAACTCAATTCAACGCCTTCCGAAGCGACATATTCGCCTGTACCGCGCAATTCGCCGTTGATGTAAGCGTTGATGCGGTCGCCGTATTCAACGCCTTCGGTTGTGGTAGCCACTATAACCATATTATTGGCAAAGGCGGTGCGATACGGTTGCAGGGCGGAAGATACCGCTTTTGCGCTCCGGAGGTTGTTGCTCAATGTAGCACTTGCCGCCGGATAATTGAATGTGGTGGCATTGTCGGCTGTGCGCAGGAGCATATATCCTTTGTTTGCTTCCATATAGCCGAGATTGCCTACCCATTCGTTGCGCGAGAACATTGCAAAACTTGTTTGTGATTTAACAATGTCGCCTTTTTGTGCATCATAGCCGGCAAGGGCTTCTTTCACGGTCATATTCACAGACGGAACGTAACCAATATAGTTCCAACCTTTTGTTAGCGATATTGTTCCTTCGGCAGATTTCGGGTCAATGGCACTGCCGGAAATGCTCACAGATTGGTCGTAAGACGAATGTGCAATATACATTGAAGTTGGCAATAGAGAAGGCAGCGTACCCACCCATTTTTTATCTTTTCCGGAATAGGATATAAAATTATCGGCATTTTTAATTTGGTCTTTATCAGTCCAATCGGCATTCTGTAAGAATGTGTCGAAACTTGAAGCATTATCGCTTTTCAGGTTAAGCGAAATCCAATTCCAACCCACATTCAACGGAATGTTTCGATACACAATCTCTTTTCCATCGAAAATAACCGGTTCTTCGGCACTGCCTACTATTGTATTGTTTACAAACGTAATTGCTTGGTTGGGCATTGCCTTGTAGGTTTTTCCCGTGCTTGCTTCCCACATACGGAACTCGATGCCGGATGCGGTTTTACTGTTGCTGTAAATGCTTAGGAGCGCATACCACATATCGAATTTTTTGTCATAGGTGCTTGTGGTTACTCCGATACATTTTCCGTTGCTGTCGAATGCCGCCAATATATCGCCTTTGTTTGCGGAGAAAATGTTGTTGAAACGCATTTTTCCGAATACCGACATAGTGTAGGTAAATTCTTTCGGATTGACTTTCCAATCGGGTTTTTCGCCTTCAATAGTAATATTGAGTGTCAGCGGTTCGGAAACATTGTCTTCATCGGTCAAGTAAATCACTTCGTTGTAGGTTCCAACGTTCAAACCTTCGTTGATAGAGAATTTGATGTTGTCGTAGGATACCGATTTGAGCGTTCCGCTCGAAGGTGTTACATCTAACCACGCCGGAATGTTGTTGATAGTGTAGTTGCGTATTGCCCCGCCGGTATTTTTTGCTTTTACGGTAAATTCGTAAGGCTCGTACACCGGTTTGGTAATATCTACGCGGTCGGTTTCCCATCGCAACTGATTGCGGTCGATATAGGCACTCCACGTGATTGGCGACACAATGGAGTTTCCGTTCAAGTCGCGCACATCATACACGGTGAAGGTTACGATTGTTTTGGCTATTTTGTATTCCTGTTCTTTGAGCGTAATAATGAGTGCATCGTTGTTTACCACAAAGTCGAAGTCGAGGTCTGCCACCGGTCCGGCATCTTTGAGCGGAGCAATGTCGCTTGTGCGTATTGCCTCCGGAGTGGCTCCCACAACGCTAAACAGGTCTGTTTCGGGATTTGCCGTATGCGAAATACGCATATCCTTGTTGGTAAATTCCAAAAATTTAGTTCCTTGAAATTCAATGTAGGTATCGAAGGGATAGTAGTGTACCAACCCGAGTTCTTTTCCGGTGAGTTTCACGTTGTTGTTGTCGCGCACCATTTTTTCGTTGCGGTAGAGTTCCCAAAAGCGAATGTCGTCCACCGCGCCTTTGAAGTAATTATCTACAACAAGTGTAGTGGCGTTGTTTGCCCTGTACCACCCTCTTGCGCCGAGATAGATGTAATCGGAGGCTATTCCGCCCACATTGGCAGCATCAATATAGTTGGTTAGGTAGCCGTCCATATAGATTTGCGCTCTGCCTTTGGTTCTGTCCACGCTGAATGTGAAATGATGCCAATTATTGTCGCGGTATTCGCCTTCAACTATGGTTTTAACAGCATTGTTTGTAAATGTGAGTTTTCCCTGTGCATCAAAACCGACTGCAAATCCGTTTTCGGGTTTCACAGAGCCTGTTTCTCCGCTTCCTGCCGAGAGAATGGTAGCGTTGCTTTGTCCGGGTTCGGCTTTAAACCAAAACTCGACTGTGAAATCCATTTCTTTGGTAAATGCGGCAGTGCTTGCGTCTATTTTCACATATTGCGATGAACCGTCTGTGGCGGCAGCGTAGCCTGCGGGCAATGCCCATTCTACACCTTGCAGGGTGAGCGAGGCACCGCGTGCTTTGTCTTCGCAGAGTGTTCCGCGACCTTCATTCATAGGGTAGTACGCCATCAATCCTTCTTCTATGCCTGCGAGTTGCAAAAGGCTGTTCAACTGTATGTTGCGCTCGTTCACTACTTTTTCCCATACGCGCACATTGTGCATTTTTCCGGAATAATTTCCGCCGTTTTCGGCAATGCTTTTACCGAGTACTACGTTGCCAATACCTGTGTATGAAGCAGTTACCGGTGCTTCCGAAATTACTTCACTAAAATTGTAGTAGGCAGATACTTTGTTTGTATTCGCATTGTACACCATTGCCACGTGCGCCCAAGAGCCGTCTGCATAGTTCGGATTTGCCGGCGTTTGTCCGAGTTTCGGACTTTTTACGGTGGTATTTCCTACTTTCACTGTCAAACATTCGTCTGCCGTGAGCGCGAGTTCCATAGATTCGTTGATATTTCCGTGACTGAACAGGGTTGCGTTTTGCAATTTGTCGGGCTGTATCCATAGTTCTACCGTGAGGTTTTTGTCTGCCAAATTTTTAGCAAATTCGGTATTCATAAAATCGTTGATGCCGTCGAAGCGCAGCGATGTGCTGTGGTCGGAAACGCTGCCATTGCGCACGCCGAGTACTTGGAAATTGTCTTTTGTGAGCAATCCCTGTGCTATTGGCTCGTTGAAGTTGAGGCGTATTTCGTCTTCCACTTCGAGTATTCCATCGGCGGGTTGTGCCGAACCGAAGAGGCGCGGACAGTACATATCTTTGATACCGCTGTGAATTTCGGATTCTGCAATTACTTTGTCCACCGTGAGCGGCTGACCATTGACCATACACACTCCTACGGCGCGAATGTCGTAGTGTTGGTCGGATTGCGCATCCATAAAGAGTTTGTAATAAATGGAACCTCTGTCGGCTTCGTCTATCATACTCACATACTCACTTCCAAGAGAGGCTGCATCGGCTGCATACAGCGCAGGGTCGGCGTAGAAGTTCATCAGCGGTTTCCAATCCAAATCGGATTGCGATGCGGTTTTGCGCTGCAATTCAATGTGGTGGAAATTATCGTAATTTTGGTCGAAATCGTTAATGGTAACATTGAGATAATGTGCAGAAACGCCGTTTACGGGGAGTGTATCCAATTTGGTGTTATACACCCATTCTGTGGTGGGTTGCCGCAAATTTGGGCGGGTACACGAAGGCGTAAAATGGATTGAGAACGTTGCAGTATCGGCAATCGCATCGCATTTTGAGCGGAAGATTACTTTCAAATCGGTATAATCCATATCAATGCCGCGACCAACTTCCAATGTTTTGACAACCATAGTACCGCCCGGAATTACAAAGTACCGACCATTGCCCACAGGCGCACCGTCTATGAAGAATTTTGCGCCGCGTTGCGCACTTGCGTTGTCTATCACCAATTCGGCTTCCATATCTACGTTTTTGGGCGCATTGTTGTACATTGTCAGTTTGAAATTGCCGGTGCCGCCCGAAGGAACATTCACCATATTGGTCGGTTCTATTTGTATGCCGGGTTGTTGCAACTGAATGGTTTTTGCCGACAATATTTTTTTGCCCGGTTCAAAATATTTGGTTACTACTTCGTTTTCGTAAGGACAAGAGGTGGCTCCGCCCTGTGTGTAGAAAATAAAGGTAGAGTAACTGTTTTTGGGTTTCACATCGTTCGCTTGTCCTTCGCCCAAAGTTCCGTCATTATATTCTTCATCGCTTCGTTCCCATTTTTCATACGTTTGTTTTTTCTCGTTCCATTTGGGCTGATTCATTACGTCCACGCTGAAATAGTTGCCGCTATCGCCATCGTTGAGCACAAAGCCTTTATCGTGGTTACGCGCTTGCGTGCTGCTCATACCTCCGCCTTGTGTTGTAACGGCACCTTCCGATAGTTTAAAACTCGCGCCGGTTCCGTTTGCAGTTCCGCCGAATTCTTGGAAATAGTGCAAATCAACAGAAAATTCAAACGTACTTGTATGTTCATTGGTGGTAGAATACTGTTCGGAATATTCTATTTTCGATGCACCTTCAAAGGAGTAATTTTGAAGCAGAAAATCGTCTTTGTGTTCTATGGCAAATACTTTTGCCTGTTCGTTTTTCCGTATCACTCCTTCCCATCGTTCTATGGATTGATTGAGGGTAAGAATGGTATCCGATGCTATGTATTTAACCTCGCCATTCGGGGTAGTATTGGCATTGTGCGGAGCAAACCATCGGTAATAGCTTGCTGTGCCGGCAGGATTCGACTTGCCGTAATTTGCATCGGAAGGCGGCAGCATAGATACCACTACCATTTCATTGTTTGCGTTGGCAAGTGCTTGCAACTGTTCGTTTGTATAATCTTTGTAAACAGAATAGGCGTATTTGCTCAACACATTGTTGCGCTGTTCTTTCAGCATTGGCATCACTACATTGATAACGTGCTGTTGTGAATAAGCAAACGAGGTATTAAACAGTTTTGACATTGCCAATCCTTTGCTTTGCACCAAATACCAATCGTTTACTTCCAATTTTTTCTGCTGTAAAACAGGGTCGTACTTTTCTTTTTTAATAAAAGAGAGATTGGTAGTAGTAGAAAGTACAATATTGGTTGAAGTACCAATATACACATCGGCATCGGCTCCCACACCGCCGGGCGAATCATCGGTGCTGTATTTGATTTTGGTGGTATAGGTAGTAGATTCTGAATCTTCGCCGGTATATTGTTCGCTGTGTTGAAGTGCTAAGCCTAAGTCATTTCCGACTTCTACTTTCGTTTCAACTCCCATAGTAAATGTGCCTGAAACTGTAACCTGTGTATGTCCGGTATGGAGTACCCAAGTTTCGCTTCCTGTTTCGGAAAGCGAGCCTTTATAAAATGATTTTTTTGTAACAGAAGCACCTGCTTCGAGGTATGAGTAACTTTTCGAGCCGGGCGGGTCGCGCAGCACCATCAATACATCGTCGGGTCCGTTGGTTACAAAATCGTTTCCTTCCGATTTATCGCCCACCACAATAGCATTGAGGCTCCACGCCACGGCGGGATTGCTTTTCATTACTATATCGGCTTTTTGCACCGGATTGCCGGGTTCAATAGAACCAATAGTGAAGCGGTACGCCGCCACGCCGAATTCATCGGTTTTGATAATGGTATCGGCAACTGCGGCAAAGGCGTTTTGGATTTTGAGTTCGCTTTCCTGTACCGGCACTTTATTGAGTTTTTCTGTATCTTCTACCCATCGCACACCATTGTATATATAATACGGATAGGCTTCAAAGAGCGAAATGGTGTATAATGCCGCCTTGTGGCTTTCATAAATGGCGTAGGGAGTTTGTGTGCTTTCGTTTTTGAGGATATATCCGTTTGTTTTGTTCCATAAGGTAATGGTATCGGTATTTCCCAACAGGTCGGAAGCCACATATTTTTCTATTCCGAAGAAAGGCGTAACGGGGTCTTTCACGCTTGCGCCTGTGTGCTGCTCTACCGCAATGCTCGATGTGGTGCGCACGGCGTAATTCAATTTGGCGTGGTAGGGTGCTTCATCTTTATACGGAGGCAGATACGTGTAGGAATCACTTGTTTTCCAATAAATGGAATCGTTTACCACTTCGTGCTGTTCGGTAGTTTCTATGAGTTTGTTTGCAAAATTGCCTCCGGCAATCACTGCGTTTTCGTAAGTAACGCCGTAGCCGGGTACATTGATTTTGAGCGTAAATCCATCTTCGGGAATAATGTTTACGGCAAATTCGCCTGTTTTTTTACTTGGATATACGGTTATTTTCGTTCCGTTGCCGGCATACACCACTTTGGTACTGTCGGGCGCAATGCCGTAATTTCGGTCGTGCGTAGTTTGATAATGGGCAATCATTTCGGTTTTATCGGTTTTTTGCGGAATATCCTGCGGCGAACCGTAGAGGCGTCCGTTTGCTTCGTCCCATTCCAAGGAAAGCGTTACGCCATCGCCCAAATTGTTGGTAGAAAGCGAGTGCCCCACCGGAAAGGCTTCCTGCTCGGTGCCGCCCGCAATACGCCCTATATAGCGAATGGTGGTATTGTCGCGCAAGGCTACATTCAGCACTTCGTCTTGATAATTCAGGTCATTGCCCTGCGGGTCGGTAATTTTTCCGCCGTTTGTAAATGTGTGGAACTGTTTCACCGCTTTTACTTCGTGTACGCCTATGGGCACATTAAATTCAAATTCTCCCGGTGCGAGCGGTTGGTTGTCTTTATCTAAACCGCTACCCGAAAGCACTCGTGTACCTCTGCTCATTACCGGAACGTTGTCTATCTCGAAACCAACGCCGTTTACAGGCACTGTTCCGCCTTCATACAGTACCCGCCCTTTTACTCTGAAACTCGATTTGTCCACAAAATTAACCGTGTGGCTTTGCACATTGGCAGAGATAAAGCGCACCTCTTTTGTCGATTCAAAGGTGTGTGCGCCGAGTTTGGGAACTAAATAGTAGGCTGTTCCGTTGCCAAGGTAAGGCACGGAGCGAATGGAATAGGAACCGTCTTGTGCCGTAACGCCTTTGTAGCCAAGCAATGCTGCGCTCGGTACGGTGGTATCGAGCGTAACGCCGCTGCCGAATATTCCGTGATTGGCATTGTAGTTTGCGCCCGAAAAGGAAACATCGTAAAAAGCCCCTGCTGTGGCGTAATTGAAGGTGTAGTACGCGAGCAAGCCGTTTTCGCCGCCGGTGAGGTAGCGGTTGTAGTCGCGCTTGATTTCGTCAGCCGTGAGGGCTTTGCTCCATATACGCACTTCGTCTATATTGCCCGCAAATAGTGCGCCACCGCCCAACACTACAAAATTACTATTGCCCGTTACTGTGCCGGTGAAATTGACGCTTGCTTCTTGAACGCCATTGATATAGAGGTATATTTTGCCTGCCGCTTTATCGTACACGCCTGTGAGGTGTACATACTGTGAGGCAGATGCCGTTACGGTAGATGTTACGGTAGTAGTTCCTACTTTGAAATAGAATTTCCTGTCGCTGCCGATACCGAGTTCATACATATTGTTTTTTGTAATAACCTGTTGCATTCCCGAAGTACTTGTGGGCATTACCCACGCCTGCAAGGTAACGGCGGCGGTATTGTCTTTCAACAAATTGGTATTGGTGATGAATGCTTCCGCGCCCGCAATGAATTTCAAACTTTTGGCGGGAATGGCGTCTTCGGTGGTGGCGTTTACTTCCACGTATTCTTCGGCTTGTCCGTTCTCAAAAGTTATGCGACCGTAGAAGTCGCCGGTGGGGGTGCGGAAACCAATATCGGTTTTCGGATTGCCGACATTTCCTTCCATTGTTTCGCCGGCGCAGCTCAGCAAGCCTTTTACCCGATATTCATAAATAACGCCCGGCAGTCCGGTATCGTCTTTATAGGTATAATTATTGTTTACCGCCGAGCCGTTCATTGTGGCTATCTGTTTGTATGCCTCTGTTGTTCCGTAGGTTTTGCGCAAAATTGAAAATTCATCGAATACGCCGGTGGTTGTCCAATTGATTTCCGCCCGGTCGGAAAAATAGCCTTTCGAGGCGGTAACGCTTTCTACGCTTCCTATTTCGCTCGGCGTAATATCGCCGGTATTCACGCTCGGAATATTTCCATACGATTCGTTGGGCGTTACTTTTACTTCGTAGTAGTATTTATTACACACTCTGATTTGATTGTCGATATATGATTTTTTCTCGAAATCGCTTGCGGAAAGCGTAATTTCATCTTTGGCGTTGGTAGTAACATTCACGCGGGAAATCACAAATTTAGTGCCTGTACTCCATACATTGCCCGTAATATCCCACGTAATGGTAGCCGATTTGCCGTTGCTCGCCAACACCGCTTTTGCGTTAAGCGGCTTTTTATGAACGGTATTTACGGCAAAACCGCTTATTTCCCGCATAAAGGTATTTACATTGTTCCACGCGGTGTAATTCTGTGCGGTGGTGGAGCGGTAGAGCCTAAACGTGTAGGTATCGTTACTGCCTTCGGCTACGTCTATTTCATACGAGTAATTTGTTTTTGAACCTTGATAGGCTACATTGGCGGTTGTGGCTGTTCCTCCGTTGCGCTGTATCCAAATCACGAAATTATCCGGCACATAATTGGCTGCCGGCGCATTGGGAATGCTCCACGAGAGCGTTATTTTGCGCGTGGTAGCATTCAATTCCGCTTTGAAATCGTTGGCAGGTTGCGGATAGGCAGGTATGGTAAATTCGGCACTTTCCGTTACATACGTAATATTACTGTTTTCGGTAGGCGTATAACTTTGCCGCAGTTTGTAGGTTTGTGCTGCGTTCAAATTCAAGGCATTGCTTCCCGTAGCGTTCAAAACGATGGTTCCCGATGTGGCATTTTGGGCAAAAGAGGTGGTTCCGTTCGGGACAACGCTTCCGTTCACACCAACCAAACTGATGGCTCCGGAACTGTTTACATTTCCCGAAGAACCTTTACTCCACCCAATATTGACGGTGGGAGTTGCACCGTTGTTACCGTAGGTGTGCGTATTCACGGTAAAATTGCTGCGCGACCAAGAGGGTTCAATAGTGAGAGTAGCATTAATACTCTGTTGCGCAGTTGCCCCACGATTCCACCATACTCCCTCAAATTTAACGGATTGCTGAACATTTAACTGACTTTGTCTGACTTTCCACTTAATCCGCATCCATCTGTGATCGCCATCTTTCCAAATTTTTTCCATTGACCACAACTCAGTGCCATTTTCTGTTACCGCACTTGGTCCATTTCCTTCTCCATCTCCACTTATATCTGTATGACCGGGAGTACCATCAGAGAGAATCAGTATTTTTGTATCGCCAAAAGACAAATGCAGATATCCCGCCTTCGGCGAAAATCCGGCGTTAAAATCTGTTACATCCGAGCCGTTGTCGTCCCAATACATAAGGTCAATGTAGATGCATCCTTCGGACACATTCCATTCTATGTTTGTGTGTGTACTTGTTGTCCATTTTGTCGCGGCAAAGGCATTCCAATTGCCCAAGCACATCAGCGCAACGATAGCCCAAAGCGTTCGTTTGTGCCGGTTTGATTTTTTGTTTAGAATTTGTTTCATAAAAATGTTTCTTGTAATAGTTGTTTTTGTAAAGATGTTCTTTGTCATAAAAAAGCGTGCAAGAATACATGATTTTTGTGTGGAGGGTGTTCGCCTCCGTGTAAATTTTAGGGTATAATTTGTTTGGCTGCGTGTATTTTTACGTGTAAAAGGCTGTTTTTTCTGATTTATGGGGGTTTTGGGAAAAATCGGGCATTTTTCTTCTTTTTTTGTGATTTTTCGGAAAAAGTTCAATTTTGTGCAGGCAGGTTTAATTTTCGGAAACGTGATTTTCGACACGGGGAACGAAAAAAGAGCGAGAAAAATTTGCATAAAGTAACAAAAAACAGGTTTTTGGTAAGGATTGCAGATGGTGGTAGGAGTGGAAAATAATACCGTCATTTTGAAACATTGGTATTTCCTCCCCCTATCATTCACCGCCGAAAAACGGATTCGGCAGTGTGTTGTGATGGAGGGATTTGTGGATTTGACCTATTTTATCTATCTTTGCAAGATAGAAAACCGATAAAATCCATGATTTGGACCAATTACAACCACGAAGTGTGGCATTATCTCAACGCAATACGCACCACCGCGCTCTTGTGTTTCGCGCTTTCGCTCCTCATAAAGCGCGACCGCACTCGTTCGCAGGTGTGGCTTGCCGCCACACTTGCCGTTATAGGCATTGGCTTATGCTGCGCTTTTTTGTACGACCGCTACTTTGTGCCCAATAATGAAGAAATTATGCGCCCCGTAGAACTTGTAACAAGTGTGCTGGGGAGTATGTTTGTGCTTATTTACTTTTTGTCGCTCTTGAATCCATCGTACATTAGTCGCCGTTATGTTCTACTATGGAGTGCCGTGCCCTTGTCCTATTCCGGCATCATACTATGTATTGGAGCCGCGCTTGGCAATCCTCCGCTGGGAATTAGCAATGCTATTGCCAATATTGGCAGTGTATCGGTTTTGTTGCGTGTAGTTGGTGTGTTGGGCATTGCATTATTGAATGTATTTATTGCCTATGTTGTTATTCGCATGGCTACTCGCCACTTGAAAACCATTCAGCAGCAGTATTCCTACGAAGAACAGATAGATTTCCGCTGGGTGCGCTGGAGTATTATACTGTTTGCCGTGTTTGGTTGTGCCATTTTATTTCGTATTCTCAATACAAGTTTTGCCGCTAAAGTATTGGTAGATAGCACCTCACTTGTTTCACTCACTACTATTTATGTACTGGGATTTCGGCAGGGCTATGTGCCAATTCAAGAGGAAGAGGAAGAGGAAGAGGAAGAGGAAGAGGAAGAGGAAGAGGAAGAGGAAGAGGAAGAGGAACGTATGTATATAAAAACGCGCTTAGAACAACTATTTACCGAACACAAACTCTATCTCAATTCCGACCTAAGCCTACAAGATGTGGTAATGGCAATAGGAACAAATAGGAATTATGTGTCGCGATTGCTCAACAATCAATACAAAGTTAATTTCTATACGTTTGTAAATACGTATCGCTTAGAACACGCTATTGGCTTACTATCACAAAAAGTGGATATGTCGATAGAAGAAATTTATACCGCATCGGGTTTCAAAAGCCGCACGGTGTTCTACAAACTTTTCGGAGAAAAAATGGGTATGTCGCCCGGAGAATATAAGCGTACGATATAAAAAAACTCCTATCGAATTTCGACAGGAGTTTTTTTTGTTACACTATATTTGTGTGTGCTGCATTGCGTGAAGTTTCGTGCAGATAGCCGCGTGTGGGGTAGCCCAGCATGAGTGCTATATACACTTTGTGCGATTTCGGAATACCGTAGCGCGTTTGCAGCGATTTGTTTTTACCAAAGGCTTTGGCTATAAAACCATTGAAGCAGGTGCCCAGCCCAAAACTCGATGCGTAGAGCGAACAATATGAAGCCCAAATGGAGGCATCGGTTTCCAACATTCCCAGTGTTTCGTGCCGGGCATGAAAAAGCACTACCGCCGGTGCGCCGAAGCTAATGTTTTGCTTGCCTTCACGCTGCGCTCGCGTAAATTTTTCTACATATTTTTCGAGTTTATACACTTGCGCTTTTGAAGTTAGCACCTGTATAACTTGCTTAATTACCGGTAGTGTGAGCAGGCGGAACATTTTCAAAAGTTCGCTGCTTACATCGGTATTGAGTGTTTTGAGCAAATCGGGATTGGCAACTATGCTCAGTTCCACACCGCGCACATTGCTTGCCGAAGGTGCATGAGCGGTAATTTCCGCAAGTTGGCGCAGCACTTCGGGGTCTATCGGTTTTCTTTCAAACGAACGGCAACTCCGCGTGTGTGCACACAGAGTGCGAAAATCCTGCGGCGTAATGCGTTGCGGCTGTAAATCCACAATGGCGTTGCCATTCATAGTAATGGCACTCTGCGGACAAATTGCCACACAATGCCCACAAAAAATACACAGTTCCGAAACCGTATAGTGCCGAATATCAATAGCATGAGCCGTGCAATCGCGCACGCATTTGTTGCAGGAATTGCAGCGGTTTTTGTCGATTTGTACCATGATAAATTTGAATAACTGAATAACTGAAACAATGAATATCGTTGTATCTTGTTTCTGAAAATCTCGTAATTTTTAATTAACTTCGTTGAGGGCTTCGCCGTTGCTTCATTGCGTTCGCAATGACGAACAAAAAAGCGTCATTGCGAGGAACGAAGCAATCCGGAATAAATAATCGTGCGTTTATATTCCAAATTTTGCTTTCAGCGTATCTACAAAATCCAAAAGTTCCCAACCGAAAAACTGCACTTCTTTGGAAATTTCTTTACCCTGTTCGAGCACCGTAACGGCTTGTTTATATGGTGTTCTTCCGAAGTGTCCGTATGAAGCGGTTGCTTGGAAAATCGGATTTTTCAATCCAAAGTGCGCAATAATTGCCGCCGGGCGAAGGTCGAACACTTCACCCACCACGAGTGCAATTTCGGCATCGCTAAATAGGTTTCCATCGGCTTTTTTCACTTTGCAGCTGTTGTAGGTATTCACATAAATACTTACCGGCTCGGCTACTCCTATGGCGTAGGAAATTTGCACCAAACACTCGTGCGCAATGCCTGCTGCCACTATGTTTTTTGCAATGTGTCGCCCGGCGTAGGCAGCACTTCTATCTACTTTCGAGGAATCTTTTCCCGAAAATGCTCCGCCGCCGTGTGCTCCGCGTCCGCCGTAGGTATCTACTATAATTTTGCGCCCCGTAAGTCCGGTATCGCCGTGGGGACCGCCAATTACGAATTTTCCGGTAGGATTTACCAAGAGTTTATATTCATTGTTGAACAATGAGCGCAATTTCGCAGGATAGGAATTTCTTGTGGGTGTAATTACGTGTTTTTTCAAATCGGCGGCAATGTGTTTTTGCATTTCTTCGTCGCTTTTTCCCAAGTCATCGTGTTGGGTTGAAATCACTATTGTGTCTATTTTCAGTGCTTTCCCGGTTTTATCGTCATATTCTATGGTAACTTGCGATTTTGAATCGGGTCGCAGGTATTTCATTACTCGTTTTTCTTTGCGCACTTGTGCCAAGCGTTCGAGCAATCGGTGCGAAATATCGAGTGTGAGCGGCATCAAATTATCGGTTTCGTTCACCGCGTAGCCAAACATCATGCCTTGGTCGCCGGCACCTTGTTCCAGCGGATTGGCGCGTTCCACACCTTGATTAATATCGGCAGATTGCCCGTGAATAGCCGAAATCACGCCGCAAGAATCGCCATCGAATTTATATTCGGCTTTGTTGTAGCCTATTTCGTTGATTACGCGGCGAGCCGTGCGCTGCACATCTACATAGCCGCTGGTTTTTACTTCGCCGCTCAGCACAGTAAGTCCGGTGGTTACAAGGGTTTCGCAGGCAACTTTCGATTCTGAATCTTGTGCCAAAAACGCATCGAGCAGAGCGTCTGAAATTTGGTCGGCAACTTTGTCGGGGTGTCCTTCCGAAACCGATTCCGACGTGAAAAAATAACTCATAGTGTGTATTTTTTTAAATGATACATTAATTTTTTTACCGGAAAAATGGGGGAAGGGCTAAAAAAGTGCTAAAAGAATTTGGAACGAGTGCGCTCCGTTGGTTTAGCATTTTGTTTAGTGTGGTTGCAATCAACTCAAATCTTTCCACATTTTTCGTGAGGCAAAAGTAGGAAAATTCTTGAAACAAATACATGATTTGCGTGTTTTTTGTAAAAAAAATGTTGCTTTTACGTTTTTATTGTTATATATTCGCGGTTCATAACACCAACACACCAAAGCACTAAAATACCGAAAATCATGAAAAAAGAAATTATTGCAGGCATTGCCGCGCTCTGTTGCGGCGTGCTCGCGAGTTGCGCCGATACGCCCGAATCGCTGGCGCGGCAACAATTTGACCTTTTTAAAGAATATGCTGCTTCGCAAAAAGGCGGCAGGCTCGATTCTACTACCGAAGCACGATTTGAGGCAAAATCGAGGGAACTTGCGCTGAAAGTGGAGGAACTCTCCGCAGCACAAAAACAAGTGCTGCGGGCGGAAATTACCCGTCTTTGTTCCGAAGATATGAAATTGGCGAAATAGTGCACTTGCAGTTCTCAACGAAGGAAATCTCACATTTGACATGAGATGCCAAATCAAGTTTGGCACGACGATGTAGTTTTTAGATGTGTATTTCTAAAATAATTTACAATTTACAATTTACAATTTGTAATTAAGTGTATTTTTGTCGAAAAAATAACTTACTATTACAATGAAAGCAAATATAGCAGTATTAGCCGGAGACGGCATAGGTCCCGAAATTATTCGCGAAGCACTCAAAGTAACTCGCGCTATTGAGAAAAAATTCAGTCATGAATTTACGTACACCGAAGCCATTACCGGCGCATGTGCCATAGATGCGGTGGGCGACCCCTACCCCGAAGAAACACACAAAATTTGTATGGCTGCCGATGCGGTACTTTTTGGCGCAATTGGCGACCCACGATTCGATAATAATCCTACGGCAAAAGTGCGCCCCGAACAAGGTTTGTTGCGTATGCGCAAAATGCTTGGTTTGTATGCCAATCTTCGTCCGGTAGAAACCTTTGAATCGCTCTTGCACAAATCTCCGCTCCGCCGCGATTTGGTGGAAGGTGCCAATTTTATGTGTATTCGCGAACTCACCGGCGGTATTTATTTTGGCGAAAAAGGTAGAAAAGATAACGACAACACAGCCTTCGACAACTGCGTATATACCCGCGAAGAAATAGAGCGAATTCTTAAACTCGGCTATGAATATGCCATGAAACGCAATAAAAAACTTACGGTGGTGGATAAGGCAAATGTGCTTGAAACTTCGCGCCTGTGGCGACAAATTGCCCAAGAAATGGCACCGAAATATCCCGAAGTGGAAACGCAATATATGTTTGTAGATAATGCCGCCATGCAAATTATTCAGTGGCCTAAAAATTTCGATGTAATGGTTACAGAAAATATGTTTGGCGATATTTTGACAGACGAAGCATCGGTAATTACCGGTTCTCTCGGACTTTTGCCAAGTGCATCTATCGGGCTGCATACCAGCGTATTTGAACCTATTCACGGTTCCTACCCGCAAGCGGCGGGTAAAAATATAGCCAATCCGGTGGCTACCATTCTTTCGGCTGCCATGATGTTTGAATACGCATTCAACTTGAAAGAAGAAGGCGCACTCATTCGCAAAGCAGTGGCAGCATCGCTCGAACAAGGTTTTGTAACCGAAGATATTTCAAAAGAAAATGCAAAATCTACCAGCGAAGTAGGCGATTGGATTACCAATTATATAATGGCTCATTGATGAATTGACGAACTGACGAACTGACGAACTGAATTTTCGATTAGCCGATTGAGCAATTAACCGATTAATCAACAAAATAAACACCATAAAACCAAAGAATCATGATTAACAAAGTAATTTTAGTAGGCAACGTGGGTGCCGACCCCGAAGTGCGCTACATCAATGCCGATTTGCCAACGGCTCGCATTCGCTTGGCTACCACCGAAACCTATACCGACAGCAAAACAGGGCAGCGAGTAGATAAAACCGAATGGCACTCTATTACCGTGTGGCGCGGATTGGCAAAAACTGTGGAGCAATACGTGAAAAAAGGTATGCAACTCTATGTGGAAGGAAAAATAACGACTCGTTCCTACGAAAAAGATGGTGCAACGCATTACACCACCGAAATTGTGGCAAACGAAATCAAATTTTTAGGTAGAAAAAGCGACAATCAAAGTAATGGAAGTTCTGCGCAGGCTGCACCTACACAGGCTCCGCCGGCGGCAGCACCACAAGCAAATTCTGCACCTGCACCCGAACCTTTCCCTGCTCCCGAAGATGCTCCGGCAGACGATTTGCCGTTTTAAGGATTTTTCACGGCAAAATAAGGGTTGTTCGCAAAAATAAACGCAAAAGCGTCATTAGCTTCGGTGAGGGCTACGCCGTTGCGAGGAACGAAGCAATCTCGGTATAAAAAAAGACGTTACATAGATAGTAATACAAAAAAATATGGTGCATAAAAATTCTCGTTTTCTCGTTTTTTTGTCTGTGTGTGCGTTGCTATTCGCTTCGTGCGAAGAACGCGCCATTACCACACCCAAGCAGCGAGGGTATTTTCGCATAGATTTTCCCGAAAGAAATTATGAGCGATTTAGTGGAAATGTTCCATTTTCCTTCAATGTACCTACCTACGCCATAGTGGAAAAAGATACAGTGCATGGCGAACGATATTGGCTCAATGTGCAATTCCCTGCGCAAAAAGCAACTATTCACCTGAGTTACAAAAATGTGAAACACGACCTTGAACAATTTGTGGACGATGCTCACTTTTTGGTATTTAAGCACGATGCCAAAGCCGATGCCATAAAAGCGCAGGAATTTCACTATCCCGAAAAAAATGTGCACGGCTTGCTTTTCGACATTAAAGGCGATGCCGCATCTATTATGCAATTTTACCTCACCGATAGCGTGGAGCATTTTGTGCGCGGTGCGCTCTACTTCAATGTGCCGCCCAATAAAGATTCGCTCAAACCCTCCATTCAGTTTGTGCGCGAAGATATTATGGAAATGATTTCTTCTTTTGAGTGGAAATAAAACGACTAACCGAAAAATGACTAATCGACTAACCGATTAAACGAAAAACATGAAAAAAATAGCAGTTACCGGCGGACTTGGCTACATAGGTTCGCACACCGTAGTAGAATTGCAAAACGAAGGTTTTGAGGTAGTAATTATAGACGACCTTTCAAATTCAGAAATTGCGGTACTTGCCGGCATAGAAAAAATAACGGGTAAAAAACCGGCGTTTGAAACTATTGATGTGTGCGACACCGAAAAATTGCGTGCCTGCTTTAAAAAACATTCACACATAGATGCCGTGATTCACTTTGCAGCATACAAAGCCGTAGGCGAATCGGTGGCAAAAGCACTCGAATACTATCGCAACAATGTGTGCGGATTGATTTCGCTACTCACGGTGATGCGCGAATTTGAGTGTGCGAACATTGTATTTTCATCGTCGTGCACGGTGTATGGGCAGCCCGATGTATTGCCCGTAACCGAATTGTCGCCCATAAAAAAAGCGGAATCGCCCTACGGAAGTACCAAACAAATGAGCGAAGATATTATTACCGATACGGTGGCTGCCGAAAAATCGCTTTCGGCAATTTTGCTCCGCTATTTTAACCCCATAGGAGCGCATCCAAGCGCACTTATAGGCGAATTGCCCAAAGGTGTGCCCAATAATTTATTGCCCTACATTACCCAAACTGCCGCAGGATTGCGCACGGAATTACACGTATTTGGCAATGATTACAATACGCCCGATGGTTCGTGCATTCGCGACTATATTTATGTGCTTGATTTGGCGCAGGCGCACGTGGTGGCATTGCAGCGAATGTTGGGCAGCAAGGAAAGCGGCAGTTTGGAAATTTTCAATATTGGCACCGGTAAAGGACTTTCGGTGTTGGAAATTTTGCATGAATTTATGCAGGCAAACGGCGTGAATGTGCCCTACAAAATAGTGGGCAGACGCGCCGGCGACATAGAACAAATATGGGCAGAAACTACGCGGGCAAACGAAGTATTGGGCTGGCGAGCGCACACTCCTTTGAACGAAGTGCTGCAATCGGCATGGAAGTGGGAGCAAAAACTGCGGGGGTAGAGGTATGTTTTAGGTTCTTTGAGCAATTATTTTATTGTACCTAAACCATAAAAAATAACACGCAAGGCAGCATACCTATGGCATACCGATTCTGTGACAATATCATTTTCTACCGAACGATATTCCCTAACGGGAAAACTGAGAATGCTGAAAATCCTCCCTCTTATAAATAAATCCTCAAAAAAAACAACTACAAAACTTGTAATTTTTGCAAGTTTTGTGAATTTTATAAAAACAAAAAACCGCAACCCTTTTCAAAGTTACGGTTTTTGAAATAGCGCGTAGCCGTTAATTCTTTTCCATTACATACATGGTAACTACTTTCTGTTCGGTATCTACTTCGATTGTTTGTACATCGAGTTGCGAGAGTCGTTTTTCCAAATCTATGATATACGATTTTCTACCATATTTTTTAAGCGAACCTGAAAGTGCATCAATACCCCAACCCAATAGATTACCTAAATTTAAAATACTTACAGCATTAAATTTTTGGTCTAATGTTATTACTTGTGTAACATAGCCGTCTAACTTAATTTGTACATCTTGACCGTCGAGGCTTCTTCCTATTCTTGTAGAACAAGGTGTGGTACACACGGTGTAACCATCAATTATTACTTTTGCTCCTTGCGGATTGGAATCAAAGGAAATCTTATCTTTTGTTCCGGTAAAAATTGTGGCACAACTCGAAAAAGAAACAATTACCGCCAAGAGTACGGCACTTTTTAGAATTTTTTTCATACTGAGAATTGCTTTACTTCCGTCCTTTTACGGAAGGTTTTAAATTAAAAAATTGAATAAAAAAAACCGCAGCCGCTGCGCGAGCAGCAACTACGGTATGAGGACAGAGAGGCACAACGAGTAGAAGTACTCGTGTACGCTCCTTGAAAACTATCTAATTTTAAAAAAATGCTGTAAATAGTTGAATTACAACTATTTATACAAGAAATATGGGGGGGGGGGGGGGGGGAAAAAATCTAATATTTAGCCCGAAAGGAGCGACATATTTTTTGATCGCGAAAAAATTTATTTGCAACTGATTTAAGTACCT
>JAITUU010000010.1 GCA_031286165.1 Bacteroidales bacterium
GTTGCGAATACAATCGCGATTGTTAATAGATTCTTTTTCATTGTTTATGTGGTTTATGGTATGTGTTTGTTTTCGGTGTGCAAATAAACATAAAAATCAATATGATTTACCCCCCCCCCCGCATACAATTTCAACACATATTTATATGTTCTTTGTCATATTTTGTATTAAAATAGTGATTCTGAGAGTAATCTCATCTCTACACTAAGGATAGTTCTAAAAATCGATATGTCATTCCGCACTTGATGCGGAAGCTCCTATTATATGTAAGCTTCCTGCTTTCGCCGGAATGACAAAGTTCTCACCAAAGGTAATAAGCACAAAAAAAAAGTATAATTTTAGAAGTATCTATAATTTTCAGTCCTCAGTTTTCAACTCTCCACTCGCAAAGCGCACACCATTCCGTCTATGGCAGAAGAAACAATACCGCCTGCGTAACCTGCTCCTTCGCCGCAAGGGTAGAGGTTTTCTATGCGTTCGTGCCGCAAAGTTTCGGCATTGCGGGGAATACGCAGCGGCGAAGACGTGCGCGATTCCACACCCACTATCATGCCTTCGGCATGAAAACTCGCAAATCCACGTAATTTTTTATCGAAGGCAATAAATGCTTCTTGCAAACGGGTGGAAATAGCAGGCGGCAACCAAAAATGCAAGGGGGAATTGACCACACCGGGTATGTACGAAGTTTCGGGCACATTACCCGAAATACGCCCTTTCGCAAAATCGCAAATGCGCTGTGCCGGGGCTATTTGGCGTTTTCCGCCGTTCAAATAGGTAAGTTTTTCCAAGTGTTCTTGAAATTTCAAAGCTGCCAACACGCCGTGCACGGCAAAATCGGCAAAATCTTCTACGCGCAATTCCACCACCACGCCCGAATTGGCAAAAGGCGAACTGCGTTGCGAATTAGACATTCCATTTACCACCGTTTGCTCCGCACTGCTCGCCGAAGGCACTATAATTCCTCCGGGACACATACAAAACGAATACACCCCTCGCCCCTGCGCTTGATGCACAAGCGAATAGGTAGCCGCCGGCAAAAATTCCATGTCGGATTTATGATACTGCACTTCGTTGATAAATTCCTGCGGATGCTCGGCTCGCACTCCCATAGCACAGGGTTTTGCCTGCAATTCCACACCGCGCTCGTGCAGGCGGTAATACACATCGCGAGCCGAGTGTCCGCTTGCTAAAATTACGTTGTGCACATCTATTTTTCCCAGCGAAGTAAGCAGCGATTGTATGCGATTATTGGAAATTTCAAAATCTTCCACCGTAGTATTGAAATGCACTTCGCCGCCACATTCGAGTATGGTATTGCGTATGTTCACAATAATATCGGGCAATCTATCGCTACCCAAATGCGGATGTGCATCTATCAAAATATCAGGAGAAGCACCGTGTAACACCAATAGTTCGAGCACGCGGCGATTGTCGCCCTTCTTTTTGGAGCGAGTAAAAAGTTTTCCATCGGAAAACGTGCCTGCGCCGCCTTCGCCAAAGCAGTAATTGGAATTGGGATTAATCTCTTCGTTTCTGTTGAGCAACGCCACATCGCGCTTGCGTTCACTCACCGATTTTCCGCGTTCAAAAATCACGGGTTTTAGTCCGCGTTCTATGAGTTGCAGCGCGGCAAAAAGCCCCGCAGGACCGGCACCCACTATATGCACTTCGGGTGCATGAGTTACATTACGTTTTTCAAAATGCAGTTTTGCCTGCGGCAATTGCTTAGTATCGCCGCAGGCACAAAGAATTTCCACATTGAACTTCACCGTGCGCGAACGTGCGTCTATGGAGCGTTTCACTATGCGCAGTGCGTGAATAGTGCGAGGTGCGGTGCCAAGTTTTTCAGCAACAATTTGTTTGAGTTTAAATTCATTGTGCGCCACTGCAGGCAGCACTTGCAACGATACGGTGTGTAGCATAGTGTTTCTGTTTTCGGAATTTCTTACAAAAATACAATTAATGGTTAATGGTTAATGGTTAATGGTTAATTTTTCAGGAAAAAGAAGTGAGTACAGAGTAGTAGGATATGAAAAAAAATCATTCTCAATTCTCAACTATTTACTTGTTCCACGCCACCACACCGCTGCCGGTGTATATCATTTTTTGATTTTCGAGTAAAAAATTAATAACTTCAAGCACATCTTCCTGCGAATAATTCGTGCCGGCAATGAGTTGCTGTACAGGGAGCGATTGGTCGGCAAGGAGTTTTTTTATGTCGTTGATTATGTAATCAAACTGTAATTTATTTACTTTCATTTGATTGCGCTTGCGGCACACATCGCAATTTCCGCAGCGTTGCTTAGCTGTTTCGCCAAAATATTCGAGCAGTTGCAAACTGCGGCATTTTGCATTATTCTGCACATATTCTATCATGGCATGTATGCGTTTTTGGCTTTGCTCTTTGCGAAAGGCAATATTTTCGTAGGAAAAAAGCAAATTTTTCAGCGGCAATCGTTCTTCGGAATACACAATAATAGGATTTTGCTTTGCTTTATAATAGGCTATAATGCCGCGCTGCGCAAGTGCAATGAGGTATTGCATAATCACTTCGGGCGTGGTAGCGGCTTTTTTTGCCAACGCCTCTTCGGAAATGGTTACAAAATCGGTAAAAATGCCCTCGTAACTACGCAATATGAGTTTTACAATGGCATCAAAATCGCGATTTTCCACCTGAAATTTATATAATTCATTGCGA
Source organism: Bacteroidales bacterium (assembly GCA_031286165.1). GTDB lineage: Bacteria > Bacteroidota > Bacteroidia > Bacteroidales > UBA1715 > WQTX01. The sequence continues at coordinate 2,699 of JAITUU010000010.1, forward strand.
TTGAGGAGAAATTTTGCTCGCGCATAGCGTTCGGCACTATCGGAAAACACTATGTAGCCTTCGTCTTCCAGCATTTTGAGAGAATTGAAGGTCATCACAATTTCTAAATGAAATTTTGCGCAAAAATCGGCAATAAAAAAATCGAATACCCTGCCTTTGCCATCGCCTTCGGGCACCTGCAAGTAATTTCCCAAAGCCTCATACACTTTTTTTATGTAGTCGTAGTCGGGGTATTTTTTAGTAAAATTCGTGCGAATGGTGGTAATATCCTGCCGATTGAAAAGCAACACGGCAAACGCCTCTTTTTCATCGCGACCGGCACGTCCCGCCTCCTGAAAATATGCTTCGAGCGATTCGGGAACGTCTATGTGCAACACAAATCGCACATTGGGTTTGTCTATGCCCATACCAAAGGCATTGGTGGACACCATTACCATATTGGGCGATTTTGTCCATGCCTCTTGCTTTGCTTGCCGCGCGGCACCATCAAGTCCGGCATGATAATAATCGGCATTTACGCCTGCTTTTTGCAGTAAATACGCCATTTCTTTGGTTTGCTTGCGCGTGCGCACATACACTATGCCCGCACCCCTAATTTTTGCGCAGAGTTGTAAAATATAGCCGATTTTATCTTCACGCTCTTTCACCATATAGGTTAGATTTTTGCGCTCAAAACTTTTGGAAAGCACATTGTGCGCCCGAAATTCGAGTTTATTCTGTATATCGAGGGCAACTTGCGGTGTAGCAGTGGCGGTGAGTGCGAGAATAGGCACTTCGGGAAAGAGTGTGCGCAGTTCCGGAATGTGCATATACGAAGGACGAAAATCGTAGCCCCACTGCGAAATACAGTGCGCTTCGTCCACCGCTATCAAGCAGAGGTTCATGCGCTGCACTCGCTCCACAAAAAGCGGTGTTTGCAAGCGTTCGGGCGATACATACAAAAATTTCACACCGCCATAAATGCAGTTATCGAGCGCAATGTCGATTTCTCGCGCCGAAAGCCCCGAATAAATAGCGAGGGCTTTAATGCCTTTGTTTTTCAAATTATCCACTTGGTCTTTCATGAGGGCAATGAGCGGCGTAATTACTATGCAAATGCCCTCTTTGGAAAGTGCCGCCACTTGAAAAGTTATGGATTTTCCTCCGCCGGTGGGCATAAGCGCAAGCGTATCGCGACCGGCGCACACCGATTCTATAATTTCCTGCTGCAAGGGGCGAAATTTTGCAAAATTCCAATATTTGTATAATATACTTTCGTAGGGGGTCATTGATTTTCACCGCGTTAGAATTTCCATATATGCAAATATATTACATTTCTATACAATCAAAAAAGATTTCCAATAGAAATATATAATCCGCCCTTGTTGCCATCTTGTGGATTGAAGGGTAAGCCGTAGTCGATAGCAAGAATAAAATTTTCGTTTAACACAGCACGCAAACCAAGACCGGCAGCCGAGTGCAAACCATCGTTGTAAAAATATTTCGCATTAAAATAATCAGGCTCGGATAGCACGAGCGATTTCGGAACTTTTATTTGTTGCACCACCATGCCCGCATCGTAAAAACCATTCAAAGCCATATAAAAATTTTGTTTGGCAATCACTGTGCGAAACACTTTCCAGCGAAGTTCTGCATTTCCCAGCGCAAAACCATCGCCCACCACACGATTTCGCATCACTCCGCGTATGCTTTTTGCGCCGCCCAATCCATCGAGTTTAGTAACAGACGTGTAAGCATTAATCATAAACGGCTGCATATAAAACGGCGTATGTCCACCAATTGTTCCTTGATACATCAAGCGGTAAGCAAACGTCAGTTTATCCGGAAACAATGTCAAATAGTGCCGAAAGGTAGCCGATAATTTCCAATAATTCGCAGTAGTATTGAAAAAAAATTGGGGAGCATACACAAGCACAGCCTCTGCCCACATACCTCGTGAAGGATTTGCCTCTCTGTCGCGTGTGTCATACAACACAGCAGCCTTTACATGATTGGTAAAACCGCCGTCTTTTTCATGTTCGGCAATAATATTCCACTCCACATATATATCGTAGAGCGTGGGCACATCGGGTAATTTTGTATCGTCCGCCTCGCCCCTATTCAATTCGGCTATATCAATAGTTGCTACGTTGGTATGAAATATTCCTATACCGCCCAGCCAGTACACATTGTTCCACGGCAAATGCCCTATCAATTCCGAATTGAAACGAAATTGCTTTCGCGCGTGTCCATAGAACACGCGCGTAATATAATCAGGCGAAGTATCGTCAATAAAATTCGGATTAAAATAACTTTGATAGCCGTTGAACCCGAAAAAATCCAATCGTTGTTCGGTCAAATACGCCACATTAGCAAGCAAGCGTAAGCGGTGTGGCAACATATTTTTAGCATCGTAATACAACTGATTGATACCCGAACCTTTTGTAAACCGCGATATTTCCATTTTCCACATTTGGCGATAATCGGGATACTGAGCCGGTTTTCTATAATCATACACATTTATCACACCGCCATACTGAAATCCTAAATCGGCATCAAACGTAATGGTAGGCAATACACCGAAGGAGAACCCGGTTTTTTCTTTTTCTTTTTTGATAGATTCTTCCACCCCACCTTCCTGCGCAGTAATCACGGAACATATCAATAGCAATACTGCTATACAAGCGTAGTTTTTTAGTGTATTCATACGTTATTCTTTCGGTGTTTTTTTCGACCAATACAATGAAAGCGATAAGCCCGAAACAATATGCCAAATTCCCCACCACGCCGTGATAAACAACATTCCGCCGATGGCTAAATCGGGCGAGAAAATTTTTGGATTGAAAAGCAACACAAGTCCCAAACCGGAATTTTGAATACCCGTTTCAATAGTAAGAGTGCGGCGGTCGCGCTTGGGCAGGCGGAATATCGTAGCAAGTCCATAGCCCGTGCCAAGCACTACTACGTTGTGAATTAATACCAAAATAAACACGAAAAAGATATATTTCACAAATAAATCCAAGTTGTTGCCAAACGCCAAAATAACCATTGCCACAAAAAACACAAGCGAAAAATATTGCATTGGTTTTTTAAGTTTTTCGGCAATTTTTGGCAAAAATGTAACAGTGAGCATTCCTAAAACCAACGGGATACCAAGCAGAAGAAATACCGTTTCCAACATTTGAAAAAGAGGAATATCCAATGTTTGCAACGCATCGGCGGCACGGCGGTTTACAAAATTGACATACATACTGCCCCAAAACCAAAAATTAAATGGAGTGATAAACGTTGCCAAAGCCGAACTTATCGCGGTTAAACTAACGGCAAGTTCGGTATTGCCCTTCGAGAATTGCGACATAAAGTTCGATATATTGCCACCCGGACAGGCTGCAACTAAAATCATTCCCATTGCCACCATGGGAGTAAGCCAATGATTGAGCGCAATTACAAGTAAAAACGTGATTGCGGGCAAGGCAATTATTTGAGAACACAAACCTACCAAAATCGACTTTGGATACGTAAACACATTTTTAAACATTGCGGGGCGAATACCCAGTGCAACGCCAAACATTACAAACGCCAACACAACATTAATTATGTGCATTCCGCCTGCGGAAAAATTAATACGAATACCATCTAATTGAGATAATGCTTCTTGCATAGGTGTATGGGCAATGATTTTGAATACACAAAACTAAAAATAATTTTCAACTTTCAACTTTCAACTTTCAATTAAATTATATCTTTGCGCCATGATAGCACAAATTTTATTTGAAGGTTTCATTATTGGTATTATAGTATCCATACCGCTGGGTCCTATTGGGGTTTTGTGCATTCAGCGCACGCTGTTGCAAGGTCGCCGGTCGGGTTTTGTGTCGGGTTTGGGTGCCGCCTCCGCCGATTCTACCTTTGCGTTTATTGCCGGCTTTGGGCTTTCGTTTATTGCCAATTTTTTTGAAGAACAGCATTTTTACATTATGCTCGCAGGGGCGGCAGTGCTCATTTTTTTCGGTATCAGGTTATTTTTTGCCAATACCATAAAACAAGTGCGCCGCTATAAAAACATACAAAAACACAATCCTTTTTCCGACTTTTTTTCGGTGTTCGGGCTCACGCTTACAAATCCTGTTACCATTCTGTTTTTCGGGTTGGTATTCACCAGTTTGGGCTTGGTAAAAAATAATATTTGGCACACACTTACCATAGTGGCTGGTGTGTTTTTGGGCACCTGCACGTGGTGGTTCGTGTTGGTTTCGTTGGTTTCGGCATTTCGCAATTTATTCAAACTTCGCGTAATTTTTTGGATAAACAAAGCCGCCGGTATTTTAATCGTAGGCTTCGGTATTTTTGCCATTATCAATGCCTTTCACCCCCTCACCACCGAACAATTTGAAAAACCTATGCAGTATTTGCATAAAACGGATACAAAGAGCGAGTAAGCAATTCAACACAGTATGCTCGAATTTTTACAAAACAACGATACTATCTGCGCCACTGCCACCGCCCCTACCAAAGCGGCTCTGGCGGTTATTCGCATGAGTGGAACGCAAAGCAAACGCATTGTCGGCAAAATTTTTACCCCTATTCGTAAATCCGAAGGGTGGACTGCCGAAGGCTACAAACTCCACTACGGTAGCGTGTATGACGGAGAACGCTTAATTGACGATGTGTTGGTTTCCGTATTTTCAGCCCCACATTCCTACACCGGCGAAGATAGCGTGGAAATTAGTTGCCACGGCTCGCCGTACATAGTGCAAGAAATTCTGCGACTTCTACTCTCACACGGCGCACGCCTTGCCAAAGCCGGCGAATTTACCCAACGTGCCTACTTGAATGGGAAATTAGACCTCTCGCAAGCCGAAGCCGTTGCCGACCTTATTGCCTCGTCTTCTCGCGCGGCGCACCGGCTGGCTCTTTCGCAAATGAAAGGAAGTTACGCGCAGGAATTGAGTGATTTGCGTGCGCAATTATTGCATTTTTCAGCACTTATGGAATTGGAACTCGATTTTTCGGAAGAAGATGTAGAATTTGTAAATCGCTCTGAATTACAATCACTTGCACACACCATACTCGCTCGTATAGAACACCTGAGCAATTCTTTCAGCGTGGGCAATGCCATAAAACACGGTGTGCCGGTGTGCATAATAGGCGAACCGAATGTGGGAAAATCCACCCTGCTCAATACCATTCTCAAAGAAGAAAAAGCAATAGTGAGCGACATAGCCGGCACCACTCGCGATGTAATAGAAGATACCGTAATCATACAAGGTGTAAATTTCCGATTTATGGATACTGCCGGCATTCGCTCCACCACCGACCACGTAGAACAACTCGGCATCAACAAAACGTTTTCAAAAATAGAACAGGCATCTATTGTACTGCTTTTGGTAAATGCCGGCGATACACTGCCCAACATTCAGCAAGCAATTACCGACATACACCGGCGCGTAACGGCGCAACAGCACGTGATAGTGGCAGTCAATAAAATTGATAGCATTTCGGAAAAAACACGCGCACAATTCACTGCCGACCGGTTTCCGCAACTCGGCAAAACTGATGCGATACTGTGCATTTCGGCAAAAAATCAAGAACATATTCACGAACTCACATCACTTTTGGTAGAAAAAGCACAAGTGGGCAATCTCAACGAACACGATGTAATACTCTCAAATGCCCGTCATTATGAGTGTTTGCAACGTGCAGCAGAAAGTTTGCGAACCGTGTTGAGCGGTTTACAACAAGACATTCCCAACGACCTTGTATGTATAGACCTGCGCCACACCCTTCAGTCCATTGGCGAAATTACCGCTTCCATTAGCAATGACGAAACGCTGGGGCATATTTTCAAGCATTTTTGTATTGGAAAATAAAAAGACCTATTTCCTAATCACTATCACCACACCACACTGCTGCGGAGACACAATGGGCGAAACGGAGTACGATTTTGTACGTTCGCAACGTTTACACACCCTATTCCACAGCGGCAGTAATTGATACGCAATTTCGGCGGAAAGTATTCCCACGCCTGCACCGGTTACTACATCGCTCAACCAATGGTGATGATTGACCATGCGCATAACCGCAGTTGTAGTAGCCAGCGTGTAAGCACCCACTCCTATCCATGGCGATACATGCCAATATTCGCGCAACAACACCTGTGCTCCCAAAAACGCCACTGCCGCGTGCCGCGAAGGAAAGGAATGAAAATCCGAAGTATTGGGACGTTGCACGTGGGTTGCACTTTTTGTAATCATTACCGCTGAAAGCGTGAGCACTCCCCCCACTCCCAATACCACCGTGCGATTCCAAAACGAATTTCGCGGCGTAGCAAATACTTCCAAGCCGTAAATTGCCGCATAGGGTGCAATCCATATATATTCATCGAAGGAATACGTGTGATTATGCTGATTCAAATAAGAATTAATACGTTTGTCGAAATTGTGCAATGCAGGAGAAAATTGTGTTGCAATTCCGTAGGAAATCAACACACTTGGTACAGCAAATCGCAATACAATACTTGTTTTTGAATCTTGTGGCATACGTACATCGCCTACTCGTGTGGCAAGTGCCCTTTGAAGTTCTGCGTTATCCATCACAGCACTTGTATCGCTTTGCGCACGTAATTGACATATACACAATACAATACAATATACTATAAGAAAAAATCTTCTCATTTCTTTGATGTTTTGTTCTCAACCAAGATTGAAAAAATCATGTAAATCTTTAATCTTAAAAATCGTGGTTCAGACTACATTTTTAACTCAATCGGTTTTTGTAATCGGCGTAGGTAAAATCGCGCACGCACTCCACCGTTCCCGATTGCTGAATAATATAAATTGACGGATGTTTTACACCGTTGAACATAGTAGTTTTCACCATAGTATAGTGCATCATGTCTTCAAAAACAATGCTATCGCCCACGTTCAGTTTTTCGGGGAAATAATATGCCTCCAAAAAATCGCCTGCCAAGCAACTGCCGCCGCCCAAACGATAGGCGTGCCAGCCGTCAATCGTTTCACGCGAAGCACCACGAACAAAAGGGCGATAGGGCATTTCGAGCGTATCGGGCATGTGCGCGGCAAAGGAAACATCTAATATAGCAGTGGGCGTTGCGCCATAGTTCACAATATCGAGCACTGTGGATTTCAACACGCCGGTTTGCCACGCTATGGCACCGCCCGGTTCCAAAATCACTTGCACATTGTGTTTTTCTTTGAACGCTTTGAGTATCGAAATCAAATGTTCCACATCGTAATTTTGCTCGGTTATCAAATGTCCGCCACCCATATTTACCCACTCCACCTGCGCAAGTAAGTGCCCGAAGCGTTCTTCAAACGCCGCCAACACTTTTTCGAGTGCGTAGGAATTATTTTCGCACAAAGCGTGAAAATGTAGTCCTTTTACCGGTTTTGGTAAACCCTGCGCAAGTTCCGCAGCGGGAATGCCCAAACGCGAATTTGGCGAACAAGGATTGTATAAATCGGTGCTAACTTCGCTGTAACCCGGATTGACTCGCAAACCAACGCTCACACTGTGTTTTGCGCACAATTTCTCAAATTGCTGCAACTGCGTAAGCGAATTGAAGGTAATGTGTGAAGAATGTTCGGCAATTTCTTCAAATTCCTCGCGGCTATACACCGGCGCGTAGGTATGCGCTTTTTTACCGATATATTCATTGCATAGTTTGAGTTCATTGAGCGAACTCGCCGTAGCACCGTTTAAATATTTACGCACCAGCGGAAACGACTTCCACAGCGCGAAGCCTTTGAGGGCAAGAATTACCTGCACATCGGCTTGCTGCATTACGCGCTGTATTGTTTCAAGATTGCGCTTCAAAAGTGCCTCTTCTAAAATAAACGCAGGTGAAGGTATAGAGTTCATCTCTTTTACAATTCCAAATCAATATCTTCTTTCACTTCCCATGGCAAACCATACTTTCCTATAACGTCCATAAATGGGTCGGGATTAAATTCTTCTACATTGAATACACCCGGTCCTTGCCATTTTCCGGTAAGAAACATGAGAGCACCCACCATTGCCGGCACGCCGGTAGTATAAGAAACACCTTGTGCACCGGTTTCGTCATACGCCGCCTGATGGCTGCAATTATTCCATATATACGCGGTTTTTTCTTTGCCGTTTTTAATTCCCTTTATGCGGCAGCCAATAGATGTTTCTCCGCTGTAATTTTCACCCAAACTATCGGGGTTCGGCAGAGTTTCTTTCAAAAATTGAAGCGGCACAATTTCCACGCCTTTGTACAGAATGGGTTCTATACTCGCCATGCCAATATTCTGAATCACACGCAAATGCGTTAAATATTCTTGTCCGAAGGTCATCCAAAACCGCGCTTGTTTCAAAGTCGGGAAATTTTTTACCAACGACTCCAATTCTTCGTGATACATTAAATACGAATCGCGCACGCCAATATTGGGATAGGTCAAGCGGCGCATAATTTCGTGAGGTTTGGTTTCCACCCACGCACCGTCTTTCCAATATTTTCCGTTTTGGGTAATTTCACGAATGTTGATTTCGGGGTTGAAATTCGTGGCAAACGCCTTTCCGTGGTCGCCGCCGTTGCAGTCCACAATATCTAAATAGTGAATTTCATCAAAATAATGTTTTGCCAAATACGCGGTGTAAATTTGCGATTGTCCGGGGTCAAATCCGCAACCGAGAATGGCGGTCAATCCTTTTTCTTTGAATTTGTCGTGATATGCCCACTGCCAACTGTATTCAAATTTCGCCTCGTCTTTCGGCTCATAATTCGCTGTGTCTAAGTAATTTACTCCTGTTTCCAAACAAGCGTCCATAATAAACAAATCCTGATAAGGCAGTGCCACATTGATTAGCAATTCGGGTTTGAACGATTTGATAAGAGCCACAAGTTCGGGCACATTTTCGGCATCAACCTGTGCGGTTTGTATTGTGCGATTTTTTATAGACTGCGCTATACTATCGCATTTCGATTTGGTGCGACTTGCAAGCATTATTTCCGAAAACACTTCAGGAACCTGTGCGCATTTATGGGCAACTACTCTACCCACGCCACCTGCGCCAATAATCAAAACTTTTGCCATTTGTATTTGTTTTTAGTGTTTGTATTTTTATTCTTCGCTGCCGGTTTTTCCGTGGCAACTTTTGAATTTTTTACCGCTACCGCAGGGGCAAGGGTCATTTCGTCCTACTTTATTTTCTATGCGCACGGGTGCTTTTTTCTGTGGTTCGCGCGTGTCGCCACCACCGCCGGCAAAAGGATTATTGCGATGCGTTTGCATACGTTGCATATCGGCATTGCGGCGTTCATGTCCTTCTTCGGCTTTCGCCATTTGTGGAATTTGCGCTTTGAGCACACTCGACACCACTTCTTTATTTACTTTTTCGAGCATAGATTGGAATAAATTGAAGGATTCAAATTTGTAAATCAACAGCGGGTCTTTTTGTTCGTAACTCGCATTTTGCACCGATTGTTTCAATTCGTCCAATTCGCGCAAGTGCTCCTTCCACTCTTCGTCTATGCGCATAAGAATAATTGCTTTCAAAAATGCTCGCACCACTTCTTTCCCTTCGGTGTGGGCAGCACGTTCCAAATTGGTGAGTACGCTGTAAATTCCTTTTCCATCGGAAATAGGCACTACTATATTTTTGTAGCGCGTGCCATCGGTTTCAAAAACTTCTTTGATTTTTGGGAATGCCTGCTGCGCTATGCTTCCTGCGCGGCGGTCGTATATGTGCAACAATTCTTCATACAATTTTTCCGTCAAATCATCGGCTGAAAGTTGCAAAAATTCTTTTTCGCTAATGGTGCTTTCGAGCGAAAGCACGCGCAAAAGTTCCATGCGGAAATCTTCGTAATCCACCGAACCGTGAGTTTGCCCCACAATACTTGCACACAAATCGTACATCATATTCGAGAAATCCACGCCGATACGTTCGCCAAAAAGAGCATGGCGGCGTTTGGTGTAAATCACTTCGCGCTGCGAATTCATTACGTCATCGTATTCCAGCAAGCGTTTACGAATCCCGAAGTTATTTTCCTCCACTTTTCGTTGTGCTCGTTCTATGGATTTTGAAATCATAGAATGTTGAATTACTTCTCCTTCTTGCAAACCAAGACGGTCCATAATGCGGGCAATGCGGTCGGAGCCGAACATACGCATCAAATTATCTTCGAGCGACACAAAAAATTGCGAAGAACCGGGGTCGCCTTGTCGTCCGGCACGACCGCGCAACTGTCTGTCCACACGGCGGCTTTCGTGGCGTTCGGTACCTATAATAGCCAAACCGCCGGCGGCTTTCACTTCGGGCGTTAATTTAATGTCGGTACCGCGACCCGCCATATTCGTGGCTATGGTTACAGTGCCTGCGTGTCCTGCTTCGGCTACTATGTCTGCCTCGCGTTGATGTTGCTTGGCATTCAACACATTGTGTTTTATGTTTCTCATTTTGAGCATTTTACTCAAAAGTTCCGAAATTTCTACCGATGTAGTACCCACCAGTACCGGACGCCCAGCCTGCACCAATTCCTGCACGTGTTCTATCACGGCATTGTATTTTTCGCGGCGCGTTTTATACACCAAATCGTCTTTATCTATACGTATAATCGGTTTATTAGTAGGAGCCACCACCACTTCCAATTTGTAAATATCCCAAAATTCCTTCGCTTCGGTTTCGGCAGTACCGGTCATTCCCGAAAGTTTTTTGTACATACGAAAATAATTTTGCAGCGTAATGGTGGCGTGCGTTTGCGTAGCAGCCTCCACTTTTACGCGCTCTTTTGCCTCTATTGCTTGGTGCAAACCATCGGAATAGCGTCTGCCTTCCATAATACGACCGGTTTGCTCATCTACAATTTTTACTTTATTATCCATCACCACATATTCCACGTCTAATTCAAAAAGCGCGTAGGCTTTGAGCAACTGCTGAATGGTGTGCACACGGTCGCTTTTTACGGCATAATCGAGCACAAGTTGGTCTTTGCGAGCAATTTTTTCGCTGTCCGAAAGATTCGATTTCTCGATTTCTGCAATTTCCGAACCTATATCGGGTAAAATAAAGAAGGTTTTATCTTCCATATCGCTACTCAAAAAGTCGATACCTTTTTCGGTCAATTCTATGGAATTATTTTTTTCGTCAATCACAAAGAACAAATCATCGGTAATCAAGTGCATATTCTTGTTGTTCTCTGCCATGTAGTAATTCTCGGTTTTGGTAAGCAGCGTTTTCATACCCTGTTCGCTCAAAAGTTTAATAAGCGATTTGGTTTTTGGCAGTGCTTTGTGGGCACGCAACATGAATTTTGCGCCCTCTTCGGCTACTTTTTTATCATCGGAATTGATTTGATTTTTGGCATCAACTATCAAGCGAGTAACCAATGCTTTTTGTGCGTTGTAAATTTTTTCAATTTTCGGACGATATTCCACAAAAAGTTCATCGCTATTCGATTTTTTGGAAATAGGACCCGAAATGATAAGCGGAGTACGTGCATCGTCTATCAACACCGAGTCCACCTCATCTACAATAGCAAAATTGTGCGGACGTTGCACCAATTCATCGGGCGCACTCGACATATTGTCGCGCAGGTAATCAAAGCCAAATTCATTGTTCGTACCAAAGGTAATATCGGCTTTGTAGGCATTGCGGCGGGCTTCGGAGTGCGGGTCGTGTTTATCTATACAATCCACCGTTAAACCATGAAATTCGTACAAAGGACCCATCCATTCCGAGTCGCGTTTTGCCAAATAATCATTCACCGTAACCACGTGCACGCCTTGTCCGGCGAGTGCGTTCAAAAACACCGGCAAGGTAGCCACCAGCGTTTTACCCTCGCCCGTAGCCATTTCGGCAATTTTTCCCTGATGCAAAATAGCACCTCCTATGAGTTGCACATCGTAGTGCACCATGTCCCACGTAATCATGTTTCCTCCGGCTCGCCACGAATTTTTCCATTGTGCTTTGCTGCCGTTGATACTCACATATTCCTGCGCGGTTGCCAATTCTCTGTCGTAATCGGTGGCGGTAACTTCCAGCGTTTCGTTGGAGGCAAATCTTCGCGCAGTTTCTTTTACCAAAGCAAACGCCTGCGGCAAAATTTCGTCCAATTTTTTGGCAATGGCAGCATCTATATCTTTTTTCAGCCCGTCTATGCGGTCATACATTTCTTCGCGCTTGGCAAACGAAAGCGTTTGATTTTCAGAAAGTTCCTTAGTAATCGAATCTATTTGTTGCTGAATTGGCTGCGTAGTTTCTTGAATTTCGGCACGTAAATTCTGCGATACCTCGCGCAATTCGTCAAGCGATTTCGCGCTGTACGACTGTTCCAATGCTTTGATGGCTTCCACCACCGGCGTTAAATGTTTTATATCGCGTTCCGATTTATTGCCTCCCACAAAGGCTTGCATTATGGATTGTAGTATGTTCATGATTTTTGAAATTAATGCGCAAATATAATATAATTGTAAATTGTAAATTGTAAATTGTAAATTATTTTCATTTGGGTTAGTTGGCAGTGATTAGTTGTTAGTTGTTAAAAACAAAAAACTCCTACAAACAAAGTTCGCAGGAGTTTTTCTTTAATTGGCACGGTGCCGCAGTAGCATATTATGGTTTCACCACATTCTCCACCCGTCCGTCAGCATATTTCACAAGGAAGATGCCTTTTTCGGGGGCTTTTGATAGTTTTTGCCCAAGCAAATTGTAATACGCCAGCGGTTTTGCAGGAAGTGCAATAATCGTTTCCACGCCGGTTTCCGTTTGAAGAATCCATTTTGCCCAAAGCGTAGTGTGAGCAGTTACTCTGTCATGTTCAAAATTCCATTCATTTTCAAACGTTTCTTCGGTAAACCAACCTCCAAACGTATAACCCGCTCGTATGGGATTTGCAGGACACACAATAGTATTTCCTTCTTCTATTAACCGTTGTGTGATAGTAATTTTTTCGCCGGAAAAAGTTATTTTATAATAATTGGGCAAAATATCACTATCATAGGTAAAATACATAGTACCACTCAGTTTACAACCGTCCAAACCTGTTTCGCACTCAAACAATACTGACGAAATATCGCTACTCTCACTTATAAGAATACCATTTTCAGCATCATAGTAAATACCAGCATCATTAAATATGGGATTATTCAAAAGAACAGCACAACGATATGTATTATCGGAGGCTTTATGCAAAGCATATTCTACACGTTGTCCGGCACCTGAAAAACGACTTGCATCTAACTGCGAATTATGCGACAAATCAATATAACTTAATTGATTATTATCGCAATGTAATACACTGAGTTCATTTTGTTCTCCATTTGGAAGTATGAGGGTTGTGAGTGAATTATTGGAACAATTCAGTATTTGTAAATTTGTAAAATACTCTATGCCTGTAATATCGGAAACATTCCATTGAGAATCGCTTATATCTATCATAACCGTCACAGCAATATCGTCATCAGATAATTTGCCATCTGCTCCTACGGCGTCTTTCAAAAGATATTCTCTGAATTGTGGGTCGGGAAAATTTGTTTCGTTTATTTCTATTCCGGTTATATTTATATCATATATAAACTGTATTTCTCCTGTTAGAGTAAAATTGCTGCGCCCCGTATTACAACGAAACGTTACAAAATTTTTGGTACTACTATTGCTGGTAAGTTGTTGTACTTTGTTATTGTAATTTATAGCACTCTCACTATTTGGATTGTTGTAATCAAATTCACAATTAGTAAAATCGCCTCTACATTGAAACATAGAGCCATACGGAGAAAGTGTATATACTATACGGGCATCGCTTTCCCCCTGCCCCGAACCGGCAAAGTCTTTTAATAACGTATTTGCGGTCAAATCAAGCGTAACTAATTTATTTCTATCGCAATACAGCACTTCGAGGTCTTTTAGATTTGACACATCAAGTGAAGATAGTTGATTATGAGAACAGCCTAATTCACGCAAATTCGATAATTCCGAAAGGTCGAGCGATGTGATAGTATTCCAAGCACAATCAAGATACATAAGGTTGGTAAAATACTCAATACCTTGTAAATTGGAAATAGCCTTATTATGAACAGTAATTTCTGTTACTTTGTTAATTCCCGCATTGGTTAGCACTCCGTCTTTGCCGTATGGTTGCGCCAAAAGATAGTTTCTAAAATTTTCGTCGGGAAAGTTTTCTTCGTTGATAATTGCTATAATTGTTACACTAGCATCTACATAGTTGAAATTCATGATTCCGTTTACTGTATATGTGGAATTAGCATGTCCTGTTTGCACACTAAAATAGGTAGATTTAATAGTGTTTGCAACACTTGTAATCATAGTATTTTCATACGAAATTCCATACGTCTTATTTGTGGGATATTGTGTATAGTTGTCGTTAAAAGAAAATTTCGGTTCATTCAATACTATCCTGTCGGACGTATAGGTATCTCCAATTTGTTCCAATGTATATGATACGGCTTGGTTTTTTCCATAAAAAGATGTTAATGCACTATTTTTGCTCAAATCAAGAGAACTTAATTGATTGTTGGAGCAGAACAATACATCCAAGTTTTTACAATTCGACACGTTAAGAGAGGTGAGATTATTAGTAGTACAATACAAAATTTTAAGATTAACTAACTCCGACACATCAAGAGAGGTTAGTTGATTGTTGTTACAATAGAGTTCTGTAAGTGCGGTAAAATATCCTATTCCCGTTAAATCAGAAATTCCTTGCGAATCAACCGTTATACTTTTTACTTTCGCAATTCCAGCATCGGTCAATTCTCCTTTTTTGCCCCACGTTTGACTTAAAAGAAATTCTCTAAATTTAGGGTCGGGAAAATTCACTTCGTTGATTTCTATTTGTGCAAATGCTGCTGCAATGGTGCAAAGCGAGAGTAAGAGAAGAGTGTAAATTCGTTTCATGTTTGTTGGTATTTTATATTGATTTTATGATGTTGCAAAAAAAAGCCTGAACCCTTGCACTCAGGATTCAGGCTTTGAAAAATTTATTGTTTGATTACTTTCACTACTTCGCCGTCTATGTTGAATAAATACACATCTTGCGGATACGTGCGCAAATCAACTTTATTGTCGGTTACTTGCATAATCAGTACTCCTTGTGAATTATACACTTTCACCGGAGCAGTTTTATTGATATACACTTCGCCCGAACTTGGATTGGGGAATACTTTCACGGCAGCCGAACGAAGGTCGGCAATAGGAGTTTGTGAGCACGCATCGAGTTCGGCTTGCAAGCCATTCATTTGTATGAACAATAGTCCCAATTGGTCGGCATAGTCGGCGTGTATGCCTTCTACTATACTTTCATGCGCAGTATTCAACTCTTGAGTCAAATTAAATTTCTCTTGTTCGTGAACATCTGAGGCTGCTGATAATGTATTCGACAAATCTTTGATTTGTTCCTGCAATGTTGGAACAATTTCATTTGTGTACTTCAATAAACTCTCATTTGCTGTTTTGTTTCGGGCATTCGCATCGGCTAAGTCTTTATTCAAAGCGGCAATGGTATTATTCAACTCTGTGATTTGACCATGCGCAGTTGTTAATTGACCTTGTGCCAAATCGCGTTCGGTTTCGGCTGCAAGTTTCGCAGTTTCAGCAGCGGTTTTTGCTGTTTCAGCATCTATTTGTGCTTGAAGTGCGTTATCGCGTTCGGTTTCGGCTGCAAGTTTCGCAGTTTCGGCAGCGGTTTTTGCTGTTTCAGCATCGGCTAATTTACCTTGTAATTCGGTTTTATCTTCGTCAAGTTGTGCAATTTCATCTTTCAATTCGCCATTCGCAACTTTCAATTCTCCGTTTTCAGTTTCTGCTGTGAATAATTGTCCTGCCAACTCAGTGTTTTTCTCGCCAAGTTGTGCAATTTCTTTTTGCAA
>JAITUU010000032.1 GCA_031286165.1 Bacteroidales bacterium
ATTTCATCTTTCAATTCGCCATTCGCAACTTTCAATTCTCCGTTTTCAGTTTCTGCTGTGAATAATTGTCCTGCCAACTCAGTGTTTTTCTCGCCAAGTTGTGCAATTTCTTTTTGCAATTCGCCATTCGCAACTTTCAACTCTCCGTTTTCAGTTTCTGCTGTGAATAATTGTCCTGCCAACTCAGTGTTTTTCTCGCCAAGTTGTGCAATTTCTTCTTGCAACTCGCCATTCGCAACTTTCAACTCTCCGTTTTCAGTTTCTGCTGTGAATAATTGTCCTGCCAACTCAGTGTTTTTCTCGCCAAGTTGTGCAATTTCTTTTTGCAATTCGCCATTCGCAACTTTCAACTCTCCGTTTGCAATAGTCAAATTTTGTTTTTCCGAAAACAACTCGCGGTTTTCTTCTTTCAAACGATAGTAGCCTTTCTCCCATTGGAATTTCTCGGCATCCAATTTCTCGTTTTCAGCAGTTAATTTCTTAACTTCCTCTTCCAAATTTCCGTTTGCTTCTTTCAAATCTCCGTTTTCTTTTTCAAGTTTTTCAACTTCTTCTTTCAAACCTGCGATTTCATCGTTCAACTCTCCATTTTCATATTTCAACTCACTAATTTCTTCATTGAGTAGATTCAAGTAATCTTTCAGCGATTTGAAATTCGCAGTAAGAGAAATTTCGCGTTCATCGAACACAATGGTACGCGGATTTTCGGTATTGCCATCACTCCAGCCTTCAAACACTGAGCCTACTTGTGCTATTGCCGTAAGTGTAGTATTATTTACACTCACCGCGCCAAGTGCTTCGTTGCTCGAAATTCCTTGTAAGGTACAAGGAGACAACTTTTCTTCTACGGTTTTCCATCGAGTGTCCGCAACATATTTTCCTTCTGTTCCGCAAGGAATAAGTATTTTGATAGATGGTGATGTGGTGCCGCCAAAAGTTGCTGAGGCATTTTGCGTTAAGGTAGGCGGTGTTTCACTCAATAGCGTTACGCTCATTAATCTATCGCAAGATTCAAAAGCACTATTTTCTATTTTTGTAAGACTGCGGGGAAGTTCTACCGATACGAGCCATTTACAAAAATAAAACGCTTGTGTTCCTATACTTGTAATTCCTTCGGGAATTACCATAGTTTTTAATCCCCGACAACCTTTAAACATTTCCAGACTTATTCGTGTAAGCGAAGTTGGAAGCGTAATAGATTCTAATGCGATACAAGTATGAAAGGCTTGTGCATCAATATCTGTTATCGTATTGGCTAAACTCACATTCTCAAGGTTTCCGCAATACATAAATGCACTTCTTCCAATAGATTGTACACCTTCGGAACATATTACCGTGTGTAAGTTCGCACAGTTATAAAACGCTGATTCGCCTATGGTGGCTACCGAACCCGGAATGGTAATTGAAACTAAATTGCTGTTACTAAACGCTGATTCGCCAATGCTTGTAACCGAACTTGGAATAGTGATTGAAGCCAAACCGCTAAACGCAAAGGCATTTTTACCTATGCTTGTAACACTTTGAGGAATTACCACTGATTGTAATGCGTAACATTGGTAAAACATTCCTTGTGTTATACTCGTAATAGCATTGGGAAGTGTAACAGAAGTCAATTCATTGCAACCCCAAAACACATTGTCGCCAATACTTGTTACCGAATTGGGAAGTGTAATAGAAGTTAGTGCTTTACAATTATAAAACGCATCGTTGCCTATGCTTGTTACCGAATTTGGAACGATAATCGACTGTAATTTTGTGCAGTTTTCAAAAGCACTTACACCAATACTTGTAAGCGAAGTGGGTAGTTGTACCGATTGTATAAAGTTTCTACCATAAAAAGCCTTTTCGCCAATAGCGGTAACTTTATCGGGAATCACTACCTCTGTACTTGTTCCGTTGTATTTTATAAGCACCCCATTTTTTATCTCAAAATCACTTTGTTCTTCTCCTCCTATACCTTTTTCTGTAACTACAGCCCCATATTCCTCCAAAAAGGAAAATGCAACCTGATAGTTTGTCGAAGAACCTGCCGGAATAATGAGTTGTTGCACACCAACAAACTGTTGATACCAAACCATCTTTATAACATCGTCACTGCTGCCCTCTCCCCATTCTGCTATAATAGGAGGATTGTCGCCCAAAAACTCTACTTTGAGCGGCGCACCCCCATAATAACCAAACGCCTCTTCTTCTATATCTGTAATGGTAGCGGGTATTACAACCGATGTGAGTCTTCCAGAAAAAGCAAACATTCCTATTCTACTTACCGTATATGTTACTCCACCCCATGTTACTTCACTTGGAATAACGAGATCTTTTGGTAATTCTTCAAACAGTAAGCCATCAGGATCGGAATAATAGGTAATCTTTGCTTCATATTTTTGCGTAGCCGAATTATAATACTCGTCATAAAAAATGCCATCTTGCCAATAATCCTGCCCAAAGAGTTTGCAAGCAGCAAAAATGATTATAATTGAAATTATGTACTTTTTTGTCATAAAAATTTGTTTAAATTGTTAATATATAGTTTTATTTTCGTTGTTCTTTTATTTGTTTCGGTGTTTTTTAACCAATGTAGCACCCGATTTTACTATCATGCTTTTGGTGTACGAATCAAATTCCCACTGCAAATTCACGCCCGAAGGTTTTGTGGAAGTTATCGTATTCACATCATTTGTATAATCTTCAAAATCATATACCACATTCCAGCCTTTTTTTAAATTCAGGTTGTAAATACCGCCTTCGTCATTGCCCGTAATGCTTACATTTCTATCAACATATACCCACGAAACATAGCAATCGCTATTTTCATTTTCCCAATACAAGTCAATATCACCTATTTTGCTATCATTTTGGTTATAGGCGTAAATCCTGTTAAGCCAAGTCCATTGAGCGTTTCTATCACTTATTGCTACTCCTTCCTGCGCATCGTTTGCACACAAATACAAATCTTTGCTATCTATGGCAGTGGGAAGTTGCAGTGAAAATCCATTATTCACAAATACTGCTTGTGGTTGTAGCCAATCTTCAATATCGGCTTTCACGGTATGTATTGCTTGTGTGTTGCCGCTTACATTGCTTGCCGCAATGGTAAACACACCACCCACACTCGCGCCGCCCATATTGAGTGTGCTGCCGCCATTTTTACTCGCATCATCATCTTTTCCGCACGAAGCACACACTGCTACGGCAAATCCTACGGCTACTAATAGCCCAACATTGTAGAAAAATCGTTTCATTTGTTTGTTTTGTTATATAATTTAATTGTGCCTCCACTTTTGGCTATCGGCTACTCCTTTTTTTTGCTCTATGATGTATGGCGTGCATAAAAAAACACGCAAGTCCGCATAAACTGCGAACTTGCGTGTTTTATAAGCAAACAATGGGTTGCAACCCATTGTTGAATATGTAGAAATTATTATGCGTTGCGTTGCGTTGCGTTGCGTTGCGTTGCGTTGCGTTGCGTTGCGTTGCGTTGTACACAATTCAATGAATTATGCAAACTTTCAAGCACAAAGTTATTCACAAAATCGTTATTTTTTTGCAACGCGCACATATTTCGTTATTTTCACTATTTCGAGCGGCAAAAATACACAATTTTTCATAATTCTTGCAACTCGTCAGAAAAAAATATGATTTTTTACATGAAATTATATGTTCAAAACAGCATAAACTCACCAAAAACCATTCTCTGATTGAGAACTTGAAACTCTTTTTTTCACTACTCTGTACTTGTGTGTAAAAAATTTTCTACTTTCAACTTTCAACTTTCAATTAAATTATACTTTTGCACCATGAAAACCCCTCTCGCACAAAGCATTTTGCACACAATTGAAAGTAATCAATTATTTTCAAAAAACGAGCACATTCTCGTGGCACTCAGCGGTGGCATAGATTCTGTGGTGCTCACGCACATATTGTGGCATTTGGGTTATTCTATGGCAGTGGCACACTGCAATTTTCACTTGCGCGGCGAAGAATCAAAGCGCGATGAGGATTTCGTGCGGAATTTTGCGCACACACACAATCTTCCTCTGCATTGCACGGAATTTGACACCACCAACTATGCTCGCACACAAGGAATTTCCATAGAAATGGCGGCGCGAGAATTGCGCTACGGCTACTTCGAGGAATTGTGTACCCGGCACGGCTACACAAAAATTGCCGTAGCCCACCATGCCAGCGATAGTGTAGAAACATTTTTTATCAATCTTCTGCGTGGCAGCGGCATTAAGGGTTTGCAGGGTATTCCGCTACACAATGAGCGCATAGTGCGCCCCATGCTCGGCGCGTGGCGCAGCGAAATTGAAGAATATGCCGCAGAGCACAATCTCAGTTTTTGCTTCGATTCCAGCAATGCCGAAACCGATTTTGTGCGCAATAAAATTCGCCTCACCATTCTGCCCGAATTGCAGAACATACACAAACATGCGCCGCAGGCAATTTTCAATTCCATAACACACCTCGACTCGTATTACGCACTTGCGCAACCGCTCGTGCACACACTCTGCGAAACGCTGTGTACACCCACTCCCTACGGATTGTGCGTAAACGAAACTGCACTATTGCAACAATCTTCGCCGGCGCAACTGCTCTATGAAATTCTCTCGCCCTATCAGTTCAACGCAGCGCAGGTAGCGCAACTATTCGAGTGTTTTTCACATCAAGCGGGCAAGCAATTTGTTTCGCCCACGCACGCAGTCTATCACGATAGACACAAACTCTATATTGTAGAACACAACAGTCCAAGCGATTTTCCTCCTGAAATTACGCTCTCCGAACTTCCGCACAAAAGTATTCGCATACCGCAAGGAAATTTGGAATTTTTGCACAATGTAATTCGTTTTACAGAGAATACTTCCGCCATTGTGCAAGAATTTTCAAGCGAAAATCTACAATTTCCACTCACACTACGCCCTTGGAAATCGGGCGACCGCATACACCTTCGCGCTTCGCGCGGCAGCAAAAAAGTGAGCGATGTGCTTACCGAAGCAAAAGTACCGCTCCACCACAAAGCGCAAGTATGGGTGCTCGAAAGTGCCGGAAACATTCTGTGGGTCATAGGCTACCGCCGCGCATAGAAAAATACAAACGCAAAAAAATCAGGCATAAAAAAAATCC
The DNA here is from genome assembly GCA_031286165.1 of Bacteroidales bacterium. Taxonomy (GTDB): domain Bacteria; phylum Bacteroidota; class Bacteroidia; order Bacteroidales; family UBA1715; genus WQTX01. Next base: position 5,122 of record JAITUU010000032.1, read on the forward strand.
CTACTCGAAAAAGCAGGGATTTACGTGAAATAACAGTAGTCTGAATGTAATTATGAGTATATGAGAAGAATTAAAGATGAACTGTTATTTCGTGGGAATTATGAGAGAGAGTAAAGTGAACTTGGGGAAAGGCGGAATGTATAATTTCTAAAATATCATTCAATTCCATATTCTGGTATGTGCCGGTAATTTTACTTGTATGTATAGTGCTATCGGCTACGGTAATGGTGCATTTATAGTGGCGTTGCAAATCGCTGAACACCGTAGAAAGCGGTGTATTTGCAAAGCGGAGTAATCCGGTGCTCCACGAAAGGAAATTTTCGTCTTCGTTTTTACTTTTTTGCAACGCATTTTTCTCCACATCTACGCGCTCATGTGCCGTTACGTTCACCTCTGCGTGAGTTGCCACATTGCACACCCGCACTTTTCCTTCTTCCACTATTACGTGGGCATTGCCGGCGGTAGTTTCTATTTCAAATTCCGTTCCCAACACCTGCACCGTAAAATCCTTGCAGTTCACCGTAAAGGGAGCCTGTTCGTTTCGCGCAATTTTACAAAAAAGCACACCGCTCGCTTCTATATTTCGCGCATTGGCGGCAAATTGCGCAGGATAGCTTACTTGGGCATTCTGCTGTAAAATAATTTCGGAACTATCGGGTAAAAATACGTGCAACGGCTCTATGGCGGTATTTGCTATGGTTACAAATTCCACGTGCGGTTCTGTACGCTGAAAAAAGAATAATCCCACAAAAAGCAACGCCACCGCTGCAATAGCAACAAGTGGTTTCCAAAATTGAATGATTTTTCCTTTTTGTTCGGTTTTGTGTTCTTCGGGTGTTATGTTCACTTTTTGAGCAAACTGCGCATAGGCTTTCTGTGCATCAAAGCGTTGTGCGCGAGCACTACCATACCATACTGCGCAAAAATCCAAAAACTCCCGCTCATTGGCAGGCGACCGACGAACCCACGCAAGCAATTCTCGACTTTCACTGTCGCTGCTCTGCCCCGTTACATACCGTATGATGAGTTCTTCGTTCATTTTTTTTCGATTTATACAAACATAGACATTTTTTTTATTCGTAGCCCTACACAATAGGTTAATTTTTTTGATGTAAAAAATCAGAAAACTGTGTTTTTAAAGTCGTCAAAGCCCTTGTAATGTTGGCTTCTACGGCTTTGAGAGAAATATCTAATTGTTCTGCAATTTCTTTGTTTTTTTTGTTTTCAAAACGGCTCAATTCAAAAACTTCGCGGCAACGATTGGGCAATGCCTGAATAGCCGTGTGTATGCGTTCCTGCAATTCGGTGGTCAAATACGGGTCTATGTGTTTTGCCTCTATTTCCTTCAATTCATCGTAGGCTACCGTAGCATAATTCTCCGCTATTTTTCTGTGTTTCAGTTGATTAAGGCAAGTATTTTTTACTGCACGAAATAAATACGCTTTGAGTGAAGTAATTCCTTCAAGACTTTCTTTTTGTTCCCATAGTTTCAAAATCACCGTTTGCACCACCTCTTCGGCTTCGTCTTCGTCTTGCAAAATAGATGCGGCAAATACACACAACATAGAATAATATTGTGTGTAAATAGATTGAAAGTAGTCTTCCCACTTTCTTTCTTCATTTTCGTGTGTGTGTGCAGTCATCTATTTTTGCGTTGCGTACAACAATTTCGCAAACATAAGACTTTTTTTTCAGTCAAATAGTTGCACGGCGGCATTTTTTTGTGCATTTTTCTATGTTCAAGTGCAAAAAAATCGTATTTTTACTCATAGTTTCACATTCACAAACACCTCTTAGTATGACACTACTTCATTCACACACAAGCAGCGAGCACACCGTAACGGCGGCGGCGCACGCTATGGTTTCGGCAGCAATTACCGCACCCAAAGCACGAGGAATTTCGCATCTGCACGCCTGCGTGGTACTCGGCGAAACAAAACAAGCAATAGCGCAGAAAATGCTTGCACTTTCGCAAGAATTTTCACTGCCAAGTTTTGAACGCGATGCACATAATTTAGAACACGCCGAAGCCTTAGTGCTTTTTGGCAGCAGCATAGAAACCATGAATTTAAAACTCTGCGGCATGTGCGGTTTTGAAAATTGCGCCGAAAAACGCAAACACCCGCTCGTTCCCTGCGCCTTCAATCCAGGCGATTTGGGCATAGCCATAGGTTCGGCGGTGAGTGTGGCTATGGATTACAGAATAGATAACCGCATACTCTATTCCGCAGGGCAAGCAGCACTGCGCATGGGAATTTTTCCGGAAGAAGTGCGCATTTGCTACGGAGTTGCACTCAGCGTGAGCCATAAAAACATTTTCTTCGACAGATAATCACAAAAAAATCACGAAAAAGCGCGAAAAATAGTGTGCAATATAAAAAAATATGTATCTTTGCACACCAAAAAATTACATGGTGGTTGTAGCTCAGTTGGTTAGAGCACTAGATTGTGGTTCTAGGGGTCGCCGGTTCGAACCCGGTCTCCCACCCCAAAAAAGGTATCGGAACTTCTTCGATACCTTTTTTACTTTTTAATACAGCAAAGCCATGCACATACACCGCAATTTCGACCATTTTCAGGCGCAAAATCCAATTGTTACCATTGGAATGTTCGATGGAGTGCACGCCGGTCATCGCAGTATTTTAGCGCAGTTGCACCGCTTAAAACGCTTACATAGTGGCGAATCGGTGCTCATAACCTTCGACCCGCACCCGCAATTAGTGTTTCGCAACAATCCAAATTTCGGCATACTTACCACCCTTGAAGAAAAACTCGCACTACTCGAACAAGTACACTTAGACCACTGCGTAATTCTGCCTTTTACAAGCGAATTTTCGCAACTCAGCGGCGAAGAATACATAGAAACCATTCTGTATAAAGGCACGCGAGCGCACACCGTAGTAATAGGCTACGACCACAATTACGGCAAACATGCGAGCGGCGATTTTGCCCTCATGCAGCGTATGGGCGAGCACTACCATTTTGCGGTGGAAAAAATTGCCGCCTTCGATGTGCACGAAACTCACGTGAGTTCCACAAAAATTCGCAACGCCTTGCGCGAAGGAAATGTGGACAGTGCAAAAGAATTTTTGACCTACGCCTACTCACTTGCAGGAACAGTGGTGCAAGGCAAGCAGATTGGGCGCACGCTCGGTTTTCCTACGGCAAATATTGCTCCCGATAGCGACCTCAAAATTATTCCCGCTACGGGCGTGTATGCCGCGTGGTGCGAAATAGACAACAAAAAACACCCCACAGTGGTAAATATTGGCACCAATCCCACCATAGCACAGGGGTTGGCACAAACTATTGAAGCACATATTTTAGATTTCTCCGGCGATGTGTACGGAAAATCGGCACGCCTGTATTTTGAAAAACGCCTGCGCTCGCAAGAAACATTTTCTTCGCTCGAAGAACTCAAAACCGCCATTGGACGCGATTGTGCACAGGCTCGCACATTCTTCGGCGAAACTGCTTGCAAATTATAATTAATGCTGTATTTTTACGTTCGCAAAATAACACGGTAAATTCACTACGGAATTATGGAAAAATCCGAAAAACTCTCAAAAATATGGCGTATTGCTCGAAAAGTACTCCTGTGGCTCTCCATTGTTTTTGCGATACTGCTCATTACTTCCCTCGTTCTTTCTTACGTGTATCGCGATAAAATTACCAATTTCGTAGGTCAGGAACTTGTGAGCCAACTCAATGGCGACATTCGCATAGAAAAAATCAATCTTTCATTTTGGCACAGTTTTCCCAATGTTACCATACAATTACACTCCGTATTGGCGCACTCCACCGATAGTTTCAATCGTGCTCAATTCTCTCACAACACCGATACCGCACTCTATGCCAATCGTATCTCGCTGGTTTTCAATGCTATTGATTTTTTCAATCAACGCTATATTATTCAGCACATAGATATAAATAAAGCAAAATTATTTTACTATACCGATAAATCAAACCATCATAATTGGAATTTTATAAAACCTTCGGCAGATACCACCACCCAAAATTATTTCATAGAACTCTCAAAAATCTCACTTTTCAATACCTCTCTCACTCTGCATTTACTGCCACAAGAATTTTATACACGGCAATATGCCGAAGATTTACTCGTGCAGGGCGATTTTTTTAGCGAAACTATTCGTTGTGCCGTTTCGGGCGAAGTGCACAGCACATTTATAGAACTGAGTAACACACGCTATGCGCAGAATTACGACCTGAAATTCAAAACCGATATTGCAATAGATAGTGTAAGTGTGGCACTCGAAAATTGTTCGCTTTCGCTGCCTTTCCTCGATTGCAAGGCAAACGCGCACATTAGCACCAATACAAAAAATCCGTACATCAACGCGCAATACACTATTTCAGTGCCTTCGTTCAAAGACTTGCAACCCGAATTACCCACCGATATTATAGAAACTATTGCCCCCTACGAAATTGACGGAAAACTAAACTTGCAAGGCTGGTGCAAAGGTACAATCAGCGACAAAACCATGCCGGCAATAGAGGCAAAAATTGTCTGCGAAAAGGGCGAAATGCTGGTAGAAAACGAAAAACTTACATTTTCATTCTCCACTATGGCAAAAAGTTCCGATGCCGGAAATCTCACCGCATACAAATTCAATGACCTGCAATTCGATGCCGCATTGAAAAATTCTACCGCCAGCGGACTTGCCACATTGAGCGATTTGGAAAACCTCAACGCCGAAGTGCAGGCGCAAACGAACATAAATGTATCAGACCTTGCAACATTTACAAAATCAACCGACTACACACTTGACGGCACAGTCAAAGGTAGGGTGCACTATCATGGAAGTTTACTTGATTTACAGAATATTACCCCTGCGTTTTTCACAAAAAAAATGCTTTCTGCACAATTGCAAGCCGAAAATGTGAGTTACACAGAAAACGAAAAATCACCCTTTGTTTTTTCTAAAATCAACGGAAAATTCGACATTCAAGGTACTGACATTCAATTAATTGATACCATAAGCGGCGTAGTGCAAAATAATACCTTCACCCTGCGCGGAAAACTTATGCACATTCTGCCCTATATGTGGAGCGACAATCACTCTGCATCGCTTGTGGACGGCGCAATAGAACTCGGCGAACTCAATCTTACACCCTTTGTAAATTACCTTAATGCGCAGCCTGCGAGCAATTCGCAGCAAACACTTACCTTTGAAACTACCATAAAAGCGCAAAGTGTGCAATACGAAAAAAATCAGGTTAAAAATCTCTCCACGAAACTCCGCTACACCGGCGATGTGCTGCAACTCACGGCACTTTCGGCGCAGAGTTTACACTACGATAAACACGTGTTCAAAAACCTAAAAACCGAACTCACCTACGCCAACAATTCCCTGCATTTCCCCACCATACAGTGCGCATTTTTGAGCGGAACCTACGCAGGTTCGGCACTTGTAACCTTTGCCAACGATGCCACCACCCACTGCAAAATCGACGGTTCCATAAAAACCATGTCTATTCGCGAAGTGTTCAGTGCCTTCAACAATTTCGACCAAACCTTTTTGCAGGCACAGCAAATCAATGGCGTGGTGAATGCCGATTTTGCACTTTCCATGAAATTGGATAAAAACAACGATGTGGACTACTCTACCGTGAATTTGAACAGTAAAATCAATGTAAAAAACGGCGAAATTTCCAATTTTGAACCCTTCGTGGCTATCGGGAAAAAACTCAAAGTCGATGGATTTAACAACGTAACTTTCAATCAAATAGAAAATACACTGACCATAAAAAACGATACCGTGCACATTCCGCGTATGGATATAAATACCAACGTATTTGAACTCAAAGTTTCGGGCACGCACACCATTAGCAGCAATGAATTTAAGTATTTTATCAGCGTGTATTTGAAAAAAACCCTCGCCACCATGTTCCAAAAACACAACAAAACCGAAGATTTCGGCGAAATTGAACAAAATACCGATGGCAATATCATAGTGCCGCTCAAACTTTTCGGCACACCCGATACATTCAATATCGACTACGATTTTAAAACCTCGCTGCGCAATGTAAAACAAAGCGTGGAACAACAAAAAAGCGAGTGGCGCACCATCATCAGTGGCGGGCAAACACCTCCTCCTGCGGAAAATACCGAAAAATCACAATCGGGCAGCACACAACCAACTTCGGGCGACAACACTCAAAAAGCAAAGAAAAATACCCCTCCTATTTCCTCCGGTTTCGAGATTGAGTATTAAGGAGTTACTAATAAGATTTGTACCAATATGCTAATATGACACTACGCAGATAAGAAAGCATTGTCGTTGTGTTTGCCACTATTCACAAACGCCTTCACTTTTTTGCACAAAAAAAGCAACTCTTAGAGTTGCTTTTTGCGGTCTGGACGGGACTCGAACCCGCGACCCCATGCGTGACAGGCATGTATTCTAACCAACTGAACTACCAAACCTTGTTTTTCAGTGGTGCAAATGTACTACTATTTTTCGTTCCTGCAAATTTTTCAATCACTTTTTTACGCTTTTTTTCTCCCGAAAATCTACTGTGCTTTTTTTCAATGGGTTACAATGTGTGCATTATTTCAATTTTTGCCCTTTCCACTGTACTTCCATTATTGCCGAAGGCACTACCGTAGGTGTTTGACTTTTTCCATTAACTACAATAGATTGCTGCCCCACTTGTTTTGTTACATATTCACTCAATTCACCGAGAGTAACTTCGCCGTTACTTTCTTGTAATTTTTTAAGCACATAATAGGTAAACATTCCATGTCCTTTTTCGCGGTAAGGATAGGCAGTTTCGTTACCTTGCGCAGCAGAAAATACCACCATATTGCCCGTAGGTTCGCTTGGAGTAACTTTAATAGCCACACCTCGCGCCGAAGCAAGCATAGTACCGCTGCGCTGTGCTCCACTAAAACAAGCGTCCATGAATACCGTTACCGTTTGCGTAGGCATAGCACCAAGTTGTTTATACAAATCATCGAGTTTATACGCACTTTGTACACTACTTCCATAACCGTCTATGGGCAGTAAATATGCAGATTTGGAACTTTCATCGGGAATACCATGCCCCGCATAGTAGAATAAAATATTTGCCTCGCCATTGTACGCATTGGCAACTTGATGTATCCAATCAAGTTCACTGCGCATTTCGTTGAGTGTGGCATCTACGGCAAAATGTATGTTTGTTTCGGGAATACCAAGCGTTTGAACACAGTATTTTTTGAATGTTTCGCCATCATTGTGCGCAAATTCCACCTTCGATTCTTTCTTATAATTCTCATTGGCTATTATAATTGCAAATGTTTTATTGTTTTTACCACTTGTGGTGGGAATATTTATATCAACATCTGATTTTCCCACTGAAATATTTGTTGTAGAAATTGTTTGCGAACCTTGCGCCGTTTGTGAGGCAAATGTTTCATAGTATTCTGCATCGAGAGGTGCAAAATTGTAGGTAATTTGCGCAGTGGAATAATTGAGCGATGCCTGATTACTATATTTGTAATGTTTGCTCGATGCCGTAGAAAAAATCATTTCCGTAAGTTCAAGTTTATCGTTATTGATTACAAATTGAGGCATTCTTTTACATGTTTCCCATTCTTTTTTGAAGGCTTTCGCTTCTTCAATAGGTACCGGAAGTAACAAATTTCCATACACACTGTTTTCTATCAAATACACTTCATTATCGGCATCATACACGCCTATGGTCATACTTCCTATCGGCATTTTCGGCACAAATTCGGTAAGGTAGGCTTGTTCGGCTTCTTTGAATAATTCCGCAACTTTTACTTTTCGCGTATCTTCGTTCACTCGCTGCTGCCAATACACCGTTTTTTCGTACTCTCCTTTCTGTTGCCATTCATTAATTTGAGGTTCTACATAATTTTTGGCAAATTGTACGAATAAAATTGTTGGTTGCAGTTCATTACTTTTTTCCTCTTTTGCCGGCGGTACTTGTACTTGTGCCACCTCAACGTTGTTTTCCGATGTTACTCTCTGTTCTGTGGGATTTACCACAGTTCCGGTTTTGTCAATAGAAACAAATTTTCTTTTTACTTGCACCGTAGCAAGTCCGTTTGAAAAATCTTCGGCATAGAAATATTGATACGGAATTACAAGATTCCCTGTTTTATCAATATAGCCCCAATATCCGTTTTTTCTTACTCGTGCAAATCCTTCGGAAAATTTTTCTACCCCATAATAATCCGCGGAGATTACAAGGCTTCCGGAAGTATCAATGTAACCAAAAAGCCTGTGAATACGTACCGGCGCAAGTCCCTCTGAAAAACATCCCACCCATTTATACGTACAAGGAATTATTATTGTGCCACTTTCATCGGCAAAACCACATTTTTTACCAACTCGAATAGGAGTCAATGTTCCACCTGTGCTCTCATTTTTTTTCGGAGTGAGGTCTTGAACAACTTTTTGAGTTGAGATAGGAGCATTATAGTCCGCAGGATTTACAATTTGTCCGTCTTTATCTATATACAATTCCTTTCCGGCAATGTGCACTTTTGCAAGATTGGGAATTTCGGCAGAAAGCGGATATACGGTTACTGCCATTTTCCCATAATCGTAGGGCGGTATTATTTTACCTTTTGCATTCACTATACCATATTGCCCTTTGTTATTTTGTTTTACAAACGACTGTGCATAACACTGAGCAGTAACTGCCCAATAGAGTAGCATTGTTATTAAAATTCGTATCTTTTTCATAATCTGTACATATTTAATTGTTTGATTTATTGCAATTTACCCCATTCTTTTACTCTGCCTATATCTATTCCCATACCGCAGCCAATAACAAATATCGCCTGCTCAAAATTAAATAGACAATGACTACTTCCTTTTACGAAAAGAAATGCCATTTTTCCATGAAGTCCTAATTCTAATTCTGTTGAAAATCCCATTTCTTCTTCTGAATAATATTCTGAAACATAATAACCACCGCGAGAGGCATAGCCATAATTCATAAAATAATATCCGATACCTCCACGACATGCTGTATAAAAATATCCTGCTTTATTTTTCCCAAAGCGATTGCTGGGAAAACGAAGTCCTGTGTATGCTACAACTCCCTCTCCACCAAAATCGGTATCAAAGGAGAACAAAGCTGATCCCCAGATAATCTTTTGTACTTTAATAATATCCCACCCAAAGCGAGGCGTAAAATTTCTTGTGGCACGAATACCCATATCAAAATACTCAGCAAATCCAACATTCAAATCAAATCCCACAGCAAACGGTTGATATTTTGGTTTTACATCGGCTGCCATTATTTTTTCAGCACTTGTTTGCGCAACAGATAGTGCGCTCCATAGGACAATAGCACTCAATAGTACTAATTTTCTCATTGTGTTATTTTTTAATTGTTAATACCATAATTTGTTCTGTCATTTTCGGGGCGTTATTCCTATTTTTCACTCGCCACCGTTGAAATTCATCAAACGATAATTGCCTCGGTAGTTGTGAATTTGCCTGCATATCGTTTGCTTTGTAAAATTCATTGGGCGAAAAAATAATGTAGAGAAAATTATATTCCACATCTTTGCTCGCCGTCAAACTATATTCGTCCACCAACGCAGGTGAAATATAGTGCGCCAACTGTTTTGAAAAAAACACATAATCCTTGCCATGCTGAATTTTCATACTTCCCTGCGAGTCATTCCTATAAGGCAGCAGGCAATAGGCTGTGTTTGTTTCATCTACCAAATACACCGCTGCATACCCGGCAGTGGGCGAACGAAACCACAAAAACATATCATCATTGTGCGTAAAATCAGTACTTTCAAATTTCGGCTCCGTTCCATTCCGCAGCACTTTTGCCGCAAAATTAGGTGCATTGTACTGTTTTTCTCGCACATTGCCGCACGCCTCCACTTTCACTATCAACATATCTTGCTTATACGCAACCGTAAATTGCGGCTCTGAGGCATCGCTCAGCCACTCTCCTTTTGCTTCGCTGCTCATAAGCGAGCGAAAACGCACATCGGATTGTTCATTTTCATTTATAAGCATAGTTACATTGTTCTGCGAAATATTCGTACCGAATTTTTCGGCAACAATCTGTAATCGCGCCCTATCCAAAGCCATTCGCTTTGCTTGTTCTATCGACACATTTTCGGGCGCGTAATACGTATATTCTCCGCAAACCTTTACGGCTTTTTGCGCCCAAAGATTTGCAGAGAACAACAGTATTCCGGTAACAAATAATGAAATTTTATTCATTGGTTTTCGCCACGCTTAAAATCCCAAAAGTTTGTCTAATTGATTGTGCAATTCATTACCTTTTTCTTCCAAATTCTGGCGAACGGCTTTTTTACCTGCTTCCATTGCCATGTCGGAATTATACGCAATGCGCACAAGCACTTCTTTGTTTTTATTGTTTTTCACGCGATAGGTTTCGGTTACAGAAATCACTCTTCCCAAACTCTGTGAAATTGCATTTTTACTCGCCATTACACTTTGTGTAATCGAAGCCGCTTGTTCTTTGGTTAATTGCTCATTCGCCACCGTGTTTTCTATAATTGCGGTAATTTCGGTTTGAATTTGTCCTGCAAGATTTTGTTTTGAAAGTTCAAGTGCTTGCATTTTTGCTGCATCATAGTTTTCTCCTATCGACATTGCTTCTGCCATAATGTATTTTGGCTGCAAATTATTGTCGTACTCATACTGCATTTGGTAGGCTTTATCCAACTGCTTTTCAAGAGGAAGTGCACCCGGAGTTACCAACCAACCTTGCGATTTCAATCGTTTTGCCTCTTTAAGAGCCGATTTCGTTGCTTTGGCATTCAGTTGTGATTGTGTCATTTTCGCAATGGCTTTTTGTTCTTTGGTCAATTCTTTTTGTTCTTTTGCCATCGACTGTGTTTGTGCCGTTGCTATGTGTTGCGTTCCACAAAAAAATGCCGACACCATTACTATTTTTGTAACTATTGAAAATCCTTTTTTCATTTGTAGTTTTGTTTAACGTCCGCTCCTGTAAGCAGACTTTTAATTTGATTTTTTAAATTTTTATAACACCGTCCTCAAACCCAACTCATGGTTCACATACGCACATAAAAAAAGCGTGGACAATTACTTGTAAGTTTTCATTTGCTTTTTGAGGCTCTGGACTGCCCGAAGTACAAATAAATAAAAAGTAAAGTCCACGCCGCAGCGTGAACGTCTCTACTTTATTCTTGTACTTCATTTTTTTGAAATTGTCCAGATTCCAAAAAGCAAGAACAAAAGCAATAACGCTTTTCCCAATATGTTTACAATATGCGTATCATTTTTACGCTATCTATTCATAGGCACAAAATTTAAAAATCATAATATAGGGCACAAAAATAACGTTTTTCTTTGAAAAAATACTACTTTTGTACATTATTTAATTGTTGTAAATCATGTCTCAAAACTTCTATTCGCTTGTAAAACAATCATTGTTCGTGTGTGTGTGTTGTTGTACCGTTCCTCTCCTTTCCTTTGCGCAGCCCAAAGGCGACCAAATTAATTATGTAGATGCTAACAATAAAAAACAGGGTTTGTGGATTAAGCGCGATGCGCAGGGCGTAAAACTCTACGAAGGAACATTTAAAAACGATGTGCCGGTGGGCGAGTTTAAACGCTTTCACCCCAATGGCACGGTAAAACAATTAATGCTATATAGTTCCGAAAATCCCCTCGAAGTGGCAGTGCAAACTTTCAACGAACAAGGTGTGCTGGTGGCGCAGGGAAATTTTTACAATCAAAAAAAACATGGCGCATGGCAATATTTTGAAAACAAACAACTCATAGCCGAAGATATGTACGACAATGGCGTGCTTGATGGCACTTCCACCATTTATTGGCAAACCACTCCACACCGGCAAACTGCCGAAATTAAGAATTGGACACAAGGAAAAAAAGACGGCGCGTGGCTATGGTTCTACGAAAGCGGGCAGGTGCGCATGAATGCCAACTATGCCAACAATACCTTGCACGGAAAATTTACCGTGTATTTCGCCAACGGTGCAACCATGCTTTCGGGAGTGTATAAACACGACCGTCGCGATGGCGATTGGACTTACAAAAATGAAGACGGCAGCACAAAACTTGTGCTCAAATATGCCAACGGCAAAATGCTCAATCAAGATGAATTTGATAAAGAGCAAACCCGCCAACTCAACGAACAATGGAGCAACGTGCCCGATTTTGCAGAACCCGATATGAATAATCCCGAACTTGCAGAAGAAACCTCCACGCACATAAAAGACCCCAACGACCCAAGCAATTACGTAGATAATCCCGAAGAATTTGTAATGCGCGAAATGGCTCCGGGAGTTGATTTCGATGCACAACAGGAAAATCCAAACACAAAAAAACAAAAAAGTGCGAAAAACACTACAAAACTAAAATAATCATGCAAATTTCTACCGATTATCTTGTTATAGGTTCCGGACTTGCCGGGTTGAGTTTTGCCCTCAAAGTTGCCGACACCGGCAGCGTTACCATACTCACCAAAACCAAACTCGATATAACCAACACTTCCTTTGCACAAGGCGGTATAGCGGCGGTAATTTCGCAACCCGATAATTTTGCCAGCCACATCAACGATACGCTCGTAGCAGGCGCAGGTTTATGCGACCGCGCAGTAGTAGAAAAAGTAATAGAAATCGCACCGCACCTTATTCACGACCTTTTACAGTGGGGAACACAGTTCGATACTGCGCAAAACGGCGATTTCGATTTGGCTCGCGAGGGTGGACACAGTGAATTTCGCGTGCTGCACCACAAAGATAAAACCGGCTACGAAATTCAACGCGCTCTGTGTGAACAAGTGCGCAAACACCCCAATATCCGCATTATTGAAGATTGTTTTGCCATCGACATTATTACCCAACATCACTTGGGAAAATTGGTAAAACGACACCTCACCGATATAGAATGTTACGGCGCGTATGCTCTTGATACTCAAAATGATACCATTATTACCATTTTGGCAAAAATTACCATGCTTGCCAGCGGCGGTGCCGGTCATATTTATTCCAATACCACCAATCCTGCCGTTGCCACCGGCGATGGCATTGCTATGGTTTACCGAGCAAAAGGAATTTTAGATAACATGGAATTTGTGCAATTTCACCCTACTGCACTATATAATCCTAAGGAAAAACCGGCATTTCTCATTACCGAGGCAATGCGCGGTGCCGGTGGAATTTTGAAAGATATTTCGGGTAATGAATTTATGCACAAATACGATGAACGCGGAAGCCTTGCACCGCGCGACATTGTGGCTCGCGCCATAGATAGCGAAATGAAAATTCACGGTAGCGAGTTTGTGTATTTAGATTGCCGCCATTTCAGCGAAGAATTGTTGCATGGGCACTTCCCCACCATTTACGAAAAATGCCTGAGCATAGGTATAGACATTAGCAAACAAATGATTCCGGTAACACCTGCGGCACACTATTTTTGCGGCGGAGTGAAAGTAGATTTACACGGAAAAACCAACATACAAAACCTCTACGCCGCCGGTGAAGTGAGTTGCACCGGACTTCACGGAGCAAATCGTTTGGCATCAAATTCCTTGCTCGAAGCCATTGCCTACGCCGATTTTTCGGCAAAAAGTGCCACACAAATACTGCCAACCGTAGCATTTGCGCAGCATATTCCCGATTGGGACGACAAGGGAACCACCCAACCCGAAGAAATGATTTTGATTACGCAGAATGTAAAAGAAGTGCAGCAAATTCTGAGTAATTACGTAGGTATTGTACGCAGCGAAGTTCGCCTGAAACGCGCCTTTAACCGCTTGTGGACTATTTACATGGAAACCGAAGAACTCTACAAACAGTCGAAACTTTCGCCGCGATTGTGCGAATTGCGCAACCTTATTCAAGTGGGCTACTTAGTTATCAAAGCCGCCAATGCCCGCAAAAAAAGCATAGGGCTTCACTATATGGCTGCGTATGAATGAGTTCCACCCCATATCCTTTCTCGTTATTCCCTGTGAAGGCAGAATTCTAAAAAAAATACGCACACTATATGTAGCAGGTCATAAAAGCGGCTGTACATTCTCATAAAAATCACTGCAAACCTGCACCGTGATTTTCAAACGATTGCATGAATGTTTTTCTATTTTTGAAGTAGCAATTTCAATGAAAAACACTCATACCAATCTCATGAAAAAACACATTTTCATACTTTCGTCTGCGCTTTTGCTCTCTTTTTCAACAATGGCGCAATTTCAAGTGAATAAATTGCCCTACTCGTATAGCGCGTTGGAACCGTATATCGACAGTGCCACCATGTTTATTCACTACAATTTTCATCACACTGCCTTTGCCAATAATTTGAATCGTATTTTAGCCGATTATCCCGATTGGAAGAGCAAAAGTGATGTGTTTATTTTGCAGAATATCAATCTTTTACCTGCCGATATTCAAACTGCGGTGCGCAACAATGCCGGTGGTTTTTACAATCACAATCTGTTTTGGGATATTCTTGCACCTGCCGGCACTGCTCCCATTTCGGCGAAAATGAAAGAGGTGATTGTGCAAAATTTCGGTTCGTTTGAAGCCTTTCAAGCGGAATTTAACCGATTTTCCTCTTCTGTATTCGGCTCCGGCTGGGTGTGGCTCATGAAAAACGACAAAGGCAAACTCTACATAGCCTCTACTCCCAATCAAGACAATCCCTTAATCAACGCGCTCTGCCAAAGCGATACGCCTATTCTCGCCCTCGATGTATGGGAACACGCCTATTATTTGGAATATCAAAATCGCAGAGGCGAATATATTGATGCCTTTTGGCATGTGGTGAATTGGAAAAAAGTAGAAGAATTGTATTTCAAAAAGAATTAAAAAAAAAACGAACAATATACTAAAATTTACACTCATGGAAAAGAAAAAAATGACCTCCACCAATGGACGCCCCATTGCCGACAATCAGAATATACAAACTGCCGGACAGCGCGGACCCGTATTATTGCAAGACCCTTGGTTTTTGGAAAAACTTGCGCATTTCGACCGCGAAGTAATTCCCGAACGCCGTATGCACGCCAAAGGTTCGGGTGCGTATGGCACATTTACCGTAACGCACGACATTACGCGCTACACTCGCGCTTCGGTTTTTGCACAAGTAGGTAAAAAAACCGAGTGTTTTGTGCGATTTTCCACCGTTGCCGGCGAACGCGGTGCTGCCGATGCCGAACGCGACATTCGCGGTTTTGCCATGAAATTCTATACCGATGCCGGAAATTGGGATTTAGTAGGAAACAATACGCCCGTGTTTTTCTTGCGCGACCCGCTCAAATTTCCCGATTTGAACCACGTGGTGAAACGCGACCCACGCACCAACCTGCGCAGTGCCAACAATAATTGGGATTTTTGGACTCTCCTGCCCGAAGCACTCCACCAAGTAACCATTGTAATGAGCGATAGAGGCATTCCGGCATCGTATCGCCACATGCACGGTTTTGGCAGCCACACATACAGTTTTATCAACAAAGATAATGTGCGCACATGGGTAAAATTCCACTTAGTTACGCAGCAAGGAATTAAAAACCTCACTGACGAAGAGGCTTGTATGATAATAGGTAAAGACCGAGAATCGCACCAACGCGATTTGTACGAAAATATTGAAAAAGGAAATTTTCCGCGTTGGGATTTCAAAATTCAAGTAATGACCGAAGACGAGGCAGACAAATACCGTATCAATCCCTTTGACCTTACCAAAGTGTGGTCGCACAAAGAATTTCCGTTGATTGACGTGGGTGTGTTGGAACTCAATAAAAATCCTGAAAATTACTATGCCGAAGTGGAACAATCTGCTTTCAATCCTATGAATGTGGTGGACGGTATTGGATTTTCGCCCGATAAAATGTTACAAGGTCGCTTGTTTTCTTATGGCGATGCGCAACGCTACCGCTTGGGCGTGAATCACAACGAAATTCCGGTGAATAAACCACGTTGCCCCTTCCATGCCTTCCACCGCGATGGACAAATGCGCACCGATGGCAATCATGGTTCTACATTAGGCTATGAACCCAATAGTTACGGAGAATGGCAAGATTCTCCCGAAACGAAAGAACCGCCGCTCAAACTACACGGCGATGCCTACAATTACAACGAACGCGAATACGATGAGGATTATTACTCGCAACCCGGCGATTTGTTCCGCTTAATGACACCGGCACAACAACAAGTACTTTTTGAAAACACCGGTCGCGCTATGGGCGATGCCGAACTTTTCATAAAACAACGCCACACGCGCAACTGCTACAAAGCCGACCCTGCATACGGCACCGGCGTAGCAAAAGCACTCGGCATTTCGTTGGAAGACGCGTTGAAAGAAACACGATAACGCAACTATTGAAGATTCTAAATATGACATCGAATTATAGAAATATCGTGATAGGTTTCGGAAAAGCCGGACGAGCGTTGGCAAAAAGTTTGGCAATTCACGGAGAATCGGTATTGCTGGTGGAAAAAGACACCGAAATGTATGGTGGCACCTGCCCCAATGTGGGCTGTGCTCCGTCCAAAGCATTGATTGTGCGGGCAAATAGAAACGAAAATTTCACCCAAGCAATAGCCGAAAAACGCGAATTGGTGCTCAAATTGCGCTCAATGGCAACCGGTATGCTCACTTCGGAAAGTAATATAGTGATTTTGAACGGAGAAGCATCGTTTGTGAACGATAAAGAAATTACAGTGTTACTGCCAAACGGCACAAATGTGAACTTTACCGCTAATCGCATTTTTATAGATACCGGTGCAACACCGGTGATGCCGCCTATTTCGGGACTAAACGAGAGCAAAAACGTGATTACCACCAAAGAGGCACTGAATCTCGACACTCTGCCCAAGCATTTTGTAATCATTGGTGCAGGCTTTGCCGGATTGGAATTTGCAGCAATGTATCAACGTTTTGGTGCGAAAGTTTCGGTGATTGATTATCACAAAAATTTCATACCTTCGATGGACGAAGATGTATCCGAACAAATTTTCTGCGATATGCACCATGACGGTATTCAGTTCTTTTTAGATTCGCAAATTACTGAAATACAGTACGGTGAAAAACATAGCACGATAGTATTTACGCACAATGGCAAGCAACATTCGTTGATAGCCGATAAAATTTTGGTAACAACCGGCAGAAAAGCAAATATTGCAGCACTTGGTTTGGAGCACACGAATATTCAAGTAACACCACAAGGAACAATTCAGGTAGATGATAAACTACAAACCAGCGTGAGCGGCGTATGGGCAATGGGCGATGTGCGGGGAGGGTTGCAATTTTACTACCTCTCCACCGATGATTTTCGGATTGTGGAAAATCAATTATTTGGCGACAACACTCGTTTGTTGAGCGACCGCACCCCTGTACCATACTGCGTATTTATCAATCCTACTCTGTCGCACATAGGGCTGACAGAAAAAGAGGCGAAGGCACAAAATATTCCGTATCGTTTGTTCAAAATGCAGGCTGCGCGAATTGTAAAAGCAAACGTGGTGGGCGACACCAAAGGCGTGCTCAAAGCCTTAGTAAATCCGGTAAACGACCAAATTCTTGGTGCAACGCTCTATCACGAAGATTCTCACGAAGTTATCAATCTACTTGCAGTTGCTATAAAAGCACGCATACCTTACACATTACTACAAAAAAACATTTTCACACACCCAAGCATGAGCGAAGGCTTGAATGATTTGTTTTCATCGGAAATTATTGAGGCGTAAGTTTTAATAATGGTTACTTTACTCATAAAAACGGGCACAAGACATGGGGCAAACTCTCATGTCTTGTGTTTTTTATGCGTATTGCAATACTCTTTGTGCACACTGCAATTGTATTACAAGAAAATTTGTACCTTTGCAGAAAATTATACGCATGAAAGC
Source organism: Bacteroidales bacterium (assembly GCA_031286165.1). Classification (GTDB taxonomy): domain Bacteria; phylum Bacteroidota; class Bacteroidia; order Bacteroidales; family UBA1715; genus WQTX01. The sequence continues at coordinate 22,988 of JAITUU010000032.1, forward strand.
AAAAATTGCAGTAGCCGCCGACCACGCAGGTTTTTACATGAAAGAATTTATTTTTAGCACTCTTGAAAAAGAAGGGTATGAAGTAAGAAATTTTGGCACGTTTTCCGACAATTCGGTGGATTATCCCGATTTTGCCCACACACTCGCGCAGGCGGTAAGTGCCGGCGAATACGACTATGGATTTCTATTTTGCGGTTCGGGGAATGGCGTGAATATGACCGCAAACAAACATAAAAATGTGCGCTCGGCACTCTGTTGGGAAAGCGAAATTGCGCGATTGGCGCGTGCACACAACAATGCCAACGTGTGTGCCATTCCTGCTCGATTTATCAGTGCCAACGAAACTGCAAGCATTGTAACCGCATTTTTGAACACTTCCTTTGAAGGTGGACGACACGAACAACGTGTGCAAAAAATATGCTAATTAACAATGATTCAATACGTTAATTACCCATTACTCAATTATTCAGTTATTTTTCACTATGTCGAATAAATCACTATTTCAAAAAAAAGCAGAGAAAATTGCCTTCAACGAAAATCATAGAAAAACCATTCGGTTTAATATGGGGAAATACTACGCAGCGGTGAACGCAGGCAAGGCTCGTTATAACAATTTGGAGGCTACTCGCACTCGCACTGCCAATATAAAACGACATACGCTGGAAAATTTGGCGCAGTATTTACAAGAATTTGAAGAAACTTTTACGCGCAATGGTGGCGAAGTACTGTGGGCACGTACAGCAGACGATGCAGTGCAATTTATTTCACGTATTCTACAAGAACACAACGTAAAATCGGTGGTAAAAAGCAAGTCGATGACCACCGAAGAAATAGAATTGAATCACGAACTTGAAAAAATCGGTATAGAATCGGTGGAAACCGATTTGGGTGAATATATAGTGCAACTTGCCGGCGAAAAACCCTATCACATAGTAACACCGGCTATGCACAAATCGAAACGCGATGTGGCGGAATTATTCCACAACCATTTTAATTTTCCCCTCGATAGCACAGCAGAAGAAATGACGGCGTTGGCACGCGAGAAACTACGCGAAAAATATTTGGCGGCAGGCGCGGGAATTACCGGTGCAAATTTTGTGATTGCCAACAAAGGTGCAATTTGCGTTACCGAAAATGAAGGAAACGCAATTATGAGTACCGCTTTCCCTCCTATTCACATTGCCATTGCCGGAATAGAAAAAGTTATTCCTTCCATGCAGGATTTGGCGGTATTTTGGGCACATTTAGCGCAACACGGTACAGGGCAGGCAATTTCTTCGTATAGTTCCATGTTTAGCGCAGCGAAAAAAGAAGGCGAAAGCGATGGTCCGAAAAAAATGTACGTGATATTGCTCGACAATGGTCGCACGAATTTATACAAAAACAAAACTTTCAATGTTGCGCTTTCGTGCATACGCTGCGGAGCCTGCCTCAATGCCTGCCCGATTTATAAAAACATAGGCGGCTACACTTACAATACCACCTATCAAGGTCCTATTGGCACGGTCATTACACCGCATTTAAAAAATTTTGCCGACTACGTGCATTTAAGTTCGGCATGTTCACTTTGCGGCGCGTGTTCATCTGTGTGCCCTCAGCGCATACCGCTCCACGAATTAATTCTCGAAAACAGAAAATTGGCGGTACAAGAAAAACTTTCTCCCGAAATTGAACGAATAGGCATGAAAGGATTTGAGTTTATTACCGCCAAAGGTTCGCGCATGGATAGCGTGAATGGTACCGTAAAAAATACCGCCATAGCACTTTTTGCAAAAAATGCGTGGGGCAAAAAACGCGCTATGCCACGATTTGCAACATTATCCTTCCGTAAATTATATAAAAAGAATACGTAAATCGAGTTTTCTGCCTTCGCAGGAACGGCGAAGTCCTCAACGGAGTTAAAGACACATTCTTATTTCTGTTTCATTATGGTAAAAATGGTGGACAATTTCACTTTTTTACCATACATAAGCAGTCCCGATTTATACATTCGCGCGGCGAAAAACATACTTGCCACGCAGGAAAGCAGGAGTGTAAATACCGAAAGTAGCACTTGCCAATAAGGAACGCCGAAGGGCAAACGCGCCATCATTGCAATAGGAGCGGTGAAGGGTATGAACGAAAGCCACTGCGCCACTACTCCTGTGGGATTCACAATAATACTATTGAGCAACACTATACTGAGAATGAGCGGCAAACTCACCGGAATAATGAATTGCTGCGTATCGCTATCGTGGTCGAGCAGTGCACCAATACCGGCAAAAATACCGCCGTAGAGTAAATATCCAACTATGAAAAAGAAGAAAAACGCCGCGAACATAACACCCCAATTCACGCCGTCAAGTGTTTGAAATAGATCTATCACGTAATCGTATTGCACGGTATTCGGGGTAAATTGCACTGCATTTGTGGAACTTTCCAGCGTTTGCGCAAGTTCGGGCAGTGGCGTAGGATTATAAATTTCGGGAAATATGAGTTTTTGTGCAGCAGTTACTATGGCAAAACTCAGTGCTATCCACAACACAAATTGTACTAACCCTACCAAGCAAATGCCGAGAATTTTTCCCACCATGAGTTGAATAGGTTTCACCGAAGACACAATAACTTCCACCACGCGATTGCTTTTTTCTTCTATCACTCCGCGCAGCACCAGCACACCGTACATAAATATGAAAAAATAAATCATAAGTGCCGCAGCCACCGCCATAATAGATTTTTTGGTAAGCGAACTTTCTTCGTCTATATATTCACCATCACTTGTCCATTTTTGCACACCAATACTCACCGGCGTGCGCACACGCTTAATAGTTTCGGGCGACACATTTTCTTTTATCAACGCCATATATTCCAAATCGCGGCGCAAAACATAACCTACGTATGCTTTCAAGGCATTGTCTATCCACACGTTGGAATAAATAATTGCCGTGTTCGAGGCAAAAATATTGCCCGGAATAAAGAGTACGGCATCAAACCCGGAATTTTCAAAATCCTTACGAATTTCTTCCACAGTAACTTCGGTAACTATGGTAAAATGGTAGTTTTCAAAATCTTTAATCGTTTCACCAAGTATATGAGTTTCGTCTATAATTGCAACGGTATGAATTTGATTTTTCTCGATTTTTTGCAACCACAGCGGCACAATCAACATAGCAGCAATAAGCAAGGGACCCACAATACTCATTACAATAAACGATGTTTTTTGTATGCGTGAGGTAAATTCGCGTTTGAATATCAGTGAAATAATGTTCATTAATCAGCAAATGTAAGTAGTTAATTATTAGTATCTTCCTGCAAAACAACTTCACCCAAGAGTGGTACTTCGTCAAGCGGCGGAGTTTCCGGTACCGGCATTATGCCCGAAAGTTGCCATTCGTCATCAGAATTTTGCTGCGTTTCGTTTCCTCCTTGCGTGCATTTCGGATTGTCTTGCTGCTCTTGTTTTGTTGTATCTTGCGGCATAGGCATATCTCCTTGCAATGGTTGTTCTACGGCATCGCCCATACACGCCGCCATAGAAAGTGCCACTCCCAGCGACACGGTGGCTATACTGATACGTTTTCCGGCGCATTTACGTTTATACAGTTCATTTTCTATATAGCGCAACTCCGCATCGCAGCGCGGACAAGTTCCTTTGCACTCGCCGACAAAGATACATTCTTCGGTACTGTACTCTATTTCATTTTCTTGTGCTATGCGCAGGCGAATTTCTTTCAGTTGTTCGCAAATATCTTTTCCTTTTGTCTTTTTCATACGCATTTTATTCTGTTGGCATTATTATCGCCCATTAATTTAGATTCTCTTATATTTTTTTTGCGAGTGATGTTATAGGTAAAAATTTCAATATCGGTCAATCCCATTTCATGCAAAGTGCTCACGCTGGTTTCAATATCGGTTTCGGTATTATAATTCTCAATTCTCGGCACGCGCACTCGTATTTTTTTAGACTTTCCTTGCTCTATCAAAAACTTCAAATTCGTAATTGTGTGCAAGTTACTCTTTTTTGTGTATTTTTCATACGTTTCAGGATTCAAATCTTTGCAATCCACAATCCAATAATCTACCACAGATACGAGTTTTTCTATATTTTCAAAAGGAACATTCAGCGAAGTTTCCATTGTTATCGTCCATTCCGCACCGCACATTTCGCGAAATTTCGCAATAAAATCGGGATATAAACAAGGTTCGCCGCCGCCAAAGGTAATTCCGCCGCCGGTTGCCGCAAAATACAAATTGTCTATTTTTACCGCATCGTACAATTCTTGGGGTGTATAGTGCTGTACTTTCGCATCAACACTCAGCGAATGAGGATTTAAACAATATGCGCACCTAAGCGGACAGCCCCAAAACGCAGCCAACGTGGTTACTCCCACACCGTCTGTTGCCAAGCGATGGCGCGAAATTCCTATAAAGGGTGCAGGTTTATTTGTTTGTTTGTTCACGACTCACCAAATCTATAAAAATACTGTGCATATCAGGAATTACCTGCGAAAATGACACTATTGCGCCAAACTGCGTGCAGTGGCGTATCACATCGTTTGCCGAAGAATTGTCGAGCAACTCCAACACAAATTCACTTTGTTCGTCCTCTTTATGTTGTTCTATAATTTTATACGAAGTATTGAGCGAAAGCATCAAGGTATCTACATAACCCGAAAAACGAATGCGATATTGATTTTTCGCAAAACTTTGCTTGATGTGCGCAAGATTTCCTTCAAGAATTTTTTCAGATTTATGAATCAAAGCAATGGAATTGCACAATTCTTCCACAGAATTCATATTATGCGTAGAAAGAATAATAGTCATACCTTCTGCTTTCAAACGCAAAATTTCTTCCTTCAATCGCTGTGCATTCACAGGGTCGAATCCACTAAATGGTTCATCGAGTACAAGAATTTTCGGTTTATGAATAACCGATACTATGAACTGAATTTTTTGTTGCATTCCTTTTGAGAGTTCCTCCACTTTTTTGTGCTCCCAATTTTGAATTTGCAAGCGTTCTGTCCACAAATTCAATTCGTGCTGGGCATTGTGGCGGCTCATGCCTTTGAGTGCCGCAAAATAATAAATTTGTTCGGCAACTTTCATTTTTTTATACAATCCGCGTTCTTCGGGCAAATAGCCCATACGGTGCACATCGGCGGCTGCAAGTGACTGCGAATTGATGGTAATACTACCACTATCGGCAGTAAAAATTTGATTTAAAATGCGTATAAACGTAGTTTTTCCGGCACCATTTGGACCCAGCAAACCGAAAATTTCTCCTTCGGCTATCGACACACTCACATTGTTCAATGCTTTGGTGTTGGCAAATTCTTTTGAAATATTCTGTGCGCAAATGTAAGTCATAATTCTTCGTTTTTTTTACACATTTGCCGGCGCAACAAAAAGCGTCCCCAAATCATCGCCATTCAAAATATTATACAATATATGTGGGTCTTCGGCATTGGCTATTATGGTATCTATATTGTCGGCATGGCAAATTTGCACTGCCGTAATTTTAGTACTCATCCCCCCCGTGCCAAAACTTGAACCGGCATCGCCCGCTTTTGCCTCCACATCACTATCTATGTGCGTTACTATGGGAATCCGCTTTGCTTCGGGATTTTTGCGCGGGTCGCTATCAAAAAATCCGTCAATATCGGAAAGCATAATGAGTAAATCTGCTTTACAAATAGATGCAACCATTGCCGAAAGACGGTCGTTGTCGCCCACCACAATTTCATCGGTTGCCACAGTATCGTTTTCATTCACTATGGGCACTGCGCCAAATTCCAGCAATTTTGCAAAGGTATTTTCAGCGTTTTTGTGTTTCATTGCATCGGTAATTACATCGTAAGTCAAGAGCACTTGCCCCACATGAATGGCGTGAATACCGAAAAATTTCCGATAGATTTTTGCCAATACCGCCTGCCCTATTGCCGCCGCCGCCTGTTTGTCGGGAATACTCACCGGACGTTTTTTTTGCCCTAATTTACTCACTCCCACCGCAATAGAACCCGAAGACACCAACACAACCTGTTTACCTTGTCGTTTCAGCGTGGCTATTACATTCACCAACTGTTCTATGCGTGCAAAATTCATGCGTCCATTGGGAAAGGTGAGCGAAGAAGTTCCTATTTTTATAACAATGCGCTTTTTTGAGCGAAGTTTTTCTCTGTAATTCATTGCTTTGTGTAACAAAATATAGTGGCAAATATACAAATTAAATCGTTATGCAACACACATTCGCACTTCCATATTGCGCATAAAAAAAGAGATTGCTTTTTGCAAAGCAACCTCTCCTTTCTATGAAAAAACAACTTTTTTTATTCTTCTGTTTTTGCAGGTTCTGCGGTAGCAGCCTCTGGTTGCGCAGTTGCTTTTTTAGCACGACTACGGCGTACCGGTGCTTTTTTCGCAGGTGTTTTCCCTTCTTTCACGTATGTTTCGTTGAAATCAACCAATTCAATGTAGCACATTTCAGCAGCATCTCCCAAGCGAGCACCCAATTTGATTATGCGAGTGTAACCTCCGGGACGGGTTGCAACTTTTACCGAAACTTCACGAAACAATTCCGTTACCGCAAACTTGTTTTGTAAATATTTGAATACGATACGACGTGAATGTGTAGAATCCTCTTTTGATTTGGTAATCAGTGGATCCACATATTTTTGTAAAGCCTTTGCTTTTGCAACAGTTGTTTTTATGCGTTTGTGCATAATCAGTGAAGTTGCCATATTTGAAAGCAGAGCTGCTCTGTGCTCATGCGTTCTTCCTAAATGATTTATTTTTTTTCCGTGTCTCATTGCGTCTCTATAATTATTCTTTATCTAATTTATATTTGCTTATATCCATACCAAACGTAAGGTTTAAGTCTTCCAAAAGTTCGTCTAATTCAGTAAGTGATTTTTTACCGAAATTTCTGAATTTCAATAGGTCGTTTTTGTTGAACGATACCAATTCTCCAAGAGTTTCTACATCGGCTGCTTTCAAGCAGTTGAGTGCTCTTACACTCAAATCCATATCTACCAAGCGCGATTTCAATAATTGACGCATGTGCAATACTTCTTCGTCGAACTCTTCGTTACCGAATTTATCCTCATTTTCCACAGTGATTTTCTCGTCTGAGAACAACATAAAGTGATGAATCAAAATTTTCGCAGTTTCTTTCAACGCATCTTTCGGGTGAATTGAACCATCGGTTTTGATTTCCAACACCAATTTTTCAAAGTCAGTTTTTTGCTCTACACGATAATTTTCTATGGTATATTTCACATTTTTGATAGGTGTGAAAATAGAATCTACCGGAATTACGCCAAATTCTGCTCCCAACATTTTATTTTCTTCGGCAGGCACATATCCACGTCCTTTGTCAATCCAAAAATCAATTTTGAGTTTCACAGGAGCATTAATATTGCAAATTACCAACTCAGTGTTGAGTACTTGAAAATTAGTTAAATACGCATTCAAATCGCCTGCGGTGAATTTATCTTTGCCTGCTACGGTAATCGAAACTTTTTCCGATTGAGCATTTTCCGAAGAAACTCTTTTGAAACGAATTTGTTTGATGTTCAAAACTATTTCAGTTACATCTTCCACTACACCTTTTATGGTAGAAAATTCATGGTCCACACCATCAATTTTAATATTTGTTACCGCATATCCTTCGAGAGAAGAAAGTAGCACACGGCGAATGGCATTACCCACTGTAATTCCATATCCCGGTTCTAAGGGGCGAAATTCAAATATTCCTACGTTGTTATCCGATTCAAGCATTATAACTTTATCGGGTTTTTGAAATGCTAATATTGCCATAGACAAAAGTCTTACTTAATTATTATTTAGAGTAAAGTTCTACTATTAATTGTTCTTTGATAGTTTCCGGTATTTCGGTACGTTCCGGAATGTTAAGGAATTTTCCTTGCATTTCGTTTTTATCAAATTCCAACCATGAATATTTACTTACCGAATTGGTACTCAGTGATGATTGTACAATTTCCAAACTGCGTGATTTTTCGCGTACTGCTATAATATCGCCCGGTTTCACGCTGTATGATGGAATATTTACCACTTTACCATTTACCGTAATATGACGGTGTGAAACCAACTGACGCGCAGCATTACGAGTTGATGCAATTCCTAAGCGATATACTACATTGTCCAAACGTTGTTCCAATAATTGAATCAAAATTTCACCCGTAATACCCGGACGGCGATTTGCCTCGTGAAATAAATTTTCAAATTGGCGTTCCAATACGCCGTACATATATTTTGCTTTTTGTTTTTCTTGTAATTGCACACCATACACCGATTTTTTACCTCTGCGTTTTGATGGTCCGTGCTGTCCGGGTGCGTAATTTTTCTTTTGCAATGCACTATCGGGTCCGTAAATTGGTTCGCCGAATTTGCGTGCTATTTTTGAAGTTGGTCCTGTGTATCTTGCCATTATTCAAATCGTATTAAATTTTTAAACTCTTCTTCTTTTCGGAGGGCGACAACCATTGTGTGGAAGTGGGGTTACATCTACTATTTCTGTAACTTCTATTCCTGCATTGTGAATTGTACGAATTGCAGACTCACGTCCGGCTCCCGGTCCTTTTACAAACACTTTTACTCTGCGCAAACCTAAATCAAAGGCTTCTTTTGCACAATCGGTTGCAGCCATTTGTGCAGCATAAGGAGTGTTTTTCTTTGAGCCTCTAAATCCTTTTTTACCCGATGACGACCATGATATTACTTGACCTTCTCCATTGGTAAGGGTTACAATAATATTGTTGAACGATGCGTGTATGTGCGCTTGTCCTGCGGCATCAACCTTTACAATCTTTTTTACTGACTTTGTCTTTTTAGCCATAATAAATTCTAATTAATTTTATTTAGTTACTTTTTTCTTGTTAGCAACTGTTTTTTTCTTTCCTTTTCTTGTACGAGCATTGTTTTTCGTAGATTGTCCTCTCACAGGTAATCCTAAACGATGGCGTATTCCTCTGTAACAACCTATGTCCATCAAGCGTTTGATGTTCAACTGTACTTCCGAACGCAATTCGCCCTCTACTTTAAATTCTTCAGATATTACATTACGGATTGAAGTAGTTTGATGGTCGTCCCAATCTTTTACTTTCGTGTTTTTATCCACGCCGGCTTTATCTAAAATTTTAACAGCACTTGAACGTCCTATACCATATATATAGGTCAATGCTATTTCTCCTCGTTTGTTTTTTGGTAAATCAATACCAGATATTCTTGCCATAATACTTACTTTGAAATTGTGTGCAAAATTATAAAAATTATCCTTGTCTTTGTTTAAATTTCGGATTTTTTTTGTTAATAACGTAAATTCTTCCTTTTCGGCGAACTATTTTACATTCGCTACTTCTTTTTTTTACTGATGCTCGAACTTTCATATCCTTTGTTTTATTTATATCGAAATGTTATTCTTCCTTTCGTTAAATCATACAGCGACATCTCAACTTTCACTTTATCGCCCGGCAATATTCGTATGAAATGCTGACGCATTTTTCCCGATATGTGCGCGATTATTATATGTCCGTTGTTCAATTGAACTCGAAACATTGCATTCGACAATGCCTCTACGATTGTACCGTCTTGTTCGATTGATTGTTGTTTTGCCATATACGTTTACTCTATTCTAATTATTAAATTGCGTTTGCCATCATTCCCGATGAACGTCCCTTGATTCGTCCGGTTTTCATCAAACCGTCATAATGTCTGTTCAATAAATGACTTTCTATTTGTTGTAATGTATCCAATATTACACCCACCATAATGAGCAGCGATGTTCCGCCAAAAAATTGAGCGAACTGGTTACTCACTCCGGCTACTGTGGCAAACGCCGGCAATATTGCCACGATTGCTAAGAATATAGAACCCGGAAGAGTAATGCGTGATATTACATTGTCTATAAACTCTGCGGTTTTTTTGCCCGGTTTAATGCCGGGTATAAATCCACCGTTACGTTTCAATTCTTCGGCTATTTGCTGCGGATTCATAGTAATGGCAGTGTAAAAATAGGTAAACAATATAATTAAAATTGCATACACTAAATTGTACCACACGCCAGTATAGTTGGCAAATGCCGACAAAAATCCCGAAGCACTGCCCGTTGCCGAAAATCCTGCTACGGTAATCGGAATAAACATCAATGCTTGCGCAAAAATGATAGGCATTACACCCGCAGCATTCACTTTCAACGGTAAATACTGACGAACACCGCCGTATTGTTTGTTTCCAACCACGCGTTTTGCGTATTGCACCGGTATTCTTCGCGTACCTTGTACCAAAAGGATTGCCAGCGTAATAATTACAAGCAGCATAAGCATTTCGAGTAAGAATACTATCAATCCTCCCGCACCTTCTATGCGTACTCCAAATTCTTGGAACAGTGCCGATGGAAAGCGTGCAATGATACCTATCATAATGATAAGTGAAATACCATTACCCAAACCTTTGTCGGTTATGCGCTCGCCAAGCCACATTACAAACATGGTGCCTGCTATCAATACTATAATAGACGATACCCAGAACAACCCGCCTTGTACCAAAATTGCTTCGGGCGGTACCATGTTTTTTAAGTTACCCAAGTAACTCGGAGCCTGCGCCGCGCATATCAATACAGTGAGCAAACGGGTAATTTGAGTGATTTTTTTACGTCCGCTCTCGCCTTCTTTCTGCAATCGCTGAAAGTACGGAATGGCTATACCGAACAACTGCACCACGATAGATGCCGAAATGTAAGGCATAATACCCAGCGCAAATACCGAAGCATTGGCAAAGGCACCCCCTGAGAACATATTAATCAAACTCAACAAACCCGAATCGGCTTGTGCTGCCAATTTTTCCAACCCGTCAGGGTCTATTCCCGGCAATACCACAAACGAACCCAAGCGGTAGATTAATATCAAACCCAATGTAAATAAAATTCGAGAGCGTAACTCTTGAATTTTATAAATGTTTTTTAAGGTTTCTATGAATTTCATTGTGTTATTAGATTACAGTTGTTCAATAGAACCACCTTGTGCTTCAATAATTTCTTGTGCTTTTTTCGAGAACGCATCTACCTTAATACTCACTTTGGTAGAAAGGGTGCCTTTCGCCAAAATTTTTATTAAATCGTTTTTCGATGCTAATCCACATTCAACGAACACACTATTGTCCAATTCTGTGATTTTTCTGCTATCAACTATGCTTTGAACAGAACTCAAATTGATTGCTTTGTATTCTACTCGGTTGATATTTTTAAATCCGAATTTTGGCACACGGCGTTGCAATGGCATTTGACCGCCTTCAAAACCTTTTTTCTTTGAATAACCACTACGTGATTTCGCACCTTTGTGTCCACGTGTACTGGTTCCACCTTTTCCCGAACCGGCTCCACGACCGATTTTTTTGCTTGATTTTGTAGAACCTTTTGCTGGTTTTAATGTCTCTAAATTCATTGTTATACTATATTTCTTCTGTTACAACTAAGTGTTTCACTTTATCTATCATGCCTGCTATTGCCGGATTTAGTTCTTTTTCTACCGATGAGTTGATTTTTCCCAATCCTAAGGCTTCAAGTATTAACTTTTGATTATTCGGTCTTCCGATTTTACTTCTTTTGAGTGTTATGCGTACTTTCGACATAATTTCTGATTTTTATCCGTTAAATACTTTTGATAATTCTACTCTACGTTGCTGTGCTACCATATTGGCATCACGCATTTCCGAAAGAGCCTTAAATGTTGCTTTCACCACATTGTGTGGGTTTGACGAACCTTTTGATTTTGCCAACACGTCTGTAATTCCCGCACTTTCAAGCACTGCACGCATTGCGCCACCTGCTTTTACTCCCGTACCATGCGATGCCGGTTTCATAAACACGGTTGCTCCGCTGTATTTTGTTTCTTGTTGGTGAGGTACAGTTCCTTTGATAATAGGTACTTTGATGAGATTTTTTTTCGCATCTTCCACTCCTTTTGCAATCGCTGCGGTTACTTCACCGGCTTTTCCCAAACCGTATCCTACGATACCGTTTTCATCGCCCACCACTACTATTGCAGAAAAACTGAATGTTCTACCACCTTTGGTTACTTTGGTAACGCGGTTGATTGCTACTAATCTATCTTTTAACTCTAAATCAGCTGTTCTAACTTTTCTAATATTATCCATATTCGGTTAAAAATTTAATCCATTACTACGTGCGGCTTCTGCCAATGATTTCACTCTACCATGATACAGGTAGCCATTGCGGTCAAATACTACGGTACTCAATCCTTGTGCGCTTGCTTTTTTGGCTGCTGCCTCGCCCACTATCGCTGCTTGCTCAATTTTTGTTTTACCGGCACATTGTGCGGCAATCTCTTTGTCAAGCGACGAAACTGCGAGCAACGTTGCTCCGGCATTATCGTCAATTAATTGTACTGATATTTGTTTGTTACTTCTAAAAACGCTCATGCGGGGACGCTCTGCGGTGCCGCTTACGATTTTTCGTATGCGTTTTTTTATTCTGAATCTTCTTTCTGTTTTTGTGATAGCCATCTTCTCAACTATTTTTTATTATTTACCTGCTGATTTACCTGCTTTACGGCGTAATTGCTCATTTTGGAAACGAATACCTTTTCCTTTATACGGTTCAGGTTTACGGAATGAACGAATTTTTGCCGCCACTTGACCCAACAATTGTTTGTCTATACTGGTCATGGTTAAAATTGGATTGCTACCGCGTTCCGATTTTGCCTCAGCGTGAATTTCTTTTGGTAATTGAAACACAATAGCGTGCGAAAATCCAAGTGCCATCTCTACATTCTGACCGGTAACGTTCACACGATAACCTACCCCTACAAATTCTTGTACTACGGTATAACCTGTGCTCACGCCTACCACCATATTGTTGATTAAAGAACGATACAATCCGTGTTTTGAACGAACGTCTTTTTCTTCCGATGCGCGTACTATTTCTACTTGGTTTCCTTCTTGTTTGAGTTCAAAACCATTTTCTATTTTTTGTGTCAATTCCCCTTTCGGTCCTTTCACCGTAACTACGTTATCGGCAACGGTTACGCTAACTTTATCGGGAAGATTGATAAGTGATTTTCCTATACGTGACATTACTTTCCTTTTTTAATAAATGTAACATAAAACCTCTCCACCAACATTGAGCGTGCGTGCTTCTTTATCGGAAATCACACCTTTGTTGGTCGATAAAATTGCTATACCTAAACCATTGAGTACTCGTGGCAATTCTTCGGTTGATACGTATTTACGTAAACCCGGTTTACTTACTCGTTGGATTGATTTTATAGCCGGTGTTTTGGTTATCGGATGATATTTAAGGGCTATTTTGATAACTCCTTGGGGTCCTTCATTTTCAAATTTATAACTTAAAATGTACCCTTTGTCATGTAGTACTTTGGTCATTTCCTTTTTCAAATTCGATGAAGGAATTTCTACTACTTTATGACGTGCTGTTTGAGCATTTCTAATGCGTGTTAGAAAATCTGCTATTGGATCTGTCATGTTACTTTTTCTATATTATTTTACCAACTTGCTTTTTTTACTCCCGGAATTAATCCTGCCGATGCCATTTCTCTGAATTGAATACGGCTGATTCCGAATTGTCTCATATATCCTTTCGGACGTCCTGTGATGTTACAACGATTGTGTAATCGGTTAGGCGATGAGTTTTTGGGTAATTTTTGCAACCCTTCAAAATCTCCACTCGCTTTTAACTCTGCGCGGCGTTTTGCGTATTTATTTACTAATTTTTGTCGCTTAACTTCGCGTGCTTTCATTGATTCCTTTGCCATATCTCTTCTTATTTTTTAAATGGGAAACCAAATTCTTTTAATAATGCAAATCCTTCTTGGTCGGTATTTGCCGTTGTAACTATGGTAATATCCATACCCATCATGGTAGTGATTTTATCAATTTCAATTTCGGGAAAAATAATTTGTTCCTGAATACCGAAGGTATAGTTACCGCGTTTGTCCAATTTTGTGTTAAATCCTTGGAAATCACGAATACGTGGCAATGCTGCCGAAATCAATCGTTCCAAAAATTCATACATCTTATCGCGGCGCAAAGTTACGCGCACTCCTACCGGAACGCCTTTTCGCAATTTGAAGTTTGAAATATCTTTTTTAGAATAGGTAGCGATTGCTTTTTGACCGGCGATTAATGTGAGTTCATTAATTGCGGTTTCAATCAGTTTTTTATCGGCTACTGCTTTTCCAATACCTTGATTTATTACAATTTTTTCAATGCGAGGAACTTGCATATTCGATTTATAACCAAATTCCTTTTGTAAGTTAGCCTGAACTTTTTCAAGATATACTTTTTTGAGTGTAGGTGTATAAGCCATTATTTAATTTCCTCCCCTGTCTTTTTTGAATAACGCACTAATTTTCCACTATCATTTGCTTTTCTGCCTACTCTCGTTGGTTTTCCCGTAGCAGGATTGATAAGCATAAGATTTGAAACATGAATAGGAGCCTCTTGTTTGATAATTCCTCCTTGAGGATTTTTTGCATTTGGTTTCGTGTGTTTTGAAATCAAATTTAAACCTTCCACTATGGCTCTGTCGGTTTTAGTTACCATTTTGAGAACTTTTCCTTCTCGTCCTTTATCCTCACCCGACAACACCAACACGGTATCTCCTTTTTTTATGTGATATTTACTTTGCATTTCTGTTATCTAATTACAAATTATAATACTTCCGGTGCTAATGAAACAATTTTCATGTATTGTTTATCGCGCAATTCACGACCAACCGGACCAAATATACGAGTTCCTCGCATTTCACCCGCTTCGTTCAATAATACAACTGCGTTGTCATCGAAACGAATGTATGAGCCATCGGGACGTTTTACTTCTTTTTTTGTGCGCACTATCACAGCCTTGGTTACTTGTCCTTTTTTTACGTTACCATTGGGCATTGCATCTTTCACGGTTACCACAATTTTATCTCCAATTGAGGCATAACGTCGAGCAGTTCCTCCAAGTACACGAATACAAAGAACTTCTTTCGCGCCACTGTTGTCGGCTACATTTAATCTTGATTCTTGTTGTATCATCTTATTTCGCTCTTTCTATTATTTCTACTAATCGCCAGCATTTTGTTTTGCTCAATGGGCGAGTTTCCATTATTCTTACAGTATCACCTTCTGCACAGTCATTCTTTTCGTCGTGGGCGACAAATTTAGTAGTTTTTTTCAAAAACTTACCATACATTGCGTGTTTTACTTTTCTTTCTACTGCAACCACTATGGATTTATCCATTTTGTTGCTTACTACGACTCCGATTCGTTCTTTTCTGAAATTTCTTTCCATTGTAGATACTATTATTTAAGTTCTCGTTCTTTTATTATCGTATTGATACGAGCTATCGTTTTACGAGCTTCTTTTATTTTATTTGGATTTTCCAAAGGAGTAATTGCATGATTCAATTTCATGCGCGAATAGTTATCTACCTCTACTTGGAGTTTCTCAACTATTTCTTTTTCCGATAGTTCTCTGATTTCTGCTACTTTCATTGTATTGTTAATTTTCTACTATTCTTGATAATCATTACGTACAATAAATTTGGTAGTTACCGGAAGTTTTTGTGCTGCCAAGCGTAATGCTTCTTTCGCAATTTCTAACGGCACGCCTTCGGCTTCAAATAGTATGCGACCCGGTGTTACCGGTGCAACCCAATGTGATAAGGCTCCTTTCCCTTTACCCATACGAACCTCTGCCGGTTTCGATGTTACTGGTTTGTCGGGAAATATACGTATCCAAATTTGTCCTTCACGTTTCATATAACGAGTTACCGCAATACGAGCAGCCTCTATTTGACGTGATGTTATCCAACATGTTTCCAATGTTTTGATGCCAAACGAACCAAATGCAAGTTCCGTTCCTCTATGAGCAACGCCTTTCATTTTGCCTTTTTGCTGTTTTCTGTATTTTGTTTTCTTTGGTTGTAACATTGCTTTATAATCTTATAAATTATTTTTTACGTTTTCTGAGTGCTTGCGATGATTTTTTCGGTGCACCGGCTGATTGACTGCTGTTTGGGCTTAAATCAACTTTACCATATACTTCTCCTTTGAATATCCATACTTTCAAACCTAATTTTCCGTATGTAGTTTGTGCTGCCACCGAAGCATAATCTATATCGGCACGCAAGGTATGAAGCGGTGTACGTCCTTCTTTATACATTTCCGAACGTGCCATCTCAGCACCATTCAAACGTCCTGATATTTGAATTTTGATACCTTCTGCTCCCATGCGCATAGCTGAGGCTATTGCCATTTTGATTGCTCTGCGGTATGCCACACGTCCTTCTAATTGACGTGCAATGCTATCTCCTACGATAATTGCGTCCAATTCCGGGCGTTTGATTTCAAATATATTGATTTGTACTTCTTTGTTTGAAATCTTTTTCAACTCTTCTTTCAGTTTATCTACTTCTTGACCGCCTTTGCCTATGATTACACCCGGACGAGCAGTGTTGATAGTGATTGTAACTAATTTTAAAGTTCTTTCAATGATTATTTTTGAAATACTTGCTTTTGCAAGACGAGCGTACAAATATCTGCGGATTTTGTAATCTTCATGTAGTTTCTCTACATAATCATTACCTCCGTACCAGTTAGAATCCCAACCTTTTATAATTCCTAATCTGTTTGCTATTGGATTTACTTTTTGTCCCATGAATAAAATTTTTATGCTTCTAAATTAATGGTATCTACTACAACAGTAACGTGGTTTGAACGTTTACGTATTCTGTGTGCACGTCCTTGCGGTGCAGGTTGAATGCGTTTGAGCATTCGTCCTTCGTCCACAAAAATTTCTTTCACAAACAATTGGTTGTCTTCTATACGTTTGCCTTCATTTTTTTGTTGCCAATTGTTAATTGCACTCAACACAAGTTTCTCAACTTTTCGTGATGCTTCTTTTGTTGAATATTTCAAAAGGTCCAAAGCATTGTTTACTTCTCTCCCTCTAATCATGTCTGCAACCAAACGCATTTTTCGTGGCGATGAAGGGCAATCACGTAAAATCGCAAAGGCTTTGCTTTTTTTAGCCTCTTTGTACTTATCGGCTGTTATTTTTTTTCTATTACTCATGACTTAGCTCTTATTTCTTTTTATTCTTTTTACCGGCATGACCTCTAAAATTTCTTGTTGGTGCAAATTCACCAAGTTTGTGTCCTACCATGTTTTCGGTAACATACACGGGAATAAATTTATTTCCGTTGTGTACTGCCATAGTGTGTCCTACAAAATCAGGTGAAATCATAGATGCTCTCGCCCACGTTTTTACTACTGTTTTTTTGCCACTATCATTCATTCCAAGAACTTTGCGTTCTAAATTGAAATCAATATATGGTCCTTTTTTTAGAGAACGACTCATAACGTGTGTTTAATTAAATTATTTCTTTCTTCTTTCAATGATTAACTTAGTTGAGGCTTTTTTCGGTGCGCGTGTTTTGTACCCTTTTGCCGGCAAGCCTTTGCGTGAACGTGGATGTCCACCCGATGCTCTACCTTCACCACCACCCATTGGGTGATCCACAGGGTTCATTACCACACCTCTCACTCGCGGACGGCGACCCAACCATCGTGAGCGACCTGCTTTTCCTGAACGAAGAAGTGAGTATTCTGAATTGGAAACGCTACCTATTGTTGCTTTACAAGTAACTAATATCATACGAGTTTCGCCCGATGGCAATTTGATGATTGCAAATTTTCCATCACGTGATGCTAACTGTGCGTATGTGCCGGCACTTCGTGCAAGTTGCGCACCTTTGCCGGGAGTTAATTCAATATTATGAATAATAGTACCAAGTGGTATTTCTTTCAAATATAAGCAGTTTCCTACTTCGGGTTCAACCCCTTCGCCTGCTTCTATTTTTTGCCCCACTTGAATGCCGTTTGGTGCTATAATATAGCGTTTTTCGCCATCGGTATATTGCACCAACGAAATATAAGCACTTCTGTTTGGGTCATACTCCAAAGAAAGCACTTCTGCTTGAACGTTTTCTTTGTCGCGTTTGAAATCTATAATACGATATTTTCTTTTATGACCGCCACCTATATAACGCATTGTCATTTTACCTGTATTGTTTCGTCCACCTGTGCGTTTAATTGGTTCAAGTAGAGATTTCTCAGGTTTTATCTTTGTAAGTCCGGTATTTACGGCAACAATTTTATGACGTTGCCCCGGAGTTATCGGTTTTAATTTTTTTACTGCCATCGCTTATTAAATATTACTATAGAAGTCTATTTGTTCTCCTTTTTTTACAGATATTATCGCTTTTTTGAACGCATTTGTTCTTCCGGCAATTAATCCTGCTTTTGTATTACGTGTTTTTACCTTGCCGGCATAACGCATAGTGTTCACCGCTTCCACAGTTACTCCGTATGTGTCTTCCACTGATTTTTTAATTTCATTTTTATCGGCACGTTTATCTACAATAAATCCATATTGATTCAACGTGTCGCCTTTTTTCGACATTTTCTCAGTTATGAGTGGTTTTTGTAAGATTTCCATTACCAATTTTATTTTAAATTATTCTCAATTTCTTCTACCGAACTTTCAAGTATCACGATGTTTTTTGCCTTCAATAAATCATAAGTGTTTATATCACAAGCATTTACGGCTGAAACTTGCTGTAAATTACGAGAGGACAAATATACATTTTTATTTGATTCAGGCACTACTATTAAAAAGTTTTTGTTATTTATTTTGAGATTTTCCTGAATCTTCACCATTTCTTTGGTTTTAGGTGCCTCAAAATCAAAGTCTTCCACTACTATAATAGCATTCTCTTTTAGTTTCGATGAAAGTACCGATTTACGTGCTAAATCTTTTACTTTTTTATTTACTTTTTGAAAGTAATCATGCGGTTGCGGACCAAAAATTCTACCTCCACCACGATACATTGGGTTATTCGCGCTACCTGCACGAGCACCGCCGGTACCTTTTTGGCGTTTCAATTTTTTAGTACTTCCGGCTACCATGTTACGTTCTTTCGAGGCATGAGTACCTTGTCGTTTGTTTGCCAATATTGCTTTTACATCTAAATAAACAGCGTGTTCATTGGGTTCTATACCGAATATCGTTTCGTCTAACACTACTTTTTTATTCGTATCTTTTCCTTGTATATCTTTAACTACTACTTCCATTATTCAGATTATTTAGTCATTATTACATATCCGCCTTTCGCTCCGGGAATTGCTCCTTTCACTAACACTACGTTTTTATCGGCAAGTATTTTCACTACTTCTAAGTTCTCTACTTTCACTTGATTGCCGCCCATTTGACCACCCATACGCATTCCTTTGAATACACGTGAAGGGGTAGAACAAGCACCAATAGAACCCGGCGCACGCAAACGGTTGTGCTGACCGTGTGTGCTTTCACCCACACCGCCGAAACCATGTCGGCGCACAACGCCTTGAAATCCGCGTCCTTTGCTATTACCTGTTACTGCGAGCAAATCGCCTTCGGCTACTAAACTTGCTACATCGAGTACATCGCCTAATTGTACTTCTTTTTCAAAATCGCGAAACTCTACAACTTGACGTTTGGGGGTAGAATTTGCTTTTTTGAAATGTCCCAATTCTGCTTTGGTAGTGTTTTTCTCTTTTTTATCGTCAAACGCTAATTGCACAGAATTGTATCCGTCTGTTTCTACAGTTTTCACTTGTGTAACCACACAAGGTCCTGTTTCTATTACTGTACATGCAATATTTTTACCATCGGGCAAAAAGATTGATGTCATACCTATTTTTTTTCCTAAAATACCGAGCATTTTTTTACTTTTTTTAAGTTATCACACTTTAATTTCTACTTCTACACCACTTGGCAACTCTAATTTCATTAACGCATCAACGGTTTTCGATGTACTGCTGTAAATGTCCAACAATCGTTTGTGCGCTGTTAATTGAAACTGTTCACGAGCTTTTTTGTTTACGTGCGTAGAACGTAAAACAGTAAAAATTCTCTTGTGAGTTGGCAGCGGAATCGGACCACTTACTACCGCTCCGGTAGTTTTAACGGTTTTTACGATTTTCTCAGCAGATTTGTCCACGAGATTGTAATCGTATGATTTCAACTTGATTCTAATTTTTTGACTCATGCCTATTATTAATTATTTATTGTTTACTTTTTGTAATTATTGCTTCTGCCAAGTTGGCAGGAACTTGTTCAAAGTGGTCGAACTCCATAGTAGAAGTTGCTCGCCCTGATGTAATGGTACGCAAATCGGTTACATAGCCAAACATTTCAGCAAGCGGCACAAATGCTTTCACTACGCTTGCGTTGTTTTTACTGTCCATACCGCGAATTTGACCTCTTCGTTTGTTCAAGTCGCCTACTACATCACCCATATAATCTTCGGGAGTTACTACTTCCACTTTCATAATTGGTTCAAGTAATTTCGGGCTTGCTTTTACGCACGATTCGCGGAAAGCGATTTTCGCACAAATCTCGAATGAAAGGGCATCAGAGTCCACATCGTGATATGAACCGTCTAACAACTGTACACGAAGTGCTTCCACAGGGAAACCTGCTAATACCCCATTGTCCATGGCTTGTTTGAATCCTTTTTCAATAGAAGGAATAAATTCTTTTGGAATATTACCGCCTTTCACGTAGTCTTCAAAAATAAGACCTTCTTTGCCTTCGGGCGCAGGACCAATTTTGAATACAATGTCAGCAAATTTACCACGACCACCCGATTGCTTTTTGTACAATTCGCGATGTTCCACTTCGGCTGTAATACATTCTTTGTAATTTACCTGCGGTGCACCTTGATTACATTCCACTTTAAATTCGCGTTTCAAACGGTCAATAAGAATATCTAAGTGCAACTCGCCCATACCGCTGATTACGGTTTGACCTGTTTCTTGATTTGTTTTTACGGTAAATGTTGGGTCTTCTTCTGCAAGTTTTGCAAGCGCATTACCCAATCTATCCACATCGCCTTTGGTTTTTGGCTCAATAGCCAAACCAATTACCGGTTCGGGGAATATCATTGATTCGAGTATGATAGGGTGTTTTTCATCGCAAAGCGTATCACCGGTTTTAATATCTTTAAAACCTACACCTGCACCTATATCACCAGCATCTATTCGCTCTACGGCATTTTGTTTGTTGGCGTGCATTTGGAAAATACGAGAAATACGCTCTTTGTTTTCACTGCGAGTGTTATACACGTAAGAACCTGCTTCCAACGAACCTGAATATACACGGAAGAAACACAAACGACCTACGAATGGGTCGGTTGCAATTTTGAATGCAAGCGCACTAAATGGTTCATCAACCGATGGATTGCGGTGAATTTCCGCACCGGTATTCGGGTCGGTTCCTTTTGCACCTTGTTTGTCGAGCGGACTTGGTAGAAGTTCTACCACATAATCCAACATAGTTTGCACACCTTTGTTTTTGAACGAAGAACCGCAACACATAGGAATTACCGAACCGGCAAGGCAGGCTTTGCGAAGTGCTGCAAGAATTTCTTCTACCGAAATATCATCGGGATTATCGAAGAATTTTTCCATCAACGCATCGTCAAATTCCGATACTGCTTCAAGTAATTTTTCGCGCCATTCGGCTACTTCTTCTTTCATATCATCGGGAATTGGAACTTCGGTAAAGGTCATACCTTTATCTTCTTCGTTCCAAATCATACCTTTGTTTGTAACCAAATCCACCACGCCTTTGAATGTTTCTTCGGCACCTATCGGTAATTGAAGCGGAATTGCGTTACCGCCCAACATTTCGCGCACTTGACGCACTACATTGAGAAAATCGGCACCTTGACGGTCCATTTTGTTCACAAAACCAATACGGGTAACGTTGTAATTGTCTGCCAATCGCCAGTTTGTTTCCGATTGTGGTTCCACACCATCTACGGCTGAGAACAAAAACACCAAGCCATCGAGGATACGAAGTGAACGGTTCACCTCTACGGTAAAGTCCACGTGTCCCGGAGTGTCTATAATGTTGAATTTATACGAGTCGCCTTTATATTTCCAAAAGCAGGTAGTTGCTGCCGATGTGATTGTGATACCGCGCTCTTGTTCTTGCGCCATCCAGTCCATGGTAGCAGCACCATCGTGTACTTCACCAATTTTGTGATTTACACCGGTGTAATAAAGAATACGCTCTGTTGTAGTGGTTTTACCCGCATCAATATGCGCTGCAATACCAATATTGCGTGTGTATGCAAGGTCTTGTTTTTTTGCCATTGTATTTGTGGTCGTTTAAAATTAAAATCTAAAATGAGAGAATGCTTTGTTTGCCTCAGCCATTCTATGAGTATCTTCTTTCTTTTTATAAGCCGAACCTTCTTCGTTGAAAGCGGCTAAAATTTCAGCAGCCAGTTTTTCTCTCATAGAGTGTCCCGAACGCTTGCGTGAAAACGCAATAAGGTTTTTCATGCCGATAGATTGACGGCGTGAAGGACGAATTTCTGATGGTATTTGAAAGGTAGCACCACCTACGCGGCGGCTACGTACTTCAACCAACGGTGTTACATTGTCTAATGCTTTGCGCCATACTTCAAGTGCCGATACATCTTGTGCTGTTTTTTTAGTTTCCACTATTTCCAATGCACCATAGAAAATATCAAACGCTATACTTTTTTTACCGTCAAGCATTATGTTATTAACAAACTTTGTTACTTCCACACTTCCGAATTTTGGGTCTGGAAGAATTACACGTTTTTTTGGTTTACTTTTTCTCATTGTTCAATGATTTCTTACTTATTTACTTTGTTTTATTTTTTCTTTGCAGGAGCCGCTGCTTGTCCCGGTTTCGGACGTTTTGCACCGTATTTTGAACGTGATTGCAAGCGACCTTCTACGCCCGAAGCATCTAAGGCTCCGCGCACCAAGTGATAACGCACACCCGGAAGGTCTTTTACTCTACCGCCGCGCACCAATACTATGGAGTGCTCTTGTAATTTGTGTCCCTCTCCCGGAATGTAAGCATTCACTTCTTTTCCGTTCGACAAACGAACACGGGCAACTTTACGCATTGCCGAATTTGGTTTTTTTGGAGTGGTGGTGTACACACGTACACAAACGCCACGACGTTGCGGACAAGAATCCAACGCAGGAGATTTACTTTTCTCCACGATTTCATTGCGTCCTTTACGTACTAACTGCTGAATTGTTGGCATAATACTTTGTTAAATATTCTATTTTATTGTTATAATTTCCCGAAAATTTGGGTTGCAAAGATAAACATTTTTTTTAACACACAAATACTTACGCGCTTTTTTTCGTATTTTGTTTGGGAATATTTTTCTACCGCAATGTTTTTGCCATTTGCTCCACGCATTTTTTCTTTTGCTCAAAATTGGGGTGCACATAGAGGTTGAGCGTGGTGGCAATATTGGCGTGTCCGAGCAGTACGCTCACCGTTTTGTAATCGCAATTGCTTTCTATGCAGCGGGTGGCAAAACTGTGGCGCAAGCCATGAAATTTCAGTTTGGGAATTTTCAGCGTTTTCAACAGATTGTCGTAATAATTGCGGTAAATACGCGGTTCGGTGGGTTTTAGTTCGTTTGTAAGTACAAAAAAAGTATCGTTTACCACTTTTTTGAACGGTTTAATGAGTTTAATTACATTGTTTGTCAGGGGAATTTCACGAATGGAATTTTTTGTTTTGGGCGTGTCGAGCAAGAGTTCGGTGCGGCGACTGCCGTTTTCGATAACATAAATACGCTGAATTGTTTTGTGAACGGCAATAATTCCGTTTTCGGTATCAATATCGCCCCATGTGAGGGCACAGATTTCGCCGATGCGCATACCGGTACACAAACAAATGTACACGCCGAGATTTTTGAAGGTAAAATTTGTTTTTACATAATCCATGATTTTCTTTTGATTGGCGCGGCTCAGTACCTCTATATTGTGTGTTTCGTGTTCGGTGGGATACTGAATATCGAAGGGAGTATAGGTACACATTTTGATTTTCGCACCGAATTTCAGTATCATTTTCAATACAATGACAATGTCTTTCACTGTTTTACGGCTTAACCCTTGCGCCAATTTATGAAGCACGAAACTCTGTACGTCAGCGTTTTCTACGCTGTATTTTGCGCCAAATGCCGGCAATACATGGTTTTCTATCAGCAGAATATACGCCGCATAACTCGATTTTTTCACATACTGCTTTTTATCGGCTTTCCATAAGTCGATAAGTTCCGAAATTGTTTTTTGATTTTGCATAGAATTTTAGTTTTAAACATTACTATCTCAAAAACGCAAACACAGCGAAAACATACAATCCTCAATGTTCCAAATTTGAGATTCCCGGAGTTTGAGGGGGAGTGGGAAAAATGCAAACTTTCTGACATTGCAAGTATTATAGGTGGTGGAACACCAGATACTACAAAAGAAGAATATTGGAATGGCGATGTACAATGGTTTACGCCAACAGAAATCAAAGCAAATTATGTTTCAAAAAGCCAAAGAACAATTAGTGAATTGGGGTTAGCAAATTCTTCTGCAAAATTTTTGCCTAAAGGAAGTATTTTATTGACTTCAAGAGCCACAATTGGAGATTGTGCGATTGCACTTGAAGAATGTACAACAAATCAAGGTTTTCAATCTTTGATTGTAAAGAACGATAATAGCAATATTTTTGTTTTGAATTGGCTCAAAACAAAGAAAGACGAATTAATCAGAAAGGCAAAAGGCTCTACTTTTTTAGAAATCAACAAGACTGAAATTGAAAACATTTCGATTTGTATTCCCTTTTTTCCCGAACAAACCAAAATAGCCACTTTCCTATCTTTACTTGACGACCGCATTTCAACCCAAAGGCAAATTATTGAGGAATTGAAATCGTTGATTAAAGGGCTGCGGTATCTCATTTTTGAAAAAGATATTGATTTAAAAAAACAACACGAGGTAAGATTAAGCAATATTTTAGAGGAATATTCCGAAAAAAACACCAAAAATAACCTTACACCTGTAGCAGTTGGCAAATTTGGCATAAGAAAAAGAGAAGATATTTATTCAAAAGATTTGTCAGATGATTACTCAAAAAACAAAGTGATTATGAAAGACACTTTGGTTATTGGTATGGGTTCAACCCAAATTGATATAGGGATTTTATCTACAAATGATAAATATTGTGTTTCTCCTGCTTACACTACATACAAGATAAAAAATATCTCGGCTAAATATTTAGCGGAATACCTCATTTGTATCAACTCGTCATTGAGTAAAAAATATATGATTATAGGTGCTCGTCAGGGAAAATCAGTAGATAAAGCGGAATTATTAAATCATATAATTACAATTCATTATGAAACGGAACAACAAAAGATAGCAAATACATTTTCAATATTTGACACAAAATTGGAAACCGAAAAACAGATATTGCAAAAATATATCGAACAAAAAAGGTATTTACTTGCTACTATGTTTGTGTAAAAATTTGACCCGATTAATTGCGTGAAATTTTATTAGATTATTGCATTTTTCACGTAAAATTTTGTATCTTTGCGCTATGATATATCAAATAACAAAAGACAAAATAGAGGCATTGCACAAGCAATACACTGAACTTTCAAAAGGTAATGAAATACTTTTGAAAGAAATTGCCATTGCCGAAATTTCCGAAATGGTGTACAATTCCAATGCAATAGAAAACTCAACGCTTACGCTCGAAGATACCGAAAAAATTCTTGCCGGCGATGAGTTGCACGGCACAGTAAATGTGCGGGAAGTGTTTGAGGCGAAAAATTTGGCAAAAATTACCGAAACGCTGCTCGAAACGCCCAATCAAAAACTCACTGTCAAACTGATTTTGAGTTTGCACCGAACCTTGCTCACAAACATTGACGACAGCATTGCCGGAAGATTTCGCAGCGGCAGAGAATGGGTGCGTGTGGGCAATCATTTAGGGGCAAATCCGCTGTTTGTTAATAATTTGATTTGC
The DNA here is from genome assembly GCA_031286165.1 of Bacteroidales bacterium. Lineage (GTDB taxonomy): Bacteria > Bacteroidota > Bacteroidia > Bacteroidales > UBA1715 > WQTX01. The sequence continues at coordinate 48,917 of JAITUU010000032.1, forward strand.
GAACTTGTAGATGCTTACAATAACTCCAAAGAACAGTATTTTTTAGATAGAATTGCACATTTTCATGCCGAATTTGAAACCATACACCCGTTTTGCGATGGCAACGGACGAATGGGCAGAGTGCTTATCAATCTGCAACTGTCTAATTTAGGATTACCGCCAATTATCATTCAAAATAAAAGCAAACATAAAGAATATTATCCGCTTTTTAGTACGTATCCTGTTACAATGAAATTCGACGGTTTTACAGAACTTTTCGCTATACTCTTACAAGAAGCCTTGCATAAAAGAATTGCGATGCTGACTGCCAAACGGATTATTCCACTTTCGCGTTGGGCTGAAAAAAATAATATAAAATCCACTATTGCCGCCAACAAAGCCAAACGCCAAACTATTCCCGCATTCCGCCTGCGCGAAAAATGGGTAATTGACGAGGATTATTTGCCTATATAAACACACGAAACCTCTTGAAACTTCGAGATTTTTAAAGAATCAAGAAGAATTTGCAAAAAATGTTGTATCTTTGCCAATAAAAAACAGTTAAAAAATGATTGAACGACCACCCATAGCAACGGCAAAAGAGGAATTTGAATCTTTTGAGATTGCCATGAATCCTGACATTCAAAGCATAAACGAAGAATATCCATACTGGGACAAGGTAAAATATATTCCTACAAAAGAGAACATAAATCCGCAAAAATTGTGGTTTGCCTTGAAACTGATTCGTCAATGGAATAGAGTGGGTTTAGAATTTGGTAAATACAAATTCAGTTTCGTGGTTACAGACGAAATGTTTGAATTGTTACATTATTTCGATATGAATATCGGAGGAAGTTTGACAAGCGAAAATCTTATTCCGGCAGAAAACAAAAATCGCTATCTTGTATCGTCTATTATGGAGGAGGCAATCGCTTCAAGTCAAATGGAGGGGGCTGCTACCACTCGAAAAGTTGCCAAAGATATGCTGCGCAAAAGCGCAAAGCCGAAAAATACGGGGCAACAAATGATTCTAAACAATTATCTGACAATTAATTACATAAAAGAGATTTCGCGAAACGATTTTTCACTCGAAATTCTCAAGGAAATACAGCGTTCGATGACTACTAATACATTGAACGAAGAAAAGGATTCGGGTACATTGCGAAAAGATAATAACATAATGGTAATGAATGGAATAACAGGCGATATTGCTCATATTCCACCCGCACACGAAGAGTTGGAAACACTGCTTTTGGATTTTGAAAAATTTTTTAATAAAAGCAGCAAGACGTTTATCCACCCGATTATCAAAGCCATTATCATTCACTTTATATTGGCGTATATTCACCCTTTTGTAGATGGAAACGGACGAACTGCTCGCGCCCTTTTTTATTGGTATATGATAAAACAGGGGTATTGGTTGGTGGAATATATGTCGATTTCGCGCATTATATACAAAACAAAAAAGCAATACGAATATGCGTTTTTACATACCGAATACGATGATAACGATTTGACCTACTTTATTTTATATAATTTGCGTAAAATGAAAATTGCCTTTGAAGAATTGAAAACCTACCTCAAACGCAAAACGGAAGAAAACAACAGTATTTCGTTGCTTGCTCATATAAAAGGAATTAATGAGCGGCAAGCACAAATTATTACAATTGTACAGGAAAAACCCGATTCTTCGTTTACCGTTAAAGAAATTGAAAATCGTTTTTCGGTTTCCAACTTTACGGCACGCACAGATTTAACCGCTTTGGTAGAACTTGGATATTTATCTGAAATACAACCAAATAAGGTAAAAAGAATCTATATCAAGTCGGACACGTTTGACTTCTTATTAGAAAGAAATCAACCATAAATCTCTTGAAACTTCGAGATTTTTAAAGAATCAAGAAGAATTTTCCATTCACACAAATAGTTGGTTTAGAAGGTATTTTTTCTGTTTTTGATATTCGGAAAGTAATTTTTGTTCAACTTCCACTTTTATCGTAAGAACATTTAATATTTTTACAATGTTTATTTGTTTCTCATATTCAGGAATATAGCATTTAATAGTATCAATATCTTTTATATATGCTGTTTTCATTGTTCCATGAGTAGTTATTTTACAAATCTCTCGTCTGAAATATTCAGAACTCATAAAATAAAACACATACTCCAATGAAACATTATCTTTTACGACAATTCCTAAAATACCCTGTTTAGTTGTGACAGGGTATTTGTTAATCGAAATAGAGCCTATAGTTGCACCATTTGAGTAAATTATGGAATTTGCAGGAACAATCCACGCGGAAGAACTTTTTAATCCTTTTTCTGTAATAAACCATTGGTTGTTTTCTAAATATTTATTTTTCAGGTCGTCAATTTTTATAAATGGGATTTTTCCATTTTCGTAATATTCTGCCTTTTTTGTATCCGGTGTACCCCCTTCTTTTGCGATTGTATATAGTTCCGAAAAGAATACTTGTTTTGCATTGGTTTTAGTTTTTTCAAAAATAAGATTATTCAGCCCTTTCATCAACGATTTCAATTCCTCAATAATTTGCCTTTGGGTTGAAATGCGGTCGTCGAGTAGAGATAGGAACGTGGCTATTTTGGTTTGTTCAGGAATAGGTGGAATTGAAACCTCAATGCTTTCTATTGTAGTTTTTGATAAACTTGGAACACCGGAGGCTTCATTGTATTTCAACCAATTTATCTGTTCAAAAATATAGAAAAGAAACTTTGGGAACACATTTTTATACGAATGGGTATAGAATAACGTATCAACAGACCAAAATTTTCCATTGAAATAAAACGGTTTGTTAATAGTCCCTTTTCTGCCAATACAAACACTTTCTCCGTCATAGAGATAATCATTGACAGAAGTCATATATCCGCCTGTGCCAAATACAGGAATATAGCCTTCGCCTAAATGTCTGTAATCCTTTCCATTTCCTACTTTTAGAATACAACCTAATGCCTTTTCCTTCCACTCCTCCTCAAACTCCGGGAATCTCAAATTTGGAACATTTGCTATTTTATTTCTGTTTTCTTTCATTATTTTTCGTTCTTTTTGTTGCCTTTCAGTAACTTTTTTTCATCGCCGTCTAATTTTCGTTGTAGTTTTTTAATGTCTTCGGCAGGAGGCAGATTTTCCGGCACAATACCTCTTTTAGCCAGCATTTCTCTCACAGCAAGATTGTTATCAACGTGTTCTTTTTCAATTTTCGGCTGACCTTTCAAATCTTTAGTCTGCACATTGAGTCCGGTCATCTCTGCCGCCAAATCTTTTGCCTTAATACTGATTGTGGGCAAAAAATCGGCAACCGGACGACTATCGGGCACGCCCATCTTTCTTTTCAGCATCTGCGTATTGAGCCTAAATAAGGCTTGGTCGCCTTTGCTTCGTATAATAGCAAATCCTTGATTATCAACACCTCTTTCGTACAAAATACCCGATAGTTGCTTCTCTGTTTGGCTTAATTTCTCTCTTGCTTTTATTCGTTCCGTTTCCAAAATGCGCTGCTCAATAATCTCGGCGCGGCGCGTTTGTACAGCAAAATAATTCTGCGCAAATGCTATTTGCTCTTTGCGGCTGTCGCCATTTTGCGCTACCAAATAGCAGGCATAGCGCGTGAGCAGAATGTCATCTATCTCTTTTTCAGCCCCTTTTGGCATTACTATCGTTTTGCTGACGTCAGCAAAATGATAGGCAACATTTTCTCCTGCATTTTTACACGCTTCTTTGGCTTTATCAATGGTGTTTTCAAAATTACGCCATTGCGTGTAGCCCAAAAGCACTTGCAATTCTCGTGCACTCCAGCACTCTACGCCCTCTACCTCGGTAGCGGCATTTTCAAATTGTACAAACAATTCTTTAATTTCTTCTGATTTCACAATGGTGGTATTTATTTTTGCAAAGGTACAAAATGATAGCGTAATTCGTAATTTTTAATTAAAAGTCAATGCAACTTATTGTTTTTTACAAAAATCAAATGCTCGCCATCGACAAAAACTCCCGTAAGTGCATTTGTTTGATACCTTTATAATTACCTATGGAAATTTCGTCCATTGTAATTACCATTTTGGGGTATTGGTCGGGTATATTCATTAAATTACCAAATTCGCGCTCAATGGTTGCATCTTCCGAAAGCATATATGCCACTTGAATATAAAGCCGTTCACCATCTTTTTCGGCAACGAAATCAATCTCTTTGTCGTCTATTTTCCCAACAAAAACGCGATATTTCTGCCGCATCAAATGCAGACAAACCACATTTTCCATCAATTTATTAATGTCTTTTCTGAAATTGAACGTGCGAAGTGAGTTGCGAATACCAATATCCTCAAAATAATATTTCTCGCCCACCTCAAAAATTTTCAGCCCAACCACATCGGCACGCGGAATGCGATACACAAAAAACGCATTGCAAAGGCTATGCAGATAGTTCAAAACCGTTTGCGGCGTGAGGTTTATTTGCTGCGATTTTAGGTATTTGCTGATATTGTACGCCGAAAGAATATTCCCTACATTATCAGATAAATACGACACCAAATTTTCTAAAAACGACACATTGCGAATACTCTCGCGGGCAACCACATCGCGAAGCAAAATAGCAGAATATACATTTTTCAAATACTCAAAAGCCGAATCTTTATCAGCCGAAAAATGGGTTAAAAACGGCATTCCTCCCATAGTTAAGTAGCGATTGAGCGAGTGATTGGTGTTTTCCAAGCGGTGAAATTCCAAAAACTCCACATAACTGAGCGAGTGAATCTCAAACGCAACGTAGCGACCGGCTAAATGGGTTGCCAATTCGCCCGAAAGCAGATTGGCATTGCTGCCGGCGCAGAAAATATCGCATTTACCCTCGTTCAAAAGACTGCGCAGACAGAGTTCAAACGAACTGATTTCCTGCACCTCGTCAATAAAAAGGTAATTATTCGCCTCCTTCAACAGTGTGCCGATATGAGCATATAACTCTTTATGGTCTTGAATATGAGAAAATTCGTCTAATTCTTTATCTATAAAAATGATATGAGCAGTCGGATTTTGCAATTTGATTTCCTGCATTAGTTGCAGCAAAATATAACTTTTCCCCACACGCCGCTGCCCGGTCAGCACTTTTATAACCGGTTTGTCTATAAACGGCTTGATGCGCTCGGTGTATTCCTTTCTGAAAATAATATTTTTGCTGTCATTCATTTCTTTTATACTTTAAACAAAGTGCGAAAATAAGAATTATTTCTTTTATATCATAAATAAGAGGAAATATTTAATGATAATAATTCGTAATTTGTAAGTACCTTCGTTGAACTTTAATTCGTAATTGTTTTATTGTTTCAAACAGCCGATAGGAACTACAAGAACGCCATCTTTGCGCATATAAGCATATTGTCCGCCTGTGAGAACCATCAAAAATGAGGGTTCACGCATTTTTTCGGTATTGATTTTATTTTTGAGTTCCCTTAAATTATGAGCGGCTTCTTCTATTTGTTTATTGCCAAGTTTTACCTCTATTGCTCCCCAGCGACCGTCGCGCAGCGCAACAATCATATCGGCTTCCAATCCGCTTTTATCGCGATAGTGAAACACATCGCCGTCATTATGCTGCGCATACACCCTCACATCACGAGCACACAGAGCCTCAAATAAAAAACCGAAATACTCAAAATCTTGTAAAATGCCGGCAGGATTGACACGCATAACGGAGGTAGCAATGGAAGGGTCTGCAAAATGCAGTTTCGGCGAAGTGCGTATGGCTGTTTTTGAGCGTAACGAAGGCGACCACGCCGACATGGGTTCCAATACGAAAATACGCCGCAGCGCGTTATTGTATGCCGCAAAAGTTTTGTCGGAAATAGTAATTTCCGTACTTTCAATATCTTTTAAAATGGTTTGAGCCGTAGCCGTAGTAGCAATGTTTCGAGCAAGCGAGCGCAAAAACAGGCGCACGCGATTGGGATTTTTCTCCACACCATCCACTTGCGAAATATCGTGATTGATAACGGCTTCCACATAATCTATTGACATTTGCAGGGATACTTTTTCCGATTTTCCGATAGTGGCAGGAAAACCTCCCCTGCACATAGCAAAGGCAATTTGCTCAATACTCAAATGAGAAATTTCCTCTATATCGTGTTTTCCGGAAAATAAATCGGAAAGCGAAACCGAGCCGTTCGATTCTCCGGATTCGTACAAACTCATGGGGCGCATCAAAATTCGGGCAAAGCGTCCGGTGCCGGTGTGGGCGGTAACATTATCGGCAGGCACAGCCGAACCGGTGAGTATAAACTGTCCGGGCTGATTTCGTTTGTCCACCTCAAAACGCACAGCGTCCCAAAGCACGGAAGCCATTTGCCATTCGTCTATCAAACGTGGTATTTCGCCTTTGAGCAACAAAGAGGGTTTTGTATCTGCCATATCCTGATACGACCGCGCATTATCCGGGTCTTGCATAAAGAGCGTACTTGCCGCAGCATTAATAGCGGTACTCGTTTTCCCACACCACTTTGCTCCCTCTATCAGCACTGCCCCCATAGTTGCAAGTGCATGCTGCAACTCCGCATCGCATATTCGTTCTATATAACTTTGTTTGTTCATAATCAACTTATTTTGAGTGCAAATATAACAAAACTTCCGGATTTGGCAAACTTTCACTTCCGAGTTTGGCGCATTTTTACTTCCTGATTTGGCAAAAATAGTTATATCTGTTGTTTCGTAATTAGCTTCGGTGAGGGCTTCGCCGTTCGTAATTTTTAATTCGTAATTTTTAATTCTCTCAAATACCCTTCAATCTCGGTATCCAATTGCGCACGCTTTGCTTCCAATGATTTAATTTCGCGCATTACGGCTTGAATGTCAATTTCTTCTTCCTCTTCCGAAATATCCACATAGCGCGAAATGTTCAAATTGTACCCGTTTTCGGCAATTTCCGCCATTGGCACGCGGCGCGAATAGCGTTCTTCATCGTTCCGGAATTGATACGTTGTAACTATTTTATCAATATCTGTGGGGCGCAGCACATTTTGTTTCTTCACTTTTTCAAACGCTTTCGCGGCGTTGATAAAAAGCACATCTTCCACCTTTTTGCACTTTTTGAGCACCAAAATACACACCGGAATACCAGTAGAGAAAAACAGATTTGCCGGCAGCCCTATCACGGTGTCTATATAGCCGTCTTTGAGCAGTTTGGTGCGTATGCGCTCTTCGGCTCCGCCGCGAAAAAGCACACCGTGCGGCAACACAATAGCCATAACTCCCTCATCGCTCAAAAAGTGAAATCCGTGCAGCAAAAAGGCAAAATCGGCAGCCGACTTGGGTGCTACACCGTAATTTTTGAAACGAAAATCATCGCTTGTGCTCTCGCCGGGTGTCCACGCAAGGCTGAAAGGCGGATTGGCAACCACGGCATCGAAGCGGATTTTGCGAGCCGGATTCATTTCGCCGAGTATATCCCAATCGTTTTGCAAGGTATCGCCGCGAAAGATTTCAAACTCCGAATCCTTCACGCCGTGCAGCATCATATTCATTCGCGCAAGGTTGTAAGTGGTGGCGTTGTATTCCTGTCCGTAGATTTTTCCTATTCCGTTGGCTCCCATTTGGTGGCGCACATTGAGCAGCAGCGACCCCGAACCGCAGGCAAAGTCGAACACATTGTTGAGTTTGGTTTTTTTTCCGGCAGCGGGATTTTGGCTGTCGAGCGTTACTATGCGCGAAAGAATGGTACTCACCTGCTGCGGCGTGTAAAATTCACCCGCTTTTTTGCCCGCACCGGCGGCAAATTCCCCTATCAAGTATTCGTAGGCATCGCCCAGCACATCGGTATCGGTAGAAAATTTGGCAATTCCTTCGGAAATTTTCTGCACTATGCCGCACAGTTTTTTATTGCGCTCCTCGTAGGCGGCACCCAGCGCGGAATCGTCGAGCCTGATTTGCGAAAACAGCCCCTGAAAGGTGCGTTCAAACGATTCATTTTCTATGTACTTAAAGCCTTTTTCGAGCGTAGAGAGCAAGTCGCTGCTTTGCGTTCGCGCAAGTTCGGCTATGCTGCTCCACAAATAGCGCGGTTCTATCACATAGTGAATTTTGCGGCGCATCTGTTTTTCAAATTCGGGCACATCGGCGGCATTTTCAGCATACCACAGGGCAAGCGGCGTGCGTTTATCATCATTGGCAAGCGTGGGGTAATCGCGCCCCAACTCCTTTTTCGCCGCCTGCTCGTAGTTTTCCGAGAGGTAGCGCAAAAACAAAAACGAAAGCATATAATCGCGAAATCTATCTGCGTCCATAGAGCCGCGCAGTTGGTCGGCTATTGCCCAAAGGGTCTTTCCCAATAATTGTTGATTTTCTATTCCCATTTTTTTCGTAATTTTTAATTAATTTCATTGAGGGCTTACGCCGTTCGTAATTCGTAATTGATTATTCCTCCCACGCCGAAAGTCCCGAAATTTCGCGTCCGGCGGATAGTTTTTTCAGTAGCGGACACAAATCGTGCATCAATGCTTCCTGCCGTTGTTTTTTTGCCTTCCAGCCCAAATCGAAGGGCGCAAAAAGGAGGTCGAAGGTATCGGCATCGAAAATCATTCGTTGCATCACGGTTTCCACAAATCTTTGCACGGCAGCGGTTTCAAGTTCATTTCGCGCGGCAATTTCGGCTATCTCTTTGGCAAATTTTTCGGCTTTAAAAGTTTGATACGCTGCGCGTATTTCCTGCTCTGTTTTGCCGTTCAGGGCATCGTATTGTTTCGTAATAAAATCTTCCAAATTTTCGCGCTCGTCCATCATATTGGCACTCGAAGCAATCAGCCCTATCAACTGCTCTTTGGTCATGTTTCGCTTACGCGGTTCGACTCCCGAATTTTTGGCAAGCAAGCCCATAATGTAGTCGTAATCGATGATGGCTGAGGCAAAAAGCACAAATTCAAAATCCAACTGTTGCACTTCGGGCGATGCGCTGGGTTTGGGCTGTTCTTCTCTCAGTTGCTGCGCCAATTCCAAGTAGGCACCTTTAAAGGCACGCCAATCCTCTTCGGGCAGGAGCGTGTTTATTTCCGCTTTTTGCGTTTCCTCTATGTCGGTGTATTGGTCTAACTTCGTTTTGAGGCGTTGCACTTCTTTAAATCGGTTGATAAATTCCACTTTTGCCACATCGCCGCGCAAGTTATTCACCTCTTGCGGCTTACATTCCAATCCGTGCGCTTGCATAAAATTGTTCAGTTCCTCCACTCGTGCGGCATATTTTTCTATCACAACCGGAGCCGGTTCCACCAACCATATTTGCCGCGCCTGTTCTTCGCTTTTTTCGCCCGAAAACATAGCAATCGCCGTATCTACCGCCGCCTGCTGTCCGCGAAAATCAAGAATATTACCGTGCGGTTTGGTTTTATTCAAAATCCGGTTGGTGCGCGAAAATGCCTGTATCAATCCGTGATATTTCAGGTTTTTATCCACATAAAGCGTGTTCAAATATTTACTGTCGAAGCCCGTCAGCAGCATATCTACCACTATGGTCAGGTCTATTTTCTGGGCGTGCGGCACATCTTTGTTGCTGTATTTTTGGTCTTTTATGCGTTTTTGCACATCTTGATAGTAGGAATCAAATTCGTTGATACTGTGATTGCTGCCATACTGCCGGTTGTAGTCGTCTATTATCGCGGTCAGGGCTTTTTTCTTCACATCGGGTTCGTGTTGATTATCGGCTTTTTCCTGCGGCAAATCTTCCTGAATCTGTTGCACATCTTTATTGCCCTCCGAAGGCGGCGAAAACACGCACACTACGTTGAGCGGCACAAAATCGGCATCTTCCGCCTGCCGTTTCTGCTGTATGGTTTTGAATAGGTCGTAATATTCAATGGCATCGGCAATGGAGGCGGTTGCCAAAATAGCGTTGAACTGCCGCTGATTAGTAGCGGCAGGGTGTTTTTTCAAAATTTCGTGTATCACCGCCTGCTTGGTGAGCGTTCCATCGGCGTGGCGGCTATCGTTGCCCTTCGGCTCAAAGTAATCTATGTGAAATTTCAACACATTTCGGTCGTCAATGGCGTGTGTAATGGTGTAGGCGTGCAGTTGATGCCGGAAAATATCTTTGGTGGTTACGGCAGTTTTTTCTTCGCCGTTTATTTGCGTATAAGTGGCATTTTCGTCAAAAATAGGCGTTCCCGTGAAGCCGAACAGTTGGGCATTGGGAAAAAATTCCGTTATCGCTTTGTGATTTTCACCGAATTGCGAGCGGTGGCACTCATCGAAAATAAACACCACGCGCTTTTTACTCAGCGGCAGCAGGCGTTCTTTGTAATTTCGGGGGTTGCTTGGGTCGAGTGCCAGCCCAAGTTTTTGAATGGTGCTAACTATCACTTTGTCGGCATAGTCGGCAGACAACATACGCCGCACCAGCGTTTCGGTATTGGTATTTTCCTCCACGCAATTCTCCTGAAATTTATTAAATTCTTCGCGCGTTTGGCGGTCTAAATCCTTTCGATCCACCACAAAAAAACATTTTTCAATATCGGGATTGCTTTTGAGCAAGGTAGAAGCCTTGAACGAAGTAAGCGTTTTACCGCTGCCGGTGGTGTGCCACACATAGCCGTTGCCTCTATTTTCGTGAATACAGTTCACAATGGCACGCACCGCCGCCACCTGATAGGGGCGCATCATTATCAGTTTTTGCTCACACTCCACCAGCACCATGTAGCGGCTTATCATTTCGCCAAGCGTGCATTTGGCAAGAAACAGTTCCGAAAAATCGTCTAAATGGTTGATTTTCTTATTCTTTTCGCCGGCTAATTGGTAAATGGGCAAAAATTGTTCATCGGCATTGAAGCGGAAATGTTCGTTGTTGTTGTTGGTAAAATAGTGCGTATTGGTTTGATTGCTCACCACAAACAGTTGCACAAAACACATTAGCGTATGGAGATAACCGTTGCCGGGGTCGTTTTTATACTCCACAATTTGCTCCATAGCCTTGCGCGGCACCACACTCACGTCCTTCAACTCTATTTGCACCACCGGAATACCGTTGATAAGCAAAATTACATCGTAGCGGTGGTGGCTGTTGTGAGTATTGATGCGCAGTTGGTTGATAACTTCGTAGTCGTTTTTGCACCAATCTTTGGTGTTTACCAGCGAATAGTGCAGCGCAGAGCCATTTTCGCGCAAAAACGTATTCTGCTCGCGCAAGGTTTTGCTTGCCGCAAACGTGTCGGGCTTTACTATGTTTTCGAGCAATCGGCTGAACTCCGTATCACTCAGTTTCACGCCGTTTAACTCCTCGAACTTGCTGCGAAAATTGCCTTCGAGCATATCTCTGTCGCGAATATCGGGGCGATAAATGTATTTAAGGTCTTGTAACTTCTCAATCAATCGCTTTTCTATTTGGGCTTCTTTGTGCATAGCTATTCATTTTACGCACAAAGATACATAAATTCCGTAATTTCCCTACACAGAAATTTTTGTATTCTAAAAGCCCTGTTTTGCAATCACATCGAGCAGTTTTTGGGTGAATGTTCTGTTATTTGCACCCGCATAGCGTTTTTTGGTGAATACCTGCGCGAGGTTTTCTACGGCATTATCTACCACAAATTGCTGCGATTCTTTTTCGCGTTCTGCGTAGAGTTCGCGAATTTCCGCATCGGAAAAAGGTTGATAGTGTTCGCGGTGCACTACGGCTCGCTGCGGTAATCTGCCGGTGAGCGGTGCTTCTTCGGCGGCATAACCCAACACAACTGTAGTAACCGGCACCACCAATGCGGGCAATTCCAAAATGTCTATAATCTGTTGTGCATTGTAATTTGTTGTGCCCAAATAGCAAATTCCCAATCCAAGTTTTTCGGCAGCCACACAAGCATTTTGTGCAGCAATAGCGGCATCTATGGTGGCGGTGTAAAAACTCAAAAAATTATTGTACTCCGGCTTGGCATTATTCAATTCGCACCACTGCGTAAATCGCTGTAAATCGGCGCAAAACGTAAGCAGCACCGGAGCCTGCTCCACCATGTTTTGATTAAAATGCGCCTGTGCACACAGTGCGTGTTTCAGCGCGGGATTGGTGGTTACTATAATTGAATACCACTGCATATTGCCGGTGTTAGAAGCCTGCGCTGCGGCACGCAAAATCAGGTCCAAATCCTCTTCGGCGATTGCTTTGTCGGTAAATTTTCGTATTGACCTATGTTGAAGGAGTGTTTCCATATTCTTACTTATATATGTTACTCTCGCAAAAATACAAAAAAAAGCGTGAAAACACATTTTTCAAAAAAATATTCCTGAGTTTGCCGTAGTAATTCAAAAAAATAGCATATTTTTGAACATAATTTTTGAAAAACGAATAAAAATGAGAAAATCAATTCTTGCAATAGTTATTGCAGCCGCTTTGGCGGCACTTGTGGGAGCGTGTAAAGTAGTTGATCCATGCCCTGCGTACTCAGGAGAATCGAGCGTGGAACACGTAGAAAACTCACGATTGTAATCACATTTTTGGTGATGTAATCAACTTTTTACAGAACATTATTCGTAATGTTCTGTATTTTTATTGCTGTATGCGAGCAAAATCATCGAAAAAGTGAGGATAGGATTTTGCCACACATTCGTGATTTTCAATTTCTATGGGATTTTTGGCGCAAATGGCAGCGCAGGCAGCAGCCATGGCTATGCGGTGGTCGTTGTGAGCAAATATACGTCCGCCCTGCAATTCGCCACCGTGAATGAGCATTTCGTTGGCGTGAATTTCTATATGCGCCCCCACTCGCGCAAATTCTTTTTGCAACACCTCCGCCCTGTTACTTTCTTTGTGAAACAATCGCTCCACACCCCGTATGCGCGTAGTTCCTATGCAATGCACCGCCAATGCCACAAGCGGCGGAAATAAATCGGGACATTCCGTAGCATCGAAGGTAAAGGCACGTAAATTTTGTTTGCTAACAGTAAGGTTCTGTTCTGCCCACTCCACGCGAGCACCGGCATTTTTTAGCGCGTCTATCATGGCTATATCTGCCTGCGTGGAATCTTTACGCACATTTGTAACCGTTACACTGCCGCCCAAAGCACCGGCAACGAGCAAAAACGATGCGCCGCTCCAATCACCCTCTACATAATAATTCTGCGCTCTATATTGCTGCCCCGATTTCACAAAAAATCGTTGGTAATTTTCATTGTCCACCCGCACACCGAAATCGCCCATAATTTGCATAGTCATATCTATATAGGGCTTGCTTTTGAGGTCTTTCACCACAAACATTGTGTCCGATTGTGCCTGCGCACTTGCTATAAGCAGTCCGGTAAGAATTTGCGAACTCAAATTTCCATTCACATAAGCCGTTCCGCCCTGCATGGGTCCTTGCACCTGCACCGGCACAAAGGTATTGTTGGTTTCTATATTCACGCCCAAATCGCGCAAAGGCTGTACCAAAGTATCTATGGGGCGCGTTTTGAGCGAACCTTCGCCTTCGAGCGTAATTGTTTTGTGCCACAATGCGGCTATGGGAGTAAACATGCGGATTCCCAAACCAGCCTCGCCGCAATTAAGAATTGACGTGCGCGGCGCAAAATTTCCCTGTATGCTTATAGTTTCACCGTTTTTCTGAACCTCAGCACCCAAATCGTGGGCAATGCCGAGAGCAGCATCGCTATCGTTGCTCGGTGTGTAACCATGCAAAATACTCGTGCCCTGCGCCAAAGTTGCTATGGCAATGGCACGTTGCATCATACTTTTCGATGCCGGAGCAGGCAGTGAACCGGCTATGCGTGAGGGAAAAATTGTTTTCATGAGAGATTGCTTTTGCGCAAAATTAAAAGAAATCCTTCATTTTATCGAAAAAACTTGTGCGTTTTTTCGGTTTCACGGCTTCGGATTGCGCCAGCGTTTCAAATAATTTTTTATCGTCTTTCGGAAGATTTTTAGGAATAAAAATTTGAATATGCACCAGCAAATCGCCACGTCCGTAGCCATTCACATCGGGTACGCCTTTTCCGCGCAAGCGCAGAATTTTCCCTGCCTGTGTGCCTTCTTCCACTTTTATTTTCACCGGATTTTCCACCGTAGGAATTTCCACCGTAGCACCCAGCACCGCATCGGGTATGCTGATTTCCAATTCATACACTAAATCGTTGCCTTCGCGCTCCAAGAAAGGGTGTTTTTCTTCGGCTATGAGCACCAGCAAATCGCCGTTGATACCGCCGCGCACAGCATTTCCTTTACCTGCTATACTCATTTGCATACCTTCGGCTACACCTGCGGGAATTTTCACACTCACGGTTTCTTCGCCGTCCACCACTCCTTCGCCGTGACAGGTGGCGCATTTTTTGGTAATCACTTTACCATCGCCGCCGCACACATTACAAGGCACTTGCTGCTGCATTCGTCCGAAAATACTATTTACTTCCTGCACCACATAGCCCGAACCATGACAGTGCGAACAAGTTTGCACATCACTCGCACTCGCCGCACCGCTGCCATGACAGGTATTGCAGGTAATTTTTTTCTTCAATTTAAGTTTTTTCTCCACTCCCTGCACTATTTCGGCAAGAGTAAGAGAAACTTTTACACGCAAATTAGAACCTTTGCGCACCGCACGCGAAGCCCCACCGCGACCGCGACCACTGCCGCCGAAACCGCTGAATCTGCCGCCGCCCATACCGCCTAAAATATCGCCAAAGTGCTCGAAAATATCGTTAATATCGGTAAAACCGCTAAAACCGCCACCCGGTGCACCACCGCCCGGTGCCGCATGACCAAATTGGTCGTACTGACGGCGTTTGTCATCGTTGCTCAGCACTTCGTATGCTTCGGCTGCCTCTTTAAATTTCTCTTCAGCCGCCTTATCGCCCGGATTTTTATCGGGGTGATACTGCACAGCAAGTTTGCGGTACGCTTTTTTCAATTCGTCCTTCGATGCACTTTTTTGCACACCCAATACTTCGTAATAATCTCTTTTTGACGCCATTTAACTAATGGTTAATGTTTAATGTTGAATACCTGAATAATTGAATAACTAAGTAACTGACAAATTCGTAATTGCAGTTATTCTCCTATTACTACTTTCGCAAAGCGTATCACTTTGTCGTGCAGTTGATAGCCTTTTTGAATTACATCTACCACTTTTCCTTTCAAACTTTTGTCGGGAGCGGGAATTTTGGTAATAGCCTCGTGTTTATCGGTGTCGAAATCTTGATGTTGGGTTTCAATTTCCTGCACGCCGTTTTGTTTCAAATACGCTTGAAATTTCGCATAAATCAAGTGTAACCCGTCTTTTAGAGCCTGCACATCGTCCGAAGAATCCATTGCTTGCATGGCACGTTCAAAATCGTCCACCACCGGCAATAGCTCTATCAAGGCTTTTTCGCCGCCGCTTTTTATCAAATCGGCTTTTTCTTTGAGGGTTCTTCTGCGAAAATTATCGAACTCGGCGTGCAAACGCACGTGTTTATCGCGCAAATCGGCGAGTTCTTTTTCTACCGCATTTTCTATTTCCTCTATTGTTTCGGCAGTTTCCGCATCTTCGACAGTTTCTTTTGTGTCAGCAGTTTGTTCTCCGGATTCTACTTGTTCCGTGCTTTTTTCTTCCACGGTTTCGTCTTCGTGGTCTGTCTCGTGTGTATGTGTCATAGTTCAAATCATTAAAATGTTCGACTTCGTTCTATCAAAAAATTTGCCAGTGCGCAAATGTACTCTTTTTTATGTCAAACTGACAGATTGCGCATTATTTCGTATGACGAATATCAGCAATTATGCAATTTTGGCAGGTTTTTAGGGATTAGAAAGCGAAAATTAAAAAGTACGAGTTTTTTTATTGCGGAAAGTTTGTAGTCCTCAGTTTTCATTTTTCTACTAATCCGGTGTCTTGTGTCTAACAACTAATAACTAACAACTACTGCAAGTATTCCTGAATTTTTCGCGCTACGCGCAGTGCGGCACCTTCTTCGCCAAGTCGCGTGCGCAGTTGCTTGTAACTATGGTGAATTTTTGCTCGTTCTTCTTCGCAAAGCACAGTTTCGAGTGCCGTTCGCAAATTGTTCTCATTCATATCGCGTTGCAGCAATTCGGGCACAATTTGCTCATTCATAATAATATTGGGCAATCCCAAGTAGTTGAGTTTCACTATCATTTTTCCTACATAAAAGGTAATAGGATTGGTTTGATACACCACAATTTCGGGTACGTCAAAAAGTGCCGCTTCGAGCGTGGCAGTGCCGCTCACGGTAATCGATGCGGTTGCTTTGCTCAGTAGTTCATAGGTTTGGTCGAACACTATGGACACATTCGATGCGGTAATAAATCTGCGGTAAAAATCTTCCGAAAATCGGCTCATACCGGCTATCACAAACTCATAATTCAAAAATTCTTCGGACACTGTTTGCATGGTTTTCAAATTCTCTCGAATTTCGTACTCTCTGCTTCCCGGCATGACGGCAATTATAGGTTTTTTCGGAAGATTATTCGCCTGCTGAAATTCTTCAATGCTAGCATATTTCGACACAAATTCATTCACCGAATCAAGCAAGGGGTGTCCCACAAAATCAACGGGAAAATTGTGCCGCGTTTCGTAAAATTCCTTGATAAAAGGCAATTCCACAAACATGTAGTCTATGCACGATTGTATGAGTTTTACGCGACTTTCCTTCCATGCCCATACGGTGGGCGAAATATAAAAAAACGTGGGAATACCCAAGCGTTTTACCGCCGGAGCAACTTTCAAATTAAAACCCGGAAAATCCACAAAAATCACGGCATCGGGCGTGTAGGCGGCTATATCTTTTTTGCAAAATTCTATATTGCGCAGAATTTTTCGCAAATGTTTTACCACTTCCACCAAACCCATGTGGTCGTAGTCTTTGTAGTGTTTCACCGGTTCCACTCCTGCCTCGTGCGCCATTTTATCGCCGCCCCACACGCGAAATTGAGCCTGCGGGTCATTTTTTTTGATTTCTCGAATTACGCGCGAACCGTGCAAATCGCCCGATGCTTCGCCTGCTATTATGTAATATTTCATTACAGTTGAGAGTTGAAAATTGAACGTTTTTAAGAAAATACTAATTACTCACTACTTGATACTTATGTTCAGAAATTATAAATCACAAGCGCAATGCAATATACGGCGGTGGGAATCATAATACCATAGCCGGCGCGGTCGAAACGGAGGAAATAAAAGAGTGAAAAAAATAAAAATATGGGTATCAATGCCCAAATAAGAATATCGGTAGTCAGCCGCGTTTTTCCCAATTGGTCGAAAAATTCACTCACGGTGAGCGTTTTAGTTAAATAGCGTGAAAGTGCCAAAAGCGTGAGCGGCGGCAACACAAAACCGATAATAACACCGGTAAGAAGAGTATCAAATTTTTTAAGTTTTTCTTTCATAGGAAGTTACTTTTTGGGATTGCTTCGTCCCTCGCAATGAGGTACAAAAAAGCGTCATTGCGAACGTAGTGAAGCAATCCACTTGTTTATAAAGTGGTTATTGTATTATCTTTTGTAATTTCACAAGTGCTTCATTGTCGGTAGTTTCTATTCGCAGTGGCACCACAGCGGTATGTTTTTGTTTCAGGCAATATTCATCGCTATCTTCGGCATTGGGTTCGTAATTATCGAAATGCCCCATGAGCCAAAAATAATCCACATTTTGCGGGTCGGTGCGGCGGTCAAATTCTTCTATCCACACCCCTTTTGTTTGGCGGCACACGCGAATTTCTCGCAAATCTTCGGCGTTTTCCACTTTGGGAAAATTCACATTTAAAAACACGTTTTCCGGCAGGGTGTTTTTTTCTATCACCGCTCTTGCAATCGTTTGAATATGTGTGCGATACGGCTCAAAATCGGCATCGGGGTGAAAATCAGTGAGTGAAAACGCTATGGACGGCACGCCATTGATAGCACCTTCGCGAGCGGCACTCACCGTGCCGGAATAAATGGAACAAATAGAGGCATTGGAACCGTGATTGATGCCCGAAACAAGTAAATCGGGTTTTATGGTGGTTTTGAAAAATTTATCAAGCCCCATTTTCACACAATCCACCGGTGTTCCGCTAAATTCGTAAAATTCAAAATGCTCGGCAGATTCTACTTTTCGCAAGCGCAGCGGTTCGCTAAACGTAATAGCATGCGACATTCCCGACCGCCCCACGCGCGGCGCAATGGCTATTACGGTACCTATTTTGCGCATTTCTTCTATCAATACATGAATGCCGCGGGCTTGATAGCCGTCATCGTTGGTTACAAATATTATGGGTCGGGAAAAGTTCATTGTTTGTAAGTTTATAAGTCAAAAAATCTATGTATCTATTGTCTAAACGTCTATTTAATCATAGCAGCAAGCGTGTTCTTTTTATAGGCATCTACATATTTTTGCAATTTGGGATTAATTAGCACCTTATTACTTTTGGTGCTGCAGTATTTCACAAATTCGGAAATTGCCTGTACCTGCAAATCTTTGGGCGCGATTGCAAAATTGGCATCGAGGGCAGTTTTCGCCAAAGCCGCGTAGTAGCGCGAAGTTAAATACACCTCAGTTTGAATTGTTTTCAAAAAATTTTTGTCCACAGCAAAGTGATATTTATCGGTTTTATCCAACCATTCTATCAAAAAATCGTTGGCATAGAGCGTATTCATATCTTTTCTGCATGGATTGCTCAGCAAAAACGAGGAAACTTCCTGCACCTTTGCTTCGGCTTGGGCGCAATCTTCAGCAGTAGAAAGTTGCGCATTTTTAAGGTTTTTATAATCCTGCGCCGCGCAAAAATTAATCATCGCAGCCAATAGTACGCATGAGAAAAGAAATCGTTTCATAGAGTTATTTTTTACAAAAGTAGGGATTTTTACTGAAAAAATGACAATTAGTTTTTATTTTTGCAAGTTCAAAAAAACAAACTATGCGCATAAGCCCCATTTCAAAAACCGACACGCTCTATTTCAAAGCAATAGGTATCTTGATGATTGTGTTTCATAATTATTTTCATTTAATACCACCGCGAATTGGCGAAAATGAACACTTATTTTCTCAGCAAACCATCAAAAATCTCTACCTCACATTTCGCTCCTATCCTTTGGAATGGGTCAGTCATCTATTTGAATATTTTGGTCATTATGGCGTGCAAATTTTTATTTTCATAAGTGCCGTAGGACTTTCATACACCATGTTACGAAAACCAACGCCCTACTTCCCTTATATTTTGCATCGTTTAAAATCGCTCTACTATTTACTGATTGTGGGAATAATTGTGTATTGCATGACGAAATTAGTGGTATATGGGAACACAAATTGGTCGATTTTTGCCAAACATATTGGCTACAAATTTCTTTTTATACAAACTCTCCTACCTCACGAAAGTTTTTCTCTCAGTGGTCCTTGGTGGTTTTTCGGAATTATATTTCAATTATATCTGTTATTTCCGCTTCTGTTTCGTATTATACAAAAATATGCTTTCAAAGGATTTCTCGGAATTTGCGCATTCTCCTATCTCTGCACGTTTATTCAAATGTATGTGTGGCACACTCCTGCCGGAGTTCATTGGTTTTTGAACTCTATTGCTCACCTACCGGAATTTGCAATGGGAATATTCTTCGTATTTCACGCCGACAAAAAAATCCCTACAATTCTGCTCGTAGTAGCATTGATACTTTTTGTGCTGGGCAATTTTTTACAACTATTTTTCCCCTTCACATTTCTTGCAATTACCTTACTTTTATACGTTGTAATACAAAAATGTATCGTCCTATTCAATAAATCTCCTCGGATTGGCGTTGTATTCCAACGAATAGGCACATTGTCGATGGCACTTTTTGTAGTTCATGGAACATTCCGCAACCGATTTTACGAATTATTCTCCACATCGTGGCATAGTAAACTTTTGGGTGCGGCATTGTTTTTTATTACCGTATATGCCGTTGCCATAATTGCCGAAACACTCTATCAATGGTTATATTCCAAATTAACATTCAAAAAATGACCACATTTAAAACAAAATTTGTATCCATACTTTCTCAATTTTCCGTTTTTGCCTTCCTTTTTATAGTGTGTGCCGGCATAGTAAGCATTATTACACTGCACTCTACCATATATAGTATATTTGCCTATACCTGCGTCTTCGGTTTTTACGCTCTCGCCATGTTACCGCCCTACACCATCCTTGCGTGGTTTTGCAAAATAGCGGCTCGTATTCTACTCTGTGTAATTTTTTCACTCCTTATTATTGCCGAATGTGCACTCCTTATTTATTTTAAAGAAGCAGGCACACCTATGGGCAGAGAAATCTTTCTTCGCCCCTTTTCCGAAATTTGGCTCACGGTGCGTGGGTCCTCAAATCTAATGTTCGATGCCGGTTTAATTATTGGCGTTTTCGCCATGTTCGCTCTTATTCCATATTTTTTACAAAAAATTTCACTCTTTAAGCATCGCATTGCTATCATTGCATCGCTCCTCTTTTTATGTGTAAGCACCATTGCCAAATTCACTATTTTCAAAAACGATACAACAACCGTCAAATCGTGGTATTTTCTACAATCACTCCGAGAATCGAGTGAAGATTTTACAATAGACCGCAACACGCAGCGTATAGAAGTAGATAAGGCGATTTTGCAACAATATATCAACACATACAATCCTTCGGGAAATCCGGAATTTCCGCTCGAACGCTCCACAGAAGATTTTCCCGATGTACTGGGAACTTATTTCAACAAATCGCCACAAACTCCCGATGTTGTTATCATTATAGTGGAATCGCTGGGACGGCACTTAATGGGCGCACAGGGCGAAAAAAATGTATTCATGCCATTTTTAGATTCTTTGGCACATCACGGTTTATATTGGAAAAACTGCATAGCTACAGGCAACAGAACCTTTGCGGCACTACCTGCGGTATTTGCTTCGGCACCGCTTGGCATACATGGATTTCAATATGGAAAAATGCCGAAACACCATTCCTTGTATTCACTATTGCACACCAACAATTACAAAACTCATTTTTTCTACGGCGGCAGCCTTATTTTCGATAGTATGCTTGATTTTCTTTCCATACAATATATTGATAATGTATATAATACAGCACCTTTTGTAAAAGAATATCGAAAACAAGAACTTGCTACTTATTGGGGCATTTTCGACCACGTATTGTTTGAAAACAGCATACAACAAACACAAAAAAACAAAGGAAACCCACAATTCAGCGCATATCTCACTCTTTCTTCGCACGATGCGTTTTTTAACGAAAATGAAACAATCACAAAGAAATACGAAAAAAAAGCAAAACAATTTTTTTCAAAATTGTCCTCGCACGAAAAAAAACATTTTCAAGAATTTTATAACACAAATCGACCAGCACCCTTTATGTATGTAGATGATTGTTTGCGTAATTTTGTACAGAATTACTGTATATTGGTGAATAAAAATACCATCTTTGTAATCGTAGGCGACCACTCTGCCACTATTCTCAAAAATGAATTGGCGGGGCACACAGTACCATTAATAATTTGGTCGCCGCTACTCAAAACTACTGCACAATTTCCAAATATCACTTCGCAGGCTGCTATTAGCCCATCGCTTGTGGCTTTTTTACACGCCAATTACAATTTACAACTTCCCCAAAAACTTGCATGGGCAAGCAAGGGCTTAGATACTACGCAAACGTTTAATCCACAAGAAAAACTGTTACTTTTCAACTACAACAAACACGTATCACTCATGCTGTATGAGCAATTTCTGTATAACAACGACAATAAAACACTCTTTACAATTAACGAAAATTTAGATTTGCAAGAAGTGCAAAAACCGCAATTATTACAAGAACTACAAAACAATTTTACCCTATTCCGCACCATCAATAATTATGTGTATTTCAACAATCAACTTTCGCAAAAATCAGACAACGCAGAACAACAATTTCGCATTATTTTACAGCAGAAAAATCCGGAAACCATAGTGTGTACCACCCCCAACGAACCACCTTCGAAACAACCGCCACCAATTATGAACCTACTGCCAAAACAAACTTTTTCAATGACAAAAAATATCATAAAAATTCAGTGCAATATGAACGTAGTGTTCGATAAAATACCTGCCGAATACAATCATACACGACTAATAGTTGATTTACGAGGAAATATAAGTAATTTTTGTGATTTAGACCGTCTTGTATTATATATACCCGAAAACGAAATAATTATCGGCAAATCATATAACATAACAATGGAAAAAATAATAGACGTGGGCAATAATAAAAATTTCACTCTTTCGCTGCAACTGCAAACACCTACCAATGACGAATTTTGGTCGCCCAACTCTATTACCACAACAGTATCGAACGTAACACTAACTGTGTTAGAATAAACAAAAAACCGATTTGCACAAAACTGAGCAAATCGGTTCAACAAAAATATGAAAAAACTTCTTAGAATGCGTTGATAATTGCATTGAAATCAGCGGCTTTGAGTGATGCACCACCTATCAAACCACCATCAACATCGGGATTTGAAAAAAGTTCTTGTGCATTTTGCGCATTGCAACTTCCTCCGTAAAGAATTGACGTTCCTTGTGCCACTTCGTTGCCAAATTTTGCTGCAATAGCATCGCGAAGTGCTTTGTGCATTTCTTGCGCTTGCGCTGTGGTAGCAGTTTTTCCGGTACCGATTGCCCAAATTGGTTCGTATGCTATGATTATTTTTTTGAAATCTTCAACCGAAAGCGTAAACACTGTTTCTTTCAACTGATTGATTACATAGTCGTTTTGCGTTCCCGCTTCGCGAATAGCCAACGCTTCGCCGCAGCAGTAAATTGGAGTAAGATTATTGGCAAGCGCAAGTGCAAGTTTTTTGTTCAAAATCTCACTTGTTTCGCCATAATATTCGCGGCGTTCGCTGTGTCCTAAAATTACGTATTGTGCACCGGTAGATGCCACCATTGCGGCAGAAACTTCGCCGGTAAATGCACCTTTTGCTTCGGCTGCGCAGTTTTGTGCTGCTACTGAAATTGCTTTGTTGTTCACTATTTTCACCACTTCGGTAATGTGGGTAAATGGCGTTCCAAGCACCACTACTACGTCTTTCGCGCTTACTACATCATTCACTTCTTTTGCTAACGCAACACCTTCAGCAACAGTGGTATTACATTTCCAGTTACCTGCAACTACTTTTTTTCTCATCGTTAATTTAATTTATATATGTTTATTAGTACTAATTTATTTTCTGTTTTTTTACAAGTTCTTCAAAATATTGTATCGGCGGAATATCGTTGCCGTTCCAATTTGCTATAACCACTCCGTTTTTGAGCAGTACCAATCCCGGATTGGCACGCACTATGGTTTTGAGTGCAATATCATCGGCATTTAAAAATTCATAGCGTGCACCGCTTGCCTCGCGAAATTTTTCCACATCGGATTCTAAACTTGCGGTAAGTCCGTAGAATGCGAAATTCTGCGTTTGAGTCCAATCATACAAGGCATTGATAAGCATTGCCGGACGTAAACTGCTTGTGTTTACATTGTACTGCACCAGCAAAAACACAAATGACGTATCTTTAATAATATCGCAGGTGTAATCCTGTCCGTCTTTCGATACAAAGAATGGCGAAACTTCAAAGGTCGGATGTGCTGCTGCCTGTGGTTCTTCGGTGGTTTTCAACTGCACTTTTTCTTCGCGAATGGGGGCTTCGATGTCTATTTCCCAAATTTCCCAATCGGGGTAATTTTCGGTAATTTCAAACTCTTTGCGTTCGCCGGTTTGATTATTCACAAACTGTGCAAATTGATACGTTTTTGTGTTTGCCGCAGTTTTTTGGTCGCCGCAACTTGCACTTACCAACTGTGTACCTATTTTATAGGGGCGAAAATCAATGGGCGGCAAATGCACCAGCGCATATACCGAAAGTCCGGCACTTGCAAGCACAAACACAGCAACTGCAATGTGAGAAAATAGCGGCGTGAGCGAAGGATAGATTTTTTTTCGACAGAAAAACAGCAATACCACCGGCACTAAAATAAACACATTTTTTACAAAGGTTTGCCAATTGGTGAGAATAAGCGCATCGCCAAAGCAACCGCAATCGTGCACCAATTCTTTGCCGGTAAGATTTTGCTGAAACGCCAAATACAGCGTAACAGACGTGAACACCAGCATAAAAATCAAGGCTCCGAGCGATGACAGTTTCGGATATATTTTGAAAACCAAGCACAGCCCCACCACAAGTTCGGCAGTACTCAAAAGCACCGCGAGAACGATTGCCGCCGGTGCCAAAAATTCCACATTCCACGCCTCAAAATAATCTATAATTTTATAGTTGGAACCCAGCGGGTCCACTGCTTTTACAAAGCCTGAAAACACAAACAAAATACCGGCAAAAAATCGCGAAATAGAAATTGCATACTTTTTTTGTTCAAAAACAAAAGTCAATCCCACTGATGCACAGGTAATTATACTCAAAAGCACCCACAATTTTGTCCACGAAGCGTCTTCAAAAACGCCAAAAAACGCCACCTCTACCAGCGACACAAGCAGCAACAGCAAACCAATGCCGAAGAGTACATAATTTTTTGTTTGTAGTGATTTCATTTTTCAATTACCAATTTTATCAGTGCAAAAATAGCATAATTTATCATATCATAGTAATTTGCGTCCACCCCTTCCGAAATTTTTGTAACTCCTTGATTGTCTTCAATTTGTTTGGTTCGGTGAATTTTCATTAAAATCAAATCGGTGTAGGAACTTGTACGCATACTGCGCCACGCTTCGCCGTAGTCGTGATTTTTATTGAGCATCAACGCAGTAGCAGCATCATAATATTTGGCATATAGGGTCATGGTTTCTTGTTTTGCCATTTCTATGGGTGCATGTTCGCCAATTTCCAACTGAATTAAACCCATAATGCCGTAATTTACTATGGCAATAAATTCAGGTACAATACCTTCGTCCACCTTCGTAAACCCATTTTTTTCAATACTTTGAATGCGTTGCGCTTTTATAAAAATTTGGTCGGTAATCGACTCCGGACGCATAATGCGCCACGCAGTGCCGTAGTCATCGTATTTTTTCTCGAAAATATCGAAACACAGTTTTTTTACTTCCGCAAATTGTGCTTTGGTTAATTCCATTGCCATAAAAATCGTATTTTTGCCAAAAGTAATAAAATATTGGCAATATTATAAACGGTATTTCTAAAAATTGCATTTTTCTTTTTTTAGAAACGATTCTTGAAAAAACTTATGTTCACTCATTTACACAAACAGCCCGTAGTAATGGGCATACTCAATTGCACGCCCGATTCGTTTTTCGATGGCGGCACGCGCACTTCGCTCGATGCACACGTGGCGCATTGTGCCCGCATGATAGCCGAAGGTGCTGCAATTATCGACATTGGCGGATATTCCACCCGACCCGGCTACGCCGAAATTTCGGAAGAAGAAGAACTGCGCCGCCTGCTGCCGGTGGTGCGTGCCGTGCGCAAAAATTTTCCCGACATCGCAATTTCTATCGACACCTTTCGCTCAGGCATTGTGCGTAGCGTGTATGCCGAAATCGGCACAATAATAGTAAACGATATTTCGGGCGGTGAATACGACAGCGAAATGTTGGAAACCTGCGGCAAACTCGCGCTACCCTATATTTGTATGCACTTGCAAGATGTTACACAAAGCACTGATTTTATGAGCGATATGCAGGATTTTTTTGCGCAAAAAAATGCAGTAGCGCAGCAATACAACATTCCGCAACTACTATTAGACCCCGGATTTGGATTTGGAAAAACCATAGCACAACAATACGAACTTTTGCGCCGCATGAACGAATTTGCTCACTTCAATTTGCCTATTCTTGCAGGACTTTCGCGTAAATCTATGATTTGGAAAACTTTGCACTGCACTCCGCAGGAAGCACTCAACGGCACCACAATTCTTAATACGCTGGCACTGAGCAAAGGAGCAGCAATTTTGCGTGTGCACGATGTAAAACAAGCAATGGAATGTGTGCGCTTGTTAGGGTTTTTTGCGAGTTAATTTTCTTATGGAAAGATACCTGTGTTCAAATTTATTCGTACATTTGGACAATTTTTATACAGTATGTTTTTTAGAAAAATTTTGATATGAATTCGTTTTTTCACAAAATTACACTCACCTGCGTTACGCTGGCAATTTCAGCGGTAGCGTTGGCACTTCCATCGTGGAACAGAGTGGATTACACTGCAACTATGGCTTTTATTGGCGAAGTGAGAATCAATCAGTACGATGCCTCGTTTCCGCACACAGTGCAAGAAAATGACTATATAGGAGCCTTTGTGGGCAATGAGTGCCGCATGGTGGCAAAAGTGGTGCGCTACAATTCCGCACTCTATGTGTCGAGTGTTATTCATGGCGGCGATTTGTTTGCGGCTGCCAATTCCGGCGAAATTCTGGAATTTAAACTTTGGGACGCCGCTACCAACAGCGAAGTGCCGGCACAAATCAAAGGAACCCTCCTTTCTATTCCCAATAGCGAAATTTTGACTTATATAATAGGTAAACCAAACGAAAATGTCGGCGCGGAACAAATCAGCGTGGCAGGAAAATCTCTGCAACCCGCTTTTTCAAACGCGCAAAAAAATTACGAAATTCAATACGAAGCAGGTGCTGCACTCCCTACTCTTGCCAATATTTCGGTAGTGCTTACCGACACTCGCGCAACATACAGCGTTACACTTCCTACAAACTTCGAGAGCGATAACAAAATTATTGTTACCGTAACCGCCGAAGACGGCACTACACAATCGACATTTACCATTACCTGCAATCAATCGAGTTGTACCACTCCTGCACCGGCGATTGCAAGTACTACCATAAACCTATGCGTAGGTGCACCTACACAATCATTGAGCGCGAGCGGTACAAATTTGAAATGGTACGATGGCTCTACACTCTTGGCTTCTGCACCCACAATTTCTACCGCAACGCCAAGTTCAAAAACATATTCCGTAACACAAACCACTACTTGCGAAAGTTCACCGGCGCAAATTGCAGTTACCGTGCACCAACTTCCTACGGTTTCTATTTCCGCTGCAAAATCAGAAGTATTGAGCACCGAAACATCGCTTGCACTTACCCTCGTTCCTACCACCGGCGGAACATTGAGCGGCAGCACCGGCGTAGTAGGATTGACCTTTGACCCACGCAAATCAACACTTGGTTCGCAAACCTTAACCTATTCCTACACCGATGCACATTCGTGTTCAAATACCGCCACAACTACGTTTGTAGTAAAAAATGGCAGCGTAGCATCGCCTACCATAGACAATACGGTGGTAAATGTGTTGGTAAACGACCCATCGCCAGTATTGAATGCCAACGCCGGCGGCACTATTACATGGTACGATGAAAATAAAAACAAAATCGGCGAAGGCTCTTCTTTTCCTACCAACATTAACACCGGCAGCGAAGGCACGTACACCTACTACGTGTCGAGCACTGTGGAAGGCGTAGAAAGCGAGTTGATAGAAATCAATATCTATGTTTCAAATTGCAGCACTCCTGCACCGGTGGTGAGCAATGTGAATTTGTGCGTGGGCAATCCTTCGCGCACACTCAGCGCGAGCGGAAATAATTTGAAATGGTATCATGGCGAAACTCTCTTAACCGCTGCGCCCACTATTACCACCACAACACCCACCACAGCAACGTATTTTGTAACACAAACAAGCAGTTGCGAAAGTGCCAAAGCCCGCATAGACGTGGTGGTAAGTGCACTGCCAACGGTTTCTATTGCATCTGCAAAAACCGAAGTATTGAGTACCGAAACATCGCTTACTCTCACCCTCACTCCTGCCACCGGCGGAACACTGAGCGGCAGCACCGGCGTTTCAGGATTGAATTTCTACCCAAATCTTTCTACACTCGGTTCGCAAACTTTAACCTATTCCTACACCGATGCAAATGGGTGTTCAAATACCGCCACAACTACTATTCTTGTGAAAAACGGCGTGGTTACTCCACCGGTGCTTTCGCAATCGTACTACACCATACTCATAGGCGGCACAGTACCCACAATTACTGCACAAGGTTCAAACGTAACATGGCTTGATGCCGCAGGCAATGTGGTAGGCAGCGGAACTTCGTTTATTCCCACAATTTCTACCGCCACCGCCGGAACTTACACATTCAGCGTAATCAACACCAATGCAGATGGCGTGAAAAGCACAGCAGTAACTGTTACCATAGTGGTACAAGCCTGCACCACTCAAGCACCGGCAATTAGCATAGCCAACGTAAAAGTATGCGAAGGTGCGCTCAGCCCCGATTTAACACAGTATGTATTTGGAATGAACGTACAATGGTTCGATGGCAGCACGCTTTTAACCGCTGCTCCTATTACCAACACTGCACTTACCGGCACAAAAACCTATTACGTAACACAAACCGAAGAGTGCGAAAGTCCTCGTGCAGCAATCACCGTAACCGTATCGGCGAAACCAATAGTTGCCCTCATTACCGGCAAAAACGAAATATGCAGCACCGAAAAACTTTCTGTGTCCCTACTTCCTGCCACCGGTATTTTTTCGGGACCGGGCACCTTGTCGGGCAATGAATTTACCCCAACAGCAACTGCTATTGGCACACACACTCTGAGTTACACCGTTACCGATGCCAATCAATGTTCAAATACCGCAACGGCTACGCTTACCATAAAACGCTGCGAAGAAGAAGTAAAACCAACGAAAATACAAGTAGTTGATAAATCGCCGTTGGCTGTGGGTGAAAAATTCCCCTTGCAAATTCTCTTCACGCCCTCAAATATTACGGCAAACGTAGTGTGGGAAGTAAACAATCCTTCCATAGCATCTATCAATAGAACTACCGGCGAAATTACCGGCTTGGCAACAGGTGTAGTAAAAGTTACCGCAAAACTCGCAAGCGACCCGTCAATATCGCACTATCTTACTATATCGGTGGTGCCGCAACCCGTAGTTACCGGAATTTCGGTAAATACAGCCGGCACCGAAGTATATGTAACCTTCTCCGAATGGCTCAATACGCCGAAAACCAATGCCAAACTCGATGTACAAATTTTTGCCGATGCTGTGCAATACACTGTAAAAAAAGTAACGCTCGATAATCAAAAACACAATATTTTGGTTGTTTCGCTCAATACGCCTATCAGCAATACAGATAATGTGCACGTGTCGTACAACGGCACATCTATATCTTCGGTGCAAGGTGCGCTGGTACTTTCGTTTGAACACGGCATTTCTACCGACATCAACGATGTGGGAACTCACCTCTTCAAAGTATATCCTTCGGTAGCGCAATCGGTGTTGAACGTGGAAACTACCGCCGAAGTGGAAACTATTATGATAGTGAATACCGCCGGACAAGTAGTGCTTGCTCACGCGGCTACCGCTTCTACTTCGCACATTGAGGTAAGCAATTTGGCACAAGGAAACTACACTGTGGTGGCATTCGCCAAAAATCGCATAGTAGCTTCGGCGCGTTTTGTGAAAAAATAAAAAAAAAGCCCCTTCCAGCCCTCCCTTGTGGGGAGGGCTTTTTTGTTTTTCAACTTTCAATTCCCAACTTTCAATTTTCAACTAAAAAAGCGTATTTTTGCGAAAAATCATTAACCACCTTCGCATGAAATTCCTTCTTGCTTTTTTCTCAATTATCCTCGCAGCATTTTCCCTTCATGCACAGGAATTTACCCTTTCGGGAACGCTAAAAAGCAGCCGCGCAAAAGAAGCAATAGTGGGAGCAACTGTGCGCATAGTGGGAACTTCTACCGGCGCAGTAAGCAATGCCAACGGCGAATTTTACATGACACTCAAAAAAGGCGATTACACCCTCGCCATTTCCTACGTGGGATTTTTAGACCTCTCCTACAAAGTGCACCTTACGCAAAACACCTCGCTCGCACTCATTCTGCAAGAAAATGTTTCGGAATTATCTACGGTAGTGGTTTCCGCCATAGAGCGCAATCACAATGTGGTGGCGGCAGAAATGGGAAGCCAAAGCCTCAGCATGAAAGAAATTAAAACCATTCCCGTAATATTCGGTGAAAACGATATTTTGAAAACCATACAACTCCTACCCGGCGTGCAAAGTGCCGGTGAAGGCAATAGCGGTTTCAATGTACGCGGCGGCGGTGCCGACCAAAATTTGGTGTTGCTCGACAATGCCGCCATTTACAACGCTTCGCACGTTATGGGATTTTTCTCGATTTTCAATGGCGATGCCATAGCCGGGCTAAAACTCTACAAAGGTTCTATGCCACCCGAATTTGGCGGACGGCTTTCGAGTGTGCTCGATGTTACTTCGCGCGAAGGCGATTTGCAGAATTATCACGCCAACGGCGGGATTGGTACCATTTCTTCGCGCATTACCGTAGAAGGTCCTATTGTGCGCAATAAAGCATCGTTCATCCTTTCGGCTCGCCGCTCCTACGCCGATGTGTTTCTCAAATTTGCCCGCCGCGAAGATATTCGCAAAACCCGTCTGTTTTTCTACGATATGAACGGAAAAATTACCTACGCCATCAATCCCAAAAACCGACTTTCGCTTTCGGTGTATAATGGCACCGATAAATTTATGTATCAAAATAAACAAGGAATTTATTGGGGCAATACCATAGCCACACTGCGCTGGGCACATAGTTTTCACGATAACTTCAGCCTCAAATCCTATCTCATTTACAGTAATTTTCAATCGACCATAGCCGCCGAAATGGACAAACAAAAAATCCGCCTGCTTTCGGGAGTGAGCGATTGGTGCATTAAAGAACAATTTACGTGGAATATCAATGCGAGCAATACGCTCAAATTCGGTTTAGAATCAACCTATCACAGTTTCAATCCCGGCACGCTCGATAGCGATATTAGTATGCTAAAACTCGCTATTCAAAAAAAATACGGCTGGGAAAACGGTGTGTATGTAAGCAATGAACAAAGTGCGGGCGAACACTTCAAATTCAACTACGGCGTGCGATTTTCGGCATATTCGGCTATGGGTCCGGTGTCGGTATATACCTACAACAGCGACCACGAAAAAATCGACAGTGTAAAATACCGCAGAGGAGAATTTGTAAAAACCTATGTTGCCATAGAACCGCGCGTGTCGGCAAATTATATTATCAACAAAGAAAATTCCGTAAAAGCATCGTTTACCCGCACGCAGCAGTATGTGCACCTTATTCAAGGTTCCACTATTTCGTTGCCTATGGATTATTGGATTCCCAGCACGGCACTCGTGAAACCCGAAATGAGTTATCAATATTCACTGGGATATTTCCGCAATTTTGCCGACAACAATTACGAAACTTCGGCGGAATTGTACTACAAAGATTTGGAACGGCAAATTGATTATTTGAGCGGAACAAATGTATTTTTAAACCCCGATATTGAAAGTTATTTGCTCTTTGGCGTGGGGCAATCATACGGATTGGAACTGTTTGTGAAAAAAAATAGCGGCAATTTCACCGGTTGGATTTCATATACGCTGAGTAAAACGCAGAGACGCTTCAATGAATTGAACAACGGTAATTGGTTTCCCGTACGCAACGATAGGCGCAATAATATTTCGGTAGTGGGAATGTACAAACTTTCGGATTCGTGGCAATGTGCTGCCACGTGGGTATTTGCCAACGGCGAAGCAGTTACACTGCCCATTGGAAAATACTACATTGAAGAATTTCAGGTGTATTATTTTACCAAACGTAACGGATTTCGTATGCCGAACTATCACCGCATGGATTTGAGCGCAACCTACACAAAAAAACACAAGCGATTTGAATCGGAATGGAATTTTTCCATTTACAATGCCTACAATCGCAAAAATGCCTTCTTTCTGTATTTTGATGAACCCGGCAGCGACACCAACCACAGCGACCGCATGAAGGCAATGAAAGTTACCCTCTTCCCTATTCTGCCTGCCGTAACGTGGAATTTTAATTTTTAAATCATGCAAGAAGAATTGTTACATATTATGTGGCAACAGCAATTATTCGATTGCACCACTCTGCGCACCACCACCGGCGAAAGCGTAGTGGTAGAAAAAATCGGCATGAAAAATCCCAATGCCGGACCCGATTTCTTAGATGCACACATTCGCATAGACTCCACGCTGTGGGTGGGCAATGTGGAAATTCACACAAAATCGAGTTTGTGGACTGCGCACAAGCACCACACGCAAGAAAGTTACAATTCGGTAATTCTGCACGTAGTGGCTGAATACGACAAAGATGCCCTTACCGCTCGCGGTACAAAACTTCCCACTCTTGTACTTCCTGTAAATAAAAACCTGCTCACAGCAAGCGAAACATTACTTGCAAGCACACGCAGCATTATGTGTTTCAAAGAATTGCCGCGCATAGATACCTTTTTACAAAATATGGTATTCGACCGCCTTGTGGTGGAACGGTTTGAGCGAAAAGCCGTGCACGTGCTGGCACTGCTGGCGCAAAATGCCGGCGCGTGGGAAGAAACCTGCTATCAAATGGTGGCGCGGAGTTTGGGTGCACCGGTGAATAGCACTGCGTTTGAAGAACTTGCCCACGCGCTGCCGCTCCGCATTTTGGCAAAACACGGCAATTCCCTCATGCAATTAGAAGCACTTTTATTCGGGCAAGCCGGACTACTGAGCGAAGAAATCGAAAATTCCTACTACAAAACCCTACAAAACGAATACGCTTTTTTGCAGAAAAAATATCAACTCACGCCGCTTGCGCCTTCGTTGTGGAAATTCTCGCGTATGCGTCCGAGTAGTTTTCCCACCATGCGCATGGCGCAGTTGGCGCAGTTAGTGTTTCAATCGCAGGGATTGACGGCAAAAATTCTCCATTGCGAAACTATTGCCGAATTAGAAGAACTGTTTACTCTCCACTTACACGAATTTTGGAACACGCACTACACATTTGCTACTACACACGCACTGCGCAAAAAATCGCTGGGAGAAAATACCGTGCACAACATTATTATCAACACCGTTGTTCCATTCTTATTTGCCTACGGCAGTTATCACAGCCGCGATGACATCAAACAGCGAGCACTTGATTTTTTGGAAACACTGCCGCCGGAGCACAACAGCATTATAAGCGAATGGGAAAAGTGCGGAATACAATGTAAATCGGCATTTCGCAGCCAAGCACTCCTGCAACTCCACAATGAATACTGCACACGGCGCAAATGCCTGCAATGCAACTTCGGCAAACGAATTATTGCACAATATGCAAAACCAATGTGCAAACAAGCACTAACTGAATAATTACGTAACTGAAATCTAACTCCTAACTACTAACCCGTATCTGCCGCTGAATGCTTTGTTCGAGAGAAATAAAGGTTTCGGTACTCGAAATACCGGGTATGTTTTGAATTTGTTTATTCAGAATTTTCATCAAATGATGATTGTCGAAAGCATAAATTTTGAGAAACAATCCGAAGTTTCCTGTAATATAATGACATTCAACCACTTCCGGTATTTTTTTTAGTTCTTCAAGAACTGCGGTGTAGGCACTGCCTTTTTCAAAATTCACGCCTATATAGGCGCAAGTACTGTATCCCAGCGCACGTTCTTCTATTATATATTTTGCACCTTTAAAAAGTCCCGCTTCTTCGAGTTTATTTACCCGCTGATGAATAGCCGCACCCGAAACGCCGCAGGCACGCGCAATTTCCAAAAATGGCATACGCGCATTTTCCATCAATAAATTCAAAATTTTTTCGTCAATGGCATCTATTTGATATTGCATAATACATTCATTGTGAGGCGTTTAAATATTTCTTTTTTTCAATTCATCGCGTATAAGCGAGGCTTTTTCATAATCTTCGTTGCTAATGGCTATTTGCAGCAATTCCTGCAATTCATCATCGGTTTTCATCATAAATTCCGTTTGCGAATCGTCTTCCGCCGGTGTGCTGTCTTCGTGCTCCTGCTGCGGTTGAATTTCTATACCGGCGCG
Organism: Bacteroidales bacterium; assembly: GCA_031286165.1. Taxonomy (GTDB): domain Bacteria; phylum Bacteroidota; class Bacteroidia; order Bacteroidales; family UBA1715; genus WQTX01. Next base: position 82,768 of record JAITUU010000032.1, read on the forward strand.
GTCCACCACCGATTGTTCGGCATAAATAGGGCACTTGAAGCGAATTGCCAAGGCTACGGCATCGCTGGTGCGCGAATCTAATTCTACACGAGTTTCGCCACTAAGTGCAATGATTTTCGAGTAAAAAATTCCTTCCTGCAATCGCTCTATATATACTTCGGTGAGCGTAATACCAAAGGAGCGGGCAAAGGCGTAAAATAAATCGTGAGTAAGCGGACGCGGCGCGTGTAAATTCTCCATTTCCATAGCAATCGACTGCGCCTCAATGCCGCCTATAATAATAGGTATGCGGCGCGTGCCATTGGCTTCGGCAAGTATGAGTACATAGGCATTGTCCTGCATTTTGCTGAACGAAAGCCCGGTGATGTGTAATCGTATTTTGCTCATAGTGTGGTAATAATTGCCCAAATATATACATTTATTGCTAATTACCAATGTGTTTGCACTACATTTATAAAACACTGTCAGTAAAAAACCATAAAAACTGCCTATTTGTCATATATTTTGGCATGGCACAGTGTTTGACAAACAGAGGAAAAAACTTGAAGTTTAACATAAATACACAATACTATGCAAACAGGAAAAATAGGGGTTACTACCGAAAATATTTTCCCCATTATTAAAAAATTTTTGTATTCCGACCAAGAAATTTTTCTTCGTGAATTGGTTTCCAATGCCGTAGATGCTACGCAAAAACTGAAAACACTGGCAAAACTCGGCACCTACAAAGGAAATGTGGAAAATGCCGTAGTGCGCGTGGCGGTGAATAAAGATGCTAAAACAATTACCATTTCCGACCAAGGAATAGGTATGACTGCCGAAGAAATTGAAAAATATATCAATCAAATAGCGTTTTCAGGTGCCGAAGAATTTTTAGATAAGTACAAAGACAACGTTGATGCCATCATAGGACATTTCGGCTTGGGATTTTACTCATCGTTTATGGTGGCGCAAAAAGTTGAAATTATCACAAAATCGCATCAGGAAGGTGCGCAGGCGGTGAAATGGGAGTGCGATGGCAGCCCCGATTACAGTATTTCGGAAATTGAAAAACAAGACGTGGGTACCGATATTGTGCTCCACATAGCCGACGATTCATTGGAATATTTAGACGAAAGCCGCATAGAAACCTTACTCACAAAATATTGTAAATTTTTGGCAGTACCCATAGTGTTCGGCAAGAAAAAAGAGTGGAAAGACGGTAAATATGAAGATACCGACACCGATAATATTATTAATAACCCCACGCCGGCGTGGACAAAAAAACCGGTGGATTTGACCGATGAAGATTACAAAAATTTTTATCGCGAACTCTATCCTATGGCTGAAGAACCGCTGTTTTTCATTCATTTGAACGTAGATTATCCCTTCAATTTGACCGGAATTTTGTATTTCCCCAAAATTCGCAACAATTTTGAAGTGCAGAAAAATAAAATTCAACTGTACAGCAATCAAGTGTTTGTAACCGATTCGGTGGAAGGAATTGTGCCCGATTATTTAACACTGCTTCACGGTGTGCTCGATTCTCCCGATATTCCGCTCAATGTGTCGCGCAGTTACTTGCAAAGCGACCAAAATGTGAAAAAAATATCGAATCATATAACCAAAAAAGTTGCCGACCGCTTGTTCGATATTTTCAAATCGAATCGCGAGGATTTCGAGAAAAAATGGGACGACCTCAAACTCTTTATTACTTACGGCATGTTGAGCGATGAGAAATTTTACGAACGCTCCGAAAAATTTGCCCTTTTCAAAAATACCGATGGTAAGTATTTTACGTTTGATGAATATAAAACATTGATACAAGAATCGCAAACCGACAAAAACGGTACGCTTGTGTATTTATACACCACCGACCCTCAGGCGCAGTATAGTTATATTCAAAAAGCGAAAAACAAAGGCTATGATGTGCTGGTGTTAGACGGACATTTAGATGCACACCTCATCGGTCAGTTGGAACAAAAATTCGAGAAAACGCACTTCGCCCGCGTGGATAGCGATATTATTGAAAAAATAATTTTGAAAGAAGATTTGGAGCAATCGAATTTGAGTGCCGCCGATGTGCAGGATTTAACCACAATATTTGAAACCGAAGGACAACAAGCACAATTTACCGTGCAGTGCGAAAAACTCTCTGCCACCGAAATGCCTATTGTAATTACCCAATCGGAATTTATGCGCCGCATGAAAGATATGGCACACCTCAATCCGGGTATGAGTTTTTACAGTCAGTTACCCGATAGTTTCAATTTGATAGTGAACACTGCCCACCCCATAATTGAAAAAATCAATGCCGATAAAAACAGTGAATTGCAGGCAACATTGCAGGATTTGACCGCAAAAATAACTGCTGCACAAGACGAAAAAACCGCGATGACCAAAGCAAACGAAGGCAAAAAAGACGAGGAAATACCGAGTGCCGACAAGGAAAAAACGGCGGATTTGGACAAAACTATTGCCAATTTGGAAGGCGAAAAACGCAGTGCGCTAAAACAATACGCTGGCTCGCACGCCGTAGTGAAACAATTAATTGACCTCGCGCTGATTTCCAACAATATGCTCAAAGGCGAAGATTTGGAAAAATTCGTTCACCGCAGCGTGAAACTCATTCAATAGTTCACTCTCTCGCTCCACAAAGAAACAGCCGATACGGAAATTTCCGTATCGGCTGTTTTTTGTAACATGATTGCAATGTATTCGGTAAGACCGCTCCGTTACTTAATTTTTTCCAACTGAGCAGCAATTTTTTCTTTCGAGAGGGCTATGTAACCGGTTTCGGCAGCGTATTTTTGCCCCTCGCCGAGCACGAATTTAAGAAAGGCTATCACTTCGGGGCGCGTGGGTTTGCCTTTGCTTACCAAGTAGAGGTCGCGAGCTGGCGGCGAAGGAAAGCGTCCGTCATTAATAGCGGCTATCAAGGTTTTGGTAGTTTGGTAAAAATCCTCTTGTGGGTCTATTTTTCCGTTTCCGTTCACATCAAGTGGAATGATAGCCAAGCCTTCAAACGGTTTTTTTGTTTTTTGGTCGTAGGCATAGCCTATATTGTTGTAGCCTATACTCACTTTATCTTTTTGCACAGCGGCGGCTACTCCGGGGTCGCCCATTACGGCGGTACCTTTCAAGTCTTCTTGTTTTTTACCAAACCACGCAGCCCACGTTTCGGCAGCACCACAGGCATCGGAACGAGTGAACACGTGAACGGGAAGTTTCGACTGCGTGCCGAGTAATTCACCCCATGTTTTAATTTCGCCAGCCCACAATTTGCGTGCGTTATCTTTGCTCAATCCTACTTTTTTTATAGTTGCAAGTTCAGGATTGTTGGCATTAATGGTGGGTACTACGGCATCTTTCACGGTAGCAATAGGAAAGGCTCCTTTATTCAACTCCTCTTGATGCACCTCTCGGCTCACCATTCCCAAATCAACTACGCCCGAAAGCACATCGGTCATACCTTTGCCGGCACCACCGCCTGAAATGTCGATTTTTACGTTGGGATTCAGTTTGCGAAATTCTTCCGCCCATTTCACCGCCATTGGGTAGAGGGCAAAGGCTCCCGAAAGTTGAATTGTTCCCGAAAGTTCTTGATTTTCCACTGCTTTTTCGGCAGTGCTTTGTTTGGGGCTATGAGTAAAACTCACCAGCGCGATAAGGCTTGCTACTAATACTATTATTTTTTTCATTGCTTTATATTTATTGATATTGTATGATATTGAGATATTTATAGATATTCATTGTATCTATCTGAAAATCTCTTGATTAACTTCGTTGAGGGCTTCGCCGTTCGTAATTGTATGTATTAATTTTTAGAGTTCAAAAACGTAGGTTTAAACGTTAATTGCAGATATGCCCACTGCGGGAAATGTGTATCTACATCTACTTTCTTTTTCAAAATTCGTGTACCATCGTTCACAAAGTAAGCACTCCAACCGCCTTGTAGCGAAAATTGGTCGCTTACGGTGTAATTTGCCACAAGGTCGAGTTCCGAACCGATAGATTTTTTCTCACCTGCTTTAAATTCTTTTTGTGTAGCAAAATAGTGGAAGGTTGCGTTGATGTCGAATTTGGGGAAAAGTTTGGCGGTTGCGCCCACATAGCCGTCTATCAAACCTTGATTGGGCAGGTTTCGCCAATATTCAATATTTCCGTTGAAAGCATGATTGGACCCATAGAGTTTGTTGAAGGTATTGCTTTTGTCGGCAGCAATATCGAGAGCAGAACCGGAATAGAGGTCTCCGCCGAGTTGAAAGGCTACAATTTCACCCACTTTTTGCTGTGCGGTGAGCGAGAGCAGGTAAGCACTCAATTCTTTATCGGTTTTGTCGTGTCCGAATTGGTAATATCCGCTTGCGAGAAAGGTAAAAGGTGCTTTTTTGTCGGTAATCCACACATTACCGCCTACGGTATTGCGGAAACTTGTGGTTACATTGTTCACCGTTTGCACTGTTGCACTTCCTGATTGGTAACTATCGTTCAACCACAGAGCCGAAACCGAGAGTTTTCCAAAGTTTTTTTCGGCACGAATGAAATTCAGCGTTTTGTAGGTAAGTGTGTAGGGCGTAAGTGCTTCAAAATTCACATCTCCTGCATTGTTGTAGGCACTACCGGCGTGCACTTGCCACGTTTCGGCATTGTATTTCAAGAGCAAAAGGTCGTGCGCTCCCGGAGTATTGCTCCAATTATTGTAGGAAAATACTCGTTTGTCGTCATACTCCAATCCTTGACGACCAAGCGCAAAAGAAAACGCCGGTGTGAAATTATATTCGCCCCATGCTTCCAATACTCCCACTCCTGCACCGGTTTCCGCTATGGCGGTTTTACCAAAAGTGCGACTATCTAAAAGCGATACTTTTGCCTTCACTTTTTCGTTGGTATAGCCAAAATTTAAGCGCGTGCGCAGGTTATTCACAAAAGCAGGCGAAAGACTATCTGCCAAAGGTTCTTGAAAGCCATCGCGCACTTCGGCACGCGAACGGATTTCTCCGTCAATTTTAACATTTTGTGCGGCTACTTGCGCCACAGTAAGCAGCGAAAGTGCAGCAATTGAAATAATTCGTTTCTTCATGTTCGTTTTTACTTTTAATTTGTTTCTATCTATTTTGATTTTAAAAATTTGCCGAAAAAATCCCCACCATTCCGTGGATTGTGTAGAACAGTGGGGCTTCCTAAAAAAAAAGAGACTTATTCTATTACCCGTGTTGCAAGTGCATACAGCAGCAACGCATAGCGGTTGCTTCGGGAAATGTGTTCGTTTGTTGTGTGTGCATACGTACTATCATTATTGCTCTTATTTGTTAGGCAAACATAGAGAAAGCCATAGCAGCATACAATACCGTAAAGAGGGTATATTATAGTTGTTAGTTATTAGAATTTAGAAAATAAAAAATCCCTCCTTTACAGAGAGGGATTTTTTGTAACAACTAACAACTGATACTTAGTAATTAAGTTTCACGCTGCGACTTCCTTGACGGACAATATAAATGCCGTTTGTAAAGAGTGAAATGTGTTCTATGTCTGCCGCAGCAATACTTTGGTGTACGAGTGTGCCGGAAAGAGTGTAGATTTGATACACTTCACCGGAAATTAATCCTTGAATGAGTATTTTGCCGTTTTGTGCCCATGCGTGCAGTGCTGCATTATTCGCTCCCGAAAATACCGAAAGCACTCGTGAATAGGAAAGCGTGCCGTTGTAATCGCTTTGACGCAGGCGGTAGTACGAAATTCCTGTGAGCGGCGCATAGTCGATAAGCGAATACCGGTGTGCTACGGTGGTGGTGCCTGCACCGGCAACTTCGCCTATGCTCTGAAAATTCACGCCATCGGCAGAGCGTTCTACGGAAAAGTAATCGTTATTGGTTTCGCTGTGGGTGCTCCACTGTATAGTTACAGAAACGCCACTGCGCACGGCGGTAAAGGTTGTGAGTTCCACCGGCAGCAACGAAACCGATGACACAATGCTCCACGTTTGCGTTAGCGGAGTGCTTGTGTAACTTCCTTCCCACACATACGCAGCGGTATTGTGCAGTGCAAAAGTTGCTGAGTAATCGCCTACTTCGGTAGCCGCCACAGAGCCGTTTGTGTGTATATGATGTGCCGTGTTGTGTTCTATTCCCGTTTGCTCGTTGCCATTATATACCAAATAATCTTCTACAACTTTTGGCAGAGGTACTATTTCTTTAACCGTTCCGAAGTTTTTCCATTCGTTTGCCTGCCCTTCGGGAACTTTACTTGCAGTCTTGTAGGCATCGTACGAAGTCAAGGGAACAATCAAGGTTATGTTTTGTACAGGCACGTTTTTAAATACATTGGAACTAAGGTATTGCGGCACCGGAGAAAGATTAACTACTTGTGTGAGTCCGGTACAATTCTGAAAAATATAGGAACTATTATATTTTGATACGTTTGCACCCAAAATAAGAGAAGTAAATCCGCTATCGCCATCAAAAGCATTTCCACCAATAGTGGTTACGCTATTGGGAATACGCAAAGTACCACTTAGTCCGCTACAATTTTGAAACGCATAATTGCCAATGCTCACAAGCGTCGATGGAAGTTTCAATTCGCCCGTCAGTCCTTTGTTGCCGCTGAACGCAGAACTTCCTATTTCGGTAATGCCTTCGGGGAGCGAAATTGAGGTCAGTTTTTCGCAACCTTCAAAGGTACTTTCTTCAATTTTGGTAATGCCTACGGGAATTAGCACATCGCCGGTGAGTTTTTTTGCACCGTAAAATGCTCGTTTTCCTATATTTTGCACCGAAGTTGGAATAACGAGTGTACTCGCAAGTTCGCTTGCGCCCTCAAAAGCACTTTCGCCTATGGTTGTGAGGTTTTCACTCAGCGTGAGTGAAGTGATTTTTGCATATTTAAAGGCAGATTTTCCGATACTTGTTACGCTACCCGGTATTACAAGTGCGCCGCCAAGCGTGGCAGCCGATGCCGAGTAGCCTTCAAAAGCACTGCTTCCTATGGTTTGCACGTTTTCGCCCAGCGTGAGCGAAGTAATTTTTGTATATTTAAAGGCATTGTCGCCAATTGAAATAACGCTATTGGGAATTACCAGCGCACCGGCAAGTGTAGCAGTTGATGAAGATTTCGGTTCAAAGGCACTTTTCCCTATGATTTGCACGTGTGCACCCAGCGTAAGCGAAGTAATTTTTGTGCCATAAAAGGCATTGTCGTCTATTATAATCACATTATCCGAAATTACAAGTGCACCGGATAGTCCGGAATCATAAAATGCACTTTTTTCGATAGTGCTAACAGCAGCAGGAATGGTAATAGACGCCAAAACAGAACAGCCGTCAAAAGTACTTTCTTCTATTTTTGTAAGAGAGGCAGGCAACTGCACAGAGGTTAATTTCGAGCAATTATTAAACGCATAACTACCAATAGAGGTAACAGTGTTGGGAATGTTAATGTTCTGCAACGATGTAGCACCGGAAAATGCACCTTTGCCAAGCGTATGTACACTACTCGAAATAGTTACCGCAGTGAGTTTCGTAAGATTATAGAAAGAATACGAACCTATGGCAGTTACGCCATCGTCAATAGACACTTTGGTAATGGCAGTATTTCCCGACCACGGTGCTTTGGTGCTGGTAGAGGAAGATGATGACGAAAAATCGTAGCTTGCTCCCACACCTGTAATCACAAGTTCGTTACCGCCATATAGGTAGGCTTTTACATCGGCGGCATTGGGCGTGCCTATAAGCCAAGGGTCGGCAGAAGTACCGGAACCGGCTATGGCGGCAACGATTGTTTGTGTAAACAATATCTGTATCACAAAAAGCGCAATGCTCAATCTGCGAACATGGCGGAGGGTAAAAATTCGTTTCATAAAGCGTTGAGTATAAATGGTGTTGTTGTTTTCTTCATCTTCCCCGTAGGGGGAGGTCGGGAGGGGCTTAGTACTTAATTTTCGCGCTGCGATTTCCTTGCCAAAGAATATAAATAGCTTGTGCGGGAAGTGGAAGTTTTTCTATGCGTTCTTTCGCAATGCCTGAATGTACAAGCACACCCGAAAGATTGTAGATTTGATATGGCTTACCGGAAGTCAAACCTTCGATAACAATTTCATCACCGCGTATCCATGCGTGCACAAGTGCTGTTTCTTCGGAATTGTAGGAAATGCGAGTGGCTTCGCCGCTGCGCACGTGTACGGTAATACTGCCAAGCACCGGCACAAAGTTTCCGCTGGGGTGAGTGTAAATAACGGTGTGCGTTTGTCCATCGCCTTGGGTAAGTGCGGTGGTAGGCTCAAACCATGCAAATCCTTCATTCAAATACTGCGCAGCATCGGCAAGAGTGCGAGTGGAATTATCTACATTAATAACAATGTCGCTGTGCGGTTCAAATGCAATTTTAATTTGAGCAATGCTCCATGAAAGCGTGAGCGGTTCGTTGGTGTAGTTTTCCCACACATATTTGTTGCCAAGTGTGAATGTTACCGTGTATTTTCCGGCATTCACGGCACTTGTATTGCCGTCTATGGTGCTGTAATATGCAGTATTCTGCACCGCAATTCCTGTTTGCGATTTTCCGGTGTACACCAAATCTTTGGCAACAGTAGGTTTCGCCACAATTCCTTTGATGCTTCCAAATTTACTCCATTCGTTTGTTTGTGTACTGCTCAATTTTTCCGCCACGTAGGCACTGTGTGCTTCCAATGGCACTATCAACGTTAGGTTCGATAAATCTACATTTTTAAACGCCGTAGCAGTAATGTACTGCGGCACAGGTGAAAGATTGATTACTTGTTTGAGCCCTGTGCAATCCAAGAAAATATTACCGCTATTGAGTGAGGTAATGCTTGCAGGCAGCAACACAGAAGTCAATCCCACGCAACCGGCAAAGGCATTGCCGTTGATAGTTTCCACTTTATTGGGAATAATAAGCGCACCTTTCAATTTTTTACAATCATTGAAGGCGTTACTGCCAATGCTCACAAGCGTAGAGGGTAAAAGTAATTTCCCCGACAATCCGCTGCAAGCGTCAAAAGCACTCGATGCAATTTCGGTGATTCCTTCGGGGAGTGAAATAGCGGTCAATCCTGCACAACCGTAAAACGTAGCGGTTTCTATTTTGCTAATGCCGGCAGGGATTACCAGTTCGCCGGTGAGATTTTTTGCGCCGTAAAATGCTCGCTGCCCTATGCTTTGCACCGAAGTTGGAATACTAAGATTTCCCGCGAGTGCGGTTGCGCCGTCAAAGGCACTTTCGCCTATGGTCGTAAGATTTTCACTCAGCGTAAGCGAAGTGATTTTTGCATATTTAAAGGCAGATTTTCCGATACTTGTTACACTACCCGGTATTACAAGTGCGCCGCCAAGCGTGGCAGCCGATGCCGAGTAGCCTTCAAAAGCACTGCTTCCTATGGTTTGCACGTTTTCGCCCAGCGTGAGCGAAGTAATTTTTGCATATTTAAAGGCATTGTTGCCTATGGTACGCACACTGCCGGGAATTACAAGTTCACCGCTCAGTGTGGAAGAAGAAGAAGAGCGTGGTTCAAAGGCACTTTCGCCTATGCTTTCTACACTTGTACCAAGAATTAGTTTAAAAATTTTTACATCGGCAAAGGCTTTTTTACCAATAGAAATAACACTATTGGGAATCACGAGTTCGCCCACCAAAGCACTGCTTTCAAAGGCACTTGCGCCAATTTCGGTAACAGAATTTGGAATGGCAATAGTAGTTAAAGTCGCAGTGCCCTCAAAGGTACTTTCTTCAATTTTGCGAATGCCTGCTGGAAGCGTTATAGTGCTCAATTTGGTATTTCCGTAAAACGCACTTGCGCCAATATACGTTACCGCATTTGGAATAGTAATGGTTGCCAACGAAGACGTGCCGTAAAACGCTCCTTTTTCTATACGTTTGAGCGTTTCGGGCAAAAGCACCGAAGTGAGTTTCGTAAGATTATAGAAAGAATACGAACCTATGGCAGTTACGCCATCGTCAATAGACACTTTGGTAATGGCAGTATTTCCCGACCACGGTGCTTTCACGGTAGGATTGGTAGAAGTGCCGGTGGTGGTAGAAAAATCATATATTGCGCCCGTTCCTTTTATTACGAGTTCGTTACCGCCATATACGTAGGCTTTTACATCGGCGGCATTGGGCGTGCCCACCAACCATGGGTCGGCAAGCGTTCCTGCACCGGCAATGGCGGCAAAAAGAGGCTGCGCAAAAGCGATACTCACAATGAAAAGGGCAATAGCCCGCGTGCGGAGATTGAAGATTTGTTTCATACGTTGTTGTATTAGTTTTGTATGAAGCAAAAGTAGTGTGCACAACTCCGGAAGTAAATACCGCGATAGGGGTATATTTAGTGCTTAGTTATCAGTGCTTAATGCTTAGAAAAATTCATACACCATTACTCTCTAACAACTGATACCTATTTCACTATTACACGGAGTTCTTCAAGCAATTCGCGTTGCGCCGGCGTGGTTTTGCGGCTTTCTTTGATTTTTTGAATTGCCTTCAATTTTGTTTTTTTCGAGAGAGGTGCCGTGCGCAAATAGTCTAAAATTTGCACATCGCTTTGCGGAAACAGTTCGGAAATAACCCACGCAATCGCCATAAAAGTATAGTGTTTTTCGCTTTCTGTAATTGTTTTCAAAAAATCGGCGTAGAGTTCCGTGCGCTGCTTATACATAATAAATGCCACGTAGTAAAATCGGCTCACAAACTCATGCTCCGAATTGCGCGTGTGGCGAATTTTGGGAAACAGCAGCTCGAAAGGAAGGCGTTTTACTTTGTTGTAGGTAAAAATCGCATCTATATGCGCCCAATTATCTACATTTGGAATAAATTCTAACACATAGTCAATCAGTGCATTATCGTCTTCAATCAGTGCCAACTTCGATGCAAAAATAAGCGAAGTGAGTTCGTAGGCATAATCGAGCGGACCTTCGGTAAGACTGTAATTTTTTATAATTTTCTCCATCGTTTTGGCATCAATACCGTAGAATTTCAACTTCGGCGAATTAATTATTTTTTTGGCAAACGCCGCTTTTTTTTCGTTATACAATTGCTCAAAGTACGCAAGTGCTTCGTGGTAGTTTTTGAAAATTGTTTTTGCTTTCATCTGTTATATTTTGATACTCACAAAGATATAAACTTCTTTGAGATGTGAGTACTGAGTACAGAGATTTGAAAACTGAAAATTTCTTACTTTGTAATTAAAAAAACGTAATTCATAATTTGTAATTCGTAATTTAATTATATTTTTGCCCCCGATACATTTTGGTGCGTAGGAGTGCTTTCGCATTCTTTCGTGAAAAGGGAATCCGGTGAAAATCCGGGACTGTTTCCGCAGCTGTAAAACTCTGTTTCGATTACGAATTACGAATGAAAAATTACGAATTTGTGATTGAAAAGAACAAAACAATTACCTCAGCCACTGAAAAATTCGTAATTCGTAATTGAATTTTCGTAATTGATTTCGGGAAGGCGTTTTGTGAAAAAGTAAGTCAGAAGACCTGCCAGAAAGTGTTAGTATAAAACGAGCGAGAAAATCGTTTTGTAATAAACAAAGAATGAAGAAACATTTTTTTACTACTTTTTGCGGTGTTGTTGCACTTTGTGTTGCACTTTTTGGGCAGCCGCAGTCGCACGTGCTCGATAGTGTAAGTGTGGTGGGCAATCGCTTTGATGCCTTCACCGGCGGCATGAAACGACAGGTGGTAGAAAGCATAAATCCTACGCAATCTGCCACGCTTTCGCTGAGCGAAATGCTTTTGCAATCTTCGCCGCTTTTGGTGCGTAGTTCGGGTGCAATCAATTCCACCAGCAGTGTGTCGCTGCGCGGAGCAGGTGCGAGCAGGTCGCACATTTCGTGGGAAGGATTTCCGATTAATTCCCTCACGGCAGGCGAAAACGATATTTCCACCGTGCCGGCGCAGGCTTTCAATTACATAGCCATTAATCACAGCGCGAGTGCCACACAATTCGGCAGCGGTTCCTTCGGCGGAGCCATAGAATTACAGAATCGCCCGGACTGGCAAAATCGCTTTTTGGCACAAGCGAGCGGCGGCATTGGAAGTTTTGGTACCTACAAAGCAGCCACCGCTATTTCCGCCGGAAATGAACACGTGCAGTACAACGCCACATTTTTTTACAATCAGTCGGAAAATAATTTTTCCTACTTCGATTACATAGCGCAACAGGAGCGCGAGCGTAAAAATGCAGAGGTTTTCGGGTATGGCACCATGCACAATCTCCACGCACAACCTACAAAAAACACTCTTTTGCACACTTCGGCATGGTATCAGGTGAAAAATCTGAATTTGCCGGCAATCGTGGGAAGGAATCCGAATAATGCTGAAAATCAAGTAGATTCGAGTTTGCGAACAATGGTACATTTCCGCGCATTTTGGCACAAAAGCACACTTTCGCTTCGCGCGGCATACATATATGATTATTTGCGTTACACAAAAAAACTTGCCCACGAATCACCTCATTACCTTACATATAGTGTAATACAATCGAAACGCTATTTGCAAACTGCGCAATATCGCTATTTTGCCGGCGAGCACATTACCCTAAATACCGAAGTGCAAAATTCTGTGAGTAAGGCAGAAGTGCTGAGTTACTACGCGCCCACGCAGGAATACGCGCTGGCGGGAATTGCGGCGGCGCAGTACAAGCAGGGGAATTTTCAGAGCAATGCCTCGCTGCGCAAAGAATACAATAGTAAATACCGCATTCCGTTTATTTTCAACATTGGAGCGCAGCAGGCAGTGTTTGCCAAACGTATGCTCCTGCGGGCAAATGTAGGCAGCAAATACCGCACACCCACCTTCAACGATTTGTATTGGGAAGGCTGGGGAAATCCCGATTTGCAACCCGAACACGGATACAGCGCGGAAGGCGGCGTGTTCAACGAATGGCTGCGCGGCAACACCACACTCACGAGCGATGTTACAGCATTTTTTTCGTCTATCAACAATATGATACTGTGGTTGCCAAGCGGCGGCGTGTGGCATCCGCTCAATATTGCACAAACGCATTTGCGCGGTGTGGAAGCGCAAGTGAATCACTCTTACACGCATAGTGCGTGGCAGTGGCGCAATGCGCTGAGTGCTAATTACAATTTTTCCATATTTTCCAAAATCAATACCGGCGATGATTCGCAGATGCTCAATCACGCGCTCTACTATGTGCCCAAACTGAGCGCAAATTATTCGCCGCAGATTTCGTACAAACATTTCAGCATAGGTGCCATGCTCAATGCGCAAACTGCCCGCTACTACGACCTGCGCCACCAATTAGATGCCTTTTGTACCATAGATGCCTTTACTACCTACACCCAATCGTGGAAACTGCTGCAATGTACCGGCAGCCTTGCCTGCAAAAATATAGGAAATACCGCCTACGAACTCACTCGCTCCTACCCCATGCCGGGACGATATTGGGAAATCAATCTAAAAATAACAATATGATAATGTGCTAATATGCCAATATAATTAACAATTAACAATTACATTTTATGAAACAAGTACACAGTATTTTTCTCGCAGCATTGTGCTGCATTCTCGGTTTTTCAGCCTGCAACCGCACCGACAATCCTCAACCAACGGTAGATGTGATAAACGGCTATTTTGTAGTGTGTGAAGGCACATTTGGGCACAACAACGGTGAAATTACCTTTATTGACAGCGTAGGACACGTTACCAACGAAGTATTTAAAACCGTGAATGGTCGCACACTCGGCGATATAGTGCAATCGCTCACCATAGTAGATAGCCTTGCATTTATAGTGGTAAATAATTCGCAAAAAATAGAAGTAATTCATGCAAAAACGTTTCAAAGCGTGAAAACACTTGATGACGCACGATTTACCTATCCGCGCTATGTGCAAAAATTAGACGATAACCGCATACTTGTAACCAATGGACATGGTATGCAAATGAACGATGATTTTGTGTATGTAGTAAATTCTCACACATTTGAAATTACCAATGCAATTCCCACCGGAGCAGGACCCAACCAAATGGTGCAGCAAAACGGCAGAATTTTTGTGGCAAATTTTGGCGGCTGGACTAACGATAGCACCATTACCGTAATCAATGCAAATACGTTGGCAATAGAACAAACCGTGAAAGTAGGCGATATGCCTTCGAGCATGGAAATAGATTCTGACGGTAATATTATAATATTTTGCAAAGGCTTATCTACCTACGACCCCACAACGTGGGAAGCAACCGTAGTGAGTAATTCCAAAATCGTGAAAGTCAATACTTCTACTCTTGCGGCGCAAACACTCTATACCTACAATCGTCAAATTCAAAATCAGTCTGCAAATGTAATTGCTTATGCAAACAAAACACTCTATGTAAGTGATGATGACGGTGTATATACCTTCGATGCCACATTTTCTGCTCCGCAAAAATTACTTTCAACCGCAAATGCATTTTATGGCATCAACATAATAGGTAGCACACTGTGGCTCTGCGTAGGCGACCCCGCTAATTCACAAGCAATACAATACACGCTGCAAGGCACCAAAGTCAAATCATTCAACACCGACCCTTTTCCAAATGCGGTAATAGTGAGTGCTGAAACAAAATAACAACCAATCAATTTTCTTTTTGCAATTTCCTTGTCAGTCGCCGTTTTTTTACAATAGAAACGGCGACTTTTTTGTACGCTTTGTGCAAAAAAACAAGGCTTCCCTTGTTTTGAGAACAGCCTTGTTTGTGTTTTGAAAAAGTTTTTGATATACACTAAACTTTTCACATCAATACCTCACGTACTTACTTCAACGCATCAGCCAAGCGCGTGTAATCGTTGGCAATTTGGCGTTTAATATCGTTCATGGCAGCGGTAAATACCATGCGGGCATCTTTGCGCGGAGCATTGGCAAAAGAATAGCCCCAATACATGGCAAT
>JAITUU010000034.1 GCA_031286165.1 Bacteroidales bacterium
ATTGCCATGTATTGGGGCTATTCTTTTGCCAATGCTCCGCGCAAAGATGCCCGCATGGTATTTACCGCTGCCATGAACGATATTAAACGCCAAATTGCCAACGATTACACGCGCTTGGCAGAGGCTTTAAAGTAGGGGAGGATTTCTTCAATCACAAAACTACTACAATATGCTAATATGCTAATGCGGCAATATGCTAATGAAAGAAAAACTCCTGCGAACTTGTTTTGCAGGAGTTTTTTTGTAAATAATTTGTAATTTGTAATTTGTAATTCGTAATTGTGTTGTATTTTTGCACGTTTTAACAGATTTTTTATCATATATTTACAAAACACACATACAATGGAAAAAAAATATTCTTTATTCAACACGCTTTTGGGTTGGATAGTTTTTGCCGGTGCATCTATCGTTTATATGCTTACCAAAGAACCCTCACTGAGTTTGTGGGACTGTGGAGAATTTTTGGCAACATCGGCATCGTTGCAAGTGGGGCATCCTCCGGGTGCGCCGTTTTTTCTTATGCTTGGTCGTATTTTCGCGCTTTTTGCCAGCACTCCCGAAACCATAGCCTATTGTATCAATTCGCTTTCGGCATTTGCCAGCGGTGCTACTATTATGTTTTTGTTTTGGACCATTACGCATTTTGCAAAAAAAATTGCTGCCGCCAAAGAACTCTCTACTTCTTCAATGGTGGTGATTTTGCTTTCGGGTTTAGTAGGTAGCGTAGCCTACGCATTTACCGATACATTTTGGTTTTCGGCGGTAGAGGCAGAGGTTTACGCTCTTTCATCGCTTTTTACAGCAGTGGTATTTTGGGCTATTTTGAAATGGGAAGCCGCTGCCGATAAACCGGGCAGCACCAAATGGATACTTTTCATTGCTTACATTATGGGGCTTTCCATAGGTGTTCACTTGCTCAATTTGCTCACCATTTGCGCTATAGTGTTTGTTATTTATTTCAAAAAATACCAAGTTAGTACCAAAGGATTTATTACCGCCGGTGTGCTTTCACTCCTTTTGATAGCCGGCACAGTGTGGGGCATTATTCCGGGTTCTATTACTGTGGCATCGCAGTTTGAGTTGTTTTTTATTAACGGACTCGGCTTGCCCTACGACACCGGTTTTGTGCTCTATTTACTACTGCTTACCGTTGCTATTGTTGTGGGAATGGTAGTTACGCGCAAAGATGTGAGTACGAAAGTGCAAGTTGCCGTTACTTCGATTGTGGCTATTTTGGCTGGTGTTCCATTTGTATCGAGTTCGGTTTTTGTGGTACTGCTCTTTATTGCTGTTATGGTGGGTGTGTTTTACTACGTGGCTCGCCGCCACAAAACTATACTCAATACCATAGTGAATTGTATTGCACTCATTATTATAGGCTATTCGTCATACGCTATGATTTACATACGCTCCAATGCCGAAACGCCGCTCAACGAAAATTCACCCAACGACCCTTTTGCATTTTTATCCTACCTCAATCGTGAGCAATACGGTTCGGCTCCGCTTTTATACGGGGAGTTCTACAATGCCGTACCGCAATGGAATAAAGATGGTTCGGCGGTAATCAACGAACGATTTACTTACACGCCGCGCAATGGTCGCTACGAGCGCGTGAGTGCCGGTATTGAATATGTATTTCAAAGTGAATTTACCACGCTTTTCCCGCGTATGTACAGCCGCGACCCTTTGCACGTGCGTGAATACAAAAATTGGGCTGGTATCAAAGAAGGCGTGAATACGCGCACGGTGTATGCGCAGTCGGCTACTGGCAATAAACACGAAGTGCCTACTTTTGGGCAAAATCTTCGTTTCTTTTTTAGTTATCAAGTGGGGCACATGTATGTGCGCTATTTTATGTGGAATTTTGTCGGACGGCAAAACGATGTGCAGGGGCATGGCGGTATTATCAACGGAAACTGGATTTCGGGTATTCCGTTTATAGACAATGCGCTGGTGGGCGACCAAACCTATATTTCCGAAAAAGCAAAAGAAGACCCTTCGCGCAACACCTACTTTTTAATGCCTTTTGCTCTTGGCTTGATAGGATTTTTCTATCAGTTTGCCAAAGCAAAAAAAGATTCTTTTGTGGTGATGTTGCTCTTCCTTCTCACCGGACTTGCTATTGTGGTGTATTTGAATCAAACGCCCTATCAACCGCGTGAACGCGACTATGCTTACGCCGGTTCTTTCTATGCCTTTGCTATTTGGATAGGGCTTGCGGTAGTTGCACTTTACGATGCTGTAAAAAAATATGTAAAAATTCCGGCTGTTGCCATAGGTATAGCAGCACTTCTCACTATTCCTACGCCAATAGTGCTTGCGGTGCAAAATTGGGACGACCACGACCGCTCCGACCGCTTTGTGGCTCGCGATTTTGCTTACAATTATTTGAATACCTGCTCGCCGCATTCTATGATAGTTACTGCCGGCGACAATGACACCTTCCCTATGTGGTATTTGCAGGAAGTAGAACATGGGCGCAACGATGTGCGAGTGCTTTGTTCGCCGCTGCTTGCTACCGATTGGTATGCACAGCAAATTATGCGCCGCTCGTGGAATTCCGCGCCACTGCCTACCAAACTTACGCGCGACCAAGTGGCAAAAGGCGTGCGCGATGTGGTGCGCGTAATAGAAACGCAATATACACAAGGAAAATTTATTAATCTCACTGCCGCTATGGACGTGATGCGCGATGATAACATGAAAATAGAAAAATACGGAGAGAAATTCAATTACATTCCTGCTCGAAAACTCTATTTTACGGTAGATAAAGAAGCAGTGCTGGCAAATAATATTGTGTCGGCACGCGATTCGGCACGCATTGTTTCCGAAATTCGTTTTGAAATCAAAGAGGATATGATTTATAAAAATAAACTCATGATTTACGACATTCTCGATGGCTACAAATGGGATAGACCACTGTACTTTTCCAATGCACTTTCGGCGCAGGAACTTGGGCTTGAAAAATACCTGCGCTTTGATGGTTTTGCCTATAAATTTGTGCCGATAGAAAATCCCGACCCGCGCATGCCCAATATTGACAGTGATGTGATGTATGATAACATTATGAATACCTATATGTGGCGCGGACTTGGCGATAAAAATGTATATATAGACCACTTCCACGAACGCACCTTGCGCGTGGTGGGTGTGCGCGAAATGTTCAATCAGTTGGCTATTACGCTCTATCAAGAGCACAAAAAAGAAAAAGCCGTAGAGATACTCGATAAATTGCGCACATTGTTACCCGATTGGCAAGTGCCGTATTTCGACGAAAATATTATTATTACCGCTTATGCCTACTATTTGTGCGGCGAAAGTGAAAAAGCAAACAATGAACTCTACACCTATTTCATGAATTTGTGCGATGAGGTGGAATGGTTTGTGTCGCTGCAACCTTCCATGCGCAAAACAGTGGAACAAGAAGAACAAAATTACCTTTCGCTCATGGTGCGTATAGCAAGTGTGGCGCAGGATTACGGGCAAACAGACTTTGTGCAAAAATTGGAACGCGAATGGATGCGTACCGGGTATCCACACAGTTTGGTGAGTTTATTGCGAGAAAATTAAAAAAAACGAACACATAACACAAAAATATCATGAAGAGAATACTGATTTTCGCAGTGTGCGCCGCACTTTTTGCGAGTTGCGCCGCCATTCAAAAACAAATGCCAATGGTGAAAAGTCTTGAAAAAGAACGAGATACATTGAGCGAACAGTTGGCGTATTGCACCAAAGCGAACGCATCGATCGAAGTGCGCAACGAAACGCTGGAAAATGAACTCACGAGCCTGCGCTCCGACACTGCCGCAAAACAAGCGCAAAACAATATGCTTAGTTTGCAAAATGCCGAATACAAACGATTGAACGATAACCTAACCGCGCAACAAACAAAACTTGCCGCACAAGCCGCCGCCGAATCGAAGGCTATGCTCGAAGATTTGCAACGCATTCGCGAATCGCTTTTTGCTCGGCAAGATTCTCTTGATATTTTGCAGGCAAATTATGCCGAAAAAACCAAAATGCTCAACGATATGATGCGTGAAATGGGTTTCAAAAACGATGAAATTTCGCTCAAAAACCGCAAAATAGCCGATATGGAGCAAATGATAAATCGCAAAGATTCGCTCAATACCGCACTGCGTAAAAAAATTCAGAAAGCACTCACAAGTTTTGAAGGCAAAGGGCTGACCATAGAGCAACGCGGCGGAAAAGTGTATGTGGTGCTCGAAGAATCGCTACTTTTTAAAGTAGGACAAAGTGCCGTAGGCGAAAACGGACAAAATGCACTTAAACAACTTGCTGCCGTGCTCGAACAAAATCCCGACATAGACATAACCATAGAAGGACATACCGATAATACCGGCGGCAGCAAACGAAATTGGGAACTGAGCACCGAACGTGCACTTGCTATTTCACAAATTCTGCTCAATAATTCCAAAATAGACGGCAAGCGCATCACCGTGTCGGGCAAAGGGCAGTATTCGCCCATAGCCACCAACAACACCGCCGAAGGACGTGCCAAAAACCGCCGCTCGGAAATTATTCTCACTCCCGATTTACAAGAAATTTTCGAGATTATTCAGAATTGACAGTTTGTTTGCTTATATGAAAAAACTATGTTCTTTGTTTCTCGCTTGCGCATTTGCAACTGCTCTCTGTGCGCAATCGCCCTTTCCTTTTGGCTACACTTCGCCCGTAATGACGGCGCAAACGCTTGATGCTGCCTATGCTCGCTGGCGCGAAGGATTTGTGCGCACCTGCGAACCCAACGAATTACGTGTGGTAAATCCCGCTCGCGGCAGAGAATTAACCGTATCGGAAGGTATCGGCTACGGACTTGTGATTTCTGCGTATATGAACAATAAAAGTGATTTCGATAAATTACTCAATTATTACCGCGCACGCTTGAATGAACGCGGATTTATGAATTGGGAATATTTTGATTGCGACACGGGCGATAATCAAAAAAATGCCGCCGCCGATGCCGATTTAGACGTTGCCATAGCACTTATGGCGGCTATGGTGCAGTGGGGTGATGCGCAGTACAAAAAAGAATTAGATGCACTTTTGTCGGCGTTTGAGAAATATTATTTTGTGAATTGCGATGGCGTGTTGGTTCTCAAACCGGGCGATATGTTTGGCAGTTGCACCTGCACCAATCCTTCCTACTATTCTCCGGCGTATTACAGAGCATTTGCTCGCTATGCGGAAACGCAAAAAAACAAAAAATCTGCACAGTTTTGGGAAAAAGTGGTGAACGATACCTATATTGTACTCCTGCGCCATGCGCACCCATATACAGGGCTGATATTTGCATGGACCAATGCCGAAGGTGGCGACCCCACCGATTGCGGCTATCAAGTGGCGGGGTCGGGAACGTATAATTCCTTTCAATACGATGCCTGTCGAATGCCGTGGCGCATAGCCACCGATTATGTGTGGTGGGGCGATAGTAGAGCAAAACAAGTATCACAGCGATTGACCAATTTTGTGAACGAACCTGTGTGGCAACACAAAGAATCGGACGGCACGCTGTGGTTTGGCGCAGGCGGCATTCGCAATGTGGTGGACGGCTACTACGTGAGCGGTTTGCGCAAATTAGACGAAGCCGGCAATGGCGGACGAAATCACACAATTCCCTTTGTGGGTGGATTTGCGCTGGCATCTATGGCGGTGTCGCAAACCGATACCGATGCCTTTATGCTGGAATACGCCGGCATGACACCGCAAGGCTACTACGCCACTTCGCTCGATGTGCTCTACAAATTGGTAGCCACCGGAAGATTTTGGAATCCTGCGGAGCGATTGAAGTAATTGGCAACGTGCTCAGGTAGAAATAGTGCAAAAATACCGCAATGCACAAAATACAAACGCGCATTGTGCGTTGTATAATTGATTTTTTGTTATTTTTGCGTGTTCAAACAATAGTTACAATTATGATACAACGGATTCAATCTATTTATTTGCTCGCTTCGGCGGTGCTTGTGGCAGTAGCAACGTTTTTTTATTTCGCAGAGTTTTCTTTTGTCGATTACCATATTATTTTTTCGCCTTACGCTATTACAGCGTCTATGCCCGGTTTTTTTGAAACACAATCAATGCTTTCGCTCAGTGCGAGTATGTGGATTATGGTAATCGTGTCGGTGGGAAGTATTTTTTGCTACAAAAATCGCAAATTGCAACTGAATATTATTCGCTACGAATGTTTGTTTAAAATAGCACTCATCGTATTTGTGGCGTTTTTTATTTATCGCCTTTCGGCTGCCGAAAATGTTATGGCTATGCAACTAAAAACCGCATCGCTGCTGCTCGTAATTTCTATTGTTACCGATGTGCTGGCGTTTCTCGCTATTCGCAAAGACGAAAATTTGGTGCGTTCCATAGATAGAATACGATAATACTGTGCCAATACGACACTATGCTAATACAACAATGACTATTTCAATATCTAAAAATATTACGAAGTAAATATCTCATTATCAATAAATAACTTAATATAGTACCATGAAAAAAATACTGATTTATGTACTGATTACCTGTTTTGCAACGAGTGCGTTTGCACAAAAAAAATCGAAAGAAAAAGTAAATCCCCAAAATGCACGCCGTATTGAGGTGCAAATCAAGGGTTTGAGTGATACAACGTTACTTTTGGGCTATCACTATGGTTCCAAAAAATTGGTACTCGACACCATTCGTTTAGATGCGCAAGGGCGCGGTGCTTTTGTGGGCGATACACTGCTCGATGGCGGTTTGTATTTGGTAATTACGCCCAATTTTCGCTATTTTGAAATGATTTTAGACGAAAATCAACGATTTTCCGTGATTACCGATACCACCGATTTATTCGGAAAATTACAATTTATAGGCAGCGAAGCAAACGAAGTATTTTTACGCTATCAGCGCAAAAGCAGCGAAATTTACGTTACCCGCCAGCCCTATTTTGAGAAATTGAAATTGTACTACGATGCCGACACCACCAAAATGAGTAAAAAACAGTTGGAAACGCGCCGCGATTCTATTGCAATTTTGCAAGCACACATCAAGCAACTGCGCGAAGAAATGATTTCCTATGAAAATCAAATTATTGCCAACCACCCCACATCACTGCTCGCATCAATTCTGAATACTACCAAAGAATTGGAAATTCCCGATTATCCGCGCAATGAACAAGGCGAAATTACCGATTCGCTTTTCAAATACACCTATATGAAACGCCATTATTTCAGTCGCGTGAATTTGGGCGATGACCGTCTGTTGCGCACGCCGGTATATGAAGGAAAATTGGAGCAATATTTTGATAGAGAACTTATTCAAGTGCCCGATTCTATTATTACCGCAGTAGATGCGCTGCTTGCCGATATTTTGGCGCAAGAAGGCAAAGGCTACGAAGGCAGAATGTATTATTACACGCTCAATCACTTGTTTATGAAATACCAAAATCCTAAGTACATGGGGCTTGACAATGTGTTTGTGCACTTAATGAAGGATTATTATTTGCCGCATAAATTGCCTGCACGAGTGATAGCCGACACAGCATATATGGCAAAAGTGAAAGACCGCTACGACAAAACGGTGTTCAATCAAATAGGTGCTACGGCTCCCGATTTATTACTCTATAATAATAAAAATTTTTGGCAACGCCTGCACTCCATAGATGCCGATTTTACGGTGGTGTATTTTTACGATACCGACTGCGGACACTGCAAAAAAATAATTCCCGAATGGCACGATTTGTTTGTGGCAAATAAATTCCGCGAGCGCGGAGTGGCGTGTGTACTTATTTACACCCAAACCGACACCACGCATTGGCAAAAATTTATTGCCGAAAAATCGTTGCAAGATTGCTACAATGTGTTTGACCCCTATCAAAATACAAACTTCCGAACACTGTACGATATTTACAGCACACCGGTGTCATACGTGTTTGATAGAAACAAAAAAATTATAGCAAAACGCCTTCCGCCCGAAACCATTGTGGAACTTTTGAACCACGAATTGGATAAAAAGAAAAAACAAGGAAGCGCACAACCTGCGAAACAAAAAACTCTGCCGCCTGCAAAAACAAAAAAATAAGTACCAAGTACAGAAATATGACAAAAAAAGCCTTATTCATAGACCGCGATGGCACGCTGATAGTGGAACCGCCCGTAACGTTTCAAGTAGATACGTTGGAACAAATGGAATTTTTGCCCGGTGTGTTGCGCAATTTGTATTTCATTCGCACAAAACTCGATTTTGAGTTTGTAATGGTTACAAATCAGGATGGGCTGGGAACAGCTGCCAATCCGCAGGAAAATTTTGATGTGGTGCAGGGAAAACTACTGCAACTCATGGCAAACGAAGGCATAACCTTCGATAATATTTTGATAGATGCGTCTTTGCCCGAAGATAATGCTCCTACGCGCAAACCGCGCACCGGATTGCTCGGAACATACATGACCGGCGAGTATGATTTACCTGCTTGTTACACTATTGGCGATAGAATTACCGATGTGGAATTGGCGAAAAATTTGGGTTGTAAGGCTATTTTTATAAAAAACGAAACGGAGGCGGAAAAACTTTTGGCGGAAACAAATTTGCAGGAATACTGCGCTTTGGTTACTACCGATTGGGACAAAATTACGGAATTTCTTTTTGCCGGCGAACGCCGCGCTACGGTGCAGCGCACCACCAAAGAAACCGATATTGACGTGTCGATAAACCTTGATGGCAGCGGAAAAACCGATATTGCTACCGGATTGCATTTTTTCGACCACATGCTGGAACAAATCGGCAAACATTCGGGTATGGATTTGAAAATCAGTGTGAAAGGCGATTTGCACGTGGACGAACATCATAGCATAGAAGATACGGGCATTGCGCTCGGTGAGGCATTGTTGCTCGCCTTAGGCAGCAAGCGCGGCATAGAGCGATACGGCTACTGTTTGCCAATGGACGATTGTTTGTGCACAGTGGCATTGGATTTTGGCGGAAGAGCATGGCTTGTGTGGCAAGCGGATTTTAAGCGCGAAAAAGTGGGCGATGTACCCACAGAAATGTTTTTGCACTTTTTTAAATCGCTCAGCGATGCGGCAAAAATGAACCTGAACATTCAAGCCGAAGGCGATAACGAGCATCATAAAATTGAAGGAATTTTTAAAGCCTTTGCCCGTGCACTCAAAATGGCTATTCGCCGCGATATTTTCAATTACGAACTTCCCAGCACAAAAGGGGTTTTATAGACACAAGATACAGGACATTCAAACATACCGACTTTTTTTATGAAACGACTTATAATTTCCTTCTTTTTTTTAATCGTGTGTGGCGGTGCGTTTGCCCAAAATGCCGATAAACTCTACGCACTTTACAATAGTAAGGATTACGAAAAATGCGTGGAACGTGCGGAATTGGCAACGGCGAAAAATGCGGAATTTTTGGAGGCGTATTATGTGAAAGCATTGTGTTATTTTGAAATGGCACAATCGCCCATGCGTTACGAAAAAACGGTGAAAGACCCTTTGATGGAAATGGTAAAATCGCTTTCGGTGCTGCGTTCCAAAGACCCCGAAGGCACAACCTTTGCCGACCATGCCGATACACTCGCCATAATATACCGCTACTGCGAGGGGCAAAGCAAGGCAATTCGCGCAGGAGGAAAAGACCGCGCCGTGCAATTGTATCAACGATTGAATAAGGCTTATAATATTCAAACCGATGCGCTGGAAAACGCCGAAATGTATGCCAAAGCAGGCGATTATGAAAAAAGCATGCGCGAAATTTCCAAAATTTTTGAACGTGCCAAAAATGCGCCCGTACTTTCTTCGGACGTGGTGAATACGCTGCAACGCGCACCCATGTTGCTGGTACATAATTGGATGTTCGATGATTTATTCAGCCTCGCGGAAAATTACAAAAACACAATCACGCAAAATGAAGCCGTAAGTGCGGGATTTCGCACGGCTATGTACAAAGTAATCGACACGGCGTATTCGGTGGACGATAAGTCGCATTTTGCACTGTTTTCGGAGCGAATTACCGAATTATACAGCAGCGATGAGGAATTGCATAATTATATAGAAACCAAGTGGATAAATTTGATAGATGCTACGGCGCAAAAATACAGAAATACCAATCCGGCGGAGCGCACGTGGGCAGATACGGTGTTGCTGCGCGATGCCTATGTGTATTTAGACGTGGCGAGTGATATTTTTCCTCGCAGTGCCGATTTGGAAGTAAAACAAATGCAACTCAATCGAGAATTTCACGTGGCACCTATTGGTGTGGAGGTGTTGCAATTCAAAAATGCCGCGTTGGAAATTGTGAATCAGTGGCGCAGCCAAGAATTTGTGTGCGACACGGGAAGGCTGGTAAAAGTGTATCCGGTGCAGCCGTTATTGTGGCACGATACGCTGGCTTTTCTTGCCGAAATGCACGCTCGCGATATGTTTACCTATAATTACACCGACAATGTGTCGCCCGATGGCGTGAATCCGTGGGATAGGTTGCGAAGTACGTATTTGCGCGGTACGCAATACGAAACTGCCACCGGTGTAAATCACATTCAAGCACTCAAAATTGGCGAAGTGCTGGGCTATGGTTTCACCCTGAGCGATGTTCACTCCGATGACGATATGAAAAAAGTGGTGGCTGCTATGGTAAAAAAATGGATAGACGAAACGCGCTCGCAAAATTGCGTGAAACTGAAATCGCCCGATTTTAATTACATGGGTATGGCGGTGTATGGCGATAAATGGGTGCTCTTTATGGCGGAAATTCAAGATATTCAAATTCGCCGTTTCCCGAAAAAGTAACAAATGCTGAGTTCTTTTCACACCAAAAACGTAGTAGAAGCCGGTTGCGATGAAGCCGGACGCGGTTGTTTGGCAGGTCCGGTGTATGCCGCCGCTGTGATTTTTGCGCCCGATTACACAAACGAACGCTTGAATGATTCCAAAACAATGACCGATGCGCAGCGAAAACTCCTGCGCCCCATAATAGAACGCGATGCACTGGCGTGGGCGGTGGGCGTGGTAGATAACAATGAAATTGACATTATCAATATTCTGCAAGCATCGTTTTTGGCTATGCACCGCGCGTTGGAGCAACTTTCACCTTCGCCGCAACATATTGTAGTTGATGGCAATCGCTTTAAACCCTACAAAACCATTCCCCACGATTGCATAGTGAAAGGCGATGGCAAATTCCTCTCCATAGCCGCCGCATCTATTCTTGCAAAAACCTATCGCGATGACTATATGGACGAAATTCACGCAGAGTTTCAGCACTACGATTGGCATAAAAACAAAGGCTACCCCACGCTTGCTCACCGCAAAGCAATTCTCGAACATGGACAAACGCCCTATCACCGCAAAACCTTTAATTCTTCCATTCAGTTGGAATTGTTTTAGACACATAGATACAAGATACAAGACACAAGACTCGAGGAATGAGATAACAATATGCTAATATACTAATATGCCAATGTGTCAATAAAAGAAACCCTCCTGCGAACTTGTTTTGCGGGAGTTTTTAGTTTAAAACATATTATTATTTGCGATATTGTGTGTTGGTTTTTATTAAAAAAAGCAGGAAATTATGCGATAAATTTTAGATTTATTATTATGATTTAGCATAAATTGTTGTACGTTTGCAAAACGCAATCATCCTAAAATATTCACTTAAAACCTAAATACTATGAAAAAAATATGTACTCTTTTTGCGAGAAAATTATGCTGTGTGGTAGCCTTTGTGGCTCTGTGTTGTACGGCGCAAGCGCAATTTTTTTCCCACCATGTGTTGGATTACAT